>CAMFKP010000005.1 GCA_945957385.1 uncultured Aeromonadaceae bacterium
ATGGTCATGGTCATGGTCATGGTCATGGTCATGGTCATGGTCATGGTCATGGTCGTGGTCGTGGTCATGGTCATGCTCATGCTTGTGTTCATGGTCGTGATGATGATGACCATGGTGATGATGGTCTCCCCCCAGCAACCAGGCACTGATCAGGTTAACGACGAGACCAATGAACGCGACCAGAATGGACTCACCATAGTTAATCTCGCCAGGCGAGAGCAGACGTTCCACGGATTCCCAGATCATGGATAACGCCACAATGGCCAGCAGCAGTGCGCTGGTGTAGGCGCCCAGGATCTCGATTTTCCAGGTGCCAAAAGCAAATCTGTGGTCCCCGGCAAAACGGCGCGACAAAACATAGGCCAGCAATGACACGCCTAGTGCCAAGACATGGGTTCCCATATGCCAGCCATCGGCCAGGAGGGCCATCGAGTGGTATTGCCAGCCTGCCAGGATTTCAATCACCATCATGACGGCGGTGATCAGTACAACCAGTTGAATACGCCGTTCATTCTGCTGATTCGGCCGGGCGAAAGCGCCGGATTGGCCACAGGTGAATGCAGTAGTATGGTGGGATGCGTGCATAAGCTGAATCCAGAAGAAATGATTCCTGAAATATACCCCCCCCTAGTATTCTGAACAAGCGTATTCACGCGATAATTCATGCCGCAAACAGAAGGGGGCAAGATGAGTCATACCCAAAAAGACAAAAAAGCGCTACTGAATCGCGTGCGACGGCTCAAAGGTCAATTGGATGCCTTGGAAAGGGCCTTGCAGGAGGAGCAGGGGTGTTATGCGGTCTTGCAACAGATCGCCGCAATACGGGGCGCGACCAATGGCCTGATGTCGCAGGTGATTGAGGGGCACATTCGCGATCATATGCAACCCCTGGTTCCGGGCGAGGATAACGAAGCCAGCGAAGGCCTAATCAAGGTGTTGCGCTCTTACCTCAAGTGACGCATCGCTTTTGGCACCCTGGGTAACGGCTTCGATGTTGTCAATTAGCCGCTGACACAAGTTCGGTAGCTGTCGATAGTCTTGCCATAAACGCTCCTCGACGATGTCATGAATCTGGGCGGCCAGCTCACAGGCCTTGCGTTTCAATCGAGCTTGTTCCTTGTCTGTCATGTTCATGTTTTGTGCTCCTGCGCGCTCGGTGGGGATACCAGGTTAGCAAGCAAAGAGCATGCAATATTTAAATCCATATAAATCAATTTGTTATATTTTTTGCTCTTGTGTGTGACATGACATTGCGTCAAAAGATGTTTTGAGACTGACAATATGAGAAGATGCTCTGCAACCGGTTGCGTTTTAGCGAGGTAAATGATGTATAAATTGATAGCACTGGATATGGACGGCACCCTGTTGCGAGAAGATGGTTCGATTTCAGTCAGAACTCAACAGGCGATTGCCGATGCCCGCTCTTCCGGTGTACACGTGGTGTTGGCTTCGGGGCGGCCTCTGGTCGGGATGGAGCGTTTTCTGCAACTGTTGGCTCTGACCAGCCATGAGGACTATGTCCTCAGTTACAATGGCGCCTTGATTCAGAATGTTGGTTCCGGAAAAGTGCTGAGTCGGAATATGCTCAGCGGCCAAGATGCGCGTGCGCTTTATCAGTTAAGCCAGCAACTGGGTGTCAATATTCATGCCTTCTCCCAACAACGAGGATTAATTGCTCCACGCAATAGCCGTTATACCGAAGTGGAGCGATCCCATAATGATCTGACTTTAACATTGGTTGATTTTTCTACGCTGCCTGATGATGAGCAGATCCTTAAAATAATGATGGTTGATGAACCGGAATTATTGGCCAATGCGATGCATCATTTACCTGAAGAGATTAACCGGCGATATACCGTATTATTGAGTACACCCTATTTCCTGGAATTTCTGCATCCGGATTGTAATAAGGGGAATGGTATTGCCCAATTAGCCGGTTATTTGAATATTGATGCCGAGGCAGTGATTTGTGTTGGCGATGCGGGTAATGATGCCCATATGCTGGATTATGCTGGCCTAGGCGTTGCAATGGGGAATGCGACTGCATCATTAAAACAGAAAGCAGATTATGTCACCTTCAGTAATGAAGAGGATGGCGTTGCTCATGTGATCGAAAAGTTTATATTGCAGCGTTAGACTGTCTTCGTTGCATAAAAAAAGCCACCTAAATAGTAACGGTGGCTTTTTTATATGGCTAATATGGCCAGAATTTATTCTCGAATAACCTGTATATCGGTAAATCCAAAACGGATAAATTCATTCTCCCGATAATCACGGAGTGCCTTTTTATCCCGAGTAAGGCTGGCAATTTGTTTTTCCATTGCCAGAAATGCCGTCAGGTCGATTTTTTCTGCCGCAGCCAATGCCTCATAGTGATCATGATATTGGTCGTTAGCAAAACGAATCGACTTGGGTTCACCATGGAACTGGTATTCAATTCTGAGGGCCATATGGTGTCCTCACGCCTGATCGTCTTGTGGGCGTGGACGTTTTTTCTGCCCTGGCTTGCCCCACGGTGACGCGGGTTTGTTGCCTTCGCCGGCACCTTGTGCCTGGGTCTTGGTGTTAGGCTGGCGACGCGGGCGCTTAGCGTGATCGGCATTACCCTTATCGGCTGGCCGTTTTTCTTTATCCTTACCGCTCTTGCTGCCCTTGCTCAGTTGTTCGGCATAGCGCTGCTGCAATAGGCGCTCTTTCTCCACCGGGTCGGCGTCGTTACGCCACAGCAGGTTGGTTTCAGCACTGGGACGGCGCTCACGCTGTGGGCGGCCTGAGCCTGTTGGCTGGCCGCTTTCTTTGCTGCCATAGCGTTTGCTCTTGCCGTCAGCACCTTGGCGTTCCGTTTTACCGGCACCACGTTTGTCACGGCTATCACGGTTATCGCGTGATGAGGTGCGGCGTGGTTTCTCTTTGTGGCTGATGCGGGGGCGAGGCTGCGGTGCGGCTTCTGTGCTGTCATCATCGACTGCGATAGGTGCGGCCTCTTCCTGGGCGGGAGGCGCTGCGGATTCAATCGTGCTGGTGGTTGCAGGCAGCCGACGACGCAATATCTTGCGTGGCGCCTCAGGCGCGTCAGAGCCTTCTGTGGCGGTCTGTAGTGACGCCAGGTAGATCTCCTCGAGTTTCTCACGCGCCCACGGCGTCTTGCGTAGAAACGTCAAGCTGGATTTCAGCGAGGGATCATTCAAGAAACAGTTAATCGGCAGCTTGGCTGACAGTTGTTCCCAACCAAAACGGTTGACCAACTGGCTCAGTAGTGCCTCAAGGGTGATGCCGTGAAGCGGATTGTTTTGTTGTACGTTTGCCATAGGAAACCTGAAGATAAGGGTGCGCGTGGTCAGACCGCAGAACTACGGTCGGCACTCATGAACAACAACCCCTAACCCATTTACAGAGCATCCCGGATGATGCCAGGGTTGTCTTGCCCGCATTGAACAGCAAAAAGCCTCTGCGGTCAAAGCCTCAGTGATGACACGATACAATTCTGCGGAGAAAAAGTTAATTTGGTGCCGGCTTGCTCATCAGCTGAGCAGCGATAAAGTAGCGCGGCTGTCCTTGCAACCAGAGTATCCGTGCCAGAACCTCAGCGCCAATGCGGTATTCCCAATCCTGATGCTGCTGTGGCGGTCGGATGCCAGCATGGCGCAGGTATTCAATAAACAAGAGTGATTGGCTGATTTCAAGCAATGTCGTGGCCATCGCTGATACTCCGGTGCAGTGTGCCGCCGGATTTTAGCGTGGATAGACTGAATCGAAACTGAACACTCTGGTGTTATTTTGAACGTCGCAGCATCTGCTGAAGTTGACTACTCAATACCGCTCGTTATCACGTCAGCAAAGAGCAGTGCCGTGCGGTGCCATAACGGTCAGTAGTATGTCGGGAATAAAAAAGCCGGTCAGATGACCGGCTTCGATATGAGACTAGGTAGTCAATTACTTGATTTGGCAAACAGACATCTTCGACCAGACACCGGTCTTGCTGACATCAGCACCATCGTTGATCTTCAGCTGGAAGCTCCACTTACCGGCCGGCAGTGTGATGCTGGTGTTGGAGAACGCACCACCGCTACCACCGATACCAGCCTTGGCATCGTAGACAGTCTCAGCTTCCATCGGGGCCAGGATGTCACCCTTGGTATTGACCGGATAGAACTGATTGTCCCAGTTCTTTGTGTCATCCGCGATCTTGAATTGAGCCTTGAACGCGGCGGTGTTGTTCAATACGAACTGGTAAATGTTATTGCCTTTATAGGTCAACTGGTAGTTGGCATCCCAATTCCAAGAGGAGTGGTCACCACGCAGAGCCAGCTTCATGGCACCCAACGGGCCGACTTCGGATGAAGTTGGCAGTTCGGTACAAGCGGCTGCCGGTTCAGTGTAGGATACCGCCAGGGTTGGTTTGTCCTTGTTTTGTGCAGTAAACACAAAGTGGTAGGTACCAGCCTTGGTTGCACTGAACGGCAGGTTGTCCTTGGCTGCCGGGCACAGGGCTACGGTCTTGCCTACTTCCAGAGCAGTGGCATCGCTATCGCACTTGCCATAGTTGACGGATGCAAACTTCTCATCGGCCACCTTGACACCCCATTGGAACAGCCCATCCGTGTGAGCGGCCAGATCGGCGTCAGTCACGACTATATCTACGGCATACATATAGTTTGAGCTGAAGGTCATCTGGTTTTCTGTGCCCCACTGAGTACCGAAAAGGCCCTTCAGATAAAGCGGTGTTTCACCAAATGGTGGCAGATTTGGGTTGTCCTTCTTGCTGAGCGGTAGACCGGTACCACGTTCGGCACCTTGCGGCTTGACGAACACGGCAGCAGACCAGGCAGGAACAGTGAAGTGGCCATCAGCGAAGCTGGCATCACCGGCAATGGAGTTATCCTTGCTGTGGGCTGCGCTCAGCTGGAAGCCTTCCAGGGTAATCGCCTTGTCATCGCCATCCTTGAAGTCGCCAACGGTCTGGCTATTCGGAGTGGAGTTGATGATGACGACCGCTGCATCGTTGGCTGGGTCAATATCCGTACCTGCAGAGACACCATCATCAATAGTCATGACGATCAGACCAGGAACTTGTTCCGGACCGACATTGCGGAAGTCAACACGTTTGACGACTTCTTCGCCCTTACCCAGCGTCAACAGCGGGTTTTCTTTACGCAGGCGAGTCAGTTCTTCGAAGTAGCTGACCATTTGTTGCATGTCAGCCTTGGTTGGCTTCTGGGCCGTCTTCAGGACGCTTTCGATGAGATCATAGTTGGACTGATCCTTGTCACTGCGTGGGTAGCCCTTATCGAAGTTGTTGTCTTCGAGGGTGTAGTCAACCTTGTTGTACCAGTCACCTGAGTCGTATGAATCACGCTCGAATGACTTGGAGCGTAACAATTCACTACCGATATCGGTGAAAGGAATGCCTTGTCCCAGCATAGCGGTCGCGATGGAGATGGCTTGCATCTTCACACGATCTTGCAGGCTGACATCAGCGGCAACCTTGTAGTTGATGTTATCCCACAGGGTTTGGTTATCGTGCTTGGTCACGTAGTTCAGCACTTCCCATGGCTCAACAGCATAGCCAGCCTTTTGGCCGTTATAGTCAAGCTCAGATCCCTTGACCGGCAAGCCCGTCTTGTCAATCAGGGTGAATGCTTTCAGGTTACCCGCCATACCCAGCATGGTCAGATCTGATTGATGCAGGGCACTCTTCAGCAGCTCATCGTTCTGAGTGACGGCTTCATTTGGTACGACATAAGCACCGTTCCCGAAACCTTGAGTCTTGCGGATACCATCACCTGAATCGAATGGGCTACCGCCACGGACCGCATCACGAGCACGGTCGGAGTAGGTAGAAATACCGGTACCGCCTGTGTTCGGTTGGGTAGTGGTGACGAAACGGCGGTTATTGGCGGTTTCACCAAAGTCCCAGCCTTCGGCATAGAAGAACATGTCTGGATTGACTTTGCGAACCTTCTCCAGTGCTTCCTTGGATTGTGCCAGTGGGTGGAAACCCATCAGGTCAAAGCGGAAGGCGTCGATCTTGTATTCCTTGGCCCAGGTGGTCAATGAATCTTCGATCAGCTTGGCAAACATGGCATTTTCCGGTGCCGTGTTAGAGCAGCAAGTTGAGTTTTCGACGGAGCCTGTGGTTTCGTTCAGACGTTGGTAGTACCAAGGAACGACCTTATCCAGTACTGAGTACTTAGAGCTCGGGCCGGCCGCATTGGTGTGGTTGTAGACGACGTCCATCACCACGTTCATACCAATATTTTCCTTGATGGATTTCACCATCTCGCGGAACTGCTTGATCCGCTCTGGGCTGTCTACCGCATCATCGGTGGCGTAAGAGCCTTCCGGAACTGTGTAGTGGAACGGATCATAGCCCCAGTTGAAGGAGTCAACACCACGGATATAGTTATACAGGCGTTGAATCACAGGGTTGCTCTTGCTGTCCTGTGCCTTCAGGCTTTCCAAGGTTGCTTTCAGCGTGGTGTCGCTGGTGCACTTGTCCTTGAATTCGGACTCCTTGACCGCGGTGTTGACTTCACACAGCTTCTTGAAGGAGTCATTCAGGTTGACGACCTTGGTTGGGTCTTCGTTGACGGTGGCGATATCAAAGGTTGGCATCAGGTGCATGTGCGTCACACCGTTTTCGGCCAGTTCCTTCATATGCTTGACCGGCACAGAGTCAGTGTCGGTAAACGCCATATATTTACCGCGGTGTGCGGCTGGAGTGGATTCATCCAGAGCAGAGAAGTCGCGGATGTGCGTTTCCAGCGTGACGATCTTGGCCGGATTATCCAGTTGCTTGTGTGGTGCCTGGACATCATCCCAGCCTTCAGGCTTCAGGCTCGGATCTTCCAGATTGATCACCTGACTGAACTCGGAGTTCATTGACAGGCTCAGTGAGTAGGGGTCGGTGACCTCATAGCTCTCAACCTTCAATGACATCGGGTGATAGACTTCGACCTTGTAGCGATACAGGGTGCCTTCAGCCACATCACCGCTGTAGCTCCATGAACCGGTTTCGCTGTCGAAAGCCATGTCCTTGGTTTCTTTGAAGGTCTTGTCCGCATTGTACAGGGCCAGCTTGACGCTCTTGGCAGTCGGAGCCCACAGACGGAACGTTACGCCATCCTGGCCGATGATTGCGCCATATTCTTGGGCCTTGGCCTTGTCGGCATACAGGGCATCCAGCAGTTTGGACGTTTGAATCTGAGTGGTGGCCAGAACGGTATCGCTGCTGCTGACGGCAACTGCGACCAGTTGTTCTTTCAGCAGATCTTTGAGTTTGGCTTGATCCTCGGCCGAAATGGTGAATTTCTTGAACCCATCCATATAGGTGCCGTCACCGTCGTAACTCTCGCCGGTTGCGGTCAGCGTGATGTAATCACCTGCTGGCAGCTTGGTACCAGTGCTGGCGAATGACGCATCGGCGCTGTGATAGATGCGCACTTCTTTGGCGGTATCAGCCTTGTTCCACACCAGCGTATCGGCAGAGATGATGTGGGCGGATGCACCGCTCAGGCCTGTCAGACCATCAACGGCAGCCTCGAAAGAGGGATAGATATTGTCGCTGGTTGGCCAGGCATAAGCTTCTTTGCTGGCAGCAGTGATCGACAGCTTACGGTCGCCGCCGTATTTCTTGTCACTGTCTTCGAACTTGCCGTTGCCATCGACGTCTTCACGGACGATCAGGTTGAAACAGCCTTCATCAGCGGTGACTTTCAGATCCCAAACTGGGTTGCCGCGGGAGCTGACGCTGGTCGGTTGGTTATGGATTTCACCCCATTTGCCATCGGTATTGATGGATGAATCAGCGATGGTGCAATCACCAGAGTTCCAGATATACAGGTTGTACTTGGAGAAATCGGCTGCAGTTGCCTTGCTAGCGGCCTTGGTTGCAGCGTCGCCGGTATTCAGCAACAGCTCGAACTTGGCTGTTTTATCACCACCGTTGTTGGTGTTGTTGTCGCTATCTGAGCCGCAACCAGCCAGAGCCAGCGCGACAACGCTTGGCATCACATACCAGGCGAGTTTCTTGAATCTGAAATCCATACCTTTATTCCTTGTTGAGGTTTACCGGGTCTTGTTTTCATTTGAAAGTCGAAGACATACGTCGGATTTCTTTCATCTTTCAGCAACAGCTGAAGGTACGAACCCGTACGTAGTGGGGCGCACTATAGGGAGGAGACAAGGTCAAAGATGTGATATGGAAACGTTTTCTTTGGATTCCGTTTTCGGTGAATTGTTGGCAAAACGCAAAGTTGAGACGTTCGTCAACTGTAAAAAAAATGAAAAGGTTTTCAGGTGCTGATGTAAAATTTCGTAATTTTGTTACAAATGGTTACCTTGCGTAAGCACGCTGGTTTCGATATTTTCTTCTGTAAACCTCGATTTTAGAAAGTAAAAAAGCCACCAAAAGGTGGCTTCTTGAGGTAAAAAATCGGTGATTAGTGCTTCTGCTCACGTGCGATCGCGCGATAGCCGATGTCACTGCGATAGAAGAGCCCATCCCAGCTCACCTGACGAGCCAGCTCGTAAGCCTTCTGCTGGGCTTCCAGCACGCTGTGACCGAGCGCCGTGGCACACAATACGCGTCCGCCGGCGGTCACCACCTGGCCATCCTGTTCGGCAGTCCCGGCCTGGAACAGTTTGACGTCGACATTGTTGCCGGCGTCCAGACCCGAAATGACGTCGCCCTTTTGCGGCTCGTCCGGGTAGTTGGCCGCGGCCAGCACCACGCCGACGGCGGCGCGGGTGTCGTAGCGGGCTTCTTTCTTATCCAGCTCACCGGCACAGGCGGCGAGGCACAGCTCCACCAGATCGGATTGCATACGCAGCATGATCGGTTGGGTTTCCGGATCGCCGAAGCGGCAGTTGAACTCGATCACCTTGGGGTTGCCCGCCGCGTCGATCATCAGGCCCGCGTAGAGGAAACCGGTGTAGACGTTGCCCTCTGCGGCCATGCCCTGCACTGTGGGCATGATGATGCGTTCCATCACGCGCTGGTGGATCTCGGGCGTGACGACCGGCGCCGGCGAGTAGGCACCCATGCCGCCGGTGTTCGGACCGGTATCACCGTCACCAACCCGCTTGTGATCCTGGCTGGTGGCCATCGGCAGCACGTTCTTGCCATCGACCATGACGATGAACGACGCCTCTTCACCGTCGAGGAACTCTTCGATGACCACGCGGCTGCCCGCTTCGCCGAAGGCGTTGCCGGAGAGCATGTCGCGCACCGCGTCTTCAGCCTCCTGTAGCGTCATCGCGACGATTACCCCCTTGCCGGCAGCCAGGCCATCGGCCTTGACGACGATCGGGGCACCCTTCTCACGCAGGTAGGCCAGTGCGGGCTCCACTGCGGTAAAGTTCTGGTACTCGGCGGTCGGGATCTGCTGGCGGGCGAGGAAATCCTTGGTAAAGGCTTTGGAGCCTTCGAGTTGGGCGGCGGCCTGGGTCGGTCCGAAAATGGTCAGGCCGGCGGCGCGGAAGGCGTCGACGACACCGATCACCAGCGGGGCCTCCGGGCCGACAATGGTCAGACCAATTTGTTCTTGCTGCGCAAACGCGACCAGCGCCGCGATATCGGTGGCGCTGATGGCAACATTCTGCACCTTGGCTTCGCGGGCGGTTCCCGGATTACCCGGCGCCACGAACACCTGTTCGGTCAATGGGGATTGGGCGGCCTTCCAGGCCAGGGCGTGTTCACGACCACCGTTACCGATCACCAGTACTTTCATCTATTCCATCCTCTGGTCGGGGCGAGGCCCCGGCGAAAAAAAGGGGGATGCGTCGGCATCCGCGCTCTCAATGGCTGTGCAACAGAAGGCCGCCCGCAGGCGGCCTGTCATGATTAATGGCGGAAGTGGCGCATGCCGGTAAACACCATCACCATGCCGTGTTCGTCGGCGGCGTCGATCACCTCCTGATCGCGCATCGAGCCACCCGGCTGGATGACACAACGCACGCCCGCAGCGGCGGCGGCATCGATGCCGTCGCGGAACGGGAAGAAGGCGTCGGAGGCCATGCAGGAGCCTTCGACCTTGAGCCCTTCATCGGCGGCCTTGATGCCGGCGATCTTCGCGGAGTAGACACGGCTCATCTGGCCGGCGCCGATGCCAATGGTCTGACCGTTTTGGGTATAGACGATGGCGTTGGACTTGACGAACTTGCCGACCTTCCAGCAGAACAGCAGCTCTTCGAGCTCCTTCTCGGTGGGCTGGCGCTTGCTGACCACCTTGAGGTCGCGCAGGCTGACCATGCCCTGGTCGCGATCCTGCACCAGCAGGCCGCCGTTGACGCGCTTGACGTCGACTGCGTTGCTCTTGTGAGTCCAGAAACCGCACTCCAGCAGGCGTACGTTGGCCTTCTTGGCTACGGCGGCGCGGGCCTCTGCGGACACTGCCGGGGCGATGATCACCTCGACAAACTGACGGCTGACGATGGCTTCGGCAGTGGCGCCGTCCAGCTCGCGGTTGAAGGCGATGATGCCACCAAACGCCGAGGTCGGATCGGTCTGGTAGGCGCGATCGTAGGCTTGCAGAATGTCGTCACCGAGCGCCACGCCGCACGGATTGGCGTGCTTGACGATGACACAGGCCGGCTCGATGAACTCCTTGACACACTCCAGCGCCGCATCGGTATCGGCGATGTTGTTGTAGGAGAGCGCCTTGCCTTGCAGCTGGGTGGCGGTGGCGACCGAGGCCTCCTGCACGTCGGCTTCGACATAGAACGCAGCGGCCTGATGGGCGTTTTCGCCGTAGCGCATGTCCTGCTTCTTGATGAACTGGAAGTTGATGGTGCGCGGGAACTTGGAGCCTTCGCTGGCCTCGTCGGTGACGCCATAGCTGGGCACCTTGGTGCCGAAGTAGTTGGCGATCATGCCATCGTAGGCGGCGGTGTGTTCGAACGCGGCGATGGCCAGATCGAAACGGGTGGCATAGCTCAGCGAGTTGGCGTTGCTGTCCATTTCGGCGATCACGCGGTCGTAGTCACGGGCGTTGACGACGATGGTGACATCCTTGTGGTTCTTGGCCGCGGAACGCACCATGGTCGGGCCGCCGATGTCGATGTTCTCGATGGCGTCGGCCAGCGAGCAATCCGGCTTGGCGACGGTGGCGGCGAACGGATACAGGTTGACGGCCACCAGATCGATCGGGCTGATGCCATGTTCGGCCATGATGCCGTCATCGGTGCCGCGACGGCCGAGGATGCCGCCATGAACCTTAGGGTGCAGGGTCTTGACGCGGCCATCCATCATTTCCGGGAAGCCGGTGTAATCGGAGACTTCGGTTACCGGCAGGCCAGCATCGGCCAGCAGGCGAGCGGTTCCGCCGGTGGAGAGCAGTTCTACGCCACGAGCCTGCAGGGCGCGGGCAAACTCCACAATGCCGGTCTTGTCTGAGACGCTCAGCAGGGCGCGGCGGATCGGTCGAGTGTTTTCCATCTCTTCGGTGTCCTCTAAAGGTTCCAGGGGGTGTTCGCAAAGCGCGCTCGCCAATGGGCTGGCGGAGTGCGCTTTGCCAAACGCCCCTGTCTGTGGTGGCCATCCTGGCCGGCTCGGGTGGGCGCGTATTCTACACAAAAGTGTGATGGCTGGCGATGTTTTTGCATGGCGCGGCGCCAGTGCTGGTGCGGCAGGAAACGTTTGTCTGCAAGCGCCTGATTTGCCGTGATTTCACTGGCCACACGCCGCCCGCTGGCGCGGGGACAGGGGGTGGCACGAACGTGATTCCACGCCCAAACCACTGTCTGGAAAACGTGATTATTAAGTTTGATTTAATAATCGCGGGGTCTGGGCGGGACAGGCCTGGTTAGCGGGGTGGCACGAGCGTGATTCCACGCTCAAAGCAGCGTCTGGAAAACGCGATTATTAAGTTTGATTTAATAATCGCGGGGTCTGTGCGGGTTCTGTGCGGGGAGAGATGCGGCCCGCGGGGGCGGCAAGGGCGCGGAGCAGGGGGGCGGCACGGGCGTGCAAAACAGCCCCAGCCAGTCGGCAGACTGGCTGGGGCGCGGCTGGCTCAGAACAGCCCTTTTTGCTTGATGCGGCGCAGCCGCTCCGGATCGGGCGCGACGTCGCTGAGGGTCGCGGTTTGCGGGCCACTCTGGCTGGCGGCGGGGCTCGGGCTGCCTGACGCCTCGCCGGCACGGCCGCTGGCCGCCGGGGCGGCGCGCAGGCGCTGCAACTGCAGGCTCTGGGCCTCGGCCAGCTGGCGCAACTGCTGCATCTGTTCCTGCATCTGCGCCATCTGTTGTTGCTGCTGTTGCCACTGCAGCTGCAGTGCCTCGGGCAGCGCACTGCTATCCACGCTGGTGGGCGCCGCCGGCGCCTCGCTTTGTTCCTGCAGCGTGCGTTGCAACCACTGCTGCAGCGCTTCCAGCTGGGCGCTGACCTGGGCATCGGCGCTTGCGGCCGGCGCCGTGGCTTCTGCTTGCCACAGGCCGCAGATCTCGAGCTGTTGCAGCAGGCTGTCGATGCGCGCCTCGGGCTCCTCGTTGGCCAGCGCCAGCGAGCGGCATAAGCGCGGGCTCAGTTGATAGAGAAACAGCCCGGCCATGTAGATGTCGCGGTGGAACAGGCGTACCAGCATGTCCAGATCGGCGCGTTCGCTGTGGCTCTGCTTGGCTTGCCGATACCACTGCTGCAACACCGCCACGGCGCGGCGATCCGCTTCCGAGGTTTCCGGATTGACGTACAGCGTCAGGTTGAGTTTGCGGGCGCCGCCGTTACTCATCCCCGACCTCGAGCAGAACCGGGCTTTCGATCTCGACGCTGGTATCCTCGGCGTGATACAGGCAGATCTCGCGTGACAGCGCGCTTTGCGGGTTGTCGATCAGCACGACGCGATCGCCCAGCGTGGCATAGGCTTCGCGGATCGCATCTTCGATCAGCGGCGCGCCGCCGCCCACCAGATAGACGCGGTTCGGATGCTTGGCGAACTTCTTCGCCTCATAGGCCACCTGATCGCCCAGTTCGCGGATGCGGGTCTCGATCTTGTCGAGGATCGCCGGGATCTTGCTCTCGTCGTTGACGATGCTCTGCACGAAGTCGAGATCGTGGCGGCGCTTGATCAGCTCGTTGGCCACCAGGTAGCTGGAGTCGCTGTCGGCGGCGGCCAGCGCCTTGCGCGCGACATCGGTCACCATGGAGACGCCAATCTCGTTGTTGCCGTAGATGGCCGACACGTCGTCAAACTCGCCGACGATGATACCCATGTCCAGCGTGGTGCCACCGCAGTCGATCACCAGGGACTTGGTAAACTCGTTGCAGTTGGCGTTCAGCAGATGGGACAGCGCCGCCGGCAGGCTCTCCGGCATCACTTCGACATGCACAATCTTGAACAGCTCGCCCTTGTTCAGGCTGATGTCGCGCATCAGGTTGCGGCGCTTGGCCTCGATGCGCGCCTCGTTCTTCTGGCAATCATCCGGGTGGTAGTACTCGGTGATCGGCAGGGTCACCACTATGCTGACCGGTTGCGGCGGCAGTCCGGTCTGCAGCAGTGCATGGTGCACCGCCAGCAGGTTCAGATCGTCGTACTGGTACTCGATGTGGGTGGTCGAGAGCGCCTTGTCCGACGTGGCATCATAGGTGTATTTGGTGGTGCCAATCGTGTAGTTGTACACCTTCTGGCCACGCAGCAGCGCGGCACTCTTCCAGTCCTTGCGAAACGAGTTCGGCGAGACGATGGTCTTCAGGCTGCCGTGCTCGATCCAGCTGACCTTGACGTTGGTGGAGCCATCATCGATGGCAAGTTTCATCTGTGATACCGACATGGAGCAATCCTCTGACACGCAGCGCGGCGCCAGCACGATATGCGCTGGCAAAGTCGCGGCTATTTTATTGTTTAAGTGATTGTTTTTAAATCATAAAATGACTGAAATCTGCTTCCGCATCGGTGTAGCGATCGGAAGCTGAGCTTCCGCTTTTGGCGTGCTGCTGCAGGGTGCAAATGGTGGCGCTGGCGGGCAACTCATTGCCGGCTAAGGTTTTTTTTGCTGGCTGGCTCGCAAACGGCGGCAGACGGCGGTTGCAGCCCGGTCAACAACGGGTGTACGGTGGAATCGAGTCATAGTCCTGTCATCCGGCTGTGGTGTAACTGTCATCGGAACGTCATTGACCGGATCCGCGACCAACCAGGGAGGCTGCCTATGGAGAGCGACGATCGTAAGCTGTTTGTCCTCGACACCAATGTTCTGCTCCACGAACCCCTCGCCATTTACTCTTTTCAGGAACACGACGTCATCATCCCGATGACGGTGCTGGAAGAGCTCGACAACATCAAGGATCGCCAGAAGGATGTCAGCCGCGAAGCGCGGGTGGCGATCCGTACCCTGGAGGATGTGTTTCGCGAGGCCACTCCCGAACAGATTGCCGAAGGGGTCTGGCTGGGACAGCGGGGTGGCGAGCACAGTACCGGACGGTTGGCGATTTTTGCCGACCACAACCTGCCGGAAGGCGAAGCGGTATTCACCAACAAGGAGAATGACAACCGCATCATCAATGCGGCGCTCTACCTGCAAAAGAGTCATCCCGAACGCCAGGTGGTGCTGGTGACCAAAGACATCAACATGCGTCTGAAGGCCAAGGGCACCGGTCTCAAGCATGTGGAGGATTACCGTACCGATCAGCTGATCGACGACATTCGCCTGCTGGCCAAGGGGTTCCAGCGTCTGGAGGGCGACTTCTGGGAGCGGGTCGGCGAGGTCGATACCACCAGCAGCGGGCGCGATGTCTACCACTGGGTGGCCGAAGAAAAGGTCCCCGATACTCACATCAACCAGTATCTGCTGGACGAGCAGGAGCAGTTTGCCGGCCGCGTGCAGGGGCGCGACAACGGCCGGTTGCAGATCAAGGATATTGGCCGCGAACGCCTGATGGGGCGCCATGCCTGGGGGGTGCATCCGAAGAACATCTACCAGGCGATGGCACTGGATGCGCTGCTCGATCCGACGCTGGATCTGGTGATCCTGACCGGCCCGGCGGGCTGCGGCAAGACCCTGCTGGCGATGGCCGCGGCACTGGAGCTGGTGATTGAGCGTGGCATCTACGAGCGCATCATCGTCACGCGCAACACACCGGAGATCGCCGAAAGCATCGGTTTCCTGCCCGGCACCGAAGAGGAGAAGATGATGCCGTGGCTGGCGGCAGTGACCGATACGCTGGAGGTGCTGCACAAGCATGATGTCAGCAAGGAGGGGTCGCTGCAGTACATCATGGAGAAGGCCAACATCCAGTTCAAATCGGTCAACTTCATGCGCGGCCGTAGCCTGCAGAACACCTTCGTGCTGCTCGACGAGTGCCAGAACCTGACACCATCGCAGCTCAAGACCATCATCACCCGCTGTGGTGAGGGCACCAAGCTGGTCTGTTCCGGCAACCTGGCGCAGATCGATTCCACTTACCTGACGCCGGTGACATCCGGCCTGACCTATATCGTCGAACGCTTCAAGGATTTCGAAGGCAGCGCCAACATCTACCTCAACGGCGTGATCCGCAGCCGTCTGGCGTCGTTTGCCGAGGAGAATCTCTGACCACCACTGCGTGCGGCGGCGGGCATCCAGCACGCTGTCGCCTTCACAACTCAGGGGGCCTGCGGGCCCCCTTCGTCTGATGGCGCCCTAGCTAGCGCCGGTGTCGTGTCCCAGATAGCGGCGCAGCGCCCCATGTTCCGGCGTATCCAGTGCGCTGGCTGCGCCACAGAACACGATGCGCCCTTGCTCCAGCAGCGCCAGCCGGTCGGCGACGTCGCGGGCTTCCTGCGGATGGTGCGAGATCAGCAGCACGCCAATCCCTTCGTCCCGGGTCAGGCGGTGGATCTCGCGTAACAGCTCCTGGCGCAGCGCCGGGTCGAGTGCCGAGAACGGCTCGTCGAGCAGCAACAGC
The DNA here is from genome assembly GCA_945957385.1 of uncultured Aeromonadaceae bacterium. Classification (GTDB taxonomy): domain Bacteria; phylum Pseudomonadota; class Gammaproteobacteria; order Enterobacterales; family Aeromonadaceae; genus Pseudaeromonas. The sequence goes on from CAMFKP010000005.1 coordinate 15,878, forward strand.
GGCCGTTGGCGTACCAGGGAGCGCGCCAGCGCCACCCGTTGTTGCTGGCCACCGGAAAGCTGCGGCGGCAGGCTGGCGAGGCGATCGCCCAACCCCATGCGTGCCGCCGCTTGCGCGACCTGCTGGCGCTGGGCGTGACTCAGGCGCAGCGTCGGACTCAATCCCAGACCGATGTTCTGTGCCACCGTCAGGTGGTCAAACAGGTTGTCGCTCTGGAACAGCGTGGTGAACGGGCGCTGGGCCGGTGGCAACGCCAGCAACGACTGCCCCTGCCAGCTCAGCGAGCCCCGCTGCGGGGTGGCAAAACCGGCCAGCAGATCCAGCAACGTGCTCTTGCCGGCACCGCTGGGACCTACCAGCACCAGTAATTCGCCAGGTTGCAACGTCAACGAGAAGCGGAAGGTCTCGTCGCCGCGTTGCAGCATCAGATCTTCACAGATCAGCATCTCGGCCTCCAAACAGCCATTCGACCAGCGACAGCAGGCCGACACATAACAACAGCAGCAACAGCGCCGTGGCGGCGGCCTGAGACAGGTGATAGCTACCCAGCTGCTGGAACAGCAACCAGGGCAGGGTTTGCAGCTCGGCGCTACCAAACATCGCCACCGCGCCGAGGTCGCCAAGCGAGAAGATCAACGCCAGCGCCAGCGCACGGCCGAGGGCCTGGCGCAACAGCGGCCACTCCAGATAACGCCAGCGTGCCCAACCCTGCAGGCCGAGACTGACCGCCAGGCGTTCATAACGCAGCACCGCTTGCTGCAGCGCCGGTTGCAGGCAGCGCAGCGTATAGGGCAGGCTGGCCAGCGCATTGAGCAGCATCACCAGCCAGAAACCGAGGCCAAACAGGTTGGCATAGGGGCGCAGCAGGATGAACAGCCCGGTGCTGAGCACTGCGGTAGGCACCAGCAGGATCAGCGAGCCGCTCGACTCCAGCAGCTGTGCCAGCTGGGGGCGTCCGAGCCGCAGTCGCAGGTGGCGGCTGCTGAACAACAACAGCAGGCTGAGCAGCACCGCCAGCGAGGCGGCACCGGCACCGATCTGCAACGAGGTGGCCAGCGCGCGCCACAGCGCCGGCATCAGCAGCGCCTGCCACAGCCCCGGATGCAGGCCGCTGCTGACGATGGCCAGCAACGGCGGCACAAACAGCAACAGTTCCAGCAGCAGGGCGCCCCCATCCATGAGCCGTCCGCCCAGGGTGTGACGATCCGGCCGCCACACGCCGCCCGGGGTGCGGCTGGCACGTGGCGGCGGCAGCTGGCTCTGGTGGTGCCACAACAAGGCCAGCGCCCCGAGCAGCAGGTGCCACAACGCCAGCTGGGCCGCGGTAGCCAGATCGAAATCAAAGCGCAGCGCCTGATAGACGGCCACCTCCAGTGTGGTGGCCGCCGGACCGCCACCGAGCGCCATCACTGTGGTAAAGCTGGAAAAACAAAGTAGGAAAATCAGGCTCGCCAGTGCCGGCAGCTGGGGGCGCAACGCCGGCCATTCGACGATGCGCCACAGGCTCCAGCCGCGCAGGCCCAGTTGGCTGGCCAGACGCCATTGCGACTCGGGGATCGCCTCCAGGGCGAACAGCAACCAGCGTGCCGCCAGCGGCAGGTTAAAAAACAGGTGCGCCAGCAAAATGCCGCTGAGGCCATATAGATAGCTGCCTGGCTGCCAGCCACAGGCCCGCAGCAGCTGGGGTAGCCACCCTTGCTGACCATGCACGGCCACCAGGCCAAACAACGCAATGATCACCGGCAGTACCAGCGAGATGCCGAACAGTTGCAGCAACAGCTGGCGCCCAGGGAAGCGGCGTCGATGCAGCGCCCGCGCCACCGGCAACGCCAGCAGTACGCTGAGGAGCATCGACAGCCCGGCTTGCAGCAGGCTAAAGCGCACCACATGGCGCAGATAGGGATCTTGCCACAGTGCGGCGGGGGCCTCGCCACCGTTCAACAACAGCGCCAGCAAGGGGCCGAGGCCGAGCAGCACCAGCACGCCGAGCGCCAGCGCGCCCGGTCCCCACCATAAACGGGCGACCGGAAACCGAAGAGCGAGTGAGCGGCTGGTGGCGGGCGTCACTTAGCGGCTCACCGCCTGCAGCCATTCACGCAGCCAGGCTTTGCGTTCGCTACCGATGCGCGCCTGGTCCAGATGCAGGCTCTGGCTTGGCGTCTCATCCATGTTGAAATGCTGCGGCAGCGCCACGGCGGTCACCGGATACATCCAGTTGCCGGTCGGGATCAGGCTCTGGAATTCCGGTTGCAGGATGAATTGCATGAAGCGCGCTGCCAGCTCCGAGTGCGGCGCAGACTTCAGCTGGGCCGCGACCTCGACCTGGCGATAGTGGCCCTCACTGAACATGGCGGCCTTGTACTGGTTCTTCTGCTCGGCCAGGCGGTGGTAAGCCGGCGACGTGGTGTAGGAGAGCACCAGATCCGCTTCGCCCTTGAGGAACATGCCGTAAGCCTCGCTCCAGCCCTTGGTGACGGTCACGGTATGTTTGGCCAGCTGTTGCCAGAAGGCGGGGGCCTGGTCGCCCTGGGTTTGCTTGACCCACATCAGCAAGCCCTGGCCCGGCGTGCTGGTGCGCGGGTCTTCGTAGATCACTTTCAGATCCTGACGCGCGGCCAGCTCGCTCAGACTCTTGGGGACCTGCTTGAGCTTGCTGCTGTCATAGACGAAGGCGAAGTGGCCATAATCGAACGGCAGGAAGGTGGTGTCCTGCCAGCCGCCGGGCAGCGTGATGGGTTGCAGATCGACCTTGTGCTCGGCAAACAGCAGGCTGCTGCGTGCATCCGGCAGCATGGCTTCATCCATGCCAATCACCAGATCCGCCTGACTGTGCGCGCCCTCAAGTTTCAGACGATTGAGGATCGCCACGCCGTCTTCGAGTGGCACAAAGGCGATCTCGCAGCCACACTGTTTTTCAAAGGCTTGTTTGATTTTCGGGCCTGGGCCCCACTCGGAAGCGAACGAATCGTAGGTATAGATGGTCAATTGCGGTGCGGCTTCGGCCGCACAGGCCAGCACGCTGGCCAGCAGGATCAGGGAACGCATGTCGAACTCCTTGTCATGGATCAGGCAGGCGTCCCACCGCGATGTAGCATCGGCGGTGTTGTCTCAAATCCCTACGCCAGTGCTAACTGGATCAGGTTCCCGGGTATGATCTCAGCGGACGCCCGCACCCCGTTTGAAAACGGCTCATTCTATTAACATTCCATGCACAACACCAGCTTGCGGTGTGCAGCCGCAGCCACAGGAGGAGACAGCCGTGTTAACCGATCTACACAAGGAGCGACGCGCATTCATGCGCATGGTGGTCGATGCCCCGGTGACGCTGATCCGTGGCAGCGAGCGTTATCAGGGTATTTGCCGCGATCTGAGCGCCAATGGCATGGCCATCGACGCCAGTGAGGGGAGTTACACCGTCGGCGAGCTGATTCAGATCAGCCTGGCCACCCACAGCAATCTGCTGCCGCCGTTTCAGGCCGAGGCGCGGGTTGTGCGTGCCGATGCGGTCGACAGCGGCTACTTGCTCGGCATCGAGTTTGTGTCGGTAGGTTGAGTCGGCACCGTCTGTACCCGGCCGGTGCGGATATAGAGCCGGCTCTCTTCCCCTAACTGACCGACCGGCAACACTGCCGGTCCGGTCGGCTCCACCAGTAACCAGGGTTGACCGTCGACCGTCAGTGTCTCTTCGCCCGGGGCGGCTGGTAACGCCAGTGCCAGCAGGGCATGTTCCGGCACCAGCACCATGCGGCTGGGAATGTCCGGCTGCAGATAGCGCCACAGGCTGGCCAGCAGTGCCGACTTGCTGTCGCAATCGCCGCGATTCTCCAGCAGAACCTGACGCGGCAACAAGAAGCCACTGCCGCGCAGGCCATCCCGGCTTTGCAGCGTCTGATAGGGGATCGTCTGCACGAACAGCAGTAGCCACTGCAAGCGGGTGCGTGGATCGGCCTGCTCGCCGCCGGCCAGCTGCAGCAGCGCTTCGGCGACGTCGCCCAGCTCGCTGCTGCTCTCTTCGATCAGGCGCGCATAATCGGGACGGATGCCGTTTTCACCCCAGGGGCCGCTGGCCCGCTGCAGGTAACTCTCTTTGAGCAGCGTGGCCAGCTCCTGTTGCATCTGCTGATCGAGCCAGGCGCGGATTTCGGGCAGCTGTTTGGCATCGCCAGTGTGAATGGCGATCGGCCAGTCGCCACCGGGTTCGACACGCAGGCGGGCGTCCGGCCACTGCTGGCTGGCCGCCTGCAGCACGCGGGTATAGAGGATGCGTCTGGCGGCATCCGGCTTCCATGGCCGGAAGGTGCCAAGCAGCGTCTGGGCCGGCAGCGTGAGGCTAAACGACTGGATGGCGCCCGCAGCCAGCGCCGGTGGCGGTTGCAGCCGATAGTGCAGCGTCAGGCCGTCGCGGCGGAACGCCAGCTGGCGCGCCGGCGTGGCGGCCTGCACCGTCAGCAGCGCGGCCAGCAGCCACAGCGCGAGTGCGGCCAGTCCGCCGTGGCGATGTCGGCTCAGGCCAGTTGCCATTGGCCATCCGCCTGCCAGCTCAGGCGTCGCTGGTGGAACGGTTGTAGCGTGCTGCGGTGCCCGACGCTGACCAGAATGGTGTTCGGCAGCTGCTGTTTCAGCAGACCATACAGCTGGGCTTCGCTCTGTTCATCCAGCGCTGAACTCGCTTCGTCCATGAACAACAACGCCGGCTTGACCAGCAGGGCGCGGGCGAAGGCGACGCGCTGTTGTTCGCCGACGCTCAGGATCTGCGCCCAGGGTTCGGCATCGTCGAGACGCGGCGCAAGCTGCTGCAGCCCGACCTCGGCCAGCAGCGGGCTCAGCACGCTGTCCTCCTGCGGAGGCAGCGGGTAGCACAGCGCCTCGCGCAGCGTGCCCAGCGGCAGATAGGGTTTCTGGCTGAGGAACAGCACGGCGCCCTCGGCCGGGAAGCGGACCTGCCCCTCGGCATAGGGCCAGAGGCCGGCCAGGGTGCGCAGCAGCGTCGACTTGCCGCAGCCGGACGGCCCCTGGATCAGCACCGATTCGCCGGCGGCCAGCTGCCAGTTGCCGTCGCACAGCAGCGCACTGTGTTGCGGGTTGCGCACCGTCACGCCGTGCAGACTCAGTCCGGCGCCTTCGCGTTGCGGGGTCAGGCTCGGCAGTTGTTCGGTGTGATCCATGCCCTGCTGGAAGGTGGCCAGACGGTCAACCACCGCCTTCCACTGCGCCAGCGCGGTGAAGTTGTTAATCAGCGTGGAGAGTGAATCCTGCACCCGGCCGAACGCGTTGAGGATCTGCATCACGCCACCGAGCTGGATCGCCTTGGCGAAATAACTCGGGGCACTGACCAGGATCGGGAAGATGACGGCGGTCTGGTTATAGCCCAGCGTGAAGAAGCCGAGTTTCTTCTGCCGGCGCATCAACCGGAAGTAGTTTTGCACCACGTTGCCAAAGCGCAGGTCGAGGATCTTGTCCTCCTCGCGCTCGCCTTGATACAGCGCGATGGATTCGGCGTTTTCACGCAGCCGGATCAGCGAGTAACGGAAGTCGGCTTCAAACCGTTGCTGGTTGAAGTTCAGGCGCACCAGCGGACGGCCGATCAGGAAGGTCAGTGCGGTGCCGACCAGTGCATAGCCCAGGGCCAGCCAGACCATATAGCCCTGGGGCAGGTGGATCTGGTGGCCGAGCAGGGCAAATTGCAGCGGTGTGGAGAGGGTCCACAACACCATCAGGAACGTAAACAGCATCGCGATGTCACGCAGTATGCCGAGCGACAGATCCAGTGTGCTGCTGACAAATTGGTTGATGTCTTCGGCGATCCGCTGATCCGGGTTATCGGTCTGGCGGTCGGTCAGTTGCAGCCGGTAGTAGTTTCCCTTGTCCAGCCAGCTGGCCATGATGTGCTGTGTCAACCACTGCCGCCAGTGGATGCTCAGCATTTGCTGGAAGTAGGCCAGGTGCACCGAGACCACGACATGGATGGTGGCCAGGATGCAGAACATCACCAGGCTGTCGGTGAAGCCCGGCAGGTTGTAATCCTGCAGCGCGTTATAGAAGCCGTTGTACCACTCGTTGAAGCGTTTGGAGAGGTAGACGCTGCCGCCCATCAACACCAGCACCACCACCAGTAACAGCCAGCCTTTGCGTCCGGCCGGAGAGACCCAGTAGGGTTTGAGAAGGCGCCAGAAATTGGGCCACAGGTGCTTGACCGGTGGGGTTTCGCTCATAGTCAGGACTCCAGGATGCAAGGGGTGAAATACAGGCCGGTTCGATTGACCGGCATCCTGCGGCGATTGTGACCGAGGCTGGGCGGACAAATCAATCCATCGTCGGTAAAGCGGTGTTAATTCATGGGCTTGTCGTCATTTCGCCCATTTTGCTGCCGCGGGAAATAGTCTGCCTGTCAACGATGACAGGGGGTGAGAAATAACTGCAGGCAATATGCATTCATTAATTTAGGCGCGTACTGCCAGACCGGATTCAATTATTTTATTTTGGTGATTAAAAATTGATAACAAAATGATTAATAACGGATTTTTATTTATTTCCACCATGAGTTAATAAAGCTCATGCCACTGAACACTATGCTGGAAATAATGTTTTTGCCATCAACCGTGGGATGGGAAATTCGCCGCCCGGCCCATTGTGCGGGCCAGACGGCGGGGTTCAGGTGGCGAATGGCTCAGTGGCCGGCCAGCAGGGCGTCGATCTGCGCCAGCGTGCCGGCCTCCAGTGGTGGCGCCTGCAGGGCCGCCACGGCGTCGTCAATCTGGCTGACCCGGCTGGCACCAATCAACGCCGTGGTCATCGCCGGGTCGCGCAGCACCCACTGCAGCGCCAGCTGCGACAGCTTCTGGCCGCGGGTCTGGGCGATCGCGTGCAGGGCCTGTAGCAGACTTAGGCGCTCGGGCGTCAGTACGCTGGGATTGAGGAACGGGCTGGCGCTGGCGGCGCGCGAATCGGCCGGGATCCCGTGCAGATAGCGATCGCTAAGCGGACCGCCTGCCAGTGGCGAGAAGGCGATGCCACCGAGGCCATGGCGGGCGCCGGTTGGCAGCACATCGGCCTCGATGCCCCGTTCGAGCAGCGAGTATTTGACCTGATGGATCAGGCACGGCGTTCCCCGCTGTTCCAGCAGGCGGGCGGCCTGTTGCAACAACGGCGCCGGGTAGTTCGACAGGCCGACATACAGCACCTTGCCCTGACGCACCATGTCGGCCAGCGCCTGCATGGTCTCTTCCAGCGGCGTCGCCGGATCCGGTCTGTGGTGATAGAAGATGTCGAGATAGTCGACCCCGAGGCGGCGCAGGCTCTGGTGCAGGCTGTTGAACAGGTACTTGCGGCTGCCGCCATCACCATAGGGACCGGGCCACATCTCGTAGCCGGCCTTGCTGGCGATCACCAGTTCGTCACGCCAGGGCGCCAGATCTTCGCGCAACAGCCGGCCAAAGGTCTCCTCGGCACTGCCGGGCGGCGGGCCATAGTTGTTGGCCAGATCGAAGTGGGTGATACCCAGATCGAACGCACGACGCAGCATGGCGCGGCAGTTTTCCAGATCGCTGCCGGCGCCGAAGTTGTGCCACAAGCCCAACGCTATGGCGGGCAGTTTCAGGCCATGGCGCCCGGTGGCGCGGTAGGGCTGGCGGTTATAACGCGCCTCGGCGGGGTGGTAGGTTATCGCTGGACTCCTGAATGCGGCAGGGGCCTGACGGCCCCTGTCTTGGTTATCGGAAACGATAACAGATGGTGTGGTCATAAACCTGTCCGGCTTCCAGCCAGCAGCTCGGCTGCGGCCACTCCGGATGGTGCGGGCTGTCCGGCAAGAACTGCGGCTCCAGTGCCACGCCGCTGTAGTCGCGGTACTCGCCGCCCTCGCGGGCCGGGGTGCCGGCCAGGTAGTTGCCGGTGTACAGCTGCAGTGCCGGCAGCGTGGTGGCCAGCTCCAGCGTCAGCTGACCATCGGCCGAGCTCAGGCGCGCGGCCCACTGCTCGGCCTGGATGCCGGGGGCATCCAGCACGAAGCTGTGGTCATAGCCCTTGGCGATCTGCTGCTGGGGATCCTGCAGAAAATCGCGGCGCAGTGTCTTCGGCGTCTGGAAGTCAAAGCTGCTGCCGGCGACGGCGGCGATGTCGCCGAGCGGAATGCCGGCGCCGTCAATCGGTAGCATCTGCGTCGCCTGCAGCTGCAGGCGGTGGTCGCGGATGTCACCGTTGACGCCATCGAGGTTGAAATAGGCGTGGTTCGTCAAATTGACCGGCGTCAGCCGATCGCTGCGGGCCCGCATGCGCACACTCAGCGCGTTGTCATCGTCGAGTGTGTAGGTGACTTCAATATCCAGATTGCCGGGAAAACCCTGATCGCCATCCGGCGAGTTCAACAAGAAGCGCACATGGCGCAGGCTGTGCTCGAGAATGGACCAGCGCTGCTTGTCGAAGCCGATTTTGCCGCCATGCAGCTGGTTCGCCCCCTGATTGGCGACCAGCTGGCGGTCGCCATCGGGATAGGGCAGGTGGGCATGGGCGATGCGGTTGGCGTAGCGGCCGATCGTCGCCCCCAGATAGACCTGTTGCTGGTCGTAGTGCTCGGCGCTGGCGCAACCGAGCAACACCTGTCGTGGACTGCCATCGGCCACAGGCACCTGACAGGAGAGCCAGGTCGCTCCCCAATCCATCAGTGTCACCGTCATGCCATGACGGTTTTGCAACGTGACCAGACGCGGTTGCTGCGCATAGCGCGTGCTGCGGGTGCCGTGGGCTGTCATGACGTTATACCGCTCCGGCGCCGGCAGACGGCTTGCAGATATAGAGGGTCGGCTGCAGGCCGGAAACCGCCGGATAGCGCGCCTGCACGGTGGCGCAGACCTGCTCGGTCAATGCATGCGGCACCAGTGCGACGATGCAGCCGCCGAAGCCGCCACCGGTCATGCGTACGCCACCGGCGGTACCGATTTCGGCCTTAATCATCTCGACCAGCGCATCGATCGGCGGCACCGTAATGGCGAAATCATCGCGCATCGAGGCGTGGGATTCGGCCATCAGCACGGCCATGCGCGTCATGTCGCCGCGAGCCAGCACATCGGCCGCTTCCAGCGTGCGGGCATTCTCGGTGATGACGTGGCGGGCGCGTTGTGCCACGACAGGATCCAGCTCGGCGGCGCGGGCGTTGAACTGCTCGATGCTCAGATCGCGCAGTGCCTTGACGCCGAAGTGGCGCGCGGCGGCTTCGCATTGCGCGCGGCGGGTGTTGTATTCGCTGTCCACCAGGCCACGGCGCACATTGGAGTTGACGATCACGACATCAAAGCCTGCCGGCATGGCCACGGCGCGGGTTTCCAGGCTGCGGCAGTCGATCAGCAGCGCATGGCCCTCTTCGCCGAGGGCGGAGATGAATTGATCCATGATGCCGCAGTTGCAACCGACGAACTGGTTTTCCGCCTGCTGGCCGTTCAGCGCGATGTCGGCCTGGCTGATCTCCAGGTGGTTCAGTGCCTTGAATGCCTGACCCACGGCCACTTCCAGTGATGCCGAGGACGACAGGCCGGCACCCTGCGGCACGTTGCCGCTGATCACCAGGTCGGCGCCGGTCAGCTGATAGCCGCGGGCCATCAGGAACTTGACTACACCGCGCACATAGTTGGCCCACAGGTAGTCCGGATGGGCAACGATCTCCTCTTTCAGATCGAAGCTGTCCTGCTGGTTGTCATAATCGGCGGCGACGACGCGCACCACTGAGCCCTGACGCGGCGAGGCACTGATCACGGTCTGGTAATCGATGGCGCACGGCAGAACGAAGCCGTCGTTGTAGTCGGTGTGCTCACCGATCAGGTTGACGCGGCCCGGTGCCTGGATATCCAGGCTGGCCGGATAGCCGAACACCTGCTGGAACACGGACTGGGTACATTGCAGGAGAGTGTGCATGCTCATGCTGTTAATTCCTCAAGCTTGTTCGCGAAAATGGACATCGCTGACGCTGCGCAGCCGCTCGGCGGCCTGCTCGGCAGTCAGATCACGTTGGGTCTCGGCCAGCATCTCGTAGCCGACCATGAACTTGCGCACGCTCGCCGAACGCAGCAGCGGCGGATAAAAATGGGCATGCAGTTGCCAGTGGCGCGGATCCTCGTCGTTGAATGGTGCGCCGTGCCAGCCCATTGAGTAGGGGAACGAGCACTGGAACAGGTTGTCGTAACGGCTGGTCAGCTTCTTCAGCGCCACGGCGAGATCGGCGCGCTGGGCGTCGGTCAGCTCCGGCAGCTGGCGCACGGCAAACTTTGGCAACAGCAGGGTTTCGAACGGCCAGGCGGCCCAATACGGCACCACCGCCAGCCAGAATTCGGTCTCCACCACGGTACGGCTGCCATCGGCCTGTTCGCGGCGCGCATAGTCCAGCAGCAGCGGCGAGCCGTGCTCGGCGAAGTAGTCGCGCTGGGATTCATCCTCGCGCGCCGCTTCGTTCGGCAGGAAGCTGTTGGCCCAGATTTGACCGTGGGGGTGCGGGTTGGAGCAGCCCATCATGGCGCCCTTGTTTTCGAACACCTGGATCCACGGATAGTCACGGCCCAGCTCGGCGGTCTGCTCACACCAGGTATCCACCACGGCCTGCAGCGCCGGCACGCTCATCTCCGGCAGCGTCTTGCTGTGGTCCGGCGAGAAGCAGATGACGCGGCTGGTGCCACGGGCACTCTGCAGCTGGAACAGCGGGTCGTCGGATACCGGCGCCAGCGGGGTATCGGTCATCAGCGCGGCAAAGTCGTTGGTGAAGACGAAGGTGCCCTGATAGTCCGGGTTGATGTCACCGGTGACGCGTTGGTTGCCGGCACACAGGAAGCACTCCGGATCATGGGCCGGTTTAAGCGCGCGATCCGGCTCATCCTGCTGCCCCTGCCAGGGGCGCTTGGCGCGGTGCGGGGAAACCAGGACCCACTGACGGATCAGCGGGTTAAAACGGCGATGCGGGTGGTCGGTCGGTTCAAAATGCATGTTGGAATTCTCCACGAACGGCTGCTTAGGCAGCCGGATAGCCATTCGGGTTTTGGGACTGCCAGCGCCAGGTATCGGCGGTCATGTCATCCAGGGTGCGGGTGGCCTTCCAGCCCAGCTCGCGCTCGGCCTTGTCCGGCTCGGCCCAGCACTGGGCGATGTCACCGGCGCGGCGCGGAGCGATCACGTACGGCAGCTCGCGGCCACAGGCGCGGGAGAAGGCGGCCAGCATCTCCAGCACGCTGTAACCCTGGCCGGTGCCGAGGTTGTAGATGTGCACCCCGGCGGCGCCGTGTTGGGTCTTCAGTGCGGCGACGTGGCCATCGGCCAGATCCAGCACATGGATGTAGTCGCGCACCCCGGTGCCGTCCGGCGTCGGGTAATCGTTACCAAATACCGCCAGATGTTCGCGGCGACCGACGGCAACCTGGGCGATATAGGGCATCAGGTTGTTGGGGATGCCCTGCGGGTCTTCACCCATGCGACCGCTCGGATGGGCGCCGACCGGGTTGAAGTAGCGCAGCAGCGTCAGCGACCACTCCGGCGCCGCGGCGGCAAAGTCCTTGACGATGCGCTCGACGGTCAGCTTGCTCTGGCCATACGGGTTAGTGGCCGACAGCGTCGGGAAATCCTCGCGGATCGGTACCGCATGGGGATCGCCATACACGGTGGCCGAGGAGCTGAAAATGAAGGTTTTGACGTCGGCGCGGCGCATCGCCTGCAGCAGCGTCAGCGTGCCGCTGACGTTGTTCTCGTAATATTCGAGGGGCTTTTGCACCGACTCGCCGACGGCTTTGAGCCCGGCAAAATGGATCACGGCATTGATCTGCTCGCTGGCGAAGATCTGATCCAGCAGCGCGGCGTCACGGATATCGCCTTGATACAGGCGTGGACGCTGGCCGCTGAGTTCTTCGATGCGATCCATGACGCTTGGTTTGCTGTTGCAGAAGTTGTCCAGCAGGATGGGGGTCATGCCGGCGGCCAGCAGTTGCAAGCAGGTGTGGCTTCCGATGTAACCAGTTCCACCTGTCACCAGAACGCGTAACATATGTGGCTCCTCAGCTCGTTGACTCTCAAGGGAGTGAATGTTGTGTAATCGCTTACCCTTAAATTTAAGCCTACACCCCGGCTTTGGGAAGGGGCATTTTGCGCATTCGTGTGATCTGGTTCATAAAAACAGGGAGTAACGGGGTGTTTGGAGTGAAAATTAGTGTAACCAGCAGTGTAACAAGGTGGGTAAACCGGGGGCTGAACGGTTGCTGAAACGGCAATTGCGTTGTGTGTGTGCGGTTTTTTGCGGAAAGTCGGTGTAATGTCTGTGAAACCTGTTTAATATCGCGGCATTACGATAAACAGATGCGTCATTTCAGTTTACTTGCGGGAATCCAGACAAGATGGCAACCATCAAAGATGTAGCTCAGTTATCCGGTGTCTCGGTCGCAACCGTCTCTCGGGTAATCAACAACTCACCGAAGGCGAGCAAGGCCTCACGCGAGGCGGTATTCAAGGCCATGGCCGAGTTGCAGTACCACCCGAACGCCAATGCCCGGGCGTTGGCACATCAGAGTGCCGAGACGATGGGGCTGGTGGTGGCGGATGTGTCCGACCCCTTCTTTGGCACCATGGTCAAGGCGGTGGAACAGGTGGCCCAGGCCACCGGCAACTTCCTGCTGATCGGCAACGGCTATCACGATGCCGCGAAAGAGAAGCAGGCCATCGAGCAGCTGATCCGCCACCGCTGTGCCGGGCTGGTGGTGCACGCCAAGATGTTGCCGGATGACGAGCTGGCCCAACTGATGAGCCATGTGCCGGGCATGGTGCTGATTAACCGCCTGCTGCCGGGTTATGAGAGCCGCTGCATCGCGCTGGATGACCGTTACGGCTGCTGGCTGGCCACCCGCCACCTGATCCAGGAAGGGCACACCCGTATTGGCCTGCTGTGCTCCAACCACCAGATATCCGATACCCAGGATCGGCTGCAGGGCTACTTTGATGCGTTGAAAGAGCACGGCATCGAGATCAATGAACGCCTGATTTCACGCGGCAGCCCGGATGAAGAGGGCGGCGAAGCGGCAATGACCGAGCTGCTCAGCCGCGGCCAGCAGATGACGGCCGTGGTCTGCTACAACGACTCCATGGCTGCCGGCGCGCTGTCGGTGCTCAGCGATAACGGCATGGATGTGCCGGGTGATATCTCGCTGGTCGGCTTCGATGATGTGCTGATCGCCCGCTACCTGCGCCCGCGCCTGACCACGGTGCGCTATCCGGTGACCGCGATGGCGACCCAGGCCGCCGAGCTGGCGGTGGCGCTGTCCCACGGTGACATGCCACCGGTCACCACCAATATGTTCAGTCCGACGCTGGTGCGCCGCTACTCGGTGCGCAACATGCATTGAGTGGCTCTCGCTGAGCCTGGTGTTGGCCAAAAACTCGCCCCAGGGCGAGTTTTTTTGTCTCCGTGGCTGTGACTTATCCCACACTTTATAACACCAGTGTAATCGATGCCATTTGTGTCTATTTTTATAAATCATTGAATAATAACTAAAATAATTCATCACTCTGACGGTTAATTAGCCACAATCCCCCGGTTGTTGTGTAATCGTTGCATTTTGTGAGATCTGTCATGTCAGTTAGCCGGAGCTTATCCCTATAATGCCCCCAGTTCGATGGAAGCGTTTACCCTGCGGTATTCACGGTCGGGGATAACGACCTGATACCCCAAACCCTCTGTACATAAGGAATAAGCTATGAAAGCCAAACTACTTTCCAGCTGCGTAGCCATGGCCCTCGCCCTGACTGCAACCTCAGCCTCTGCCGTTAACTTCAACGGCTACTTCCGTTCTGGCGTCGGCGTCTCAACTGACGGCAAGATGCAAACCGCCAACAAGCAGCTGGTCGGCCGTCTGGGCAACGAAGACGACACCTATGGTGAAATCGGTCTCGGCCAGGAGCTGTATAACCAGGATGGCCAGGTGTTCTACGTCGACAGCATGGTGTCTATGGAATCCAATGGTTCCGCCGACAACGAAAACACCCGTAACGACGATGCGGTGTTTGGTCTGCGCCAGTTCAACCTGCAAGCCAAGGGCTTCATTAAAGCTTCTCCGGATGCCGTGGTGTGGGCCGGTAAGCGCTACTACCAACGGCACGATCTGCACATCATCGACACCAAGTACCTGAACATCTCCGGCTCCGGTGCCGGTGTCGAGAACATCAAGGCCGGTGACGGGGCTTTCTCCATCGCCTGGATCCGCGGCGATGCCGATAACCTCGAAGCCACCCTGCCGGATGGACAGAACGATCTGAACATCAACTATGCCGATATCCGTTATGCCGGTCTCAAGCCGTGGAACGGCGCCTGGGGTGAAGTGGCCATCACCTATGCGATGCCAAACGCCACCGATGCCCAGAAGGATGTGGGCGGCAACTATGATGCCAAGAACGGCGTCATGCTGACGGCCGAGATGAGCCAGTTCTTCGCCAGCACCAACATCAATGAGAAGCTGGTGCTGCAGTATGCCAACAAGGGGCTGGCACAGAACATGATCTCCCAAGGGGGCGGCTGGTATGACGCCTGGCACGACACCTCTGATGCCAGCGGCTACCGTGCGATCCTGGCCGGTACCATTCCGTTCGGCGAGAAGTGGGCGATCGATCATGTGATCACCTACGGTAAGGCCGACAAGCTGGAAGCCTGGCACGACAACACCGATCTGTTCTCTGCGGTGGCGCGTGGTCAGTACGTGTGGACCAAGAACATGAAGACCCTGCTGGAAGTGGGTACCTTCGAGCAGAACAAGGAGTGGACCAGCGGCTCGGTCGACAAGTCGTCTGGCCAGAAGTACACCCTGGCCCAGGCGTTCACCGCCGGTATTCCGTTCCTGAGCCGTCCTGAACTGCGCATCTTCGCCTCCTACCTGAAGGATGGCCAGAACGATCACGCGTTCAACAGCGGCAAGGATAACAACACCATGAACTTCGGCGTGCAAGCCGAAGCCTGGTGGTAAGCCAGCACAACGACAAGGGGAGCCCTGGGCTCCCCTTTTTCTTTGTCTGTCACGACCACTCCGGTCGTACCAACCGCTACGGAGCTTCTGCCCATGAACCGACCAGGCCGCACTTTGGCCCTGCTGCTGACTACCTTCTGCCTGGTAGCCGCCCGGGCCGAGCCGATTATCGGCGCCGATATTTCGCACCTGCCACAACTCGAAGCGGCCGGTGCCCAGTTCTATGACCATGACGCCAAGGCACCCGAGGATTTGCTGCGGATCCTCAAGCGCAACGGCTTCAACCGCATTCGCCTGAAGGTGTGGAACGAGCCGGGCAAGTATGCCGAGTTTCCCGCCGATCAGAGCGGGCCGGAGGGCTACAACAACCCGGCCCACGTGGTGGAGATGGCCAAACGCGCCCAGGCGGCCGGCCTGCAGGTGATGATCGATTTCCACTACAGCGACTGGTGGGCCGATCCGGGCAAACAGACGCTGCCACTGGCGTGGCGCAATCTGGACGCCGCAGCGGTCAGCGAAAAATTGTATGCGTTTACCCATCAGGTGATGCAGCAGCTCAAAGAGGCCGGCGTAACCCCGGCCGAGGTGCAGGTGGGCAACGAGATCTCCAACGGCATGCTCTGGCCGTTGGGCCGCGTGCCGGAGTGGGACAACCTGGCGCGCTTCATCCAGGCCGGGGCGCGGGCGGTCAAGGCAGTGTCGCCACAGTCGCAGGTGGTGCTGCATCTGGATGCTGGCGGTGACAACGCCCGCTGCCAGCGCTGGTTTGATGCCATGCTGGCGCGCGGGGTGACGTTCGATGTCATCGGCCTGTCGTTCTACCCGGTGTGGCACGGCTCGCTGGCTGCACTGCAACAGAATATGAACGATCTGAGCCAGCGCTATGCCAAGCCGGTGATCGTGGTCGAGACCGCCTACCCGTGGACCACGGCCAACGGCGACGACCAGAACAACATCTATACCAGTACCGGTGCGGAAACCTTCCCGATGACGCCGGCCGGCCAGCAGGCCTTTCTGACGGCACTGTGGCAAACCGTCAAGGCGGTGCCGCAGCAGCGCGGAGCCGGGGTGATCTATTGGGAGCCGGATTTCATTCCACAAGCCGGGGCGGGCTGGAAGGCCGGTGCCGGAGACGAGTGGGACAACGTCACGCTGTTCGATTTCCACGGCCGCGCCCTGCCGGGGCTGAAGACCTTTGCGCAGGCGGCACGATGAGCGCATTGATCCGCGGTGCCGACATCTCATCGCTGCCGGAGCTGGAGTACCACGGCGGGCTGCTGCTGGCCGATGGCGCGCCGTGCGACGGATTGCAGTTGCTGCAGCAGACGGGCCTCAACGCAGTCCGCATCAAGGTATGGAACGATCCGGGCTGCCCGGACCATTTTCCGTCCAATCAGACCGGCTGGCCGCGTTTCAACAGCCCGCAGCAGGCATTGCAGCTGGCACAGCGCGCCAGCGCCGCCGGCCTGCAGGTGATGCTGGATTTTCACTACAGCGATGACTGGGCCGATCCGGCCAAGCAGTTCATGCCGTACGCCTGGCAGGGGCTGACGCTGTCGCAGGTCTGTGACGCCCTGTACCAGTTCACTGCCGGCGTGCTGCGCGACATGCTGCAAGCCGGGGTCAACCTGCGCTGGGTGCAGGTGGGCAACGAGATCAGCCACGGCATGGTGTGGCCTCACGGCTTCCTGCCCGGCAACTGGCCGGGACTGGCCGCCCTGCTGCACGCCGGGGTGGCGGCGGTGCGCACGGCTGCGCCGAGCGCCCAGGTGGTGCTGCACCTGGATGCCGGCTGCGATCAGGATCTCTACCAACGCTGGTTTGATCAGGCGGCGGCGCTGGATGTGGCGTGGGATGCCATCGGCCTGTCGTTCTACCCGTGCTGGCATGGTGCCTTGCCCACGCTGGCGGCCAACCTCAACCAGCTGGCGGCGCGTTATGCCTGCCCGCTGCTGGTGGTCGAGACCGCCTACCCGCGCCAGCTGCACCCGCAGCGCAATGCGCAGTGGTTGCTGCAGCACACCGGTAGCGAGCCCTATCCCGCGACGCCCGAGGGCCAGGCGCAGTTTCTTGCGGCTCTAGGCGCCGTGGTGCGCGCCGTTCCCGGTGGGCTGGGGCAGGGGATCTTCTACTGGGAGCCGGCGCTGCTGCCACTGCCGGATGGCAGCCGCGGTGTCTGGCAGAATGCCACGCTGTTTGCCGATGACGGCACGGCGCTGCCGGGACTGGCGGCGCTGGGACAGCTCTAGCGCGGCGCGCGCCGGTAACGGGGGGCGGCTTCGTCTGTGCAGGGCCGACTCCTCCGCGGCAATCAGTGGCGCGCTGCTCAGGCGCGTCGAGCGCGCTCTGCGCTGTGGTCAGTTAGCCAAATCAAGCGCCAGCGAAGGCCTACATCACCAGCCTACCTGCCAGCACCAGGCCTAACCGCTCAGGCCGCTGCTGCCCACCGAAACAGCCGGGCGTGGGACTGTCTTTTCCTTTATCGGGCCTTATCTTCTCCGCTCCGCGCACGCGCGCATCTGGCGATGGAATAAAAACACCATGAAATGCGATCTGTGCCAATGGGCACCATTCCCCCAATCAAACGTTTGCGCTAGCCTAGGGACTCAAAAAGCGCAAGGTGCCTGTTGGCATTGACAGGCGGCGCGACACCCCATCGGCGCTGTGACAGCCGCAAGTCAGGGGCGGTAGCGTCGTGGTTTGGCCGGCTTCGCGCGGTCAGCCTGCAACGCTCAAGCCCAAGCCACGGCATGGATATTCTGCGCAATCCGATATCGCGGCCGCACCCTGGTTGACCGATTTTATCGTGACCACATCCATGGCGATGTCACACATCAATAAACGTTAGGGGCGCTATGGAAAAAGTATTCGTTTTTGGAACCTTGAAACAAGGCTTTCCGAACTTCAAGTCAAATAATGGCATTAGATTCAGAAAAGAGTTTGAAACGGCAGAGCGCTTTCCTCTCTATCTAATAGGTGAACGTTATTCTCCATGGTTAATATTAAACCCTGGTTATGGTTGCAGAATACAGGGCCAGGTATTCTGTGTGACGGCTGCGGCGTTAACCGAGATGGACCAATTAGAAAGAATTAATGAACCTGATGGCTATCGCAGGGTTGAAATCCAGGTGCTCTGTAAAGAAACGGGTGAACCCTTCAATGTCTACGTATATGGCAAATTCCAATCACAACTCGTTGAATCCGATATTCGTCACGCGTTGTCTGGCGAGTATTTATTAAAACACGCCGATCTGTACCGAAATAGAATGCCCTGACATGGTCGTAGGGAGTATTAGCGTCGCATCTTGCAGCGAATAGCATCGGGTCCAGATTAAGACCGATAAAAATTACTCCTGCTATGTTGTGGGTGTTCAATATAAATAGAGATAGCCGAGCTGGCGTGATGATTATAGCGACGCTGGGGCGCAACTTTTAGATCATGGATAGCGCGGCAATCGGCTCGTCGTGATATGCAGTGGCTGCTCGCAGGTTGCAGACAGGGTGTTCCAGGTCATGAATTAGCCTGCTTTATCTTTCCTTTGCCCGCCGGCTGCGGCTATATAGGCAAAGCGTGGCGAGGATGATGTGGTTATTCATCGCCAAGGTTAATAGTGCGTTGACAGCGTATACATGGCGATTACGGATGGATTAACTGAGATGCTCCTATGAATAAACCATCGGATTACAGCGAGTTATCATGCCGGCAGTGCATTGAAAGCGTGGATCTTGGGTTTGATTTTACCATGGCCTTTCAGCCGATCATTAACTGTGCGTCGCAACAGATTTTCGGTTATGAAGCCTTGGTGCGCGGCCTGCAAAATGAATCGGCGTGGTCGATTATTTCGCAAGTTAACGATCATAATCGCTACCGGTTTGATCAACTCTGTCGCATTAAGGCGATTGCGTTGGCGGCCAAATTGAATATCACCTCCATGGTGAGCATTAATTTCTTACCCAATGCGGTCTATCGTCCTGAACGCTGTATTCGCACCACCCTCGAGGCGGCAAACGAGCATCATTTTCCTATCCAGCAAATCATGTTTGAATTTACTGAGGTAGAGCAGGTTAAAGACAGTCAACATATTAAGGATATCGTCGAATATTATAAAGCGCTGGGGTTTAAAACTGCGATTGATGATTTTGGTTCAGGATATTCAGGCTTGAATTTGCTGGCGGATTTTCAGACCGATTTTGTAAAACTGGATATGGAGCTGATTCGCAATATTGATCGCGACCCGGTACGCCAAGTGATCGTGAAAAATTGCATCGCGATGTTTAACGAACTCAGAATAATGCCGTTGGCTGAAGGGGTTGAAACCCGAGAGGAGATGCTGTTTCTACGTGATTGCGGGGTTGATTTGATGCAGGGCTACTATTTTGCACACCCTGGATTTGAATCCTTGCCGGAAGTGGATTTCAGTGTTCTATAACACATCGCAGGTATTTTGATGCGCGATGGCCATTAGACCGCCATCAGCCGGTATTTTCATTGGCCCGACTTGAATATGTCAGCATGCATTTGGTATCAGGTTGGGTGTGTAGGAATAAGCGTGGTTACGCTTGATAATAAGATCGGAACGTTTAAAAGGGACAGTACGGTGAAGTTTGAAACCAACCGCTTGATTATCCGCCCGCCGTGTATCGATGATGCGGCGGATATATTCAAAAACTATGCGCAAGACCGCGAGGTGACCCGGTATTTGACCTGGCGGCCCCATAGCGAGTTCAGCGAAACGCAGCGCTGGGTGAACTATTGTGTGGACCACGCAGACACCCCCAGCAGCCTGATTTTTGTCATCACGCCCAAGGACACGGCTGAGGTGATCGGCATGATTGATGTTCGCCTGGAAGGGTGCAAGGCGCACCTGGGCTATGTATTGGCCAAGCCCTACTGGAATAACGGTGTCATGACCGAGGCGATGCGTCCGGTCATTGACTATGTTGCCGCCAAACCCGATATCTACCGCATCTGGGCGGCGCACGATATCGACAACGACGCCTCCGGCCGCGTGATGTTGAAATTAGGCATGCGCTATGAAGGCGTGGTATCGGCCACGCTGCGCCACCCGAATATTTCCGACCAACCCCGCGATGGCAAATATTACTCGTTAGACTGCGTGAGCTTAAGCCCGGCGCATTAAGCGCCGGGCAAGCGGCATGGCGGCGCGGTTAGGGCGTCAACCATTTCAGCGCGATGGGAATACAGCGCTGGGCTGCATCGGGATCCTGATGTAAATAAGCGCTGACAATCGCCCCTTCTTTTATCAGGCAGATGGCGTCGATGACGCTGTCATCCTGATGCGGCAGATATTGTTTAATCAGCGCTCTGATTTTTTGTTTATGGGTGACGCAATAATCGAAGAGGGTGCCTTGCATATCGGTACACTGACCTGAGGTGTTGATAAAATAACAGCCGCGGAAGTCAGATAATTCCGGCACGTCATTGCGAAACCATTTGCCCAGCGCCGTGAATAAATTATAAATGACTTCGCTGTCGCTCTGGCTGCGTTGTAATTCCGAGCGCAGCCAGTCGATAAAAATTGCATCGCGATAGTGTAATGTGGCTAATACCAACTCGTCTTTGCTGGCGAAATAGCTATATAGCGTTTTTTTCGCAACTCCGGATATTTTCAGGATCTCGTTAATACCGACGCCATTGATGCCATTGGCATAAAACAGGCGCAATGCGGTAGTGATCAACTGGCTTTTCTTATCGAGCATAGTCACCTCCCAGCGCATATTGACATGGGGAGACCGATCTGTCTACTCTGCGGGGAGACAGAGTTGTCTACTGGAGGAACTATGCAACGTTTATCGATGGCAATACTGGCGGGGTCCGGTGCGGCGCTGGCCATTTTTACCCTGTGTGAGCTGAGCGTCCTGCAACAGCGGGCGCTGCTGATGGCGCCCTTTGGCGCGACGGCCGTGCTGCTGTTTGCTCTGCCGCAGAGCCCGCTGGCCCAAGCGAAGAATGTGATTTTCGGGCATCTGATTACGGCATTCGTCGGCCTGGCGGTGTTACACAGCGTCGGCGTGACACCGGTGACATTAGCCCTGGCGACCGGTGCGGCGATTGCCTTGATGCTGCTTACCGATACGACCCATCCGCCGGCGGGGGCCAATCCGTTATTAATTATGCTGACGCATCAGGCGTGGCCATTTTTAATAACGCCGGTGTTAAGCGGGGCTATTTTGCTGGTGCTGTTTGGTCAAGCCTATCGGATATTAAGAAACCGCCTGCCATTGCACGGTTAATTTTCCGCGACCATGGTGCGCCGCGCAGGAATATTAAATCGGGCCGGCGTGGCCTATTATGTCGCCCCGTAACAGACGACAGTGCGGCGTGAAATAGCGTAATTCACCAGGAGTTAATCATGATTCATGTCGCAACCGCTGAGGATAGTGCGGGCATATTACAGCTCGACCGGCATATTCAGCCTGATCGGCTGGCGAAGAAAATAACCGATGGCGAAGTGTATGTGCTTAAATTCGGCGCCGAGGTTGCAGGAACATTACGTTATTCCTGGTTCTGGGATAATACCCCGTTTATGAATCTGCTTTATCTGCAGCCGGCCTATCAACGTCAGGGCTGGGGGCGGCAGCTGGTGGTGCACTGGGAGCAGCAGATGGCAGCAGCAAGCTATGACACTGTGCTGACTTCAACCCTGGCCAACGAGCCGGCACAGCACTTTTACCGCCGGCTTGGCTATCGCGATATCGGCGGGTTTGTACTGCCGGACGAACCGCTGGAGCTGGTGCTGATGAAATCCCTGGCGCACTAGAGGTCGCGGCTGATCGGCCTGGAGCACGCAGGCGAGCTGGCAATCGGCATCGGCTCTGGAGGACTATCACAAGGGGATGTGTATGTCGCCGCGTTGGTCACCGAGTGGGTCGGTGACGTTGTTGCTGTTGCCGCTATGCGGGCTACTGGTATCGCTGGACCAGCATGGGCTCCTGGCGTGGTAGTGGTCCTGGCCGAATGCGCTCTGTTGGCTGGCACCGCACGGCGTGGTGCTGGCGCTGTGTGGCTGGGTGCCGGCGCGGGGGGCGCCGCCTGTGGTCATGTTGCTGTTGCTGGATCTGCTGATAAATTGCTAGGTGCACTGGCTGGTTTCGGACAACGAGAGCGGATTGGACTGGTTGCTCTATCTCCCTGGCTATGCGGTTTGTCTTCTTCTACAAAACAAGGTGTTAGACAACAGGATGCTCGTCGATATGCAGGATGAACAATGGAAGCGACTGCTGGAACTTGCCCGAGTCGTGCTGGGCAAGGGTGCTTGGGCCAGTTGGGCGAGTGACTCCTGGTGTGGGTGGACCACGTTTTCCAGTCTGGAACATCAGCTGACTTATTGGGCACGAGGTGTACCGGATGCCGAGGAGCTACTGGCGGATAGAACCGTCGATGGAGGTCTGTGGCCGCAATCTTTCTACTATCAGGATTTGGCGCACATCATCTTCCCTGCTCGCTTTTATTGGGAACACGTGGTTGCCGGTGTGTTTCAATCAGGCTACAAGACGCAAGACATTGCCCGTCTGTCGGCTGAGTTACACAAGGCTGCAATTCCACATCGTCTGACCGAGTTGGTGCTGGAGGTGAAGCTCTATTGATGTGAGTACCAGACAGGCGTGTGTCTCTCTCACTTTAATAATCACCGGAGTCATGGATGCATATCACCGCCATTAACCCAGATCCCCTGCGCTGCCCGCTGTGCGGTCAGGCCAACCACTGCCGGAATCTCGGAGCCCAGGACAGCGCCCAGCGCTGCTGGTGTAACGATCCGGCCCTGCGTTTTCCCGCGGCGCTGCTGGCACGGGTGCCGATGGCCGCTCGCGGCAAGGCCTGTATCTGTCAGGCCTGTGTGCAGGCCGCCGCCGAGGCCAGCGCCGCAGCGCCCACGCGCTGACGACGGCCGGATGGCCAGAGTACGGCTGACCTATACTCAGCACGTCAATCCGATATCCGTAGACGCGCAAGGGAGGGCTGATGAGACTGGGCATGAGTTGGAACGCGGCTGGGTGGATTCTCTTGTGGCTGCTGGCGCTGCCAGCGCAGACACAGCCGCTGGCCAGCCATGCCGGTGTGTTGCTGCTGACCGAGGAGTGGCCGCCGTACAACTATGTCGAGCAGGGGCGGCTGTCGGGGACCTCGGTGCGCATCGTCCAGGCGCTGTTGCGCGAGCTGGGGCGGAGCGATCCGATCCGCGTCTACCCGAGCCAGCGCGCCAAGCTGCTGCTGGAGAGCCAGCCGCGCAGCATGATGTTCTCGATGTTCCGCACGCCGCAGCGCGAGGCGCAATACAAATGGATCGGCCCGATCGGTCGCGATGCCATCTACTTCTACCAGCGCAAAGGCAGCCCGCTGCAGGTTCGTACGCTTCAAGATGCCAAAACCGTCTCCGTCATCGCCTGTCGTCAGGCGGGGCTGGTGTTCAACCTGCTCACCGATGCCGGGTTCACCAATCTGGATGCGACCGCGTACACAGGTCGCCAGGTCTACAGCAAGCTGCTGCGCGGCCGGGCCGAGCTGGCGATCAGCGACTCGCCGCTCGGAGTGCAATATCTGTTGCAACAGATGGGATTACCGGAGGATGTGTTGCAGCAGACCCAGGTCAAGGTGGTGGAGTCGGATCTCTATATAGCCGCCTCGCTGGATTTTCCCGACAGTGAAATCGCGCTGTGGCAGCAGGCGCTGGATCGGTTGAGGGCGCGGGGGGAGATTGAGCGTCTGTCGCGGGTTGGCGCCGGGCTAACGTTGCCGTTTTCGCCTGCGCGCTGAGCCTCCTTGCCGAGACTGTCAGGATGCCTCGCCCAGCTCGCTGAGCGGCGGCTTGATGTGCAAGCTGGTGGCGGGGGCGCAACCGACAGGGCGGCATGAACCGCCCTGTTGTTATCGTGTTGCCGCGTCAGTAGTTCAGCAAGAACGCATCCAGCGCAGTGGTAGGTTTACCGCTGTTGTCCATCAGGCCGAGGCTGTAGTTTTGCCAGTTTTTGTAGCTCTGTGGCTCCCAATAGAAGACGCCGAGCCCCTTGCCATTGGGGATCCACTTCATCTTCTCCAGCAGGCTGGCGATGGTGTCGTAACTGTTCTTCGGATCATCCCACGGCATGCCAACCTCGACCACCATCACCTCCTTGCCATAGCGGGTCACCATGTCGCTGAGGTTGTCGAAGCACTGGTTGTTCATGGTGTACCAGTCGCCGTTGCCGGTCTGGGTCGGGTAGATTGAGGCGCCGACGATGTCCCATTTGCCCCCGTTGGCCTTCAGGCCGTCGAACATCCAGCGATAGAGGCTGTTGTTCTCGCAATTGGCCAGATGGACGATCACCTTGGTGCTGCTGTTCACCGCCTTGACTGCGTCGTAGCCACTGTTGATCAGCCAGGCGAAGTTCTTCATGTTCACCGACGCCTTGCCTTCGGGCCACAACATGCCGTTGTTGGTCTCGTTGCCGACCTGCACCCATTTCGGAGTGATGCCGGCATTTTTCAGCGTGGTCAGCGAGTTATAGGTGTGCCAGTAGACGTTCGACATCAGCTGGTCGAACGTATAGCTGCTCCAGGCTGCTGGCTTGGTCTGGTTGGCCGGATCGGCCCAGGTGTCGCTGTAGTGGAAATCGATCAGGATGTCGAATCCGGCGGCCTTGGCGCGCTTGGCCTTGGCGACCACATCCGTGATGTTGTTCCAGCCGTTGGCCGGGTTGACCCAGACCCGCAGCCGGATGGCGTTCATGCCGTGGGCCTTGAGGATCGGAAACAGATCCTGCTGGCTGCCACTGTCGTTGTAAAACTTGTAGCCGGACTTCTCCATCTGCGTCAGCCAGCTGACATCCGCGCCCTTGACCATGGCCTCGGCCAGCGGTTGATACAGGGCCGTCAGCGCCAAGATGGCGGCGGCGAGGGTGTTGCACTTCCACGTCATTGTCTTTCCTCCACACAGGTTGTTATCTCAGGGCGCTTGCACGCCGCTGTTGTCAGGCAATGAACGGCATAGTTGCCTGCGTGGATGCGCTATCCCGTTGGCGCATACACTCAGGGGCGGGCGGTGATCCGCCCGCCAGGCACAGGATTAACCCTTCTTGACGGTGACAGTAACCTTGTTGGCGTCACGACGATCCAGGGTGAAGCTGTAGGTGCCGTCGGCATCCGGCGTGAACTTCATGTCACTCCACTGATAACCGGCCTTGACTACCACAGGGGTGTCCAGCGTTACCTTGGCGCTCGGGTCGAACTGACCATAGGTGGTGTCGCCCTTCCACTTCTCATCTGCCAGCTTGAACTTGTAGGCACCGTGACTGGCTTGCAGCGCAACCTTGACGACCAGCACGCCAGCTTCGGCTTCGGTCAACTGGGCGGCTTTCGGTGCTTCCCAGTTGTTCATCTCGCCACGCAGAAACAGTGGCCGGGTTGCGGCACTGTCGTCCGCGGCGCAGGCAGCGGCACTGCATAGCAGCAGGCTGGCCAGCATTACGATTTTCTTCAACATGTTGATTCTTCCTCTGAATAAGATGATGCAAACCGGCCTGGGAACCAGGCCCGCTGAGCCGTCGTACACGGCAGCTCAGCGGGCACGGCGGGAGCGGGCAAGCCCGCTCCACCGGGGAGTTACAGGGTGAAGCGGCTGACCAGCTGGCGTTGGGTGGTTGACAGCTGGCGCAGCTGATCGCTGGTGTCGGCTACCTTGTCGATCTCCTGACGGTTCTGCTCGGCAATCACGTTGATGTTGTTCAGGTTGCGGGCGATCTCGGCGCTGGTGCACTGCTGCTCCTCGGCCGCGGCGGCGATCTGGCTGCTCATGTCAGTCACCTCCTGTAGCGCCAGCGCGATGGCATCCATCGCCTGTTTGGCCTGTTCACTCTCGTTGGTGCAGTCGCTCATCGCCTGACCACTGATGCGGATCGCCTCGACGGCAGCCCCGACACTCTGTTGCAGCGCATTGATCATGCTCTGGATCTCGGTGGTGGCATCGGCGGTGCGCCGCGCCAGACTGCGCACCTCGTCAGCGACCACGGCAAAGCCACGGCCCTGCTCGCCGGCCCGCGCCGCCTCGATGGCGGCGTTCAGCGCCAGCAGGTTGGTCTGTTCGGCGATCTGGCTGATGACATCCAGGATGCCGCCAATGTTGACGCTGAGGCCGTGTACCCGCTCGATCACCTGTTGCGACGCGCCGAGCTCATCGGCCAGACGGTTGATGCGCTGGATGTTGCTGTCACTGATCTGGCGGCCGGCATAGGCCTGTTCGGTGACGCGCACCACCGATTCCATCGATTGATGGGCGGCCTTGGCGACGTCGGCGACCGTGTGTTCCATCTCCACCATGGCGGTGGCTACGCTGGCGGTCTCGGTACGTTGTTGTTCCAGCTGCTGGTTCGTCAGTTGCAGCGTGGTCTGGTTGCGCTCGGCGACCGTGCCCAGCTCGTGGGCGCTGGTGACCACCTGTTCGAGCATGTCCCGCATCTGGTTGGCCAAGGCGTTGATGCCGCGTGCCAACTGACCGAACTCATCGGATTTTTGGTAGGCGATCCGGCGGGTCATGTCGCCATCGGTCAGGCCTTGCAGCATGGTCAGGGTCTGGCGCAGCGGCAGGCGGATGGCGGCAATCACGCGCCACAACACCAGGGCGGCCACGCTCAGCGAGACCAGCAGGCCAATCAGCAGCGCAAGTTTCAGCTGCGTCAGTACGCTGCCAGTCTGGGTCACGGCCTGTTGCAGCTGATCATCGATGACGCCATCAACATCGCCGAGTTCGGCGAGCACGGCATCGATGATGCGGGCCGACTGCTCGCTCTGATTGCGCAGCTGCTGGCTCTGCTCCGTCAGTTGCAGGTGGCGCGCCAGCACGCCCTGGTCGGCGGTGGTATCGTTCAGCAGGGCGGTGAGTTTGCCGCCGACGCTGCCTTCAAAGTCGATGCTGCCGCCGAAGGCGCTCTCTTGTTTGCTGAGGGCATCGGCCAGCTCTTTGCGCTGGGCCTGCACTTTGCTGGCCAGTGCGCGGTTAGCCTGCAGGCGCTGGCTGACAGTTTGCGGATCATGCTGATTCAGCGATTCCTGGGTGTTGGCGACCATCAGTTCGACATTATCGATCAGGCTGCGGCTGAGACCGACGGTGTAATGGGCGCCCAGCGTCGACACCAGCATATTCAGCTCGGCAGCAAACTGTTTGCCATGGCTGGCGAGGGTGTTCTGTTTCAGCAGCGTGGCTTGTTGCTCCAGATTGGCGGCATAGTCATTGACCAGCTGACGGGCCTGCTGCCAGTAGATATCTTGTTGTTCACGCAGCGAGGCGATTTTCTCCTGTACGCCAGGGAAGTGTGCCGCCTTGAGCTTGAGTTGATCCAGCGCCTGGTTGAACTGCTGCTGCCAGTTCTCGAGTTGCGAGACATCGCGTCGCACCACGGCAGCCTCTTGCTGTGACAGCAGGCTGCGCAGCGCCTTGTCTTCGGAGAACAGGATGCGGGTGACGGTGCGGCTCTGCACCAGGGTCGGCGCGACGCCGGTGGAGAGTGTCTCCACCTGGCCGCCGAGGCGCAGGCCGGAGTGCCATGCCAGCAGCACCAGCAGGATCAGCAGCAGGATGAGGACACCAAAGCTGGCCGTGATGCGTTGAATAATGGATATGCTTTTCATAGGGCGCCTCTTGTTATCGATTACATTGCTGATGCAGCGTGAGCTTGTGATGTATATCGTCATAACGTGCTGTTATAGATGACTTTTATTTTTTATGGTTATGGTGCCTCATCTGCGCTGGCGCTGAATTACACATGTGTGTGTAATCGCTTCAACTTTTTGTGTAACTTACAGCATTTGCCGTGCAGCACAGAGCAGTTCTGCACCAGCTTGCGATCCTGCTCTCATTCTGTGGTGACGTTCCGGTGGTGACGTGAAACCAGCAGAATCACGCGTGACGGGTAAAAAAAATGCCCTGCCAAAGGCAGGGCATTGCAAGCGGTCAGGGCGTGGAATCAGGCGCTGATGCGTACGCCGTCCTCGTTGAAGATCAACGCGTTTTCCGGATTGAAGTTCACCGTGATGGTCTGGTACGGGCGGAATGCATTGTCACCTGGCAGCAGCATCTTGAAGCCGTCGGTGCCTTCACACTGGCCGAACAGGTAGGTGCTGTTACCCAGGCGTTCCACCACTTCGCAATTGAAGGTCATGCACAGATCCCCTTCACCCGGCAGCACATGCTCAGGGCGCAGTCCCAGCGTGATGTTGTCGCCGGCCTTCAGTTCTGAGGTCACGGTGGCAATCTTCAGCATGCGGTGATCAGCCAGTTGCAGGGTCACGGCACCTGGCTGCCATTCGATGACTTTACCGGCCAGGAAATTCATCTTCGGCGAGCCGATGAAACCGGCCACGAAGCGGTTAACCGGCTTGTAATAGAGCTCCATCGGCGAACCGACCTGTTCCACCTTGCCGTAGTTCATGACGACGATCTTGTCGGCCAGCGTCATCGCTTCGACCTGATCGTGGGTCACGTAGATCATGGTGGTCTTCAGCTCCTGGTGCAGCTTGGCGATGTGCAGGCGCATCTCAACGCGCAGCTCGGCATCAAGGTTGGAGAGGGGCTCGTCAAACAGGAAGACCTTAGGATTGCGGACAATGGCGCGGCCGATGGCGACACGCTGGCGCTGGCCGCCGGACAATTGCTTGGGTTTGCGATCCAGCAGGTGGGAAAGCTGCAGTGTCTTGGCTACCATCTCGACCTGGTGACGGATCTGGTCTTTCGGCACACCATTGACCTTCAAGCCATACCCCATGTTCTCGGCTACCGTCATGTGCGGGTACAGCGCATAAGACTGGAACACCATGGCCACACCGCGGTGCGCGGGAGCCACATCGTTGACCACGGTGTCACCGATAGCGATTTCACCATCGGAGATCTCTTCCAGACCGGCAATCATGCGCAGCAGCGTGGACTTGCCACAGCCAGACGGGCCGACGAAGACAGTGAACTCACCATCGGCAATATCCAGATTAACGTTGTGCAGGGTGACGGTATTGCCGAAGCGCTTGATGACCTTGTTTAATTTGATGCTTGCCATTGATAACTCCTTGATAATCAAACTGTTACCATCTTTATTCCCGCTTTTCCCTCCCGCTGGGGATGTCTGACGAGGATGGTATGCACCCCAAGGCTGATACGCGAGGCGGCGCTTTTGCTGCTGTTTGTGAGGTCACTATAACAACGTTGTGTAATCGCTTGCACTAAACCCTGTTATTTTTGTGCATAAGATCACAGCTCCCGCATCTTCTGGTGGCAGATATAGCGCCATACTCGTAACGTTAGTGCAGGTAGTGTAAACGCTATCCCAAATGTGTCCCAGGGTGTGGTTGCGGGGTGCATAAGTGAACGGGAGCGCGGCTTTGTCGGCCTATTTTGCCAGCAGGCGAGGGGGCGGACCGAGAGACTGAGCGGGGTGTTTCAGTTGTTTACACTGGGTTTCACAAGGAAACGCAATCGCCGATTGCAATAACAAGACAAGACAGGCACTGCCTGGTACTCAACAACACTGAAGGAGCAACAATGAAGATCAAAACGCTGACCGCTGTTGTCATGATGTCCCTCGGAATGGGGATTGCCTCTCAGGTCGCTCATGCCGCCGATGGTGAACTGCTGGTATGGGAAGACATCAAGAAGTCCAATGGTATCGCTGACGCCGTTAAGGCGTTCGAAGCCAAGTACAACGTCAAGGTCAAGGTGCTCGAGACTCCGTTCGCCCAGCAGATCGAGAAGCTGCGTCTGGATGGCCCGGCCGGCATCGGCCCGGACGTGCTGGTGCTGCCGCACGATCAAGTTGGCACCGCCGTGGTTCAGGGTTTGATCTCCGAGTTGAAGGTGGATCCGGCCTACCTGAGCGGCTTTACCAAGCCGGCCGTGGATGCCCAGACCTATGAAGGCAAGCTGTACGGTATCCCGAAGGCGGTTGAAACCATCGTCATGGTTTACAACAAGGATCTGCTGCCGAAGGCACCGGAGAAGTTCGACGATCTGTATCAGTTCTCCAAGCAACAGCGCGCTGCCGGCAAGTACGGCCTGCTCGCCAAATTCGATGAAATCTATTACGCCTACGGCATGCTGGCCGGTATGGGTGGCTATGTCTTCGGTCAGAACAGCAATGGTTCACTGAACGTCAAGGACGTCGGCCTGGCCAATGCCGGTTCTATCGATGCCGTGAACTACATCAAGAAGTTCTACGCCGATGGCCTGTTCCCGAACGGCATCGTCGGTGAAACAGGTGCGAACGCCATCGACTCGCTGTTTACCGAGAAGAAGGCGGCCGCTGTCATCACCGGGCCGTGGTCGTTCCAGCCGTACAAGGATGCCGGTGTTAACTATGGCGTCGCGCCGTTGCCGGTGCTGCCGAACGGCGAGCACATGCGCTCGTTCCTCGGGGTGAAGGGCTACAGCGTATCGACCTACTCCAAGAACAAGGAGCTGGCGCAGAAGTTCATCGAGTTCATCAACAACGCTGACAACGCCAAGGTGCGTTTCGAGAAGACCGGTGAAATCCCGCCGGTGAAGGCGCTGATCGATGATCCGTTGATCAAGAACGATGAGAAGTCCCGTGCTGTCGCCATCCAGGCGGGTTATGCCGTGCCGATGCCGAGTGTCCCGGAGATGCAGGAAGTGTGGGCTCCGGCCAACAGCGCGCTGCAACTGGGTGTGACCGGTAAGCAAGACGTCAAGGCTGCGCTGGAAACGGCAGTGAAGAATATCAATATGCAAATCGAGACAAACCACGCCGCCAACGAGTAATTGGCGTCGCGCGGTCGTGGAAAAACATGGGTAGCCAGCCGTTTGAGTTACCCATGTTCTTTATGGATAGGAGGTGAATTGTGGTTGTCGATTCCAGCAGCGTATCGTCGGTCGGTGCAAAAACCCAGCATGCCAGGTTAGCTGCACTGTGTGCGCTGATTCCCGGCCTGGGACAGTGGTACAACAGGCAATGGGTCAAGGGCGCTGTGTTCTTTGTCCTGCTGGTCTGCTTCTTTAGCGTATTTCATGACTTCCTGCGTAACGGCTTCTGGGGCCTGTTCACGCTGGGTACAGAATTGCCGCGTGACAACTCGGTCTTCCTGTTGGCCAAGGGGATCATCAGTGCCCTGGTCGCCTGTTTCGGGTTGGGTGTCTATCTGTTGAGCATCCGCGATGCCTATGTCTGCGGCCAGCGCCGCGATCGGGGCGAACAGCTGCAGGGGCTGCGCAAACAGTACCAGTTGCTGCTGAGCGAAGGGTTTCCGTACCTGATGATCACCCCGGGCTTCATCCTGCTGGTGTTCGTCGTGGTGTTCCCGATCCTGTTCGGTTTCTCCATCGCCTTTACCAACTATGACCTGTACCACACGCCGCCGGCCAAGCTGGTGGACTGGGTCGGTCTGAAGAACTTCTTCAATATTTTCCGTCTCGATCTGTGGCGCACCACCTTCTTCGACGTGCTGCAATGGACCGTGATCTGGACGCTGATCGCCACTACGTTGCAGTGTTCCGTCGGCGTGCTGCTGGCGATTCTGGTGAATCAGAAAGATCTGCGTTTCAAACCGCTGATCCGCACCATTCTGATCCTGCCGTGGGCGGTACCGGGCTTCGTGACCATATTGGTGTTTGCCGGCATGTTCAACGAGACCTTCGGTGTCATCAACAACGGCATTCTGGCGGCGTTCGGCATCGAGCCGAAACACTGGATGACGGATCCGTTCTGGACCAAGACGGCATTGATTCTGATGCAGACCTGGCTCGGCTTCCCGTTTGTGTTCGCGATGACCACCGGCGTACTGCAGGCGATTCCGGACGATCTGTATGAAGCGGCCACCATTGACGGCGCCAACGCCTGGCACAAGCTGACCACCATCACGCTGCCGCTGGTGCTCTACTCGATTGCGCCGATCATCATCACCCAGTACACGTTCAACTTTAACAACTTCAACATCATCTACCTGTTCAACAACGGTGGTCCGGCCGTCGCCGGGTCCAATGCCGGCGGGACCGACATTCTGGTCTCCTGGATCTACAAGCTGACGATGTCCTCCTCGCAATATGCGATCGCAGCCAGCATCACGATTCTGCTGTCGATCTTCGTCGTGGGTATCGCGTTGTGGCAGTTCCGCGCCACCAACTCCTTCAAGCAAGACGACATGGTGTAACGGGAGCGCGTCATGAGTAAGCACAGTGTCAAAAAGAGCAATTTCATTCGCCTGAGCCTCTCCTACCTGCTGCTGGCAGCGGTGGCGGTGATCATCATTTACCCGTTGATCTGGACCATAGGGGCCTCGCTGAACCCGGGCAACAGCCTGCTCAACACCTCGATCATTCCGGAGAACTTCTCGTTCCAGCACTACACCGAGTTGTTTGACGGCACCATCGACTACACGGCCTGGTATTGGAACTCGATGAAGATCAGTTTCCTGACCATGGTGCTGACGCTGATCAGCGTCAGCTTCACCGCCTACTCCTTCTCCCGGTTCCGCTTCCGCGGCCGGCAGAATGGCCTGATGCTGTTCCTGTTGCTGCAGATGATCCCGCAGTTCTCCGCGCTGATCGCCATCTTCGTACTGGCGCAGATGCTGGGTCTGGTCAACAGCCATCTGGCCCTGGTGCTGGTCTATGTCGGCGGCATGATTCCGATGAACACCTACCTGATGAAGGGCTACCTGGACGCGATCCCCAAGGATCTCGACGAATCTGCCCGCATGGACGGTGCCGGTAACTTCCGCATCTTCATCGAGATCATCATGCCGCTGTCGAAGCCGATTATCGCCGTGGTCGCCCTGTTCTCGTTCACCGGCCCGCTGGGTGACTTCATCTTGGCCAGTACCATTTTGCGTACGCCGGACAAGTACACACTGCCGATTGGCCTGTACAACCTGGTATCCCAGAAGATGGGTGCCAGCTACACCACCTATGCGGCTGGCGCTGTGCTCATCGCCGTCCCGGTCGCCATTCTCTACCTCTCCCTGCAGAAGTACTTCGTCTCCGGTCTGACGGCTGGCGGTACCAAGGGCTAACAACAACAGGAAGCGAAACATGAAACTCAAACACACATTGCTGATGGCCGCCCTGCTGGCGGCCGGTACCCTGACGCTGCCGATGCAGGTTCAGGCGGCCGAACAGGTCACCATCAAGAAGGTTGCGGGCATGCCGGCAGACTTCATCAAGGGTGCGGATGTGTCCATGCTGGCCGAAGTTGAAAAGCACGGTGGCAAGTACTTCGATGCCAACGGCAAGCAGATGGATGCGCTGCAGATCCTCAAGAACAACGGCTTCAACTACATCCGTCTGCGGTTGTGGAATGATCCCAAGGATGCCGCAGGCAATGGTTACGGCGGGGGTAACAACGATCTGGCCACCACGATCGCACTGGCCAAACGGGCCAAGGCGCTGGGCTTCAAATTCCTGCTGGATTACCACTACAGCGATTTCTGGACTGACCCGGGTCGCCAGAACAAGCCGAAAGCCTGGGCCAACATGAATGCCGAGCAGCTGACCAAGGCAGTACATGACTACACCAAGAGTACCTTTGCCGAGTTCAAGAAGGCCGGCGTGTTGCCAGAGATGGTGCAAATTGGTAACGAAATCAACGGCGGCATGCTGTGGCCGGAAGGCAAGAGCTGGGGGCAGAACGGCGGTGAGTTTGATCGCCTGGCGGGTATGCTCAAAGCCGGTATCAGCGGTGTGAAGGAGAACCTCGGCAAGGGGGACGACGTCAAGATCATGCTGCACCTGGCCGAAGGCACCAAGAACGATACCTTCACCTGGTGGTTTGACGAGATCACCAAGCGCAATGTCGATTTCGATATCATCGGCCTGTCGTTCTACACCTACTGGAACGGCCCGATCAGTGCGTTGAAGTACAACATGGACGACATCGCCAAGCGTTATAACAAGGATCTGATCGTCGTCGAAGCCGCCTACGGCTACACCCTCGATAACTGTGATAACGCCGAAAACAACTTCACTGCCAAGGAAGCGGCCGATGGTGGCTATCCGGGCACGGTGCAGGGACAGGCTGACTTCCTGCACGATCTGATGAAGAGCATCGTCGATGTGCCGGATCACCGCGGCAAGGGCATCTTCTACTGGGAGCCGGCATGGCTGCCAACACCGGGCGCCACCTGGGCGACTAAGGCGGGCATGAAGTACAACAACGATGACTGGAAGGAGGGCAATGCCCGTGAGAACCAGTCACTGTTTGATTGCCAGGGTCATGTCCTGCCGTCGATGAAGGTCTTCAACTAACCCTTTTCGCGGCCCCTTCTCCCCATCCGGGGCCGCGCTTTTTCGCAGTTTTTCGGAGCAGAGCATGCACAAGTTTCCCCCACTCAGTGACAAGGCGCCGGTGATGTTGCACGGTGCCGACTACAACCCGGATCAGTGGCTGGATGACCCTGAGGTGTTGCGCAAAGACATCGAGATGATGAAACAGACGCGCAGCAACGTCATGTCAGTCGGCATCTTCAGCTGGTCTGGTCTGGAGCCGGAAGAGGGGCGCTACGAGTTCGGCTGGTTGGATACCGTGCTGGACAACCTGCATCAGAATGGTATTTCCGTATTCCTGGCCACGCCGAGCGGCGCCCGCCCGGCCTGGATGTCCAACAAGTTTCCCGAGGTGCTGCGTGTCAGCAAGGAGCGGGTCCGTGCGCTGCACGGTGGCCGCCACAATCACTGCCTGAGCTCGCCGGTCTACCGGGAAAAAGTCCGCCAGATGAACACGGCGCTGGCCAAACGCTATGCCCACCATCCGGCGGTGATCGGCTGGCACATCTCCAACGAGTACGGTGGCGAGTGTCACTGTGATCTGTGCCAGAACAAGTTCCGCGACTGGCTCAAGGCGCGTTACGGCACTCTGGAGGCACTGAACAAAGCATGGTGGAGCACCTTCTGGAGCCATACCTATACCGATTGGTCGCAAGTCGAGTCACCGTCACCGCTCGGTGAAGTGTCGATCCATGGCCTGAATCTGGACTGGAAGCGCTTCAATACCGCCCAGGTCACCGACTTCTGTGCCGAGGAGATCAAGCCGCTGAAGGCCGAGAACCCGGCGATCCCGACCACCACCAACTTCATGGAGTACTTCTACGACTACGACTACTGGCAGTTGTCGAAGGTCATCGACTTCGTGTCGTGGGACAGCTACCCGCTGTGGCATAACGAGGGCGATGACTGCACGCTGGCGGCTTACACCGGCATGTATCACGACCTGATGCGTACCTTGAAGGGCGGCAAGCCGTTCTTCCTGATGGAGTCCACGCCGAGCCTGACCAACTGGCAACCGATCAGCAAGTTGAAGAAGCCGGGCATGCATATCCTGTCGTCGCTGCAGGCGGTGGCGCACGGTTCGGATTCGGTGCAGTACTTCCAGTGGCGCAAGAGCCGCGGTTCAGTGGAGAAATTCCACGGCGCCGTGGTGGATCATGTCGGCCATATCGATACCCGTGTCGGTCGTGAAGTGCAGGCGCTGGGCGAGATCCTGAGCCAGCTGGATGCCGTGGTCGGTACCGGCGTTGACGCCAAGGTGGCGATCATTTTCGATTGGGAAAGCCGCTGGGCGATGGACAATGCCCAGGGGCCGCGCAATGCCGGCCTGTTCTATGAGAAGACCGTGACCGAACACTATCGCGCCTTCTGGGAGCAGGGGGTGGCGGTGGATGTGATCAACGCCGATTGCGATCTGAGTGGTTACCAGCTGGTGATTGCCCCGATGCTGTATATGGTGCGTGACGGGTTTGCCGAGCGGGTGGATGCCTTCGTGCAGGCCGGCGGTCAGTTTGTCGCCAGTTACTGGACCGGGATCGTCAACGAGAGTGACCTGTGTCATCTCGGTGGTTTCCCGGGACCGCTGCGCCCGATCCTCGGCATCTGGGCCGAGGAGATCGACGGTCTGTACGATGACGAGACCAACTCGGTTAACGGCATCGACGGCAATGCGCTGGGGCTGACGGGGCCGTATCAGGTGACCCATCTGTGCGAACGCATCCAGCTCGAAGGGGCCGAGGCGCTGGCCACCTATGGCAGCGACTTCTACGCCGGCGAGCCGGCGGTGACCGTCAAGGCCCATGGTGCCGGCAAGGCTTACTATGTCGCCTCGCGCAACGATCTGGCGTTCCAGCGTGACTTCTTTGGTCGCCTGATTGCCGATCTGGCATTGCCGAAGGCGCTGGAAAGCGCCCTGCCGGCGGGCGTCACTGCGCAGTGCCGCAGCGATGGCGAGCAGAAGTTTGTCTTTGTGCAGAACTACACCCGCGAGGTGCGCTACGTCACGCTGCCGCACGGTTATCGCGATCTGCTCACCGGCGCCGCGCTCAGCGGTCAGTTGACGTTGCCGGCGTTCGGCGTGCGCATTCTGGCGCGTGCCCTGTGATATCGGGGGCCCGGTGTACCGGGCCCGCTTTCGGGTGTTCCGGGTTCGACGGGAGGTGAGGGGATGCGAGATATCAGGGAGTACAAGCGCTTGCTACTGGAGCTGCTCGGCAAGAAGGAGTCGCCGCCGCAATCAGTCGCAGCACCGGATCCGACGGCGCAGGCGCTGATGGCTGCATTAGGGGGGCAGGATAACATCTTCAGTATTGATGCCTGCCTGACGCGGTTGCGGGTGGAGGTCAAGGTGCTGGGGCTGGTCAATCCGGACAAGCTGCAGAAGCTCGGTGCGCTGGGCGTGGTGATCGTCGGTCACGAAGTGCAGGCCATCTTTGGCAAGCGCTCCGATACCCTGCGCCAGGATCTGGAGCGCTGGTTTGGTCTGGAGGCGCATACGCCCTGACCGATCAGACTGACAGCAACAAGACGGCGGTATGGTACCGCCGTTTTTTTTGCATAAATGTGTAACCGCTTTCCTTTTGTTGCGTTATGATAGGGCTCTGTTTCGGCAGCAACTTAGTTTCACCCGCTGTATTGCAGAGAAAGCCCCCACTTTCTCTGCATTTTTTTCGCTTTTAGCCACGTTTGTCGCCATTTAAGCAACAGTGATCCCTCTCTTATTTTTGTGTAATCGATACCATGTTTTGTCGGTTAAATGCTGCTCAGCTGTTAGCATGACGGCAGATAACAAGACATAAGGACAAGGTTATGCATCCAATACCCGACTCATTTCATCTGCGCCGTGCTGGCACTGCATTGCTGCTATTGTTGACTGCCTGTCTGACCGCCTGTGGTGGTGGAGGAGGTGGTGGGCAGACTTCCGGAGGTGGCAACGGCGGGGGCAGTGATAGCGGCGGCGCCACGCCGGTGACGCTGGCCATTCGTGGCGTCGATATGTCGATGCTGGAACAGGTTGAACAGGCTGGTGGTCGCTTTCAGCAAAACGGCACGGCCGCCGATGGCATGCAGTTGATGCATAGCAATGGCGCCAATCTGGTACGCCTGCGGCTGTGGGTGGATCCGCAGTCGGCATCCGGTGTCGCCTACGGTGGCGGCGACAGTGATCTGGCGCGGGTCACCCGCCTGGCCAAGCGGGCTCAGGCGGCGGGAATGAACTGGATGCTGGATCTGCACTACAGCGATTTTTGGACCGATCCGGGCAAACAGGTCAAACCCAAGGCCTGGGCCAGCCTCGGCGATGACGAGCTGGTGGCCCAGGTGCAAAGCTACAGTCAGCAAGTCATGAGCCACTTCATCAGCGAAGGTGTGGCGCCGGCCTATGTGCAGGTGGGCAACGAGCTCAACTCGGGGATGTTGTGGCCGACTGGCAAGAACTGGGCCGCGAACGGTGAAACGGTGGGCGGCTTCGATATGCTGGCCCGTTTGCTGAAGGCTGGCATCGCCGGGGTGCACTCTGCCGAGAGCCAGGCTGGCATCAGCACGCCGGCCAAGGTGATTCTGCATCTGGCCAAGGGCGGTGATAACGGCAACTTCCGCTGGTGGTTTGATGAGATCACGCGGCGAAACGTCGACTTCGACATCATCGGGGTCTCCTACTACCCCTACTGGCACGGCAGCCTGACGGCGCTCAAGGATAACCTGAGCGATGTCAGTAGCCGCTATGGCAAGCCGGTATTGGTGGTGGAAACTGCCTATGCCTTCACGCTGGAGAATGGCGACAACCTCGGCAACAACTTCGGCACCGCGACCGAGGTGGCCAAGGGCGGCTATCCGGCTACCCCGGCGGGGCAGCAGCAATTCCTTAAAGACTTGCGTACCACGCTGGCGGCGGTGCCTAACGGCCAGGCGCTGGGTTTTGTCTACTGGGAGCCCGACTGGTTGCCGGTGGATGCGACCTGGGCCAGCGATGCCGGTATGAGCTACATCGGCGAAAACGGTAATGTCGGCAATGCCTGGGAGAATCAGGCGCTGTTTGATTATCACGGCGATGCGTTGCCGGCTCTGGGCGAGCTGGCCGCCAGTCGTTAACCGCCGCGCGATCCTATCAGGAGGAGCCAAAGGCTCCTCTTTTTTTTGCGGCTTGCAGTGAATAAAACTCCAAGTGTAATCGCTATCACAAAATTGCATTGAACTAGGCTGAAACCGCTTTCTAATTACAGCGCTGGCGCTATAGTAACCCTCGGAAGTTCCTTTGTTTTACCGTGCTGAATTCGCAGAGAAAGCCTCGCTTTCTCTGTTTTTTTTGCCCGATCGCCGCAGTGGGACTCAGTTGTTGATGTTGTGTAATCGGTGACATTTGGCGCATGAGCAGGGACGCAGCTGTGATGAAATCTAATCTGAGGAGGGGTTCTGATGTCTGAACAACCAAAGGGGTGGCGCTTGGCAATCTGGCTGTGGCCGCTTCTGTGCGCCGGCGTGCTGAGCGCGTGTGGCGAATCGCCGAAGACCACCGCGACGGCGCTGGCGATTCGCGGGGTCGATCTGTCGATGCTGGAACGGGTCGAAGAGTCGGGCAGCACCTTCAGCGAGGGCGGGCAGAGCGCCGATGCGATGCGCATCTTGCAGCGTAATGGCGCGAACCTGGTGCGTCTGCGGTTGTGGGTTGATCCCCAGGATGCGTCCGGCAAGGCGTATGGCGGCGGCAACCTCGATCTGCCGCGAGTGATGCGCCTGGCGCAACGCGCCAAGGCACTGAAATTACCCTGGTTGCTGGATCTGCAGTACAGCGACTTCTGGACCGATCCGGGCAAACAGTTCAAGCCCCGCGCCTGGGCCAGTCTGTCGGATGCGGCGTTGGTGAAACAGGTGCATGACTACAGCCAGCAGGTGTTGGCCACCTTGCTGCAGGCCAATCTGGCGCCGGATTATGTGCAGGTGGGCAATGAGATCAACTCCGGCTTGTTGTGGCCGACCGGCAAAAACTGGGCGGATGCGGGCGAGCAGGTTGGCGGCTTCGCGATGCTGGCGGCCCTGCTCAACGCCGGGATCCAGGGGATCCGGGATGCCGAGCAGGCGGCGGGCGGCCAGCACCGAAGCCAGATCATCCTGCACCTGGCCAAGGGCGCCAACAGCCAGACCCTTGGCTGGTGGTTTGAGGCCATGCAGCCTTACAAGCTGGCGTTCGACATCATAGGGCTCTCCTATTACCCGTATTGGGACGGCTCACTCGATGCGCTGCAGCAGAACATCCAGACCCTCTCCAGCCGTTATGACAAGCCGATCCTGATTGTCGAGACGGCCTATGCCTTCACCACCGAAAACGGTGATCGTCTGGGCAACAACTTTGGTGCCGATTCTGCGGCCAGTGGCGGCTTCCCGGCTACGCCACAGGGGCAGCAGCAATATCTGCAGGCGCTGCGCAAGGTGCTGGCTTCGTTGCCGGATGGCAAGGGCTTGGGCTATGTCTACTGGGCACCCGACTGGCTGCGGTATGGTGGCACCTGGGCGACCTTTGCCGGTATGCAATATCTGCACAGCGGCGGCAATGTCGGCAATGCCTGGGAAAATCAGGCACTGTTTGATTTTAATGGCGAGGCGCTGCCGGCGATCAAGGAATTAGGCGCTACTCGCTGATGAGATATATATAATTCGTTCTCCCTGTCATGGTGTATCACTATATTGGTGGTGATGACAGGGAGATGATTATTTTGCGGAAGTTAATAAATTATTGTTGTTTATCAGTCTGTTGCTGGCTTTTATGTTTCAATTGTTTATGCTGTGTGGTTGTTAATTACATCTGTTTAGTTACTGATAATTCGTTTAAAATTTATCTATTTATCTATTTATCTATTTATCTATTTATCTATTTATCTATTTATCTATTTATTTCCTTATTTCATTATTTCCTTATTTTTGGTTTATTTGTTTCGCGCTCGGTATGTCGGCTGTGTAATTTAACCTGATAGGGCTGAATAATATGACGTTTATGTACGCGAGAGATTTATATATCTCTGGCGGGGGAGTGGGGCAATAAAAACGGCCCCGCAGGGCCGTCGATTTAGCAACAACACAGAGGTTATAACCAGGCCGGTTGTTTGGCTTCAAAGGCATCGATCTCCGCGGCGTGCTGCAGTGTCAGGCCGATGTTGTCCAGGCCGTTCATGATGCAGTAGCGACGGAACTCGTCGATGGCAAAATCAAAGCACAGCTCACCGGCGCGCACCTGCTGGTGTTCCAGATCCACCGTGATGGTCTGGCCTTCGTTGGCTGCTACCAACTTGAACAGCGCATCCACTTCGTCAGCCTGCAGACGCACCACCAGCAGGCCGTTGTTCAGCGCGTTGCCGTAGAAGATGTCGGCAAAGCTCGGCGCGATAATGGCGCGCAGGCCGTAGTCGGCCAGCGCCCAGGGGGCGTGCTCACGGCTGGAGCCGTTGCCGAAGTTCTCGCGCGCCAGCAGGATGCTGGCGCCCTGATAACGCGGGGCATTGAGGATGAACTCGGGGTTCGGTTGCTCGCCGGCATCATCCAGGAAGCGCCAGTCATGGAACAGGTGCTTGCCAAACCCCAGCTTGGAGACCTTCTGCAGGAACTGCTTGGGGATGATCTGGTCGGTATCGACGTTGGCGGCATCCAGCGGCGCGGCCAGCCCGGTATGTTGTTTAAACTCTTGCATGGCGCTCTCCTTACAGCTCGCGGATATCGACAAAGTGACCGGCAATTGCGGCCGCAGCCGCCATCGCCGGGCTCACCAGATGGGTACGACCACCGCGGCCCTGACGGCCCTCGAAGTTGCGGTTACTGGTGGCAGCACAGCGCTCGCCCGGTTGCAGGCGGTCGTTGTTCATCGCCAGACACATGGAGCAGCCCGGCAGACGCCATTCAAAACCGGCTTCGAGCAGGATCTTGTCCAACCCTTCTTCCTCGGCCTGCTTCTTTACCTGCTGGGAGCCTGGCACCACCAGCGCTTGCACGCCGGCGGCGACTTTCTGCCCCTTGGCCAGCGCGGCACGCGCTACCTCGGCGGCGGCACGCATATCCTCGATGCGGCCGTTGGTGCAGGAACCGATGAACACCTTGTCGATCTTGACGTCGGTCAGCTTCTGGCCGGCCTCGATGGCCATGTACTCCAGCGCCTTGGCGCAGGAGTGCTGCTCGACGGCATCACTGAAATTGGCCGGGGCAGGGATCGGCTGATCGATGCCGATGACCTGACCGGGGTTGGTGCCCCAGGTCACCTGCGGCGCTATGCTGGCGCCATCGAGTTCGATCACGGCATCGAACTGGGCGCCGTCGTCGCTCTTGAGCGTCTGCCAGTAGGCAACGGCGGCCTCCCAGTCGGCCCCCTTGGGCGCGAAATGGCGGCCCTGCAGGTAGTCGAAGGTGGTCTGGTCCGGCGCGATCATGCCGGCTTTGGCGCCCATCTCGATGGCCATGTTGCAGACGGTCATCCGCTCTTCCATGGTCAGCGCCGCGATGGCCTCACCACAGAACTCCACGACATAACCGGTGCCGCCTGCGGTACCGGTCTTGCCGATAATGGCGAGGATGATGTCTTTGGCACTGATCCCCGGCGCCACCTTGCCCTTGACCTCGATCTTCATGGTCTTGGCTCGGGATTGCTTCAGGGTCTGGGTGGCCAGCACGTGCTCCACTTCCGAGGTGCCGATGCCGAACGCCAACGCGCCGAAGGCGCCGTGGGTGGCGGTGTGGGAGTCACCACAGACGATGGTGGTGCCCGGCAGCGTCAGACCGATCTCCGGGCCCATGACGTGGACCACG
The DNA here is from genome assembly GCA_945957385.1 of uncultured Aeromonadaceae bacterium. Lineage (GTDB taxonomy): Bacteria > Pseudomonadota > Gammaproteobacteria > Enterobacterales > Aeromonadaceae > Pseudaeromonas. Next base: position 57,879 of record CAMFKP010000005.1, read on the forward strand.
CCTTGCCACTGGTGGCCGAGGCCATACAGCGGTACACCAAAGTCATTGCAGTTCTGGATCAGGGTCTGCATCTGTACGCGCGCCATCTCGCCGGAGGCGGCGATGTCGCTGCTCTGGGTCGAGACGTTGTGATCCATGGTCGCCCAGGTGCGATCGGTGCGGCGCACCTGACGCCCCATCTGCCGCAGGCCGTCGAAGGCCTGCGGGCTGGTGACTTCATGCACCAGGTGGCGATCGATGTAGATGATCGGGGTTTCACCGGCGGCCTCATGCACCACATGGGCTTCGAAAACTTTCTGATAAAGGGTCTTGGCCATGGCTTAAATCTCCCGGATGCGGGCGGCGATCTGGCTACCCATGTCGGCGGTGCTCTGCACCGGATGTTTGCCTTGCTTACCTTGCAGCAGATCGCCGGTCAGGTAGCCGGCGGCCAGCGTCTCGGCAACGGCGCGCTCGATGGCCTGGGCCGCCTGCTCTTCCTTGAAGCTGTAGCGCAGCATCAGCGCGGCGGAGAGGATCTGCGCCACCGGGTTGGCGATATTCATGCCGGCGATATCCGGCGCCGAGCCACCGGCCGGTTCATACAGACCGAAGCCATCGGCATTCAGGCTGGCTGAAGGCAGCATGCCCATGGAGCCGGTGATCATTGCGCACTCGTCGGAGAGGATGTCGCCGAACAGGTTGGAGCAGAGCAGGATGTCGAATTGGGCCGGATCCTTGACCAGCTGCATCGTGGCGTTGTCGATGTACATGTGATTGAGCTCCACGCCGGGGAACTCCTTGGCCACTTCATTCACCACCTGACGCCACAGGATCGAGCTTTGCAGCACGTTGGCCTTGTCGATGGAGGTGACTTTCTTGCGCCGTACCAGCGCGGATTGGAACGCGATGCGGGCGATGCGCTCGATCTCAAACCGGTGATAGACCTCGGTGTCGAACGCCTTCTCCATGGCGCCTTCACCTTCACGCCCCTTCGGTTGGCCGAAGTAGATGCCGCCGGTCAGTTCGCGCACGCAGACGATGTCAAAGCCGCGATCGGAGATATCGGCGCGCAGTGGGGACAGGGCGTTCAGGCCTTGGTGGATCTGGGCCGGACGCAGGTTACAGAACAGCTTGAAATGACCACGCAGCGGCAGCAGGGCGCCGCGCTCCGGTTGTTCATTCGGCGGCAGGTGTTCCCACTTCGGACCACCGACCGAGCCAAACAGCACCGCATCGGCTGCTTCGCAGGCCGCGAGCGTGCTCTTGGGCAGCGGACAGCCGTGGTTGTCGATGGCGATACCACCGACATCGTGTTCGCTGAAGTCAAACTGGATACCGAAGGTGCTGGATACGGCGGCGAGCACCTTGCGTGCTTCGGCCATGACCTCGGGACCAATGCCGTCGCCGGGCAGAACGGCGACCTTGTAACTTCCTGTCATCAGATAGTCTCCAACTTTGATTTCTGTGAAATTTTTTCTTTTTGTTCCGCTACCTGGCAGGCGCGGTGTACGTTGTTCATGACATGGACCAGGGCCTGGGCCGAGGATTCGACGATGTCGGTGGCCAGCCCCATGCCGTGGAATTTGCGCCCTTCGTATTCGGCGACGATATCCACCTGACCCAGGGCGTCTTTGCCTTCGCCCTTGCTCTTCAATTCATATTTGTCGATGCGCAGGTTGTAGCCGGTGATGCGGTTGATGCACTGGTAAACGGCATCGACCGGACCGTTGCCGGTGGCGGCCTCACACACCATCTCGCCGCCGACTTTCATGCGCACGCTGGCGGTCGCCATCACGCTGCCACCGGAGAGCACGCTCAGGTAGTCGAGCTTGAACTGTTCCGGCTCTTCCTGGATCTGGCTGAAGAACAGCAGCGCTTCGAGGTCGTAGTCGAACACCTGGCCCTTCTTGTCGGCCAGCTTCAGGAAGCTGTCGTAGATCTGGTCCAGGTCATAGCTGCCTTCCGGGTAGCCCATCAGTTCGAGGCGGTGCTTGATGACATGGCGGCCGGAGCGCGAGGTCATGTTCAGGGTGTTCTGGTTCAGACCAATGCTTTCCGGGGTGATGATCTCGTAGGTGTTTTTAGCCTTCAGCACGCCATCCTGATGGATGCCGGAGCTGTGGGAGAACGCATTGGCGCCGACGATGGCCTTGTTCGGCTGGATTGGCATGTTGCACAGGCGGCTGACCAGCTGGCTGATGCGGTGAATTTCCTGATGCTTGAGGTTGGTGTGCACGCCCAGGATGTCGGCCCGGGTTTTCAGGATCATCGCGATCTCTTCAAGCGAACAGTTGCCGGCCCGTTCACCGATGCCGTTGAGCGTGCCTTCCACCTGGCGGGCACCCATCTGGATGGCGGCGATGGAGTTGGCGACCGACAGTCCCAGATCGTCATGACAGTGCACTGAGATAACCGCCTTGTCGATGTTCGGTACCCGGTTGAACAATGTCTGGATGATGCCACCGAACTCGGAGGGCACGGTATAACCGACGGTATCCGGGATATTGACGGTGGTGGCACCAGCGTTAATTGCGGCTTCCACCATGCGGCAGAGGTTGTCAATCGGCGTGCGTCCGGCATCTTCACAGGAGAATTCAACGTCATCCGTGAATTTTCTTGCATATTTAACTGCATTTGCGCCCATTTCCAGCACATCCTCGAAGCTCTTGCGCAGCTTGTTTTCGACATGGATGGTGGAGGTGGCGAGGAAGGTGTGGATGCGGAACTGATCGGCCACCTTCAAGGCTTCGGCCGCGGCAAAGATGTCTTTTTCCAGCGCGCGCGAGAGGGCACAGACCCGACTGTTTTTCACATGGCGGGCTATGGTCTGTACCGATTCGAAATCGCCCGGTGACGAGATCGGGAAGCCGACTTCCATGACGTCCACACCCAGTCGCTCCAGCGCCAGCGCGATTTGCAGCTTCTCTTTGACCGTCAGGCTGGCGGCGAGCGCCTGTTCGCCATCGCGTAATGTGGTGTCGAATATGATGACCCGATCTGACATGTTGACTCCCTCTCTCGTCTATTCGTCCGTGCGCCAGAATGCGGTAATAAAAAACCCGTGCTGGGCGCACGGGTTTGGTGAAATCTGCCTTGCTTGCACTCAACCAAGACTAACCCGCGCGGTTCTCCACGATTAGGGTTAGTAGTAGTAGCGGGCGAGTGAAACGCATATTTAGTCAATTCCTTCTGGCAACTGCCCATACCAATAGCCGATTTCGGCGGCCATTGTCAACTCATCTTCGTCCGGCGATTTGTCATCAAGTTGTTATCTGGCGGTCAAGGCGCTGTCACACCCCCCCTCTAGCCTGAGCTGGTAATGGAGAAAAAGTGTACGCCTCAAAACGAGGTAGTTATCAGAGGAGCATGGACGATGAAACGACTTCAACGCCTCGACTTACGCTGCAGCGAGCTGTTCCTGCAGCACGGTTATAACCAGCTGCAGGCCCGCATCAGCCGTATCGTATCGCATACCGGCGATGGCCCCCTCTATCTGTTGATTGCCCTGGCCTTGGCCGGATTGGATGGCAGCCGTGGTCTGTCGTTTCTGACCACAGGACTGACCATCTTTGCCCTTGAACTGCCGCTGTATCTGTTGCTGAAAAATTTCATTCGCCGTGAACGCCCGCGTGGGTTGCCGGTGTTTATCCGCCCTTCCGATCGTTACAGCCTGCCCTCGGGCCATACCGCGGCGGCATTCGTGATGGCGTCGCTGGTCGCGGCTTACTACCCCGAGGCGAGCGGGGGAGCCTACCTGTGGGCGGTCTTTATCGGAGCCTCGCGGTTGTTGCTCGGGGTGCACTTTTTGACGGATTTGGTAGCCGGTGCCGTGCTCGGCGGCAGTTGTGCTGCTGTCGTGCTCTGGTGGTAAACGGCAGCGCAAGAGGAGAACGCATGCGGATTCTGTATGGTGTACAGGGAACCGGTAACGGTCATATCAGCCGTTGCCGCACTATGGCCGGGGCGCTGGCCCGTCAGGGCGTTGAGGTCGATTTTCTGTTCAGCGGGCGTGCGCCGGAGGCCTATTTCGATATGACGGCCTTCGGGGCGTACCGGACGGCGAATGGGCTGACGTTTCACTCCCACGACGGGCGAGTCGATCTGGGACAGACCCTGTGCCGCTCGCGGCCATGGCAGTTAGTGCAAGATGTGCGTTCGCTAGCGCTGGCCGGTTACGATCGTGTGATTACCGATTTTGAACCTGTGACTGCCTGGGCAGCACGGTTACAAAAAGTGCCGTCACTGGGCATCAGTCACCAGGCGTGCTTTGCCTATCCGATCCCGCGGCGTGGCGAAGATTGGGCCGCGCGGCTCATCATGCGGCGTTATGCGCCGGCCAGTCAGTCTATTGGTCTGCACTGGTTTCATTTTGGCCATCCGATTCTGCCGCCGATCATCGATCCGCTCCTGCCAGGCACGGAGGACGACAGCATACTGGTCTATCTGCCGTTTGAATCACTGGCGGCGGTGCGCACCGTGTTGGCGCGCTTTGGTTCCCAGCGTTTTGTCTGTTTTCACCCCGAGGTGCGGGAAACTCACCTGGAAGGCAATCTGCTGTGCCAGCCACTGGGACGCGAGGCATTCAAGCGCGCGCTGGGTAGTTGTCGCGGCGTCATCTCCAATGCTGGCTTCGAGTTGGCGTCGGAGGCGTTGACGCTGGGCAAGAAGTTGTTACTCAAGCCGTTGCTCGGACAATTTGAACAGGCGTCGAATGCAATGACGCTGGAGATGCTGGGGCTGGCTGAGGTGATGCCATTACTGGAAGCCAATCGCATCCGTGACTGGCTCGAACAGGACGCGGTTGGCGCCGTCAGTTACCCGGATGTGGCGGACGAGCTGGCCAGCTGGTTGGCCAGCGGTGAACGGGAGCCGCTGTCCTGGCTGGTGTCCAGGTTATGGAACCGGGTCTGCTTTCCCGAAGCGACCTGCGATCGACTGACGGAGTTGGGACTGGCGGACAACCTCAAATGTGGGCTGCTACTGAACATCTAGAGGGGCTCTGCTAGGCTTAAAGAGCAGGCTCCGGCAAGTTTTGGCAAGGAGGTAACTATGATGTTCAAGAACCAGCGCGGTGAAGAGGTCTATCTGGCCGATAACCTGACGCTGAAAGAACTGGCTGATATGGGCATGACCATCCAACTGACTGAGCGCGCCGATCAGGAGCATCAAATCTGGCAGGATGAAGAAGACGACGTCGTGTCCACCCCTGAGGCCTAACGGCCCGTGCAGACAAAAAACCCGGTTCCTCAATCGGGTTTTTTGTTGCCCGCCACGCGACAGCCGAAGCGCAATGGATTCTTTGGGTTTTGCTGTTTCCCTCTATATATATAGAAGAAGTGTCTGAGTCGGTTGTTATTAGTGGAATATTCATCCGGTGTGGCGCTAAAACACTGGAAAATTGTTCATTAATGAATCGTGATTGCCCTGTTCTGAGGCAGCAAATCCATGGACAAGCTAACGGAAGCGGGGTAATTTCAATTTTCCATTCGCTGCCGGCGGCAGGGTTTTGTTCGAATAATAACCCATCTATTCAAAAGGTTATGCTGAGTCGCTCCAATCAGGGGACTGACCATAGCCTTACCTGCCCTCAGTGTCTGGCGCCGGAGTCCCGGGCTCCGGCGAGGTGACTTTTTTAACGGAGTGAAGCCTGGAGGCTTGTATCATGGAGATGTTATCAGGCGCGGAGATGGTGGTTCGAGCGCTGGAGGACGAAGGGGTTGATCATATTTTTGGTTATCCCGGCGGCTCGGTGCTCGATATCTATGACGCCCTCTTCGAGAACAGCAAAATTGAGCACGTGCTGGTTCGTCACGAACAGGCCGCCGTGCATATGGCAGATGGGTACGCCCGTTCCACCGGTAAGGTGGGGGCCGTACTGGTGACCTCGGGTCCCGGTGCCACCAACTGTATTACCGGTATCGCGACCGCGTACATGGATTCCATTCCGATGGTGATCCTGTCCGGTCAGGTGCCGACGACCCTGATTGGCGACGATGCGTTTCAGGAAGTGGATATGATTGGTATCTCACGTCCTGTGGTGAAGCACAGTTTCTTGTGCAAACACGCCAGCGAAATTCCGCAGGCGATCAAGAAGGCGTTCTATATCGCTGCGACCGGCCGTCCCGGCCCTGTGGTCGTGGATCTGCCTAAAGACGTGCAAAACCCGAAAGAAAAATTCCCGTACGAATATCCCAAGAGTGTCAGCCTGCGCTCGTATAACCCGAGCAAGGCCGGTCACAAGGGGCAGATCAAACGGGCGGCCAAGATGTTGGCCGAAGCGAAGAAACCGGTGCTGTATGTTGGTGGTGGTGCCGTTGCGGCCAATGCCAATGCGCAAGTGACCAAGCTGGCCGAGCTGTTCAGCCTGCCGGTCACCTGTACCTTGATGGGGCTGGGTGCCTTCCCGGGTAATCACAGCCAGTTTGTGGGCATGCTCGGGATGCATGGCACCTACGAAGCCAACAAGACGATGCACAACTCGGATCTGATCGTGGCGCTCGGTGCCCGTTTTGACGACCGCGTGACCAACAACGTCGCCAAGTTCTGTCCGGATGCCAAGATCATCCACGTCGATATCGATCCGGCGACCATCTCCAAAACGATTCAGGTCGATGTGCCGATCGTCGGTGCCATCGATACCGTGCTCGATCAGATGCTCGAAGCGGTCAGCGAACTGGGCTTGTCCATCGATGATGGCGCCCTGGCGGACTGGTGGGAGCAGATTGACGGCTGGCGTGCCAAACGTTGCCTGAGCTACGAGAAGAGCAGCACCCAGATCAAGCCGCAGCAAGTCATCGAGACCCTGTATCGGGTCACCCAGGGTAAAGCCTTTGTCGCTTCCGACGTCGGCCAGCACCAGATGTTTGCCGCGCTCTACTATCCGTTTGCCCAGCCACGGCAATGGATCAACTCCGGTGGCCTCGGCACCATGGGCTTCGGCTTGCCGGCCGCCATGGGCGCACAGTTTGCCCATCCGGAGGCGATCGTCGCCTGCGTTACCGGTGATGGCTCGATCCAGATGAACATCCAGGAGCTCTCCACCTGCCTGCAGTATGGCGTGCCGGTGAAGATCATCGCGCTGAACAACCGTGCATTGGGCATGGTCAAGCAGTGGCAGAAGATGTTCTACGGTGGCCGCCACAGCCACTCCTACATGGAGTCGCTGCCGGATTTCGTCAAGCTGGCGGAGTCCTACGGCCATGTCGGCATCCGCGTGGATGATCCGGCCAAGCTGGAAGAGGCGATGGCGTATGCCTTCTCGCTGAAAGATCGCCTGGTGTTCATGGATATTGCTGTTGATCCGGATGAGCATGTCTATCCGATGCAGATCAAGTTTGGCTCCATGGAAGAGATGTGGTTGAGCAAGACGGAGCGTACCTGATGCGACATTTAATTTCGGTTCTGCTGGAAAACGAATCCGGTGCCCTGAGTCGTGTGATCGGTCTGTTCTCACAGCGCGGTTACAACATCGAGACCCTGACAGTCGCTCCGACCGAGGATCCCACGCTGTCGCGCATGACGATTGTCACGCTGGGTGACGAGCGGGTCATCGAGCAGATCACCAAGCAGTTGCACAAGCTGGTGGATGTGCTCAAGGTCTCCGACATCACCGAAGGCAGCCACATCGAACGCGAGATCATGCTGGTGAAGAGCCGGGCCAACACCCCGGATGCCCGTGACGAGGTCAAGCGCCTGTCCGAGATCTTCCGTGGCCAGATCGTCGATGTGACGCCGGATCTCTACACGGTGCAGCTGGTCGGCACCAGCGACAAGCTGGATGCCTTTATCGGCACCTTGCGTCAGGCCACCGAGATCGTCGAGGTGGTGCGCAGCGGGGTGTGCGGTATTGCTCGTGGCGAGCGCGCACTGCACGCCTGAGCCGGCCATCAGTTTGAAAAACCCGCTGCGGCGGGTTTTTTTATGCGGTTTTTCGGCTGTGGATGGCGTGCAAACGGGATCTGGCGCAATAAAACAGTAGGGTTTGCCGGTCGGATGGGTAGAATAGTGCCGCATTGCGTTTTTAACTTGAGGAATCAACGTGAAAAAGAGCTATATCGGTCTGTGCTGCGCACTGCTGGCTTCTGCTTCTGCTGTTCAGGCCTCCGATCTGAGCCTGGCTCTCGGCACCGACTACTGGAATCCGACGCCTTCTGGCACCGTTAACAATGCCGGCTCGCATTACGATGACAAATCGCAATGGACGTTCTGGGCCGATCTGCGTCATGGCATTCCGATGCTGCCCAACGTGAACTTGCAGCGCACCACCTACAACTCCTCTGGCAACGGCGTCAGCAATGACCTCGAGGCCTGGGATCTGGCGCTCTACTATCGCCTGTTCGACAACGATCTGTTCGGCATTGGCGGCGGTCTGGATCTGCGCCAATACAATGGCAGCTGGTTTGGTAATGACTATAACGAACTGCAACCGCTGGGTTACCTGCAGGCCGAAGCCAACATTCCGGGCACCAGCCTGAGCGTGTTTGGTGATGTGCGCGGTGCCGCCTGGGATGGCAACCACTCCCACGACTACCGTCTGGGGATGGCGGTCGAGTTCGTGCCGAAGTTCCATCTGCGTGGCGGTTATCGCAACGTGCGTCTGGATGACAACATCGACGGCGCGCGTATCGAGCAGAACATGGATGGCTGGTTCGCCGGCGCCGAGTACCGTTTCTAAACCCCGACTTGCCCGTCGGGTTTGCCAAGAAGGCCGCGCTTGCGGCCTTTTTTATTTCCATTTGGAATTAAAAATGCGGTTTTGTTCTTTGATATGGATATAAGCACTCCTTAAGCTGACAGCATCTTGGATAATGGAAGTCGTTGTCATGAATGCTAAGGAATCTCCGGCAGCCGCTGCACTCCCGCTGCCACACCTCTCCCGCCTGGCTGAAGCCGTGGCCGGGCTCTCGGCGCCTGAGCTGATCTGGGCCAGTGGTTATCTGTATGGACTGGCGCAAGCCGGTGGCGTCGCCGCTGCCAGTGGTGCAGCCGGTGTTGCTGCCGCCAGCGGCCCAGCAGGCACCCTCACCATTCTCTACGGCTCCCAGACCGGCAATGCCAAGGGCGTGGCCGAGTCCATCAAGGCGCTGGCTCAAGGCAAGGGGCTGCAGGTGCAACTGGCCAGCATGAGCGACTTCAAGCCCAAGCAGCTGAAAAAAGAGACCCATCTCATCATCGTCACCAGTACCCTGGGTGAGGGTGAGCCGCCGGAGAACGCCGTCGATCTGCACGGTCAGCTCAAGGCGGGCAAGCTGGGCAAGCTCGACGGGCTCAAATTCGCCGTGCTGGGTCTGGGGGATTCCTCTTACGAATTCTTCTGCCAGGCCGGCAAGGATTTTGATGCCTATCTAGAGAAGGCCGGCGCCGAGCGTGTGCTGGCCCGTGCCGATCTGGATGTGGATTACCGCGCCGCGGCCGCCGAGTGGGCCGAGCAGGCGGTTTCCGCCCTGGCGGCTAGCTTAGGTGGGGTGGGGGGTGGTTCCTCTGCCTCTGCCGCGCCAGCAGTGGCCGGTGTGGCCACGGCGCATAGCCAGTACGACAAGTTCAACCCCTATCTGGCGACCCTCTCTACCAACCAGAAGATCACCGGCCGCGACTCCACCAAGGATATCCGCCATATCGAGATCTCGTTGGAAGGCTCGGGCCTTAGCTATCAGCCCGGTGATGCGCTGGGGGTCTGGTTTGATAACGACGCCGCCCTGGTGGCCGAAGTGCTGGCGCTGACGGGCCTCTCCGGCAGCGAAAGCGTCACGGTGGACGGCAAGAGCCTGTCACTGACCGACGCCCTGACCCGCCACTTCGAGCTGACCCGTCTGCACGGCGGCTTTATCAGCGGCCTCGCTGACTTGTCTGAGAATCCAGAGCTCAAGGCCATCGCTGCCGACAAGGCGCAGATCACGGCACTGGCGGCTTCTGCGCAGATCGTCGATGTACTGAAGCGTTATCCGCAGCCGCTCTCCGCCGAGCAGCTGACCAAGCTGCTGCGTCCGCTGACGCCGCGCATGTACTCCATCGCCTCGTCTCAGGCCGAGGTGGAAGAAGAGGTGCATCTGACGGTCGGCGTGGTGCGTTATCCGCAGGCCGATGGCACGCTGCGCTCCGGTGGTGCCTCGTCGTACCTGGCCGATCGGCTGGCCGAGGGGAGTGAGGTGCGGGTGTTTGTCGAGCACAACGACAACTTCCGTCTGCCGGAAGATGGCAATACGCCGGTGATCATGGTCGGCCCGGGCACCGGTATCGCGCCGTTCCGCGCCTTTATCCAGCAGCGTGACGCCGATGGCGCCAGCGGCAAGAACTGGCTGTTCTTCGGCAATCCGCACTTTACCCAGGATTTCCTGTATCAGGTGGAGTGGCAGAAGTACGTCAAATCCGGCCTGCTGTCGAAAATTGATCTGGCGTTCAGCCGCGATCAGGCGCAAAAAATCTATGTGCAGGATCGCCTGCGCGAGCAGGGCGCCGAGGTCTACGCCTGGCTGGAGCAGGGCGCCCACTTCTACGTCTGCGGCGATGCCAATCGCATGGCCAAGGATGTACAAGAAGCACTGCTGGACATACTGGTTCAGCATGGAGGCAAGAGCCGTGAAGCGGCCGAAGAGTATCTGAATGAATTGCGTCGCGCCAAGCGCTACCAGAGGGATGTCTACTGATGAGCTATCAAACTGTACCCGGTCCGGTCGAAGGGCCACTGGCGGATAACGAGCGCTTGAAGCGCGAGAGCAATTTTCTGCGCGGCACCATTGAGCAGGATCTGCGCGACCCGCTGACCGGCGGCTTCAACGGCGACAACTTCCAGCTGATCCGCTTCCACGGCATGTACCAGCAGGATGACCGTGACATCCGTGCCGAGCGTGCCCAGCAAAAACTCGAGCCGCTGCATAACGTCATGCTGCGCGCCCGTATGCCCGGCGGCATCATCACCCCGACCCAGTGGCTGGCCATCGACGCCTTTGCCCGTGACCATACGCTGTATGGCAGCATCCGTCTGACCACGCGCCAGACCTTCCAGTTCCACGGCGTGTTGAAGCCCAATATCAAGCTGATGCACCAGACCCTGAACCAGTACGGCATCGACTCCATCGCCACCGCGGGCGATGTGAACCGCAACGTGCTGTGCACCAGCAATCCGGTGGAGTCCAAGCTGCATCAGGAAGCCTACGAGTGGGCCAAGGCCATCTCCGAGCATCTGCTGCCGAAGACCCGCGCCTATGCCGAGATCTGGCTGGACGGTGAGAAGCAGGGGCCGGACGAGGAGCCGATCCTCGGCTCCACCTACCTGCCGCGCAAGTTCAAGACGACTGTGGTGATCCCGCCGCACAACGATATCGACGTCCACGCCAACGATCTCAACTTCGTGGCGATTGCCGAAAACGGCGAGCTGGTGGGCTTTAACGTGCTGGTCGGCGGCGGCCTGGCGATGACCCACGGCGAGAAGGAGACCTTCCCGCGCAAGGCCGACGACTTTGGCTTTATCCCCAAGGAACACACGCTAGCGGTGGCGGCGGCGGTGGTCACCACCCAGCGTGACTGGGGCAACCGCGTCAACCGCAAGAACGCCAAGACCAAGTACACGCTGGAGCGCGTCGGCGTCGAGGCGTTCAAGGCCGAGGTGGAGAAGCGTGCCGGGGTGAAGTTTGCCGACAGCCGGCCGTATGAATTTACCAGCCGTGGCGATCGTTTCGGTTGGGTCGAAGGCATCGACGGCAAGCACCACCTGACGCTGTTTATCGAAAATGGCCGCATCCTGGATTTCCCGGACAAGCCGATCAAGACCGGTCTGGCCGAGATCGCCAAGGTACACAAGGGCGATTTCCGTATGACGGCGAACCAGAACCTGATCATCGCCGGCGTGCCTGCCCGCAGCAAAAAGAAGATCGAGGAGCTGGCGCTCAAATATGGTCTGCTGGCCCCGGTCTCCAGGCAGCGCGAGGACTCCATGGCCTGTGTGGCGCTGCCGACCTGCCCACTGGCGATGGCTGAAGCCGAGCGTTTCCTGCCGGCGTTTGTCACCCAGATCGAAGGCGTGCTGGCCAAGCACGGCATCCCGGATGACAGCATCATCTTCCGCGTCACCGGCTGCCCGAACGGTTGCGGTCGCGCCATGCTGGCGGAGATCGGTCTGGTGGGCAAGGCGCCGGGGCGCTACAACTTCCATATCGGTGGCAACGTGGCGGGTACCCGTATTCCGCGCATGTACCGCGAGAACATCACCGAGCCGCAGATCCTGGCCGAGATCGACACGCTGGTGGGCCGCTGGGCCAACGAGCGCGAGGCCGGGGAAGGCTTTGGTGACTTCGTGATCCGCGCCGGTATCGTCAAGCCGGTGATTGACTCAGCGAGAGACTTCTATGAGTGATGTGCTGGATCTGCAGGGCCTGCTGGCCCTGTCTAAAGAAGAGCAGGTGGCGGCCTTGGCCGCCACCAATGCCCAGCTCGAAGCGTTAAGCGCCCAAGAGCGGGTGGCCTGGGCGCTGGCCCATCTGCCGGGCGAGTTTGTGTTGTCGTCGAGCTTTGGCATCCAGGCGGCGCTGATGCTGCATCTGGTCAGCCAGCAAAAATCAGATGTTCCGGTGATCCTCACCGACACCGGCTACCTGTTCCCCGAGACCTACCAGTTCATTGACCAGCTGACCGCGCGCTTGCAGTTGAACCTCAAGGTCTACCGCGCCGAGCTGTCGGCCGCCTGGCAGGAGGCGCGCTACGGCAAGCTGTGGGAGCAGGGTGTCGAGGGCATCGAGCGTTACAACCAGATCAACAAGGTCGAACCGATGGCGCGTGCGCTGCAGGAGCTCAACGCCCAGACCTGGTTCTCCGGCCTGCGCCGCGAGCAGTCCGGCAGCCGTGGCAACCTGCCGGTGCTGGCCATCCAGCGCGGCCGCTTCAAGTTCCTGCCAGTCATCGACTGGAGCAACAAGGATGTCTTCTACTACTTCAAGGAGCACGACCTGCCGTACCACCCGCTGTGGGAGCAGGGCTACCTGTCGGTCGGCGACACCCATACCACCACCAAGTGGGAGCCGGGGATGAGTGAAGAGCAGACCCGCTTCTTCGGCCTGAAGCGCGAATGCGGGCTGCATGAGGAGAAGTGATGACCATCCGGTCATCGCAGTGGTGATGACGGGGCTGTCATCACCGGAATCGCCAAGGGCGCCGCAAGGCGCCCTTGGTGTTTGTGCTGCGGGCAGCATGCAATTGTAGGAGCCAGCGCAGCTCGCGATGAGCGTGCAGAGCACGCTTGGACAGTTTGGTCAGGCGGGGCAGACGGCGCACCGCTCTGGTAGGTTGGCGCTGAGCGCGCGGGTGTTCCTTGAACGGGTTAACGGGACGGGTGGGGCCGTTCCGCCCTGTGTCGGCAACGGTGCTTTGCCCACCTGCCGCTGGGCGGGGGCGTGCCAAGGTGGCCTTGCCGCCCCCTTGGCGATCCCGGGCATCCCCGGCTGGCTGGCCCTGCGGGTTCCCCCGTCACTCGCTACGGGCTTGCGGTTCGTTATCGACGCGGTTTCGCCATCCTGGCTGCACATCCGCTCGGGCTATCCTTGCCCTCGCGCCAAAACGGGAGCGGGATTATTAATCCCGCTCCATCTCCGTTTTGGCCCCGACGTGGCGATAACTGGCTCGACATCCTGTCTCGCCACCGCGCCCTGCGCTCGCTCCTCGGCCAGCCAGACGGGGCCAACGTCAAAACCTAAAGCCAAATCCATGGCTCAATCTCTGGTCGGTTGGCGCTGAGCGTTCAGCGAAGCCCAACGTTTACCGCGCGGGTGTCTCTCGATAATGGTTGAACGGAACGGCAGTGCTCCGTTCCGTCCATACGTGCCAGCCGCGTGAAAGTGTAGGAGCCAGCGCAGCTCGCGATGAGCGTGCAGAGCACGCTTGGGCAGTTTGGTCAGGCGGGGCAGACGGCGCACCGCTCGGGTAGGTTGGCGCTGAGCGTTCAGCGAAGCCCAACGTTTACCGCGCGCCGGGAACTCGCTTTTGTCGGCCCGATTAGCGCAGCGTAATCGGGAGCATGACGGATGACCGCTGGTTTTTGGCAATGGATTCTGCTTTGGCCGTTCCGCCCGTTGTCGGCAACTGTGCTTTGCCCACCTGCGGTTGGGCGGGGGCGGGTTAAGGACCGAAGCCGCGGCCCTTAACAATCCTGCGGCTGGGTGTATGCCGGCTGTCGGGAAGGCCCCGAGCTCCGGGATTCTCTCCACCGGCCGGGAGCCACACGCCATCCCTGGCGTGACGCTCCCTTTTGCGGTCATCCTGACCGCGCACCGGCTGCGTTCACCCCTCCGCTCCGCCCGACAGACGGCTTGAAGTTTGGGTTTAGCTAAAACGAGCAAGAGCTGTGCGCACTGAGTTTCGGACTAACAGATGGCTTTGCTAAATTTCCGCTATTGATGCGTGTCCACCAAGGCGGGACAAGTCCACCGTCCAGTTTCAAGTATTTGTTAGTTTCAATTATTGGAAACCTAAGGATATTTGTTGCACATAACTCGACCACGATTTATAGCAGCGAACGGAAGCGTGAGTAAATTTTGGTGCGTCAGCTGTCACATCTAGTTTTGCTTTCAGAAGGAACATTGTTTGAGCAATATTTTTAGCACAACTATATTTATCATAATTTGGAATGGCATTTGAATCAATAAAACCCCGTTCAACATTTTTAGGTACTCTATGTAAATGGTCTCTCCAAAAGCTAGCTTCTCTTTCATTAGATGCATTTATTTTTCCACTCTCGAAATCATAAGACCATTCATTGAAATCAATTTTCAATTTGTTGAAAAGTTCACAAGATATTATAAAAATATCTAGATCTGAACCATCGCCAAATGGTTTTCCTATTTTGCTTGGTGCTAAAGACTGTCCTAGTCTAGCACTGCCAGTTACATTTAATTCTTTAGGGTCGATGCTCAGCCTTGACGCAACCCAAGAGCGCATAGATTCGTATATACCAGGACAATTTTTAAAGGCAAAAGGAATTCCTTCTGATAACCATAATCTGGCAATTGCATGTCTAGCAGATTCACCGCCATGTTTTGCAACATCAGAGATCACTTTTGCTTCTGGATATGGTGAAACAACATCCTTTAAATGATTTGACACTTTAAATGGTTCCATAATGCTCTTTGAAATTAAGTGTATTAAAACGATTAACAATGTATTTTGTCCGTAAATCAATTTTTTTCAGTTTGTTGACTTGGTCATATCTTGGCTCTGGGTATTTTAATCTTGCAATTATTGAGGCTGCATCATAATTTGAAAGGGTGGACTTATCTAATCCTAAACATTTACAAGCCTGAGTTACTCCATGCATATTCCATCCGAAATATGCAACATTAAGATAAAGTTTTAATATTTCTTCTTTGTCAGTGATTAATGTTAATCTAGTGGCGAAGTAAATTTCTTTTATTTTTCGTTGAGGAGTTAATTCGTATCTCTTTATAATTGTTCTCACTAATTGCATAGCAATAGTTGAACCACCTTCTCTGCGATGTTGGAAAATTGTCCGCCAGAATGCTCTCATTAACCCGATTGGATCAACCCCAAAATGCCACCAGAATCGATGATCTTCGCCGACAACTAGCATTTTTAATAAATTATCAGAAAATGATGCTTCAGAGTTTTCCGATTTAATTTCAGCTAACTTTTTAATTAGTAGATTCCATTCGTCTTCATATATCATTTAAAATAGATAATTTCCTTTAGAAGCTAACATTTTAGTTATGGGGCGCGCGTCTTTATGCGCGTCCAAGTGAGCGAAGCCCACAGCGAGTTTTTGTTATGTATTTTCAATACATTGACTGATTTTAAAGTCGTAACTATCTGCTGTTTTTACTGCGAAATAAACTAGATGATCAGAGATCATGATACTTTTGCTATTTGGCGGTAGGCTGCAATAGTTATAGCTTTGTAATTCAAAATTAAATGCAAAGGACTTGATTGCATCTTCAAGCTTGTCTGTGTATTTATCGGTATATTGCAAAAATCCAATGGAGCATGAAAATATTGCTATAGAAGCTAGCGTTCGACCAAGTAATAAACTTGTTTTTAAATTTTCACCAATGGCGCGAATGTTAAAGGTAAGGATGTTTTTTAACGTATTAGCGCTGATGTTCAAAGATGTATCTATCATTGATACAAGCATTAGTATAGGGAATGTAAACATTAAAATTAGTGACAATGAAAAGGGTAGTGTTAAGATGGATATGAATGTTTTTGTATATGTAAAGGCTGCGCTAGGGACTTTAAATATTATATTTATTGACTGTTCCGCTATGGCGAAATTAAATTTCGTCACCAAAACAACGACTAGTGCAATTAACCATTTCCCTAGATTTTTGCTATTCATTCTTTCATAAATTTTTGACAAGTAGCACATAAAACCAATAGCAAGCATAACCCCTGTCGGCGCTAATGCATATTCACGCAAATCAAAAGCATCTAAAATGCTTTTTGATGGTATAGCTAAAGCAATAAATATATATGAAAGGAGATAACTTAATCTCTCGTTATCCAGTGCGTTGATATACGCTTTACTATCAACATACATGGTAGAAAGACGATGATAAAATTTTTGCATTTCACCTCAATGATTCAAAAAATTATAACAATTATGTAAGGCGGAATTATTCCATTATTCGCAAAAAATAATATTTTCATATTTTGTTGAGGGAGTTTGTTAAGAAATTCCTTCTCATCAATTCCTTGGATTATTTCCAGAGGACCAACCTGAATGATCGAGGGGGCTCCCCTATCCAACAAAATGGTTCAATTGAGGCTCGTTAGGATCCTTCTCCAGCGATTGGATTGACGAGCGCCAAGGCTACCGCCCCTGGCTTACGGCTGCCACAGTGCCTGGAACCTCGTGGGGGCTGTCAATCTCGGCAATAACCTTGAGTTATTTGAGTGTTTAAACTACCGCACTTTGCGCGGCGGAGAAAATGGATTCAGATGGGCGGAGTCACATTTTGTTCGCCGCTCACGGTTTTCGGCAGCAACCGAACGTTGGCACTGATCAGCGCTTTGCTTTTAACCATGAAACCATCACCCAAAACCCGAAGTCGTCTGTCGGGCTGAGGGGGGCTCCCGGCCGGTGGAGAGAATCCAGGAGCTCAGGGCCTTCCCGTCAGTCGGCTTACGCCCAGACCGGCCTTGCGGCACGGTGCCGCGTTCATTTTTCCCGCCACGTGTCCGAGGTTTGACGCTGTGGCCTGTTCGTCGCTAGTGTTGAAGATATCACTTAGCCTCAGGATCGCTTTCCATGGCTTCACTGTTCGCGTTACGCCATCTGCTGCTGACGCTGCTGCTGGCGGCAAGTCTGGTCAGCGCCGAAACCATTGAGGTCTATGCGCTGGAGGCGATGCCGTATTGCGGGAGCGAGCAGGGGCGGGCCAGCGGATTGGCCGTCGAGATCCTGCAGGCGGCCAGCCGTTATGGTGCTCCCAGCTTTCATTTTCGCTTCGACGTGCCCTGGCTGCGTGCCCAGGAGCTGATCCAGCGCCCGGGCAACGCGTTGTCGGCCATCATCCCGTTCTCCCGCACCGCGGCGCGGGAGCCGCAGTTTCGCTGGGTAGCCGAGCTGTTTTTAACCCAGTCGCGCTTCTACTCCTACCAGCGGCCGGCGCCGATCGCCTCGCTGGCGGCGGCCAAAACGGTAAAGATTGGCCTGGTGCGCGGTCATGCGCTGGTGAATGTGTTGCAAAGTGCCGGCGTCATGCAGCTGGATCAGGGCGCCACGGATGCCGGCAATAATGTGCGCAAGCTCTACCACCAGCGCTTCGATACCATTGCCGATTCGGATCTGATCGTGCGCTATCACTGGAACAAGATGGGCTATCCAGCCAACGCCCTGCTCGAAGGGGCGCCCATCGGCCCGCCGACCCGGGTCTATCTGGCCACCGGCTTGCACTTCCCCGAGCCCGTCGCGCAACGCATCCAGCAGGCCATGGCCCGGCTGCAGGCCAGCGGCGAGCTGGAGCAGATTCTGGCGCGCTGGCATTACCCTGAGTAGCGCACGCCTGCCAATACCGTCAGTGCCATGCAACCCGCTCAGGTGGCGTTGGGTCGCCATCGGCAGCGTTGACCCGGCGCACGGTTTTTGCCGCGCGTTCCGCGGGTGATCTGTGCCGCTTGGGTTGATGACGTGGCTTACGCTTGCCCGCGTCGGGATAAGGGCGGCGCACACGGATTGGTCGTGGCAACGGTGCGGCAATGGGTTGCCGCTGCGGCGGGTGCGGCGACGATTTTCTGGCGCAGTGACGTGGTTTGGCTCATATGAGGCTTTAGGCCTTACGAAACTTGACATCGTTTAACGACACTTTTCGCATCGCGTTGATAAATAAGATAATTTTTGGCTGACAATTTGCTGGTAACTCAGGACCCGCCTCGGCGGGGGGCGGCGCGCCCGGTGGCGTGCCGGCCTGACCCATTGACCAGCAAGGAGAACACCATGTCGATCAGCGTTGATAGCAGCAGTTACGCCACGTACCTGCAGCAGCTACAAAGCAGCAGCAAGAGCAACAGCAGCGCCCAGGTGCAAAGTGGCACCGACAGCCGTCCGCCACCACCGCCCGCCGATGGCGACAACCCGATGATGAAGGATCTGACCAGCGCGCTGTCCGAGCTGGGGATTGATGTCAGCAGCCTGACCGGCCGCAGTGACGACGACAGCGATGACAGCTCTACCAGCAGCACCAGCACCAGCAGCTCCTCCTCGTCCAGCAGCACCAGCGCAACCAGCAACAGCGATGCGCAGTCGGCCCTGCAGTCGTTTGTGCAGAGCCTGATGGAGACGCTGCATCAGCAGGGCGCATCCGGTTCGCAGACCGCATCGTCCGACGGCTATGGCGACAGCAATCCGATGAAACAGGATATGCAGACGCTGATCGCCAAGCTCAGTTCCGGCTCGGACAGCAGCGATAGCGGCGTCTCGTCGCTGCAGAGCAAGTTCAACGATCTGTTGAGCTCGCTGGGGGCATCCAATAGCGGCGCCAGCCTGAGCGACTTCCTGGGTAACTTCGCCAGCAAGATGCCGTCCGGCGGCTCGGCCACCGGAAATCTGGTGAATACCACGGCCTGACGGCCAGTCGCCGGCCTTCAAACGTAGCGGCCGGCGTTGGCCACAGTGCTGCCGTTCATCGGTGTGCAGGCAACAGGGCAGCCCTCGGGCTGCCCTGTTGTTATCTGGCGTGGCGTATCGCGCGCCAGCCCCAGGCGCCCGTCAGCAGGAGCAGCAGCCCGCTGGCAGCGCCGCCGCCGGAGCCTGAGCCCGAATCGCTGGCGGTCACATCGCTGCTATCGGAGGTGGCGCTGGGGTTGTAGACCTCCAGGCGCATGGTGCCGCTGAGGCTGCCACGGCTGGAGCTGGCGCTGAAGGTCAGCGTGCGCAGATCGTTTCTCTGGTTGTCGGCGCCGGTATAGCGCACCTGCAGCAGGCAATAGTCGTTGGGGCGCAACCGCTGCTGGCTGCACTGATCATCGGCCAGGGTCACGTCGCTGGCGACACTGCCCAGCGTCCAGTCGACGCTGTCTTGATTGCGGATCACGAACGGCACAGTGCGCGTTTCGCCGCTGGCCAGTTGCAGATGCTGGTAGTTGCCATAGTTGAGCCCCTGGATCTGCTGCAGGATCCAGCCGCGGTGGTCGGCTACCGAGGTAAAGCCGCCCAGCGTGCTGCTGAGGCCGCACAGTATGGTGCTGGCGCTGTTCTGGCTGAGCACAAAGCTGCTGAGCCCATACTGGGTGTTGCCGCTGAGCAGCGGGCCGCCACTGTCACCAAAGCAGATGCCCTGATCGCTGTTGCCGCCGGCGAACAGGTGGTCCGGCAGTATGTAGTTGTACTCCTTGCCCAGATAGGGCAGCGAGACGCGCTGCAGCAGATAGGGATAGCGGGTGCCATTGCTGTCGGTGGCGCCCCAGCCGAGCGCGTCTATGGTCTGGAAGCGCACCAGGCTCTCCTGCTCGCTTGGCGTCGCCAGCGTGATCGGGGTGGCGGCTTGCCGCCGAGTCAGGTGTAGCAGGGCGATGTCATGCAAGAACAACCCCAGATCGGCGGTGGTGCCGGAGGTAATTCCTTGCCACTCCGGGTGCAGCACGATCTGATCGATGGCAATTTCGTTGGCTTCATCCACGGCGTTGGAGAGACGGCCGAGCAGCACGCTGCGCTCGACGGTGCCGGCGCCATCGACGCAGTGGGCGGCGGTCATCACCCAGTCGGCGGCGATCAGGCTGGCGCCACACAGATGACCCAGGGCGATCTGCGCGTTGGCCGAGCGGGCTTGCAACGACGCCATCCAGCCCGGCACCACGCTGGCGTCGCTACCACCGACGATGCGCGGTGCGGCCAGGCCGGCCAGGGGGAAGGTTAACAACAGAATCAGGATCAGCCGGAAGGTGTTCATATTGCATCTCCATGTCCGGTGGGGTGCGGCGCTAAAAAACCGCGGCGGGCGTCACGACGGGGCGCTTTGTTCTAATTCTGGCTGATAATATGAAGGTTGGTGGACGGCGCTGGCGTGGTCATGCTCTGCCCCCGCCTGTGGTGAACATTGCAACCTTGAGGAGTCTGAGTATGTATCGTGTTTTGATGTTACTGAGCCTGTTGGGCCTGGTTGCCTGCAATACCATCAACGGTATCGGCCAGGATATCTCCAAGGGTGGCGAGAAGGTGCAACAGGCCGCTACCTCGGTGCAAAAGAAACTCTAGCCATATCTGGTAATGGAATGCCAGCCGCTTTGGTTGGCGCAGGATGCGAATAAGCACCTGCTCTTATTCTGGCTGATAATGGCGCAAAAACGGGGAGGTTAGGGGCGGCGCTGGGTGCTGAATCGAGTGCTGTGAGTTCAACGGCTGTGCGGTTACATCACCAGGCTGGTTGATGGTCAACGCACGGTCTAGGAGGGGGAGGTCGAAAAAAGAGGACAGCCTGGGCTGTCCTTTGATGATGCAGATCCGAGAGTGGGTTGTTTAGCGTTTACTGCGTCGACACCAACCAAATACGCCAAGTCCCAGCAGTCCCACCAAGCCCAGACTGCCACCGCCATTGCTGTCGACGGCGTCATTCCCGGTCGGTACGGAGATCGTTTCCGCGTCCAGTTTCATGTTGCCCTGGGTCGTGCCGTTAGTTGAACTGGCGGTAAAAGTGATCGTCTTGCTGTCGAGGCCATTAGTCGTACCGGTATAGTTGGCAACTAATTCGCAACTGCTGCCCGGTGCCAGCGTCTTGCCACTGCAGTTATCCTCCAGCGTCACGTCGGCTGCGACATGACTGATGGCCCAATCCACATTGTCATGATTGCGAATGACAAAGTGCGCCATAGCGGTTTTGCTGTGTTCGACCAATATATGCTGGTAATTGCTGTAGTTGAGGCCATTTAATTGCGCATCAATCCAGGCAGCATAATCGGCGACGGACGTAAATCCGGCAAACATGCTGTCATTGGCACACTGGTGCGGAACCGTGCTGTTATTGCCCAGTACGAGACTGCTGATACCGTATTGGACATTGCCGATTAGCAAGGGGCCACCGCTGTCACCAAAGCAGAGCCCTTTATCGCTGAATCCACCGGCAAACAGATGGTTTGGCAGATAGGCACTATAGGCTTTACCGCGATAGGGCAGTGTGACCTGTTGCAATGTCAGCGGGTAGCTTTTCCCGGCATAATCTGTCGCGCCCCATCCCATGGCAACGACATCCTGATCGTTTGTCAGGCTATCTTGCTGTGCGGCTGTTGCGCGAGTCACGCCGCTCACGCTTTGCGCCTTGCTCAGATGCAACAACGCAATGTCATCTTGATAGGATGTGATGTCTGCTGCTGCGTTACTGATGTCCCCCTTCCACCCCGGATGAATGATGATTTGGTCGATGGTGACCTGATTTTTTTCATCAACGGCGTTTGAACTCTTGCCGATCAGCAAAGTCCGCTCATCCGTTCCTGCTCCGTCAACACAATGTGCAGCGGTCAGTGCCCACTGTGTATCGATCAGGGTTGCACCGCAAATGTGGCCAATGGCAGCACCGGTGAGGCCCGATTTAGCTTGTAGTGATGCAATCCATGGCGGTGTGCTGCTGGCATCTCCTCCACCGATTATTTTGGGGCTGGCGGCGTGAGCCGAACTTGCAGCAATCAACAGTGCTAAATAAATCCTTGTTTTGTTCATCCCGTCTCTAGTCCTTGATGTGATTTGAATCCCGTTGGGATTCTATCGAAGCTTAAGCTCTAATTGTGTGAGAAAAGCCTTGTTCTCCGAATGGAGCTTTTTATATTGGATATGCCATACGATTGCATTGGACAAGCGATGAACATGAATAAGCGCCGTGGTGCTCGCCATGCTGCATCATATTGCTTTGCCTGGTGGCGTCCGGGCGATTTTTATGGTGTTTTTGCCGCTGTGCTTGGCCTCGTACATCGCCTCGTCGGCCGCGGCGACCAGGGCATCGGCTTCACGGTTGCCGCCGGGGGCATACACGGCAATGCCGATGCTGGAGGAGAGGGTGACTGCGGCCTCCGGCAATACGAACGGTGCCTGCATCGCGGCGAGAATTTTTTCCGCCACCCGCAGCGCGTCTGCCTCGCCAGCGGTCAGGTTCTCTAGCAGCAACGTAAATTCATCACCGGCCAGACGGAACAGGCTGTCGGTCTCGCGGATCTGCAACGCGATCCGGGCGGCAAACTGGCGTAATACCTCGTCGCCGGCATCGTGGCCATAGTTGTCATTCACCGCCTTGAATCCATCCAGATCCATGAACAGCAACGCCAGCGGGTGTGCGAGCCGATCGGCCCGCGCCAGCGCCGCCGGCAGTTGCTGGTGCATCGCGCGGCGGTTGGGCAGGCCGGTGAGCGGATCCTCATACGCCTGTTGCCGCAGCTCCAGCTCCAGCTGTTTGCGTGCTGTGATGTCCTGTGTCAGTACAAACACTCCTTTGACCCGCTGTTGCTCATCCCATTCCGGGATCAGGGTGCTGTGCAGGTAGCGGTACTGGCCGTGCAATAACTGGTGGCGTTCGAAGCGACAGGTTTCCCCGGCCAGTGCCGCCAGAACCTGAGGTTTCATCACGCTGAGTGCTTCCGGTGCCACCAGCTCATCCATCGTCAGTCCTATGGCCTGTTCCGGCTCGATGCCGTACCAGAGGCGCAAGGTGGCGTTCGCAAACTCAAAGCGCAGCTGCGGATCGATATAGGCGATCAGCGCCGGCATGTTATCGGTGATGGTTTGCAGCCGGTGCTTGCTCTCCTGCAGCGCGTGCTGGGCGGCCTTGCGCTCGCGGATGTCGTCCAGGATCAGGTTCAAACGAAAGTGATCGCCGGCCTGGCTGGTCCAGACCACCAGATTCACCGGTATGCTCTGGCCGCTGGCGGTCCGGATGAGTACATCGTGCTGATCCGAGACCCGCTGCTGCGCTTTTTGCTGCTGTTGTGCCCACTGCTGCTGTTGTAACCAGGCTTGCTCGTCGTCTGACAGCAAACCGGCCGGGAGTGGTTTGCCCTCGCGGCTTGCGGCCGGCCAGCCGAGCAACGTTTCGGCCATGCGGTTCCAGCTGATGACGTTGCCGGCATGATCGAGGCTGATAAAGGCGTGGGTGGCATGTTGCAGCACATTCGCCAGCTCGGCGGTGCGCTCGACGACCTGACGCTCCAGTGTCTGGTTCAGTGCCGCCAACTCCAGGCGCTGTTCACGTTCGAAGGTTTGCAGCTCGGCCAGCACGCGTGACAGCAACCAGGCCTCGTAGTAGCCACCGACTTCGGGCACCACGGCTTGCTGCGGATCTTCCAGCGCGTGCTGGAGTTTCTCCAGCGGGGCCGCCAGATGGCGCGACAGTCGGTAGGCAAACAGCGCAAGCAGGATCAGCGCCAGCAGCGCACTGACGGCGATTTTGTCCTGCAGCAGATGCCACTCGCGCAGGGCGTTGTGCTCTTGTTGCTGTACCAGCAGTGTCCAGTGCGGAATGCGCAGGCTGGAGGCGGAAGCGAGCGCGATCTGCAATGTGAATGCGTTCTGGTGCCGGCGCGCCACCTGTTGCGTGGGCTGAACGGCGGATGGCAGCCGCGGCTGGGCATCCTTGTGCGCTAACGAGCCCGGTTGAGTGGGGGCCGGCAGGGCGTAGAGCAGGTTTTGTTGTTGATCCAGCAGCATCATCTCGATGGCGGGCCAGCCTTTGCGTTGCCGCAACAGGTCAGGAATGAAACGGGTGAGCCATTGCCAGTCTATCGCCGCTGCGATCCAGCCGGCATCCAGGGTGGGGGCGGGCACGAACAATAACACCTCCTGCCCGGAGGGGCGGGCGGCCGGCGCCAGGGCAAATTGACTGCGATAGGGACCGATTATTTCAGGCTGCGACTGTTGTGCAGGCAGGCGGGATAACGCGTGATTGATCAACCGTTTATCCGAGGCTTGCAGGATCTTGCCGTGCCGATCGAGCAGCGCGATCCATAAAAACTGCCGGTTGTTGTTCTGCAGCGCCACGAAGTCCTGTTGCTCTGTGTCGTGGTTGGCTCTGGGCTGACTGCGCTGGATCAGCGTCCAGTTGATCAGCGCGTGCAAGGCGCTGCTTTGAAACCACAGCCGTTGTAACAGCTCGTCGGCAACGTCGTCACCCTGCTGGCGCATCTCATCGAGCACATGTTGGCGTGCGCGCTGTTCGCTGTAATTGCCGATCAACGCCAGGCAGATGAGCAGCGGTAATAAGGCACTGATCAGGGTGCCGGCGAGGATCCAGACTGAGAGTCGCTGCCGTGATAGCAGCGGCGGTTGATTCTGAGCGGCCATGCTATTTCCTGTGGACTGTTTAGAAAAGCATATGGCATTGGTCTGATTTTTCTCGCCCGCTGATGCGGACCTGTGAGCGCGCGCAGGCGGCATGTGATCAGGCGCCGGAGCGACCCAGATCCGCGCTCAGCCTGGGTATTTCTCCAACAGTGCCTGCAGACGGGCGCGGGTGTCGGCATCCGGCTCACCGTCGAAACGCGATGGCCGAAAATGCAGCTGGAAGGCCTGGATCACCTGGCGTGTCGCGCTGTCGAGCTCACCGGTGACGGGAACCTCGTAACCATATTGTGCCAGCTGCTGTTGCAGCACGCGGATATCGAGTGGTGGCAGGCCTTGTTGCAACAAGGCGGCAACCCGCTGCTCATCGGGCCAGGCACCGAGCTGATAATGTTGGGCTAACCATTGCCACGGAAAATCCGGCCCCGGGTCGACCTTGCGGCCGGGGGCGATGTCGCTGTGGCCCAGCAGATGCTCGGGCGGGATCTGGTAACGATCGCTCAGTTGGCGCAATAAGGCTGCCAGCGCCTGGAGCTGGGCCTGGGGATAGGTCACCCAGTGGCGCTGCATCAATGGTGCCTGGCTGGTGGCCGGTAAGTAACCGGGATTGACGACTTCAATGCCAATCGAGCGATCGTTCATGGCGCTTTGTTGTTGCCAGCTGCTGCGGCCGGCATGCCAGGCGCGTTGTGACTCCGGCACCAGCGTATAGAGAATTGGCAGCGAGCCGGGCGCGGGACGTGACAGCAGATAGTGGGCACTGACCCCGCTGCCCGGGCGCGTCAGCACCTGCAGCGCATCGGCGTTATCGCCGTGGGTGTAATGCACGATCAGATACCGGATGCGGTTGTCCTGATTCGGGGAGACGAAGCGAGACTCGCTGTGATACGGCGGTGACTGACAGGCACTCAGCAGCAGTAGCAGAGGGCCGAGGCGAAAAAACGGGGCGCGCATGTCACAAGGCTCCACGACCAAAGGGGAGGTCAGACTAGCATGCTCGGGCTCTCAGGGTCATGTCAGTGCTGTGTGCGGACGCACACTTGGCGTAGCCCATTCGGTCCTACACTCAAAGCACAAACAGCGGAAAACAGGAGAGAGTCATGCGCGTGGCAGAGATCATGAAAACCCGGGTGGCCACCATCGAGATGGATGATGATCTGGAAACGGTACGCGAGCTGTTTTCCCAGGCGCCGTTCCACCATTTGCTGGTGGTCGATGAGACCCGGCAGCTGGTAGGCATTCTCAGTGACAAGGATCTCTACAAGGCGCTGAGCCCGTATCTCGATTCGCTGGCGGAAAACCAGCGCGATCGGGATACGCTCGCGCGGCGTGTCCATCAGGTGATGACGCGGCAGCCGATCACCGTGAGCCCGCAGCTGCCGGTGGCCGAGGCGATTGAACGCGTGCTGGCCCATGGCATCTCCTGCTTGCCGGTACTGGAAGATGGCCAGATTTGTGGCATCGTGACCTGGCGCGATCTGCTGCGCGCCGGGCAGATGCTGGCCGCTCAATCTCGACGGCCGTAGACCTTCACTTCGGCTACCTTGCGCTTGGCGTAGCCTTCAACCTGCACCTTGGTGATGCATTTGCGGCGATCCAGCTTCAGCCAGTTACTGCGCTCGTTTTTGGCAATGTTTTTGTTCACCTTGATGGTTTTGCTACTGCCATCGCGGTAGAACACTTTCAGCGACTCAATTCGTGCCTCCTGATCCTCGACTTTCACCTGCAGCTCGTTGGCGTAACGGCAGGTCAGAGGTTTGACGATGGCTTTGCTTTCGCCCACTGACAGCAACAGCGTGCTGCCGAGTCGGAAATCATCATCGGCCCAGACCGGGGTGGATAGCGCGAACGTCAGCGCCAGGATTAAAAATCGCATCAATTACTCTCCAAAAAAAAACCGGATGACGACCGTTCCGCAACAAGGAACAGAACGGCACCCGGCCTGATACAGGGGAAACAAGAACATAAACTATGCGTGGCGCAGTCTAGGGAGTGAGATGCGGTCTGACCAGTCTTGAGCCGGGGCTGGTTCAGCCCCGGTTTGGTTTGCTGGTTTGGGTGGCTGGTTTTTGAACAGGTTTCAGTGAGTGAAGCCTCGGAACAACGAGATGCCACAGCCATCGAGCGTCAGCGTGAGCAGGGCGCCCTGCTGGTGCAGTTGACCGTTACCGGCCTGGCGCTGCCACTCCGGACAGGCCAGCAGCGGCGATGCCAGATCCAGCGTGCGCTGACCGCTACGTTGAATGGCCACCAGGACCCGCTCATGTTGTAACAGCCGCACGAAGACCAGGGTTTCACCTTCGGCAAACAACAGTTGCAAGGCACCGCGGCGCAGGGCAGCAGACTCGTGACGCAGACGTGCCCAGTGCTGAGTGTGGGCCAGCAGATCGGTATGCCAGCGGCTTTGATCCCAAGGGAACGGCGCACGGCAGAACGGATCATTGCCGCCTGGCAGGCCGATTTCGTCGCCGTAGAACAGGCACGGTACGCCAATCCAGCTGAATAACCAGCCCAGTGCCAGTTTCATCCGTTCGTGATCTTCTCCCAGCAGCGTAAACAGTCGGGCCGTGTCATGGCTGTCGAGCTGATTGAACTGGCACAGTTGGGTGGTGTGGCTCAAACCGGCGCGGTAGTGCTCCAGCCAGTGGGCGCATTCGGCGGCATCGATGCGGATGGGGTGATAGGCCACATCCTGATGCGCCAGGAAGGCACGTAGCGGAATATTGAATCCCATGTAGTTCATGGCGCCATCTTCAACGCCAGCCTGCAGCCATTCGCGGGCATCGCCGAAGTGTTCACCCAGCAAATAGGCTTGCGGGTTCTCCTCCCGGGCGGCCTGGCGGATACCGGCCAGATGGGTGAGGTTATGTTTGGCCGAGCCCTCTTCACCGAGCATATGCACCACGTCCAGCCGCCAGCCGTCGATTGCATAGGGTTCACGCAGCCAGTGGCGCACCACGCTGTCCTTGTTGCGGTAAATCTGCTCGACGACCGCCGGCTCGGCGTAGTTGAGTTTTGGCAGGTCGGCATGCCCCAACCAGCCGACCGCCTTGCCTTGCTTAAAGCTGTACCAATTGCGATAGGGCGAGCCTGCGGATTGGCAGGCGCCCTGGCCGCCGGATGTCGCGTAGCGGTCAAACCAGCTGTGCGTGTCGCCGGTATGGTTGAACACCCCATCCAGGATCAAACGCATCTGGCGTTGGCGTGTGGCCTGACGCAAGCGGACCAGGGCAGCATTGCCACCGAAATGGGGATCGACCTGATAGTAATCCGTGGTGTCGTACTTGTGCACCGTGGGGGCCGTGAAGATCGGATTGAGATAGAGCGCCGTGACGCCGAGCCCCTGCAGGTAATCCAGCTTGCCGGTGATGGCATCCAGATCGCCGCCATAGAAGGTCGAACTGGCGGCTTCCGTCTCGAGCGGATGTTCCCAGTTGCGCCGCCGGACCCTGCGCTGGCGGGCATGGTGCAGATATTCGGCTTCGCGGACCAGGTGCTCGCCGTGGCCAGGTGCAAAGCGGTCAGGGAAAATCTGGTAAAAAACCTGATCAGCAACCCAGGATGGATGGCTGTCTGGCACCTCGAGTACATATTGGCGCAAGCGCTCCGGTGGCGTGTGGCTCAATCCGGTAGGGGCCAACCAGACTTGCTGATCGGGCCACAGCAGTTTGAACGCGTAACGTTGGCGGCTGGAACTGAGGTGGAGTGGCAGGTGAGCCTGATAGAGGCGCAGATCATCCCACTCGGCGGCCAGCGACATGGTGACCAGACGCTCTTCGTTATCCGGCTCGGTGCGCAGCAGCGCCTGTTCGGGCCAGGTGGCAGCTCGTAACCAGAGCGAAAGGAGGGGGCCGGCGGCGGTTTGGGTAACAAAAGGTGACACGGGCTGGTGCCATGCCTCGAGAGTAATTACGGAATTCATTTGCATCAGACAAACCTCGCTGTGAGCAGTTGAGGTGACTATGCGCTGTCAGCGCCAGGCTCGCATCCCCCGTTCTGGTCTATCCGCAGGGTTGAAATCCGCAGGGTTGAATGCAGCCGTAGCGACTTGGCAGCGCGCCATTTCTGCATTAAAGTGAGTGTGAGCCTGTTTTTTTATACAGTTATTATGCGCAAGATCATTCATGTCGACATGGACTGTTTTTTTGCTGCCGTCGAGATGCGGGAGAACCCAGCCCTGCGCGATGTGCCGCTGGCGATTGGTGGTAGCCGTGAACGCCGCGGCGTGATCTCGACCTGTAACTATGTGGCGCGCCGGTATGGGGTTCGTTCGGCGATGGCGACGGCCACCGCACAGCGACTTTGCCCGCAACTGGTTCTGTTGCCGGGGCGTATGGCGCTGTACCAGCAGGTATCGGCTCAGCTGCAGGCCATTTTTGCCCGTTACAGTGACTGTATCGAACCGCTCTCGCTGGACGAGGCGTATCTGGATGTTAGCCAGGCGCGCTGGTGTCAGGGCAGTGCTACCCGCATGGCCGAAGCGATCCGGGCGGATATCCGCCGTGAATTGGCACTGACTGCCTCCGCTGGTGTGGCGCCGAACAAGTTTCTGGCCAAAATTGCCTCGGAGATCAACAAGCCGGATGGGCTGTTTGTGTTGCCACCAGAGCAGGTGGCAACGTTTGTTGAGAGCCTGCCGCTGCGCAAGATCCCGGGGATTGGTCAGAAGAGTGCCGAGCGTTTGGCGCGAGCCGGTTTGCACACCTGTGGCGATGTACAACGCTTTGCCCCGTATGAGCTGATTCGCCAATTTGGCAAGACGGGGCAGATGTTGCTGCAGCGCTGTCAGGGCATTGATGAACGGCCGGTGGAGTCAGAGCGGGTGCGCAAGAGTGTCGGTGTTGAAACGACGTTGCCGGTCGATTTGCAGACCGCAGAGCAAGCTGAAGAGGTGATGCAGCATCTGCTACCGGATTTGTTGCGACGCTTGCAGCGCCACTGTCGTGCCGAGAGCCTGATTCGGCAGGGGGTTAAGCTGAAGTTTGCCGATTTTCAGCAAACCACCGTCGAACGCAGTGTGACTGGCTTGCAGCCCGAGCTATGGCCGCGTCTGTTGCGTGAAGCGTGGCTGCGAGCCGAGGGACGCAGTGTGCGCCTGGTTGGAATTTCGGTCGGGCTACCCGAGATGAATTACCATAGCCAGCAATTGAGTCTGGACTGGTAATGTGCCGGCGCTCAGGGGGCAGGCGGTGCTTGCAACTGTTGCGCGATGGCGTCGTCGATGAAAGGATCCTGCTCTGCCGCTGGCGGTTCCGACATCGCGGCCTGGTCGGCTGACGGAGCTTGCCACAGCGTAGCGATCTGGGCCAGAGAACTCTGTAGTGTTGATTGCAGATGGCCTAATTGATGTTGCAGTTGCGTGAGGCCTGCGGTGCCCCAGTTGCGGGTGGCCTGCAGCCGTTGCTCGAGGTATGCGCCAGTCTGATGGCGTGTCGCGTCATACCAGTGGCTCAATTGCTGGTGCTGCATATTCAACCAGTCGTGACTGGCGGTTTCGGTCTGTTGCCACGCTTGCTGCCATGACGCCTGTGTGCTTTGCCACCAGGTGCCGAGCGCGCTCCAGCGCTGCTCTCCACTATCTTGCCAGCTGCTGAGCTGCTGTTGCCCCTGTTGCAGCAAGGCATTTCCTACCGGGCTGATGGGGATCAGCAAGGCAAAAATCAGCAATATTGGCCACAGGGTTTTCATCTGCTCAGTCCGCAACGAGGAATCGGGCGACACTCTACTCCACTGGCGTCAGCCTGAAAAGCATTGTGACAGCCGACACGAAAAAGGGGGGCTGACAGCCCCCCCTTTTGTCGTTAGCCAGGCTTATCCCTTGGCAGGAATATTCGCCAGCAGGGTGGTTAACAGCTCCCAGAAACGGGCGACGGCGGGGATATGCACGCGCTCATCCGGGGAGTGGGCACCCTGAATGGTCGGGCCGAATGACACCATGTCCCAGTGTGGATAGGAGGCCTTGAACAGACCGCACTCCAGCCCGGCATGAATGACCATGATCTTCGGCAATTCGCCAAACAGTTGCTGATGGGTATCCCGTAGCTGTTGCATGATCGGGGAGGCCGGATCCGGAGCCCAGCCCGGATAGCCACCGCTCAGCTCGCAGCGGGCTCCCGCCAGCGTGAACAGCGAGTGGGTCATTTGTTCAACATAATGCCGGCCTTCCTCGGTCAGGGAGCGGATCAAACATTGCACAAACACTTGCTGTCCTTGGGTCTTGATTACCCCCAGGTTAGTTGAGGTTTCGACAACACCGTCGATCGCCTGGCTCATGCGAATGACACCGTTCGGGCAGGCCACCAGGGCTGCCAGCAGTCGTTGCTGGGTCGCACTGTCGAGGACTTGCTCAGGCATGCTGGTGGCTTGCAGCGAAATCTGCAGATTGGATTCGACTTCCTTCAGCTCCTGTTGCAGCAATGTGCTGTGCTGTTGCACGGCCTGTTCCAGCTCGGCTAACCGTTCTGCGGGCGCCAGGATAATCGCCTGCGCCTCCCGCGGGATCGCGTTGCGCAGCGTGCCGCCTTCCAGGTGGCTCAGACGCACCGGCAGTTGTTCATTCAGGGTTAGCAGCAGGCGAGCCAACAGCTTGTTGGCGTTACCGCGCTCTTGATGAATATTGACGCCGGAGTGACCGCCTCGCAGTCCTTTGACCTGCAAGTGGAAGGACTGCCAGCCGGCGGGGATGGCTTCGGCCTGGAAGTCGAAATGGATATTGGCATCAATCCCCCCTGCACATCCCATATACACTTCACCGTCCTGTTCGGAATCGGTGTTCAGCAGGATTTCACCGTGCAGCAAGCCAGGCTCGAGACCAAAGGCTCCGGTCATTCCGGCCTCTTCGTCAATGGTCAGCAGTACCTCGATTGGGCCATGGCGCAGCGTATCATCGGCTAGCACCGCCAGGCAGGCGGCCGCACCAATGCCGTTGTCGGCGCCCAGCGTGGTACCGGTTGCCTTGACCCATTCACCCTCGATGCGCGGCAGGATCGGATCCTGAGTAAAGTCGTGGGCTGTGTCGGCATTGGCTTGTGGCACCATATCGATGTGCGCTTGCAACACGACACCTTTACGATTTTCCATACCTGCCGTCGCCGGCTTGCGGATGATTAGATTACCGACTTTATCGACCTGCACGGCCAGCCCTTTTTCTCGAGCCCATTGCTGAATCCATTGACTGAGCGCTGCTTCATGCTTGGAGGGGTGTGGGATGGAGCAGATGGTATCGAAAAACGACCACAGCAGAGAGGGTGAGAGTTGTTGCAAAGCGGTCACGGCGGACTCCTGATATCGATGCGGGGATCTATTGCAAGTCATCCTACTGTAGCTAGCGGCTTATGTCAGCCTTGTCTGGTTAGGCTGTGCATTTATGCTGCCGCTATCCCGCATGCCAGCTTAATTTTGTGTAATGGGCCTGTTATTGGGGCAATGCAACCAGTTTGGTGCATCAGGGGACAGGACCTATGGCATTACGATCGGTTCTGAATGAGCTTGCTCTGTGTGTGCAGAGTGGTAAAGGGTGTCAAACAGTTCTGCTGGTGGCGTCATGGCAGCGTTTTCGTGCACGTCTGTACCGCTAAAGGCTGGCGAAGCGATCGTCGCCTCCTTATAATTGCGCCCGTATTTTGCATATCGCATGACAAACCACGGTTTTATCCACCCCAACCTGAAATAACCAAGGCTAAATGACTGTCCGGGGTAAACGTTTGTGTCAAAAGCGCAAACGTTTAATGATCGGGCCTGTTTTTTGCCTGCTGTAGCAGCTTCAGGATTGTTACTGACTCTCCAAGGAACTGAGAATCCATGTTAGAAAAACTGTTCAAACTCTCTGAACACAATACCAGTGTTCGCACCGAGCTGTTGGCAGGGATGACAACCTTCCTGACCATGGCCTACATCATTTTTGTTAACCCAAATATCCTGTCGCAAACCGGCATGGATCAGGGCGCCGTGTTTGTTGCTACCTGTCTGGCTGCGGCGTTCGGCTGCTTCATCATGGGGCTGTACGCCAACTATCCGGTCGCGCAAGCGCCGGGGATGGGGTTGAATGCCTTCTTCACCTTCGGTGTAGTGATGGGCATGGGTTATACCTGGCAAGTCGCGCTGGGAGCCGTGTTCCTCTCTGGCGTGGCATTCTTGTTGCTGAGCATGTTCAAGGTGCGGGAGTGGATTGTGAATTCCATTCCTAACAGCCTGCGGATCGGCATCGGTGCCGGTATCGGGCTGTTTCTGGCGCTGATTGCGGTTAAAAACGCCGGCATTGTCGTGGCTAATCCAGCGACGATTGTTGGTTTGGGCGATCTGACCAAGTTGCAACCAGCTCTGGCAATCCTGGGCTTCTTCCTGATCATTGCTATGTCGCACAAGAAGATTAAGGGTGCGGTACTGTACTCCATCCTGATCATCACTGCGCTGGGTCTGGCGTTCGGTGACGTCAAGTTCAATGGCATCATGTCCATGCCGCCGAGCCTGGCTCCGACCTTCATGCAGCTGGATCTGACCAGCGGCTTTAAGACGGCTCAAGGGGCGTTCAACGTTGCCATGCTGTCGGTGGTTTTTGCTTTCCTGTTCGTGATCCTGTTCGATACCTCCGGCACGCTGATTGCTGTAGCCGACAAGGCTGGAATGCTCGATAAGCAAGGCCGTTTGCCGCGTCTGGGCAAGGCGTTGATGTCTGATGCCGTCTCCACTGTCGCAGGTGCGGTTCTGGGTACCTCTTCTACCACCAGCTATATCGAAAGTGCGTCCGGTGTTGCAGCCGGTGGGCGTACCGGCATGACCGCGGTGACCGTCGGCGTACTGTTCCTGTTGGCGCTGTTCCTGTCGCCGCTGGCTGGCATGGTCCCGGCTTACGCAACGGCGGGTGCACTGTTCTATGTGGCGATTTTGATGATGTCCTCCCTGGCCAAGGTTGACTGGGATGATTTGACCGAAGCGGCGCCGGTGGCGGTCGTTACCCTGATGATGCCGCTTTCTTACTCCATCGCTCATGGTATCGAATTGGGTTTCATCGCCTATGCCGCCATCAAGCTACTGAGTGGCCGTTATAAGGATGTCAGCATCAGCGTCTGGGTTCTGGCTGCCCTGTTCCTGGCGCATCTGGTGTTCTCTGGCGTTTAATAGGTTGTAGTGGTAATCGGAAAAGCCGCCCGGAACCGGGCGGCTTTTGTTATACCTGCGTTATGTCTTACCCATGTTGAGCCGGCAGGATCACGTCGCAATTGGCTGACAACGGCGGTAATATGCACCGCCATGCGGGAGGCAAATGCAGCTTGGGTTGCTGCACTCCACCGAAATCCGGTGAATCCTGGTGACGGCAGGGCGAGGATGCCCGAGGAGAAAGGCCGGTGTGCGCCGCAGTGACCGGCAAGAGTCCCTTGTTTAATTTGAAATGGTTGAATCTTCGATGAGTAGCAAAAAATTCTATGTCTCCTGGGACAATCTGCAACGTGAAGCCCGTCGTCTAGCACGTCGCCAACTGCCAGCCTCCCAATGGAAGGGCATCATTGCCGTCAGCCGCGGTGGTCTGGTTCCTGCTGCCCTGATGGCGCGTGAACTGGGGATTCGTTTTGTCGATACAATCTGTATTTCCAGCTATGACCATGACAACCAGCGTGACTTGCATGTGTTGAAAAAGGTTGATGGTGATGGTGAAGGCTTCCTGGTGGTGGACGATCTGGTCGACAGTGGCAATACCGCCAAGGTGATTCGCGAGCTGTACCCGAAAGCCAAATTGATCACTATTTTTGCCAAGCCTAAGGGCGAAGCCCTGGTGGATGACTTCGAAGTCAGCATTCCGCAAGATACCTGGATTGAACAGCCGTGGGATATGGCTCTGTCGTTCGTGCCACCGCTGTGTGATGACGCAAGCGAAGAGTAAGCGCGATCTGATTGTTGAAAAAGGCTCCTCAGGGAGCCTTTTCTTTTGTCATTCCGATGACTTACTTTAATACCAGTAATAATCGTCAGGGTAAGCACGATGCAAGATCAGGTATCCGAGAATCTCAGCGAAAAACTCTTTAGTAAGGTGCGCAAGATACAAGAGACATCCACCATCTCCAACTCGGTTGAGCGGATGGATGATCCTTGCGGGGAACAGGTGTTGATTGAGGGGGTCTGTTCGTCAGCATGGTATCGAGTACTGCGTCGCACCTTCTGGATTTGGCAAGGTGCGGATCCGATCGAGCTGGAGGATGTACTGTCGCATATCGCCACGGGAGAGGGTGAGCGCAGTTATCCAGACAAGCTGGATACCCTCAAGGGATATGCTCCTGGCAACTGGATCTATGAATTCAGTCAACTGGCGGGCGATTATCTGAAAAGAGGACGCGATCTGGAAGACGAAGGTATGTTAGACGCGGCGCGCACCGCCTACCTGCGTGCCGCGCGTTACTATTCGCTGGCCAGTTACCCGCATCTGAAGGGTGATGAGCTGGCAGAGCAGGCTCAGGTGCAGGGCAATTTGGCCTACCGCGATGCCGGCAGATTGATGTCTGTTCCTCTGCGTGAGCTCAAGATCCCGTTTCGTGGCAAAGAAATCTGTGGCTACCTGCATTTGCCAACCGAAGAACACACGGTACCCGTGGTGATGGTCAGCGGCAGTATCGATAGCTTGCAAATTGATTTTTACCGCCTGTTTGAGCAGTACTTGGCACCCAATGGCATCGGTATGTTGACACTGGATATGCCAGGTATCGGCTACTCCAGCCAGTTTCCATTGGTTCAGGATACCAGTCGTCTGCATCAAACGGCGCTGCACTACCTGAGAGATGAAGTTCCCTGGGTTGATAATCAGCGTATCGGCATGATCGGGGTGCGGCTGGGCGGAAATGTTGCCGCGCGCCTGGCTTACCTTGAACCTATGCACCTCAAAGCCATTGCCTGCATTGGTCCAGGTCTGAATCAGTTTTTTGTCGAGCCGCAGCTTTTTAACCAGGCTCCGCCAATGTTGCGTGCATCGCTGGCCAATCGGTTGGGGGCGGATGCGCGTGACTGGGCGTTGTTGCAGCCCCAGTGCCAGATTTTCTCGTTAAAGCGCCAGGGGTTGGTTGGCGTAACCCGTACTCGGGTTCCGATTTTGAGTGTCGGACACCGACGCGACTTTATTTGTCCGGAGTCGGATATTCGGACCCTGGCGTCATCCAGTCACTATGGCAAGGCGTTGGTGCTCGATAAATTACCTGTGATGCAGGTATTTGATCGTGCATTAAGTGAAACTTGTGACTGGCTGAAACTTCATTTCAATATTTAGTGATTAAAGTAAGGGTTCGTTTGGCGTCAATTGTCTGCAGATTGTCACGGAGGAACCTATGACCCAATTACTGCCTCATCGTCAGATCATCAAGGAATTCATGACGCTAGGACCCTATTTACGCCAGGAACAGTGTGAACCAGGGCGCTATTTTTTCGATTGCCTTGCCAGTTGCCTCAATCTGAATGCGGCGCCAGAGCGACGCGAGTTTTGGGGGTGGTGGTTGGTACTGGAAGCGTGCGAAGGTGGCTTTAGTTGTCAAACCGAGGTGGGTTTGTTCAATAAAGAGGGCATCTGGGTTAATCGCCAACCTGCTGACACCGAACAACCCGCGGTGTTACAGAGCCGGCAGCGTTTTTTGCAGGAGTTGCAAAATCGCTTGGCTCGCTGGGAGGTCGCGCTGATCGGAGAGGTAGCGTCCAGCTAATGCCGTTTGGCGGTAGGGCGCTATTGCTCACCTGTTGTGATGGTGCTGAACGACAAATCCCGTTGCAGCTGGCTTGTCCCATCGGTATAAAGAAGGCCTTCTCTTTATAGAGCCGTCTTCTTATGGAAAAGAAAACCCTTGTTGTGAAGCTGGGTACCAGCATTCTTACCGGTGGTACCCGGCGTATCGACCGGGCTCATATGGTCGAGCTGGTACGCCAACTGGCACAGTTGCATCGTGAAGGACACCATGTGGTCGTGGTGACTTCGGGGGCGATTGCGGCTGGTCGGGAGCTATTGGGACATCCCGCGCTTGCGCCGACCATGCCGAATAAGCAGATGCTGGCGGCCGTCGGGCAGAGTCATTTGATTCAAATCTGGCAGCGTTTGTTCGACATCTATCAATTGCATGTTGGCCAGATGCTGTTGACACGTGCCGATCTGGAAGATCGCGAGCGCTATCTGAATGCGCGTGACACGCTCAATGCATTGCTCTCGCACCGTATTATTCCCGTCATCAATGAAAATGATGCCGTGGCAACGACCGAAATCAAGGTCGGAGACAATGACAATCTCTCTGCGCGGGCGGCCATTCTGGCCGATGCCGATCTGTTGATTCTGTTGACTGATCAACAAGGACTCTTCACCGCGGATCCGCGTTCCAATCCTGATGCCAAGCTGATTGAAGAAGTCTCGGAAATTACTGACGAGCTGCGCGCCTTGGCGGGGGACAGTGTCAGCGGTTTAGGTACTGGCGGTATGGCGACCAAGTTGCAGGCCGCTGACGTGGCCACGCGTTCTGGTATTGAAGTTGTTATTGCCAGTGGTAAGACACCGGAGCTGATTGGCCGTCTGGCCCATGGCGAACGCATTGGTACCCGGTTTATCGCCCAAGCCAATCCACTCGAAAGTCGTAAAAGCTGGATTCTGGCCGGCCCCCCACCGCACGGTGAGCTGATCGTGGATGACGGTGCCGCGCGAGCCGTTCAGTCCACAGGATCCAGCCTGTTACCCAAAGGGATTACCCGGGTATGTGGCGAGTTTGAGCGTGGCGATGTGGTACGGATTGTATCGTTGTTGGGCAAGGAGCTGGCACGGGGTATTTGCCGTTATAGTGCTACCGATCTGCAGCGCATTGCGGGCAAACATTCGGATGAAATTGAATCGTGTCTGGGCTATGGATATGGTCCGGTGGCCATCCACAGGGATGACCTGGTGTTACTGTAAGGAGAATATCGATGACATTGGTTGCCATGGGGAAAGCGGCTCGTGATGCCGCCTATGAGTTGGCAGTGACCGCGACGCGCCAGAAGAATCAGGCATTGTTGGTAATGGCCGATGAGCTGGAGATCAATGCGCAAGAAATTCTGGCGGCAAATGCACTGGATATCGAGGCAGCCCGTAATGCGGGTTTGTCCGAAGCCATGCTGGATCGTCTGCTACTGACGGATGCCCGTCTGGCAGATATTGCTGCGGATGTCCGCAAGGTGGTCACGCTCGATGATCCCGTTGGCAGCGAAATGGATACACGAGTGCTGGAAAATGGTATGCGACTCTCCCGGCGCCGCGTTCCAATCGGTGTGATTGGTGTCATCTATGAAGCTCGCCCGAATGTGACCATCGATATTGCTGCGCTGTGCTTGAAAACTGGGAATGCCAGCATATTGCGTGGTGGGCGTGAAACCTTCCATTCCAATATGGCCTTGATCAAGGTGATTCAGCGCGCGTTGGCCAAGTCCGGCCTGCCTGCGGCTTCAGTGCAATATATTGAGCGGCCTGACCGCGAACTGGTGAGTGAGCTACTGCGTCTGGATGATTATGTCGACATGATTATTCCGCGTGGTGGTGCCAACCTGCATAAATTGTGCAAAGAGCAGAGCACAATTCCGGTCATCATCGGCGGATTTGGGGTCAGCCATCTGTTTGTCGATGCCAGCGCCGATCAGTTGCGAGCTATCGATGTCATCGATAATGCTAAGGTGCAGCGTCCATCCGCTTGTAATGCCTTGGACACCTTGCTGGTGCATGAGGCGATTGCCGATGACTTTCTGCCGGCACTTGTTGCGCGAATGAACAATCGTCAGGTTTCGTTAGTGGCCGATGAACGCGCCTTTAGCCTGTTGCAGGCCGCTGGTGCGGCGGAATTACGTCTGGCTGGTGCCGAAGATTTTGATACCGAGTGGCTCTCATTGACACTTGGCGTCAAGCTGGTGGCGGATGTGGAGGCTGCGCTGGCTCATCTGCGTCAACACAATGCTTGCCATTCCGACGCTATCCTGACCAATGATCTGCTAAGCGCCGAACGGTTCATCAATGGGGCTGGTTCTGCCGCCGTGTATGTGAATGCATCAACCCGCTTTACCGATGGCGGCCAGTTTGGACTCGGTGCCGAGGTGGCCGTTTCGACCCAGAAGTTGCACGCCCGCGGACCTATGGGTTTGGTGGAGTTAACGAGCTACAAATGGGTGGGGCAGGCCGATTATCTGATCCGGCGTTAAACCGCGGCCAGCGAGAGACCATTGAGGCTAGTAGACAAGGCGGCCCATCAGTTATGATGGGCCGCCTTTGTCTTGACAGGAAGCCATTTACAGATGAGCAAGTCCCGCCTGACGGAACTACTGCCGCTGAACCTGCCATTGCCTCCTGAGCTGGAGATGTGGCGTAAGGCCTTGTTACGTACTTTGCCTTCTCCGGTGACCGGTGAATTGACATTGTTTGCCGGAGAGCCCCTAAAGGTCATTGTTGCTTTTGACCAAGAGGGGGCCGAAGTGCTGTTACCGATGCAAGAGTCGGCGATGAGCAGTGTTTCCCGCCATAAACCTGTACCGCAAGGAAAGATCTTACTCGCCACCGGAACTGTCGAGCAATTGCAACGACTCGTTGGTGAGACGATTGCGTTGCGCATCAAGTCGTTTCGGGAGTGTGCCTGTTGTGGCCGCCGTGTTCCGCAAGAGCTGCTAGGGAGTCTAAATGGCGCTCCAGCTTGCCGAAATTGCCTGCAAGGGCGTCGTTTCCTGTTCTAAGCGCGGCATGATTTTGGTCGCTGGGCGTTTATTTACTGAGCCTCGCCTTCAGGAGTAGAGATGATTGACGAGCACTGTTTGCATATTTCATCCCGACTGGCGATCCCATTATCTGAAATCGAGATGAGTGCCGTGCGCGCGCAGGGCGCGGGAGGGCAAAACGTCAACAAGGTCTCTTCGGCGATTCATTTGCGCTTTTGCATTTCGTCATCTTCGTTGCCCGAAAGCTGTAAACAGCGATTGCTAACCTTATCCGACCAACGCTTGACGCGGGACGGTGTGCTGGTCATCAAGGCACAACAATTCAGGACCCAGGAGTTAAACCGGCAGGATGCACTGAACCGATTGCAGGCGCTAATTTTGCAGGCGACTTCCATTCCCATCCAACGGTTGGCGACACGGCCAACTCTGGCATCAAAACGGCGGCGTCTGGAGACCAAACAGCGGCGGGCCGGGATCAAGATGGCGCGCAAGGCTCCTCATCATGAATGACGAACCACTGCGTTATCCGGTTGACGATCACGTGACATTGGTACCGCTGCAGCGAGAATTGGCCCCGGCGCTGTTCAACTTGACTGAACGTTACCGTGACGATTTAGTTCGCTGGTTGTCCTGGCCAGGCAAAGTGCACCAACTAGCCGATACGGAACGCTACATTGCTCGTATGGTTTTTCTTCTGGCTCAACGTCAGGCCATGCAGTTTGTTGTTGAAGTGGATGGGGTCGTAGCGGGTGTGTGCGGCTTCAACAAGTGGTCACAGCCGTTGGCGCGCGGTGAGCTTGGTTATTGGTTGGCCCCACCATGGCGAGGCAGTGGCATTATTACGCGCTGTTGTCGCTGGCTGTGTACACAGGGTTTTGATGTCTTGGGTCTGCAAGAGCTACAGATTGCCGTCGCATCCGGGAACCATGCTAGCCAATGTGTATGTCAGCGGTTAGGGATGCAGCAGTATAAGGTGATTGAACAAGCCGAAGAGTTGGCGGTCGGTATGGTAGATCATGTTATTTACCGACTATCCCGTTCTCAGTGGGAGAGCTTATGTCGTCCATTCTGATTAGACCGGCTGTACTGGACGATGCTCCAGTGCTTTGTCATTTGATGACGCAATTAGGTTATCCCGTAGCGGAACAGCTGCTATTGACTCGGCTCAAAGTGTTGTTGGAGCACCCCGATGCGGCACATTGGGTGGCCGAGGAGACGCACCGGGGGGTGGTTGGTATCATCAGCATGCACTTTATTCCCCAACTACCGTTATCCGGTGATTTTGCCCGTATCAGTTACCTGTGTGTTGATGCTGATGCCAGAGGGCGCGGCGTTGGCCAGCGCTTGCTGGCTCGAGCCGAGCTTCTGGCATTAGAGCGCGGTTGCGATCGCATCGAGTTACATTGCCACTCGCGACGCACGGGGGCGCATGCATTCTATCAGCATTGTGGTTTTGAAGATGCTCCGCGCTATTTCTGTAAACGGCTGCAATAGTTTGGTCAATGGTATCGGGTGTGCCGGAACTGCACAGATGAGTGGCATTTCATAGCGTATGGTTAAATCAGTGAGGGCTCTAATGAGGCGTTTTCCCGGTGTAATGCTCTGGGGATTGTGGTTTGTTCTGCTACCAGTGCGCGGGGAAGACCATGCC
Organism: uncultured Aeromonadaceae bacterium; assembly: GCA_945957385.1. GTDB lineage: Bacteria > Pseudomonadota > Gammaproteobacteria > Enterobacterales > Aeromonadaceae > Pseudaeromonas. Next base: position 98,939 of record CAMFKP010000005.1, read on the forward strand.
GTTACATCGGCGTCTCCTGTCATTCTCGGCTGGGTTGAATCGGTCGTGTTGCAGCCCTCCGGATTACAACTTGAGGCCAAACTTGATACCGGGGCAGATACTTCTTCTCTGGATGCAGATCGTCTGTCGCTGTTTGAACGCGAAGGTCAAGAGTGGGTTTCATTTGGCGTAGATGGCAGCATGCACGGTCATGCGGTGCAGCAAACTATTGAATTGCCTGTCTCTCGCTGGGTGCGGATCCGTAGTGCCGCTGGCGTGGACAGAAGGCCTGTGGTGCGTATGCCTATTTGCCTTGCAGAACAGGCCATCAATGCTGAATTTACATTGCGTGATCGGCGTGAAATGACCTATCCGGCGCTGATTGGACGGAAGGCTTTGGCGTTACTGGGAGTCGTTGACTCGTCGCGGACGCATTTATTCTCACCGTGTAAGGAGGGCGCCTCTATTGAACCAACGGCGGCGCCAAGTTCAGGCGGTAAATCCACTCTAGACCGTCCTCGGGATCCTGATGTTCAGCAAACTGAATGAATCCGCGGCGCAAGGCTAATGCGGTGGAAGGAATATTCTCGGGACTGATCGATAGCACGGCCGTTGCCACCTGATGGTAACGCGCCAGATGCAACATCGCATCCAGAGCTTCTCCTGCGTAGCCTTGTCGGCGCCACTGTGGATATATTTCGTATCCAAGCTCAATGCCGTTAGATATCCCCAGCGTTTGTAGATAACGGGCACCCGGTGCGGTATGAAAGCCGATATGACCAATCATGGCGCCGGTCTCACGTAGGCAAATTGCCCTAAGACCCCATAGTCGATAGTCAGGATCCAGACTCAAATCTTTGTGACGCAAGGCAATCAGTTTCCATTGCGCTAGCCAGGCGTCAGGTAATTGGGTTCCCAGCCATTGTTGTGCCGCAGCATATTCAGCGGTCAGGCACCAATGTAAGAACGGCAACTCTAATAGCCGTAATGTCAGTCGGGGTGTGTCTAGATGTCTATTCACAAGCAAACTGTTATCCCAAAGTTGGTCAATCATTAATCGTGCGTGCCCGGTTCTGGCGGATTGGTGCCGATGTCATACAGTGGCTTGATTATACTGATTAATGAGGTGTCACTTATCGACCGCAGCGATGTCGGCAGGAGGGGATAATGGCATTAGTTGAACGTTTGGGCCATATACTGGCCCGTTATCTTTCCCGCCCTCATCCACGCGATGTCACTCGGCCAAGCTTGAGTCCGGATGTTTTGGCCGCAACCTTACGCAAAGGGGATGTGTTGCTGGTTGAGGGAACCAGCCGCTTTGGTGCTGCGATCAAATATCTGAGCCAGTCAACCTGGTCCCATGCCTGCTTGTATATTGGTGATACGTTGGGTCTCTCACCGGATGGTGCTGAGCCGGCAGTGTTGATTGAAGCGGATATCATTGAAGGGGTCAGAGCGGTTCCATTAAGCCTTTACGCTCGGGAACACACTCGGATTTGTCGGCCGGTAGGGGTATCGGAGGCTGAAATTGCCACGCTGATCCGCTATTTGCTATCCCGGCTCGGAGATCGATACGATTTGAAAAATATTGTCGACCTTGCGCGTTACCTGGTTCAGACCCCGCCGGTTCCCGCGCGTTGGCGTCGCCACTTACTACAACTCGGTAGTGGTGATCCGACCCGAGCCATCTGTTCTTCCCTGATCGCTCAGGCCTTTGCTCATATCCATTATCCCATATTGCCGGAGCGCATTGTTGAACACTCCAGTGATGAGGGGCTGCGGCGCTATCGGCATGAGTTTTTTCGGCACCGCCATCACTCCTTGTATACTCCGCGAGATTTTGATCTGTCGCCTTATTTCCAGATCGTCAAACCGGCTTTGGAACGTGGTTTCAATCCCCATACTCTGCTTTGGCAGGAGGACTGGCCAAGTTTGACGCTTCAGCAACCAGAGTCTGCAGAGTGGGTGGGGGCGGAGCACTCAACCATTGTGGCTGGCAGTACTTCACCTCCGCAATCGGAATAAACGGCAAGCGGGGCGATCAGCTGCGGGACGAGACTCGGCAGGGGCTTGACTTGCTTACCGTTGCCAGCACCCCGCTTAACTCACTCAATGCCATCAGGCATTTACCTCTGCTATACGCCTATCGATACCAAACAAGCTGCCGCTGTCAGCGTTAGATGACACGCAAGCAACGGCTGGCGCAAATCAAGAGACAGTGACACGAATCCCGTGCGACAAGGGATGCATCATGCTTGACGCCATCCATCAAGCTCGGGTTGGGTCATGGTCGGTACAAACTCGACTATTTCATAACGAACAACACCGGCTTGATAGAAAGGATCTTCTTGTAGAACCTGTTGCAGTTGGGACTTGCTGGGTAGTGAGGCAATAATCACGCCTCCTGTTCTGGGCTCCCGACGTCCGGACATCAAAAAATGCCCGGAAGCATAGTGACTCAGTAGGAAGCTGCGATGTGCGGGTATCAGGGTATCAATTTCATCCAGCGGGCGAATATACTCGAGCAAGACAATAAACATGGATGTAACTCCTGGCTTGGGGTGTCACTTGATTGGACGCCGAACAGATAACGAGATCAAGTCAGGTGTGGGTGAAAAAGGAGATGACGAAATGTTGCATGTTGAACAGATGATCCTGGATGGGTCAGAGCATGGAGAATGGGTCGCCTTGCTGGATGCGTATGCGCGTGATCCGATGGGGGGCGGCGATGGATTACAGGAGTCAGTTCGTCAACGCTTGGCGTCAGCGATAGCTGATGTTCCGGGAGCGGTGGTCTTGGTCGCACGTTGGGATGGCAAAGGGGTGGGTATTGCCACGGCATTTATGGGGTTCTCAACATTTGCGGCTAGGCCATTGCTGAATGTGCACGATATTGCGGTATTAGATGGATGGCGAGGCAGAGGTGTTGGCTCGGCCTTGTTACGGCGACTTGAAGAGATTGCGCGCCAGCGGAATTGTTGCAAGATGACACTGGAAGTGCTGGCCAATAATCACGTGGCTCAAACAGCTTATCGCAAGTCGGGGTTTGCACCTTATGAGCTGGATCCTACGGCCGGTGGCGCGCTTTTTTGGCAAAAAATGTTGTCGTGAGATTAATTCACCCTGAGTAATGCAGTAAATCTTGCCCATATTGATTCGGAACAAACGCCAGCAATTGATCCGAATGCATCAGGCTCCAACCATGAGCTTCGGATTCAACGCTGATTTGAGTCCCATACGCCAGCGTAACCGGTGGGACAGCTTGTTGTAGAGCCTGAACTTTCAGCATCTTGCCATCATCACGACGCAACTTAAGGACCGGCTGCTGGCCGGTTTCCTCAATCGAAATCAACGTCAGTTGCTGTTGCGCATGCAACAGGTGTTGGTGATCCGCGGACGCCTCATTGACACGGCTCAGATCGGTATCGGGAGTCTGTTCTGCTTCGGCCAATAAAGGTACGCCGGCTAAGGCCAGTCCCAGTACCAGATACTGCATGGTCGATTTCATGACGGTTACCCACCTCATATCCAAAGAGCCTCCACTCTAAATCGTATCTGTGATCGCGTCAGTTCCGAGACGATCAAGACGCGGGCTAGATCACGCTGGTCGCCGAGTATTTTTCAATTGAAAACAATTTCATTCACACAATTTACATTTTCATCAGTTAGGGAGCAGATCGGGAAACAAAAACGTGGATAATCTGCGACCAATGTGAGCGGTTACATTGAGCGATGTGTAATCGTCACCTGCGTAAAAATACAGTTTTATGAATCAATTATAAAAAGGCCCAGCTTTCCTTCTTCATATCGGGCCGGATATTTCGCTCCTTCTTCGATTCCTAATGCACAGGATATGAAACAGTTGTAACGGCGTATCGCCTAAGGCGACGACCGAACAGGCGACCGGTAGTTGAATGCTATGCCGGTCTGCACAACCAGACGCTCATTCAAGAGCGCGATGTGCATTCAGGGTTAATCAACATGAAGGGAATATCGTAATGAAGAAGATGAAACTCAGTGCCTTGTCGCTGGGAACTGCCTTGGCAATGACGTTTGCCAGCCAAGCGGCTCACGCCGGTGTTATGGTGCATCTGTTCCAGTGGAAATATAACGACATCGCCAATGAGTGTGAAAAAGTTCTGGGTCCGAAAGGCTATGACGCAGTTCAGATCACGCCACCGGCTGAACATATTCAAGGCAGTAGCTGGTGGGTTGTTTATCAACCGGTGAACTACAAGAATTTCACCTCTCTGGGGGGCAATGAAGCCGAACTCAAGAGCATGATTAGCCGCTGCCATGCTGCAGGGGTGAAGATCTATGCCGATGCCGTGTTCAACCAGATGGCCGGTGGTTCGGGCACCGGAACGGGTGGTAGCAGCTACTCTTCGCGCAATTATCCGGCCTTCAGTGCCAGCGACTTCCACAGCGTCTGCGACATTACGGATTACTCCAACCGCTGGCAGGTACAAAACTGTAGTTTGCCTGGATTACCGGACCTGAACACCGGGTCCTCTTATGTTCAAGGGCAAATCACCACCTATCTAAAAACACTCGCGGGTTGGGGTGTCGATGGCTTCCGTATTGATGCGGCTAAGCATATGAGCACTGCCGATCTGGGGGCTATCTACTCACAGGCGGGTAACCCATTTATCTATCAGGAAGTGATCGGTGCCGCTGGCGAACCGATCCAGCCGAGTGAATACACCGGATTGGGCGTTGTTACAGAATTCAAATACGGTACCGATCTGGCATCCAACTTCAAGGGGCAAATAAAGAACCTGAAGACTCTGGGTGAAAGCTGGGGATTGCTGGCCTCTGACAAGGCGGAAGTCTTCGTGGTCAACCATGACCGGGAGCGGGGCCATGGTGGTGGTGGCATGCTGACCTACAAGGACGGGGCTTTGTACAACCTAGCGAACGTCTTTATGTTGGCTTGGTCGTATGGCAAGTACCCACAAGTGTTCTCCGGTTACGATTACGGCACCAATACCGATATTGGTGGTCCGAGTGCGGCGGTCTGTTCTACCGGTTCAACCTGGAACTGCGAACATCGCTGGGGCAATATCGCCAACATGGTCTCCTTCCATAATGCAGTGCAAGGCACGGCAATGGCTAATTGGTGGGACAACGGCAATAACCAGATCGCGTTTGGTCGTGGAGCCAAGGGCTTCGTCGTCATCAACAATGAAACGACCGCTATGACGCAGTCATTGCAGACCGGCCTGCCTGCAGGTACCTACTGCAATATTCTGGCTGGCAATGAGCTGTGCAGCGGTAGCAACATCACGGTGGACAGTGCAGGCAAAGCGACATTTACGGTAGGGGCCAAGCAGGCTGCAGCGATTCATATCAATGCCAAAGCATGTTCAACCAACTGCCCAGTCACGCCCAAGTTCACGTCTATGTACTTCCGCGGTACTAGCAACAGCTGGGCGGCTGCGCCGATGACCGTCGATGCGACGACTCGCGTCTGGTCAACCGAGGTCACCTTTACTGGTGCGGCGGACAGCACCGGCACCCAACGCTTCAAGTTTGACGTCTATGGCAACTGGACTGAGAACTATGGCGACACTGAGGCTGATGGGATTGCCGACAAGGGCAGCACCAAGGACATCTATTTCTCTGGCGTTGGCAAGTACAAGGTGGCTCTCAAGGAGAGCGATCTGAGCTATACGCTGACGAAGATGGATACGAATCAGGCGCCGGTTGCCGTTGTTTCCCCGAAGACGATCAGCGTTAAGGTCGGCGATAGCATCGTATTTGATGCCTCTGGCTCAACCGATGACAATGGCGTCACAGGCTACAGCTGGTCCACTGGGGGCTCAGCCAAGACGGAAACTGTGCTGTTTGATACTGTGGGAACCAAGACGATCAGCGTGACTGTAACCGATGCCCAAGGGTTGACCTCAACGGCCTCAGCGACGGTGACGGTGACGGATAATAATGGCGCCTTTAACAGTGCCTACACCACCATGAACTTCCGCGGTACGCCGAACAGCTGGGCTAGCATGGCGATGACGTTGGTTGCCGATAATACCTGGGAAGCAACGGTAAACTTTGATGGTCAAGCTAACCAGCGCTTCAAGTTTGATGTTGCCGGCAACTGGACAACCAACTTTGGCGATACCAATGCCGATGGTACGGCAAACCAAGGCGGTTCTGACATCTACACCGCGGTTGTGGGCACCTATAAGGTTCAGTTCAACGACAGCACCCTGAAGTACAGCCTGACCAAGGTTGGTGGAACCAGCTATACCGCCAAGTTTGCCAGCCTTTACTTCCGTGGCACCCCGAACAGCTGGGGTTCAACCGCGATGAAGCTGGTCGCGGATAACACCTGGCAGGCGGATGTCACCTTCACGGGCGCAGGTGATGCGACTGGAAGCCAGCGCTTCAAGTTTGATGTCAAAGGGGACTGGACTCAAAACTACGGCGATACCAACAAGGATGGTACGGCCGAGTTGACCGGTGCCGACATCACCAGCAGCGTTGTGGGCACCTATACCGTGACCTTCAATGACAGCACCCTCAAGTACACTCTCACTGCAAAGTAACTAGGTTCCATACCTCCTGCTAGGCAGGTTAGGCCCAGTGGCGTATCTGAATGGATACGCCACTTTTTTATGCTCTTTTCGTTATGGTACCGGAATGCTAGTGTGCAAAGGCTTAGCTGCCTGACTCAGGAGGAGTGTCAATATGGCTTGGGATGTGTGGACTGGTTTTTTCATTGCGTGTTGGATCATCAGTTTGTCGCCAGGGGCAGGGGCCATTGCATCGATGACCAGTGGGCTACGTTATGGTTTTCGACGTGGATACTGGAATGTCATCGGATTGCAGCTGGCACTGGCAGGACAAATTGCGGTCGTGGCGGCCGGAGTGGGTGCCATTCTGACGGCATCCGCCATGGCGTTTAATGCGATTAAATGGTTTGGCGTGGGCTATTTGGTGTGGCTGGCCTGGTGCCAGTGGCGAGCTATCCCGCAAGCGCGTGATTTATCGGTGGAGCAGGCTCCTGAGTTGGCGTCGCGCTGGCCGTTGGTGTTGCGCGGGTTTCTGGTCAATGCCAGCAATCCCAAGGCAATTGTGTTCATGTTGGCGGTCTTGCCACAATTTATTGAGCCTACCCAAGCGCTGTTTCCCCAATATCTGTTAATGGCGATGACCATGATCTCGGTCGATATGCTGGTCATGGCCGGGTATACGGGGCTGGCTTCGCGTTTGTTGCGTTTGCAGACGAGCCTGCGTCAGCAGCGACGAGTCAATCGCACTTTCGCCTCGTTGTTTGTGGGGGCGGCGGCCATGCTGGCGTCAGTGCACCGGGCACAGGGGTAACTTACCTCAGTTATTGCTGCGTTGTGATGCTGGTGGCGGGACTTCTAGGTATTCGCCATCGGCATTGCGACGATAGAAGCGCCCATCGCGCACATAGTAACGAACGCCATCGATATCGACTTGCGTCAGCCCATGCGGTTGTTCATAGCGAGGCTCGTCTGACGGTTTGTCGACTACCACATAACGCCCTCCCTGCATCCGATACCAGATATCATTGAGCACAAAATAGGTTAAGCCGGCGATCAAGACGGTTTGATATCCCGGTGGTAACACCTCGATGACTGGGCCAGGACGAAAATCCGGTGCTGGATGATGATGTGGGCCCGGATACATGCCTCTCCCCGGTCCGTTTGCCGGGGCCGGCTCCCCTGGCATGGCGACTGCGGTTTGCCATAAGAGCGATCCCAAGGCGATGACCAGCCAGCTTCTGCGACCGTGTAATGACATATTTTCCTCCCGATGAATGTGATTCCCACGCTTCAATTATCCCGTTACAGGATGGAAGCGTGTGTCTTGGGAGGGTAAAGGGAGGTAAAGCCGGCCAGTAGCTGGCCGGCTTTAGCCGTTAGCGCTGATCGGGTGTCGCGGTCACGCGTCGCGGCAGAATCAGATTCAGCAGCATGGCGGTGATGCCACCCGTGGCGACACCAAAGGAGAGCACGCTCTTGAGCAGTTCCGGCAGGTGTTGCAGAACTTCCGGCACCTGAGCTACGCCCAATCCCATGGCCAGGGAGACGGCCAGGATCATCAATGCACGACGATCGAGAACCTCGCGGGAGATGATGCGCACGCCGGCGGCGGCGATGGTACCAAACATGACGATGGTGGCCCCGCCGAGAACGGGTTCGGGAATTTGCTGGATCAAGGCGGCGATGCCGGGTAACAGACCCAGCAGCGCCAGCATGCCGGCGATGAAGAAGCCGACATAACGACTCGCCACACCAGTAAGCTGTATGACACCGTTGTTCTGGGCGAATACGGACATCGGGAATGTGCCGACGACGGCCGCCAGCATGGAGTTTAAGCCATCCGACAATACGCCCCCTTTAATGCGGGCCAGATACACAGGGCCGTCTACCGGTTCACCAGAGACATCCGAGGTTGCCGTCATGTCGCCGATCGCCTCCAGTGCGGTGACAACAAAAATGACCGTAATCGGAATGAAGAACTGCCAGTCAAAACCCAAACCATAGCGGAATGGATGCGGCAGCGTGATCCAGCTATCTGTGCTGGCCAATGGATTCAGACGGCCGAGCAAAAATGCAGCCAGGTAGCCGACCAACATGGCGATGACGATCGCAGAGAGGCGTAGCCATGGATTCTGGCTGCGTTGCAGCAGCACTATGGTGAACAGCACCAGCAACGATAAACCCAGGTTTTCCAGGCTACCAAAACTGCCGTCCTTCATGGCGGCAAAGCCACCGCCCATGCTGATGAGGCCGACCTTGATCAGTGTGAGACCAATCAGCAAGACGACGATACCCGTGACCAGGGGGGTAATGACCTGGCGAATCAGGTGCAGGCAACGGCTGACCAGCACCATGCTGATAGCGGCAACCAGTATGGTGCCGAACAAGGTGCCCAGCATCTGTTCATCGGGGAGGGCGGCTTGCTTGAGGGCGAGACCGGAAGCAATGATGGGGCCGAGGAAGTTGAAGCTGGTGCCTTGTACCGACAGCAGCCCAGAGCCGACGGGCCCGAAGCGGCGCGTCTGGATAAATGAGGCAATCCCTGACATCAACAGGGACATGGAGACGATGTAACGGGTCTCTTCGCCGCTGAGCCCTAGCGCGCTGGCAATGATCAGAGGTGGCGTGATGATGCCGACGAACATCGCCAGCATGTGTTGCAGGGCGGCAAACAGGGTTTGCGGCAGCGGCGGTCGAGCATCCAGGGCATAGACCAGATCGTGGTGATGAGGCTGAGGTTGCGACATGGCAAAGGATCCGTAGTGTAAAAAATGGCCGCTATTCTAGAGCGTTTATCCGCGAGGTCCAGTGATATAACACATTGATTCTGTTAATTTTGCCAATCGTTGAAACGTTTGCTTGTCCCGCGTATGATCCGCCGGTTTGTCTGCTGTCTTATTGGCAAATGAGCCGGTTTTTATCCTGTGGCAAACGTGCGTTGAGTTGTCGGTATTGTCCCGGCGCCATCCCCAACCAGCGTCGGAAATGACGCGACATCAAACTGCTATTGGTAAAACCACACTCCTGAGCCACCGTTTGCAAGTCAGCCTGCGCATCACGTTGTAACCAACTGCGAGCGCGTAGCAGGCGCTGCTGTAATAACCAGGCGTGAGGTGGCATGCCAAAACTCAGTTTGAACATGCGCGCAAAGTGGAATTCCGACAGGGCAACGGTCGACGCCATCTCGGCCAACGTCACACTCTTACCCAGATGGCTTTGCATCCACTCTTGCAGCAGACGCTGTTGATACGGTGACAAGCCTCCTTTGACAGGCGCGGCGCGCCGACCGGCTTGTGTTTGTAACAGGTAGGCCGTCATCTCCTGGGCCAGCGTCTGGGCGGCGAGCCGGCCCAGGTCCTGTTGCCAGTCGAATCGGTAGAGTTGCTGGCAGGCTTGTGTCAGCCGCGGATCGTCCATGTAGGTGCGATCGGCAAGTGCGATGCCGCGAGGCTCACAATCAAACAGCGCGACGATCTGATGCGCCAGATGTTGTGGCGTGAAATACAGGTGCAGAAAATGGATGTATCCCCCAACCTGCCAGTGCGACTCGTGTTCGGCCGGGAGCAGGCAGAGTTTACCCGGGCCACCGCGCAGTGTCGGTTGATCGCGGCGTCGGATCTGCTCGCCACCGGCAAGATAACAGGAGAGCGTATGGTGCCCGGGGCGCAGATAGGCGGTGTCCTGTAACGTGTGACGTTGCCAGCACGCGACATGCAGTCCTTCGCTGAGAAACACATCCCGCTCCAGATCGGCTCTGGTGGCGGTCAGCTCCTGCATGATGCGCGGTGAAGTCAGCATTTCGGACATGGTCAGTCTCAGGCCATTTGGTTCGCAGGCAGTGTAACGTCTTTAGCGATGTAATGGGCAAGCCAAGGCTGGAGAGGGACAAAAAAGCGCAAGAACAGACAAACGCGCCCGTACTGGCTTGCGGCATGCTGCACCCTGCACTGTCACACAAGGAGCAAGCGATGACGTGGATTCTCTAT
>CAMFKP010000006.1 GCA_945957385.1 uncultured Aeromonadaceae bacterium
GTGAAGGCGCATTATAGGGAGTCTTCTTCATGACTCAAGCTCTTTGAGACACTGATTGGTTCGTTTGCTGAGTAAACGAACAAACTGGCTCGCCATAGTACATTTTTCGATAAAAAAATCTTCTATGACATTTCAAACAGTTGGTTCTAATCTTCAATTGAATCTGAATTTAAATTTTGATACTCAAAATAACGAAACTACGCAGTTTCAACTATTAGATGGAAAAGTCAGTTTGTGGGCGGCTGCTGTTTTCCGTCTCTCAATTACCGATACCAACCAGGAGTGTTGTGCTTCTCCGTAGGTGGGTAAAAGGAGCACAAGGATATGTTCAATTTAGGATCACCAACACTAAAGGATGACGCACTCCGTTCGCGAATTACCCAAATCCGCGAATGCGCATCTGCCGACGCCCTTAATCATCTGATTGCTGAACTTGCTGAAGAAGCCAAATTTGACCATTACCAACTCAATTTGTTTCTACCTTCAGGTTTACTGCAGTCGAATTTATCAATTTTCAGCCATGAGCCCTCTGACTGGCTGGACTACTACTGGGATAATCAGTTGGTGATGGATGACCCTCTTGTCACTCTATCATTTCGTTTAAGCCAACCCATTATCTGGAGTGAGCTATCTCTGCTGGAAAATAATCTTTCTGATAATGCAGCCGCGGTGATGGCGCTCCGCGCTGAATACGGAATGGCCGAAGGAATGACATTACCGATTCACAGTGGACAAGGGCATCACGGAATGTTGCACCTGAGTCGATCAGAACCAGGGGATGACCTGTGGTCTGCGCTGGGAATCATTAGTCCACTACTGCCTTATTTGTTTAACAAAGCATGTGATTTGCTCACCCCTCCCCACCCCCGGCTATCCGACCGCGAGCGCGAATGCCTGTTCTGGGTGAGCGAAGGAAAAACCTCTTGGGAAGCAGCACGCATCCTGGGTATTACCGAGCGTACCGTCAATTTCCATCTCAATAGCGCAATTCGCAAGACCGGCTGCAAGAATCGTTATCAAGCGATCGCTCGTAATGTCGCGGCTGGCCAATTGCGACCAGATATGCAGCGCTTGAATATCACGCGCATATTAAAAACGTAAAAAACAAAGGGTGGCTGAGCCACCCTTTGTTTTTTATCTTGCCAGTCACAAGCCTGCACATCACGTCGCTGGCACAGGTCCTCTGTTTGGCCAGCCATCAACACTCTACCTGAACACCTAATTCAACCACCCGGTTGGCCGGAATATGAAAGAAGTCATTGGCACGCAGTGAATTCTTGCTCAACAAAATAAACAACTTCACGCGCAACATTGCAAAGAAAGAACGCCGTTGCGGGATCAGCGTTTCGCGCGAGAGGAAGAAGGATGTCCCCATTAAATTGAATGGCATCCCTTTTTGTGTGCAGCGACGGAACACCTCTTCGACATCCGGCGTTTCGTGGAAACCATACGTGGCATAGATGCGCCAGAAGTTATCGGAGAGCTGCTCGATCTCGATGTGCTGATCCGGTTCAACATAGGGGACATCCTGTGTGCGGAAAGACATGATGACCACCCGCTCATGCAGTACCTTGTTATGCTTGAGATTATGCAGCAAGGCCAGCGGCACACCATGCTGGGTGCGCGCCATATAGACTGCGGTTCCAGGTACTCGAGCCGGTTTGTCCTTGTTCAAGGACAGAATGAAGGCATCCAGAGGCATACTCATGCGAGACAGCTGGCGGAATAGCAAAAAACGCTCCCATTTCCAGGTCGCCATTACGGTAAACATGATGCAGCCCAGCGCCAGAGGCAACCAGCCACCGGCCAACAGCTTGAGGACGTTGGCGGCGAAGAAAGGCACGTCGATGATCAGCAGGCATACCAGCACGACGCGCACCAGCAAAGGCGGCCAATCCCAGTTGTAACGCGCAACCGAACAGACCAGCAGACTGGTGATCACCATGGTACCGGTCACCGCAATACCGTAAGCGGCGGCCAGATTGCTCGATTCACGGAAAATCACCACTACGACCAGCACGGCGACAAACAACATCCAGTTGATAAACGGCAGATAGATTTGCCCGGCTTCGCTTTCTGAGGTGTGTTTTATGGTCATGCCCGGCAGGTAGCCGAGACGCACCGCTTGGCGTGTCAGTGAGAAGACCCCGGAGATCACCGCCTGCGAAGCAATGACGGTAGCTAAAGTCGCCAGTATCACTAACGGCACCAGCGCCCAGGGTGGCGCCAGATTAAAGAACGGGTTGCTGACCGCCTGCGGGTTTTGCAGCAACAACGCCCCCTGACCAAAGTAGTTCAATAACAACGCAGGCAGCACCACCGCAAACCACGCGATACGGATCGGCAAACGCCCGAAGTGCCCCATATCGGCATACAACGCCTCGACACCGGTGATCGCCAGGACAACAGAGCCCAGGGCGACAAACGCAATCCACTTGTGGGCGGCAAAAAAATGTAACCCCCACATCGGATTCAATGCGGCCAGAATCTGCGGATGCTTAACGATAGCCACAGCGCCTAACAGCCCTAACGACACAAACCAGATCAGCATGACAGGCCCAAACAGCCGTCCGACCTTGGCGGTACCGTGTTTCTGTATGAAGAACAATCCGGTCAAGACGCCAATGGCCACAGGGAGTATGTAGGGCGTCAGCAACGGCGTCGCCACTTCCAACCCCTCCAGCGCCGACAGCACGGACATGGCAGGGGTAATCACCACTTCACCGTAAAAGAAGCCCCCGCCGATCAACCCGAGTATTAATAGCAAGGTCGTCATGTTGGGCGGCGTATTGCGCCCTGCCAGCGACATCAAGGTCAGGATACCGCCCTCACCCCGGTTATCGGCGCGTAGCACCAGACACAGATACTTCAGTGAGACGACCAGAATCAGTGACCAGAAGATCAGAGACAGGAAACCGAACACCACCTCCTGTGTCGGCTGCAGGCCAATGTGCGGAGAGAAACACTCCTTGAAGGTATACAGGGGGCTGGTGCCGATGTCGCCGTAGACCACACCGATCGCCGCCAGCGTAATCGCCGGTAAGGGTTGCTTGTTATGAGTATCCATCATTCAAGTCACGCGGCAGCCAGGTCTCCCCACCGCCATATATAAGGAAGGAAATTAACGCCGATCCGTCGGCTGTTGTGCTTCGAGCTGTTCCAGATAATCGTGCACCCGGAATCGTTTGTTGCGTGCGACCGCCGCGTCGCGACGCGGCGCGTGCGCCTCTTCATCGTCATCCGCCGCATCCGGTTCGCTACGTTGTGGTCGGCGTGACGGATGGCGAGACTTAACACGAGCCGGCGCGTCAGCAAACAGGCTACGCAGCACGGCGCGCAGCACCATGACCAGCACGACGATGCCCACCGCTGCCAGTATGGTGAAGAAGCGGGCAGCATCACGCCCCATGCCATCGATCATGGCGGCATATTGGCTTTGCTGTTCAATGAACTCAACGATGTCACGCCGCAGGAAGATGCGCGTCAGAAACAGCGCATCCGCCAGCAGGAACATGATGACCCCCCAACGGAACATGCGCGGCCAGACCACCATGACCAAGCCGACGGCAAACAGCATACAGCCGCCGCCGATGAAACCCGTATCCAGAAAATCGCGTAATGGCATGGCACTGGCAAGGCCGGGCCAGAGTAACGACAGGGCGAGGCAACCTTTGGTGACGCGTGTCATTCGTTCAATCCAGTCAAAGAGCAAGGGCCGGCAGAAGGGCTGGATGGCCCTTCTATGATTGCTGGCCAGTATACCGAGTTTCGATGACCATAGCCCAGCATTTAAGCATGTCGTCCCTAGAGTGACGGCTTGTTGAAACGGTCCCGATCACCGGGGTTTAACGGGCCTATGTCCTCCTGGCGACGACCATCGCCCTCGCGTCGATCCTCTTTGTCTGGTTCCCAGCGGATCTCGAGACGCCGATCCGCCTGTTGCCGCCGCTGCTGGCGGCGTCGCTCTTTGACTGCTCTGTCGGCCATAGCCACCTCCTGCTTGCAGTTAAAGCATAGTGGAAAGCCAAGGCACACATGCCACCTGCTCTTTTGTCGCCACCCTGTGGTAACCTTGCCCGCTGATTCGTCATCTGACTGCGGAGGCAGCATGATTCACTGGAATGCGGACCCGATTCTGCTACAACTGGGCCCTGTGGCCATTCATTGGTATGGCGTCCTGTTTGCCGGCGGTTTCTTGATCGGCTATCAGCTGATGCAATGGATTTACCGGCGCGAAGGCTATCCGACCGAACAACTCGACAAGCTGCTGACCTACATCTTCATCGGTACCGTGATCGGCGCCCGCCTGGCCCATGTGCTGTTCTATGAACCGGACTACTACTTCAGCCATCCGATTGAAATCCTCAAGATCTGGAAAGGCGGGCTGGCCAGTCATGGCGGTACCGTCGGCGTGTTGCTGGCCATCTTGCTGTTCGTACGCCAGCACCCGGAAAACCGCATTCTCTGGCTGCTGGATCGGCTGGCCATCCCAACGGCCTTGACCGCCTGCTGTATCCGGCTCGGTAACTTCATGAACTCCGAGATCATCGGCCTGCCGACGGGGAGCGACTGGGGGGTCATCTTCGAGCGCGTCGATCAGCTGCCGCGCCACCCCGTACAACTGTACGAAGCGGCCTGCTATCTGCTGACCTTCATCGTGCTGCTGGCGATGTACCGTTGGAAGAAGGTGCAACGTGAAGGTTTTGCGTTTGGCTTGTTCATGGTGCTGGTGTTTGGCTCACGCTTCGTTCTGGAGTTTATCAAGACCGCGCAGGCCGATTATGAAGCCGGCTTTGCCATCAGTGTCGGCCAGTGGCTCAGCGTGCCGTTTGTGCTGCTCGGCATCTATTACATGGTCAAAGCCCGCACGCCGCGGGTGTAATGCCACCCACAATAAACAGGGCCCACACGGGCCCTTTTTTATTTATCCTGTCAACGATGACAGGCGGCAGAAAATAATTATTCAGATAATGAACATGTTATTATTCACGCTGCATCCTGATGGCTAAGTTTATTTTCAACACCTGCATTAAATATGCATAACTTATTGATTTATATTTAAATAATATTTTATTTTCACCTGGCTATTATTTTCTAACCTGCCAATCGCACTATTATCCTACCGCGGCTACCACCCATTTTATCGGCGATAAATATCAAGGAAACCCCTGCCTTCCGACAGGGGTTCACCTCAGGCACGTAGCCGGTACTGCCACTGGCGCAGCAGCGCATACAGCGCCGGAATTACCAGCAGCGTCAGCACGGTGGACGAGATCATGCCGCCGACCATGGGTGCCGCGATGCGGCGCATCACCTCGGCCCCGGTGCCGCTGCCCCACATGATCGGCAACAAGCCGGCCATGATGGTCACCACCGTCATCATCTTCGGCCGCACCCGCTCAACGGCGCCATGCTGGATCGCCTGCCACAGATCGGCACGGGTCAGTTCACGCCCGTCGGCCGCGACCTGTTGCCGTACCGTCTGCCAGGCCTGCTCCAGGTAGACCAGCATGACGATGCCGGTCTCGGCGGCGACCCCGGCCAACGCGATGAAGCCGACGGCCACCGCGACCGACCAGGCATACTCCAACCACCACAGCAGCCAGATGCCGCCGATCAGGGCAAAGGGCACCGACAACAGCACGATCAGGCTGTCGGTCAGATTGCGGAAGTTCAGGTACAACAGCAGGAAAATCAGTGCCACTGTCACCGGCACCACCACCTGCAGCCGCGCCTTGGCGCGCTCCATGTACTCGAATTGCCCGCTCCACGCCAGATGGTAACCGGGTTGCAGCTGGATCTGGCCGCTGGCCATCGCCGCCGCAACCGCCTGCTGGGCCTGCGCGACCCAGCCGCCGAGATCCTGGGTGTCGACATCGACATACAGATAACCCGCCAGCTCGGCATTCTCGGTACGGATACTCGGTGGCCCCGACTCCAGGCGCAACGACACCAGGCTACCGAGCGGGATCAGCCCGCCATTGGCGGTCGGCACCAGCACCTCGCGCGCAATCGTCTGCGGGCTGTCGCGCAGCTCGCGCGGGTAGCGCAGCGTGACGCCGTAACGCTGCCGCCCTTCGACCGTGGTGGTGACGCGCTCGCCACCCAGCGCGCTCGCAATCACCTGCTGTACCGTCTCCATGCTCAGGCCATAGCGCGCCATCGCCTGGCGATCCGGTTGCAGGGTCAGGAAGTTGCCGCCCGTCAGGCGCTCGGCATAGGCGCTACGCACCCCGGGCAGCGGCTTGACCACCTGCTCGATCTGCCGCGCCAGCTGGTCGATTCCGGCCAAATCCGGGCCGAACACCTTGATACCGACCGGGGTACGAATACCAGTGGAGAGCATGTCGATGCGGGCACGGATCGGCATGGTCCAGGCATTGGCAATGCCCGGTAGGCGTACCGCCTCATCCATCTCGTTGACCAGTTTCTCCAGCGTCATCCCTGGCCGCCACTGTGCATGGGGCTTGAGGTTGATCACCGTCTCGAACATCTCCAGCGGCGCCGGATCGGTGGCACTGTTGGCGCGCCCGGCCTTACCGAGCACCGACTCCACCTCGGGGAAGGCGCGGATGATGCGGTTCTGCAGTTGCAGCAGCTCGGCCGCCTTGGTGACACTCAACCCGGGTAACGCCGCGGGCATGAACAGCAGCGATCCCTCATCCAGTTGTGGCATGAACTCGCTGCCGATATGTCGCACCGGCCACAGGCTGGCCAGCATCACGGCCAGCGCCACTCCCAACGTCAACCAGCGCCAGCGCAACACGCCATGAATCAGCGGCCGATAGAGGCGAATCAACAACCGGTTCAATGGGTTACGCTGCTCGGCGATGATCTTGCCGCGCACCAGACCGAGCATCAACACCGGTACCAGCGTCACCGACAGCAGCGCCGCCGCCGCCATCGCCAGCGTCTTGGTAAACGCCAACGGGTGGAATAACCGCCCCTCCTGCTCCTCGAGGGCAAACACCGGCAGAAACGACAGCGTGATGATCAACAGCGAGAAAAACAGCGCCGGCCCCACCTCAAGACAGGCCGCCAGTAACGCCGCACGTCGCGATTGTCCCGGCGCGGCACGTTCCAGGTGCTTGTGTGCATTCTCGACCATGACGATGCCGGCATCGATCATGGCGCCGATGGCGATGGCAATGCCGCCGAGGCTCATGATGTTGGCATTCAGGCCGAGACCGCGCATCGCCAAAAACGCCGTCAGCACCCCGACTGGCAGCACTAGGATCGCCACCAGCGCACTGCGGACGTGCAGCAGAAACAGCACACAGACCAGCGCGACGATCAGGCTCTCCTCAACCAGGGTATGGCGCAAGGTGGCAATAGCCCGTTCGATCAATGCCGAGCGGTCGTAACCGGTGACGATTTCGACCCCGGCCGGCAGGCTGGCCTGCAGCTGCTGCAGCCTGGTCTTGACGCTGTCGATCACCGCCAGCGCATTCTCGCCGCTGCGCGCCACTATGATGCCCGAGGCCACTTCGCCCTCGCCATTGAGCTCGGCCAGGCCGCGGCGCTCGTCGCCAGTCAACTCGACCCGCGCCACATCGGCCACCCGGACCGGCGTGCCATTGACCTCCTTGAGCACCAGATCATTCAGATCCTGTATGCCTTGCAGATAACCGCGGCCCCGCACCATGAATTCGGACTCCGCCAGCTCGATGACCCGACCGCCGACCTCCTGATTGCTGGCGCGGATGGCCTCCATCACCGTCAATGGCGACAAGCCGTAGGCCTGCAATTTGCGCGGATCCAGCACCACCTGATACTGGCGCACGAAGCCACCGACACTGGCCACCTCGGCGACACCGGGTGTCGCCGCCAGCGGATAGCGCAACACCCAGTCCTGCAACGAACGCAGGCTGTCGAGCGTCTGATCTTTGGCGCGCAGTGCATACTGATAGACCCAACCGATGCCGGTGGCATCCGGCCCCAGTGTCGGGCTGACACCGGCCGGCAACCGGCTGCCGAGGCCATTCAGGTACTCCAGTACCCGGCTGCGCGCCCAGTAGAGGTCGGTCCCATCCTCGAAGATCACATAGACAAACGAGGCGCCGAAGAACGAGAAGCCGCGCACCACCCGCGCCTTCGGCACCGACAACAGTGCCGAGGTCAGCGGATAGGTCACCTGATCCTCCACCACCTGCGGCGCCTGCCCCGGGTACTCGGTGTAGACAATCACCTGGACATCGGAGAGATCGGGCAGTGCATCGACCGGGGTGCGCAACAGCGCCAGGGTACCGGCCACCACCAGCAGGGCACTGACCAGCAACACCAGCACCGGATTGGCAAACGACCAGCGAATGATAAAACGCAACATGGTCACTGCCCTCCATGCTGAGCCGCCGAGGCGGCCGGTTGCAGCGCCCCGAGCGCCGCCCGCAGGTTACTTTCGCTGTCGAGCAGGAAGTTGGCACGGGTCACCACCTGTTCAGCGGGCAGCAGGCCTGAGCGGATCTGCACCCGACGCTCGCCACGTGCGCTTTCGCCTCGGCCGGCAACGACCACCTCGCGTGGCGCAAAGCGCCCCTCCCCCTGGGCCACCAGCACCAGTTGCCGGCGCCCGCTGTCGATCAACGCCGACTCCGGCACGCTGGGCAACGCCGGTGCATCCAGCGCCACCTGTAGCGTGACAGCGGCAAACATCTCGGGTTTCAGCCGCAGAGCCGGGTTATCCAACTCGATGCGGATCGGTACGGTGCGGGTATTGGCATTCAACGTCGGGTAGACGAACGCCACCTGGCCACTAAACGCTTCCCCCGGATAGGCATTGACTTGCACCGCTACGGACTGGCCGACGCGCACCGCCGCCAGATCCTGCTCATACACCTCGGCCAGCAGCCAGATGCGCGATAGATCGGCCAGCGTATACAGGGGATCGCCGGCATTGAAGCGCATGCCCTGCATCACCGATTTTTGCAGCACGACCCCGGAGAGCGGCGCCGCCAGCGGCAAGGTCCGCAGCACGGTACCGCGTTGCGCCAGCTGCTGTACCACGCGCTCGGGCACATCCAGGAAACGCAGGCGTTGCAGCGCCCCCTCCGTCAGCGTCATGCGCCGGCCACCGGCCGGCGCCGTCTGCAATGGCAGCCGCCCCTGATTGTCACGGGCGATCAGGTACTCCTGCTGCGCGGCAATCAGCTCCGGACTATAGGTTTCCAACAAGGTCTGACCTGCGGTCACGGTCTGGCCGGTAGTGTTGACCGGTAACTTCTCGACCCAGCCGGCATACTTGGCCGTCACCGTCACCTGGCGCCGTTCATCGACCGCAAAACGGCCATTGGCACGCACCTTGAGCCACAGCGGCTCGGCCGTCGCCGGCGCTGTGGTGACCCCGAGCAGCTGGATGCGCTGGGGAGAGAGCGTCACCTGTGCCGGATCGGCGTCATCGGCATAGACCGGGATGTAGTCCATCCCCATCTCGTCCTTCTTCGGCACCGACGAGATATCCGGTTGCCCCATCGGATTGCGGTAATACAGCACCTTGCGCGACGTCGGCATTGCCGCGGACGAGGCCGCCTCGTCGGCGTAGACCGGGATGTAATCCATCCCCATCTCGTCCTTCTTCGGGACTGGCGAGGTATCCGCTTGTCCCATCGGATTGCGGTAGTAAAGCACCTGGCGTACCGGCGCCACCGTCACGCCAGGGCTGGCATCCATAGTCCCCCCCGGCATCACTCCCGTACGTATCGCGCCCCACACCAGGACGCCGCCCGTCACAAACGCCAGCAACAGCCAGGCGCCGCCGGCAAGAGCCCGGCGGCGCAGTAAAGTATCACCCATGATCGTCGCCTCAGTGCTGGGATTGCCACGCCACGAGACGCGGCGAGTCCTGTGGTACCAGCTCAAAGCGGGCGGTGATCACCATGCCCGGTTTGAGCCCCTCACGCAGCTGGGCGTTGGCCAGGGAGAAGGGCATGGTCATCGCCGGCCAGCCCAGCGCGCTGACCGGCTGATGCGCCAGCACCACCTTGTCGCCCTGCCAGCTGATGACGGTCGCCTGTAATGGATACGCGGCCGCAGACGCCGTCATGGCATGGTGGTCGTGGGTCGCCTCGGCGGCGAATACCGGTGTCAGACTCAACAGCAGCGCACTGCACAATGCCGCGCGCATCAAACTAGAAATAGCAGTCATGTTAGGTTCCTCGGTCTGGTTACGGCGATGCACACAGGCATCTGGCTGCGTAACGCAAGGTTCAAACGGGCCAATAACGGATGGCCCGCGCCATGTCGGGTTCAGACCAGAGGTAAACAGGGGGGCGGGGAGGGT
The DNA here is from genome assembly GCA_945957385.1 of uncultured Aeromonadaceae bacterium. Lineage (GTDB taxonomy): Bacteria > Pseudomonadota > Gammaproteobacteria > Enterobacterales > Aeromonadaceae > Pseudaeromonas. Next base: position 10,277 of record CAMFKP010000006.1, read on the forward strand.
ATCCCGGGGATGAAATCGGCGTAACCGAGAGCAGGCAACGGCAAGACCCGTTCCGGCTCACGTGGTGCCAACACCAGCAACGGAGTGGTATCGGGCGCTTCGGCTACCATGGGAACACAGGCATGGCAATGCTGGCCAGCCAGCTCCATGCCCAACCACATCGACAGGCCATTACAGTGATCGGGCGTCGAAGCGGTGGGCTGGGCATCATGACAGTCGACCGGCATGGCCGCGAGATCATGGTGCAATGAAGGGGTGCGGCTGACAGCGGAAAGGCGGGTATCAGTCATGACAGGCTGTTGCACAGACAGCACTGCCGTGGCGGGTTGCCAAAGCAATCCGCCTACCAATACCAAGGCCAATAACAGTGTCCAGCGTGACATATGATGTTAAGTCCAACCCGATCCGGAGGAGCCGCAAAGTATCGTCACACGACGATAGGCCGATAGTAGAGCAATGCCCCTATAGCGGCAAGGCACAATCTGGCGTTTCCGAGTAACTGGCTAGCCGCTAGCCAGAGAACGAAGCCAGGCAATCTCGTCAGCCCATATTTCCGGCTCGACCGTCTCCAGAATCAACGGGATACGATCGAAGCGTGAATCCGCCATGATGTAGTGAAACACTGCCTCGCCGAGATTGCCCTGCTGCAGGCTGTGATGACGGTCGACCCGACTACCGAAACCGCTCTTGGCCCCATTGAGATGCATGCCTTTCAGATATTGGAACCCCACCAGGCGTTCAAACTCGGCAAACACCTGTTCACACCCCTCTCGGGTGCGCAGATCGTAACCCGCCGCAAACGCATGGCAGGTGTCCAGACAGACACCAATGCGCGACTTATCCTCGACGCCGTCGATAATGGCGGCCAACTGCTCGAACGACCACCCCAGGTTGGTACCCTGCCCGGCGGTATTTTCGATCACCGCCGTCACGCCTTGGGTCTGTTCCAGCGCCCAATTAATCGACTCACTGACCAATTTCAGGCTCACCGCTTCCGGGATCTTGCCCAGATGACTGCCGGGGTGAAAATTCAGATAGCAGAGCCCGAGCAGCTCACAACGCCGCAACTCATCGAGAAACGCCTCGCGCGACTTGGCTAATCCCTCCGGTTCCGGATGCCCCAGATTGATCAGGTAGCTGTCATGGGGCAAAATCTGCTCCGCTTGAAACCCAAACCGCACACAAGCGTCATGAAAGGCGCGTATGGTTTGGCTGGTCAGCGGCGGGGCCTGCCATTGACGCTGGTTTTTAGTAAACAGCGCCAATGCATTGGCGCCCAGCGCGGCAGCCCGCTCCAGGGCAAGTTCGACGCCACCAGCGGCACTGACATGGGCTCCGATGAATTTCATGACGACTCCGACATTTTTACGATGCCAACCATTATGCAAGCGGACGGCCATGCCGCCAACCATGTAAATGGCATGGTCATTGCTTGAAAAGTCAGGAACAGAAAAGGGTGACGCAGTGTCGGTTTTTCGCACAACTGGCTTGTTATGGCGGCACGGATGTAGCACGCTGCGAGCCCATTTTGACGTTGTCAGGACGTACACATGACCACAATCAAGAGTGACATGGTTCGCGCCCGGATCGAGCCAGAACTAAAAGAACGGGCAGAAGCCGTTCTGGAACGTCTGGGTATGAGTACGGCAGATGCGATTCGCATCTTTCTGACCCAGGTTGCGTTACGTCAGGCATTTCCGGTGGAGTTAACACTGCCAGAAAATGCCCGGCTACCGGAAACAAAGCAGTAAGGACGATATGGTCGTGACCGTGCTCACAGTCTCTTTTGACCTCAGCACACACAATCAATCAACAGGAATTTGAGTTTTCAAGGCTGCCAGCAGAAACAGCCTGTCGCACGGAGTACACAAGATGGCCAACCGCATTTTGATCATCAATAACGAAAATGCCCAAGAACTGCCGATGAATGTGATGGATCGCTTCCAGCAGGTTATGCTGGTGGTCAGCAAAGGGCAGAACAACCTGCCGGTTGAAGTCGTCAGCCAATTGCTGATGGCACAAGCCCAGCTGAAGGTCCAGATCGAGCTACTGGCGCTGAAAAACACCAACAAACCCACTTTTGACCTGCACTTTGCGATGCACCTCGGCCGCCTGGTCGAACGCAATCCGGATGGCCAATTCACCATACTGTCCCCGGATAACAGTTTGGATCCGTTGATCATCTCCTGTAAGGAACAGGGTATCCGCATCAATCGTGTCGAGGCGCTGCAACGCCTGAGTGCTGTTCAGGGCAACCAGGAGCTGTCGATGGAACCGGCCGATCTGAGCGCTGAACCAGAAGCCAGTCTGAATCGTGAACCCCAAACCAAAGCTGCCGCTGCAGCCGCTACTGCGACGCTGGAACCAACTGCCGAGCCAGAAAGCGCCAGCAGCCGTAATCACCGCCTGATCTCCAGCCTGATCGGCGGCAACCAGTCACTGGGCGCGCGCGGCTAATTCCGCTCACCAGTAGACCACCAAAAAGGCCCTGACGGGCCTTTTTCATTCTCTGTCTATGGCCGACCCGCGACAACGGCCACAGACCCCTTTCAGTTCCAGAAACTGTGGCGCCAGCTGAAAATCCAGCTCCTCGGCCTGTTGCTGCAACGCAGTCAACAACGCGGCCGGCATCGCCACCTCTTGCACCTGGCCACACTGGACACAGATCAACAATTGACTGAAATGACTGCAATCACTGTGCGGACAGACCACGTATTTCTGAATTGATTGCAGGTAGTGGGCCAGCCCCTGCTCTACCAGATAATCCAGCGCACGGTAGGCCGTCGGCGGCTGCCAGCTGACGCCATCCTGACGCAACAACTCCAGCAACTCATAGGCACTGAGTGGGCGCTCGCTACGCTGCAGTTGTTGTAACACGCGGCGACGATTGGGTGTCAGGTTAGCCGAGAGCGTCTCCCGGCAGCAGTCGTGGCGGCTGGCCATACTTGTCCTCGATATCGGTACGGGTTTCCGGCGCCAGCATACCCTATTTCTTTTGTGGCAGGGATTGCATGTACCGGATGTTATGTTATAACAGCCGCCTGAAATGGATGAGAAGAATTCTTGATATGCACTCATTACTGTTGACCGGCATCGGCCTGCGCCTGGCCTCCGTCGCGCTCCCCATCGCCCTGATCTGGGGCGTTCTCTATTGGGCGATGGGATAAACATGCTGCATTTTCACAACCTGACGCTCGGCTACGCGCGACACCCGGTGGTGCATCACCTGCATGGTCAGGTGGCCAAAGGCAGTTTGCTGGCAGTGATTGGGCCCAATGGTGGTGGCAAGTCGACGCTGCTGAAGGGGATCCTCGGTCAACTCCCCCCGCTGGAAGGACGCATCGAGCTGGCAATTCCGCGTAACCAGATCGGTTATCTGCCGCAGCAAAGCCGCATCGACCGCCAATTCCCGGTCACGGTGCGAGAAGTGGTGGCCATGGGGTTATGGCGCCACTGTGGTCTGTTTGGTCGCCTGGCCCACGCCCAACGACGCAAGATTGATGGCGCCCTGGAGCGCGTGGGATTGGCCGGCATGGCCGATGCCAGCCTCGATGCCCTATCCGGTGGCCAGCTGCAACGCGCGCTGTTCGCCCGCCTGAGCCTGCAGGATGCTCCGCTGATGTTGCTCGATGAGCCCTTCAGTGCGATCGATACCCAGACCAGCGAAGATCTGCTGGCCTTGTTGCGCGAATGGCAAGCGGAGGGCAAGACGTTGATTGCCGTTCTGCACGACATGCATCAGGTCAGTCGCCATTTTCCCCAGGCCATGTTGCTGGCCCGCGAAGTGATTGCGTGGGGCGCCACCGATGCTGTGGTCACCGAGACCAACCTGAACCGGGCGCGCGGCCTGCCGACCGCTCCGAATCCGGACGCCCGCGAATGTCACCGCCCCACACCGGAGCACCCATGATGATCCACGATCTGTTACTGGCGCCATTCAGTGATTTCCAGTTTATGCAGCGCGCGCTGGCAGGTTGCCTTGCGCTCTGTCTCTCGGCACCGGCGATCGGCGTCTTCCTAATGCTCCGTCGCATGAGTTTGACCGGTGATGCCATGTCCCACGCGATCCTGCCCGGTGCCGCCATCGGTTATCTGGTGGCCGGGCTATCGGTGGAGGCGATGACGCTGGGCGGCCTGGTTGCCGGCGGTCTGGTGGTTCTGCTCTCCGGCGCCGTAGCGCGCAGCACCAAGAGTGGCGAAGACAGCTCGCTCGCCGCCTTCTATCTGATTTCCGTGGCCCTCGGTGTGCTGCTGATTTCACTGCGCGGCAGCAGCGTTGACCTGTTACACGTGCTATTTGGCTCCGCCTTGGCGCTCAACGACAGCGCCCTGTGGCTATTAGGCAGCATCAGCTCGCTGACATTGATAGCGCTGGCGGTTCTGCTGCGGCCACTGGTGCTCGAATGCCTGGATCCTGACTATCTGGCCACCGTCAGCCGCGCCGGAAGCTGGGTCCACATGGCGTTCCTGCTGCTGGCCGTGCTGAACCTGATCGCCGGGTTCCATGCCCTTGGCACCCTGATGTCAGTCGGCATCATGATCCTGCCTGGCGCCGCACTGCGGTACTGGACTCGCCGCCTCGGCCCCATGCTGGTGGGGTCCTGTCTGGCGGCATTCGTCTCGGCGCTGAGCGGTTTGTTGTTCTCTTACCATCTGGGATGGCCCACCAGCCCGACCATTATTCTGACGTTGGGTGTCATCTACTTACTGTCGCTACTGGCCGGCCCGCAAGGCGGCCTGATGTGGCGTTATATCCGCCTGCGTCATCTCGAAGCCTGACCTCGCATTCAACAAGGAGCCGCTATGTCACTGATCCGATCCTCACTGCTGGCGCTAGGCCTGCTCATCAGCCCGCTGGCATTGGCCAAGGTGGCCGTCACCGCGACATTCAGCATTCTCGGCGATCTGGTGCAACAAGTCGGTGGCGACCAGGTGACCGTCACGACGCTGGTGGGACCGAATGGCGATGCTCACGTCTATCAGCCAACACCGCAGGATATCCGCACGCTGGCCCAGTCCAAACTGCTGGTGAGCAACGGCCTGGGGTTCGAAGGCTGGCTGGAGCGGCTGGACTCCGCCTCCGGGTTCCAGGGCGTCAAGGTGGTGGCCAGCCAGGGCGTGCATCCCCACCAGATGCAGGATGAGGATAAGCACGCGGCCCATGACTCGCATCAACAGGCCGCACATGGTCATGACGACGACCATCACCAGCATGGTGGAATTGACCCCCACGCCTGGAACAACCCGGCCAATGTGCTGATTTATGTCGACAACATCGCCCGCGGCCTCAGCCAGGTCGATCCTGAGCACGCCCGCCTGTATGCCGACAACGCCGCTCGCTACAAGGCGCAACTGCAGCAACTGGATGCCGAGTATCGCGCCCGCTTTGCCAAGCTGCCGGCGGACCGTCGCCGCGCCATCACTTCCCATGATGCCTTCGGTTATCTGGCACAGGCTTATCAGTTGACGCTGATCGGCGCTCAGGGTATTAGCACCGATGCCGAACCATCGGCCGCGGCCATCGCCGCACTGATTCGTCAGATCCGCAACGAAAAGATCCCGGCGCTGTTTATCGAGAACATCAGCAATCCCACGCTGATCCAGCAGATCGAGCGCGAAACCGACGCCAAGGTTGGCGGCGAGCTCTACTCCGATGCCCTCTCTCCGGCAGGGGGCGACGCTGCCAGCTACCGGGCGATGCTGGAACATAACCTGAACACCCTGTTGGCCGCGCTGGAGAAACAGTGAGCAATGAAGCGCCTTGCCTGTGTTGGCCTGCTGGCCGGGCTTAGCCTCAGTGGCGTTGCGCTGCCGGTGGCGGCGCACCCCCATAGCTGGATCGACATGGTCAGCCGGCTGCAGATCGACGATCAGCAGCGACTGACCGCATTGCGTCTGAGCTGGCTGTTTGACGAGTTTTACAGCGCGACCGTGTTCGATGAGGCCAAAGAAAAAGGGCACAGCGAACAACAGGAGCTAAAGTTGTTCCTGCAAGACACCCTGACCAACCTCGCCACCGAGAACTACCTCAACCGCATGACGCTGGATGGCAAAAAAGTCCATTTCAGCCCGGCCAAAGAGGGCAGGGTCAGCGTCACCGACGGGCAGATCCGCATCGACTACACGTTGCCACTGCCACAACCGCTACCGCTCGCCGGCCACACCCTGCAGTTTGCCATCTATGACTCCACCTACTATGTCGAGATGCTGCATCACACCGAGCGCGCCATCGAGCTGACAGGCCCGGGGGCTAGCCATTGCCAGCGACGTCTGCAATCACCGAACCCCAGTGCTGAACAGATGAGTTTTGCCATGTCACTGGACAAAACCCAACAGGCGGATGACGGGCTGGGAACCGCGTTCGCCGAACACGTTTTCGTCACCTGTCAGCGGAGTGAAAAATAAGATGCGCAGCTTGCGACTGATCTGTTTAGGCACGGCGCTGCTGTTGATGCTGCTCGCCGCCGGGCTCTGGCTATACGGCAACTGGCCCGAGCTGACCTGGCGCCTGTTGCGCTGGCAGATGCAATTTCACCGCGAGTTAGGGCAGCTGCTGCGCGCCGCCAGTCGCGATCCGCAGGGAACCGCACTGAGCCTGATCGGCGCCAGCCTCGCTTACGGTATCTTTCATGCCGCCGGTCCTGGCCATGGCAAGGTGGTGTTAGCAACCTACCTGGCAACCCAGCCTGCCAGACTGATGCAGGCCGTCAGGCTCTCGGTCAGCGCCGCGCTGTTGCAGGCCCTGGTGGCCATCCTGCTGATCGGTGGCGCCGGCTGGCTATTCGGGCTCACCGGCCGTCAGGCCCAGGGAGCCGCGGTCTGGCTGGAGCGCGGCAGTTTTCTGCTAGTGGCGTTACTGGGTATCTGGCTGGCGTTTCGCGCCGGGCGCGGCCTGTATCGACAACTGCGCCGCCCGCTGCCACGCCGTCTCGGCCCCGTCCGCCAGATGGCACGCCCCGCTGACCACGCTGCCCCGCGCATTGGGGTCGCCATGCCCTCATTCGGTGCCAGCGAGACCTGCGGTTGTGGTCATGCCCATGTACCGGACAGCCAGCGTCTAAACGCCAGCCACCATTGGCGGGAGCGACTCGGCCTGCTGTTGTCGATGGGATTGCGCCCCTGCAGTGGCGCCCTGTTGGTGCTGGTGCTGGCCCGGGTAGTGAATCAGTTCTGGCTGGGAGTGCTGGCCACGCTGGGCATGGCCGCCGGCACGGCAGTGACAGTCACGCTGCTGGCGGTGCTGAGCCAACGGGCGCGCCATCTGTCGCAGCGGCTACTGGCTCGGCGGCATCCGGCGGCCGACTCGCTGCAGCTCGCCAGCCAGGGGGTGGCTCTGTTGGGCGGCCTGTTGCTGTGTGGCCTCGGCATCAGTCTGATGCTGGCACCCACCTCGCTGTTGCTACCACGCTGACCCAGCGCCGGCCCTCAGTCGTAGCGACGCTGCTGACGGCTGAACAGGATCGGGCAGTCGAGATGATCGGTCAGCGCTGATTCGGCGAGCCGCTCATCGGCGAAGCCGACGCGCGCCCCCTTGGCATCGGTCAGGGCGACGCGCTGACCCTGCTGATCCGCCAGATCAACCACCCACTCCAGACTCAAGGGATCGAACTCGACGTGGGCGGCTTGCCATCCCCCTTCCCGGCTCAGCGCCGTGATTTCATCCAGTGTCATAATGCCCCCTGTGATACAGATTCATGTCCTGATTTTCAACATACCCAAGACCGGGAAAAATGCAAACTTAATGCTATAAATATGCATTTTTAATCACACCTGTCAGCGATGACAGGGGCAGTTAAATAATCAGTTAATCGCTCATCATCTATCAAAAGATAATAAATAGCGCCGCTACCCCATTATTTTCTGACTCGATATTCCGAAGAATAAAACCAGTTTTTATTCATCATGTTACTTATTTATTCCACAACGAAAAATGAGGAATAAATAACCACATCCATACCGAGAAAATAAAAAAAAAGCCCGACCAGAGGTCGGGCAATAAAGGACATCGACTCAAATTGATTAGGCTTTGCTACCTGCTGCCACCAGTGCCTTGTCAGCCGGCTTCAGCGCGGCATACAGCAGACCCGTCACGGCAGTACCGACGGCAATCGCCAGCAGGTACAGGAACACATGGTTGATGGCGTTCGGGATCAGCATGACGAACAGGCCGCCGTGGGGTGCCATCAGGGTACAACCCAGCCACATCGAGAGCGCACCGGTCACGGCGCCACCCAGCATGGTGGACGGAATCACCCGCATCGGATCACGGGCGGCGAACGGAATGGCCCCTTCAGAGATGAAGCACAGACCCAGCACAAAGGAGGCCTTGCCCGCTTCACGTTCGGCTTCAGTGAACTTGTTGCGCGCCACAAATGTTGCCAGCCCCATGCCCAGGGCCGGAACCATGCCCGCCGCCATCACGGCCGCCATCGGGGCATAGGTCTGGGACGCCAGCAGACCGACACCAAAGGTATAGGCCGCCTTGTTGACCGGGCCGCCGAGGTCAAAGCACATCATGGCGCCGATCAGGATGCCAAGCAGGATGGCATTTGCAGATCCCATATCCTTCAAGAACTCGGTGAGACCGTTCATCACGGCCGCAACCGGACCACCGACGACATAGATCATGATCAGACCGGTCACCAACGAAGCCGCCAGCGGGATGATCAGAATCGGCTTCAACGCCTCCATGGTCTGTGGCAGCTTAACGTTCTGCGCCACCCACTTGGCGCTATAACCGGCGAGGAAACCGGCGACGATACCGCCGAGGAAACCCGCCCCCAGCGAGCTGGCCAGCATACCGCCGATCAGACCGGGCGCCAGACCGGGACGGTCGGCAATCGAGAACGAAATGTAACCGGCGAGGATCGGCACCATCAACGCAAACGCCGACGCACCGCCGATCTTCATCAAGGCTGCCGCCAGGGTTCCTTCCTGTTTGAACGCCTCGATACCGAAGATGAACGACAGGGCAATACACAAACCACCGGCGACGACCAGCGGCAGCATATGCGATACCCCGGTCATCAGGTGCTTGTAGACGCCGGGCAGCTCTGCCTTGCCACTGGCTGACGGTGCAGAGCCGGCGGCCGCCGCACTCCACGGCTTGGCTTCGGCAAACGCCTTGTCCATCTCTTGCGCCGTCTTCTTCAGCGCGGCGCCGGTGCTGGTCTTGTACAACGGCTTGCCGGCAAATCGCGCCAGATCGACCTCGATGTCGGCGGCAATGATGACCAGATCGGCCGCGGCAATCTCTTCGGCAGTCAGCGCATTCTTGGCGCCGACGGAACCACGGGTTTCAACCTTGACCCAGTGGCCGCGCTTTTTGGCCTCATCTTCAATGGCTTCGGCCGCCATGAAGGTGTGCGCCACGCCGGTCGGACAGGCGGTGATGGCCACGATGCGCTTCTGGGCCGTCGTGGCCTGGGCCGCCTTGGCGACATGCTGGTAGGGCGCCGCTTCGACGCGCGCCCGCTGCAACAAACCGGTGGCATCGGGCAGCACGGCAGCGATCGAAGCCTGATACAGGGCTTTGCCGTTGAAGCGCGCCAGGTCGACACCGTCACCGACGACGACCACCATCTCGGCCAACGCTATCTCTTCTGCCGTCAGGGGTTGTACTGGACTGACCTTGCTGTGGCACTCGATACGGGCCTGCCAGCCCAGATCTTTGGCCGCCTTTTCCAACAGACCAGCAGCGATGACGCTGTTGGCAATGCCGCTTGGGCATGTGGTAACAATCGCAACTCTCATCTGCGTTCCCTCAACGGATACGTGCAACTTCGATACTCGCCATCATGTCGGCAAGCTGTTTATGATCGGCAATCCCGACCCCGATTTGTGTCACGGCCAGCGCCGAGACCGCCGAAGCCAGACGCAAGGTCTGCTCCGGGTCCCAATGCTGGTTCAAGCCCCAGGCAAAGCCGGCCACCATGGAGTCACCGGCACCGACCGTGCTGACGACCGGCATGCGCGGCGGACGAGCCTGCCACCAGATATCCTTGGCCAGCCAGAGCACGCCATCGGCCCCTCGCGATACCACCACGTGCTCGATCTGATAACGGGCCTGCAGCGCCTCCGCGGCGGCCATCAACGCCTCACTGTCCGCCAGCGGTTCACCCGCCCAGTCGGCCAGTTCATGTTCATTCGGCTTGATCAGCCAGGGACGCGCCTCAAGGCCGGCAGACAAGGCGGCGCCACTGCTGTCAAACAGCACACGCTTGCCCGCATCACGCAGCGTGCGCAACCACTGTTGCAGACGCTGTGGGCTGACACCGCGCGGCAGACTGCCGGCCAGCACCACGTAGTCAACGCCGGCACACAACGTCAGCAGTTGCTGCTCGAAGTGTTGCAGTCCGGTCTCGTCGACCTCGACCCCGGGAAAGTTCAAATCCGTCACCCGACCATCTTGCTCGACCAGCTTGACGTTGATGCGGGTGGCGCCTGGGACAACCAGAAACGCATCCTCGAGCGCCTGCTCCTGACACAGAGCATGGAACGGCGCCTGGTTCTCGGCGCCGAGGAAACCGCCGACCCGGACGTGTGCCCCCAGGTCTTTCAATACGCGCGCAACATTGATGCCCTTACCCGCCGGATGCAGATGGCCTGCGTTCATCAGGTTGACGACACCGGGCTGCAGCAGATCGAGATGCCCGGTCAGATCCAGTGCCGGATTGGGTGTCAGCGTCAGCAGCGGTGCCGGAGTGTATTGGCTCATTCTCCCGCTCCTTCGCCGAGGCCGGCGGCAATCGCCTGACCAATCTTCTCCAGCGCCAGCGGTGCATCGCTACCGTCGGCAGTAAAGTGCAGGCGGTGGCCTTGACGCACACCGAGGCTGACCAGCTTCATCAGACTCTTGGCATTGACCGGCTTGGCATCGCCGTCCAGATTGGCGACCCAAATCTGGCTTTCGAACTCTTTCACCGTCTTGACCAGCATGGCGCTCGGGCGAGCATGCAACCCATGCGGGTTGACGATGGTAAAGGTGGCTTCGTGACCGGTTGGAGCGATGATTTGCGGTACAGCACCCAGCATGGCGGGAACCGCCGCCAGATCCGCGCGCCACAGTTCATCGATGCGGCGCGCCGCCAGCAGCTCAATTACCGCACTCAACACCGCCTGGTGCTGGCTATCACGGGCCGCGATCAGCAACAGTCCCTGCACCGCCTGACCTGCCACCTCGAACGGCGCGGCGCAGCGCACCAGTGCGACAGCGGTGCGATGCACATCATCAGCAACGCGCGCCAGCCACAGCCCCTGGCCGGCAGCCAGCGGGGCCTCGGCCACTACGGACTGGACAGCCACAGGGCCGATCGCACCGGCATTGGCCAACAACCCCGCCGCCGCCGCCTGCAGTGTCAGCAGATCACGCGCCGGAAAAGCATCCAGCAGCGTGCTGGCATCCAGCAACAGCGGTTGGGATTGCTGTTCGCCATTCAGCAGGGCCGTCAATGACTCGGCCGAGGCGACGGTGCGCAGCTGCTCGGCAACGCTTTCATCGGACAGCACACGCGTCAACTGACGCAGGATGCCGAGGTGTTCATCTGATTTAGCGGCGATGCCGATCACCACATACGCCTTCTGCCCTTCGGCCCACTCGATGCCCTCGGCAAAGTGCAGCACTTTGACACCGGTCTGTTGCACCTGATCCCGGGTATCGGTGGTGCCATGGGGAATGGCGATGCCGCTACCCAGGTAGGTGGCGGTTTGGGCTTCGCGGCGCAGCATGCCGTCCACATAACCGGCGGCGACCAGACCGGCCTCGGTCAAACAGGCCGCGACCTGGCGAATGGCATCCTGCTTGTCGGTGGCCTTGGCCCCTAAACGCACATCTTGCTGTTGCAGCGTCAACATGGTGTCTCACCTCGCTTAAATCACATCGGGTTGCTCCCTTCCTGTTCAGGTATAGAACCGGGCAAGAGCCGAAGCTAGCCGGACAGAGCCGGTTTTTAGCGCTTCAAATCACAAATTAATCGTTTCAGCATCAATGCTGGATCGTTTCAGTGATATATTCAAGCTCGTCACGGCAAGGAGATTTCCTTATTATGACGCAGCGCACATTGTGAACAGGGCGCTACGTCGATCGCCTGCGGAGAAGCAAGATGAAACTAGAAGATGTCGCCCGACTCGCCGGGGTATCTCGCACCACAGCCAGTTATGTCATCAACGGCAAGGCGGAGCAGCACCGCATCAGTCCGCAGACCTGCGAGCGGGTAATGGCGGTGGTGCGGGAGCACAACTATCGACCGGATCAGGCCGCCGCGGCGTTGCGTCTTGGCAGCACCCGTCTGATCGGCTTTATCCTGCCGGATCTGGAAAACCAGAGTTATGCACGGCTGGCCAAGCTGCTTGAAGCCCGCGCCCGGGAACAGGGATTTCAGCTGATCATCACCTGTTCAGATGACGATCCCGCCACCGAGATGGCGCTGGCGGATATTCTGGTGGCACGCCGTATCGACGCCCTGCTGGTCTCCAGTGTGCTGGAGGCGCAACACCCCTTCTATGCCAACATGCAGGCGCGCGGCACGCCGGTGATCGCCCTTGACCGGGCGCTGGACCCGGCCCTGTTTGCCTCGGTGATCAGCGAGGATCTACAAGGCGCCCAACAGCTGACTGCGTCGCTGTTGACGACAGCACCGGCCAGCATCGGCTTGCTGGGCGCCGTCGCCGAGATGGCGGTTTCACGGCAACGGGAGCAAGGTTTTCGCGCCGCACTGGCCGCGATGGCACCACAGCTGCAGCCCGATTGCCGCTACGGAGCCCACTTCAGCCGCGATGTTGGCGCCAGCGTGTGCCAACAATGGCTGGATGAAGGCACCCTGCCCGAGGCGCTGGTGACCACCTCCTATGTGCTGCTAGAAGGGGTGCTGGACGTGCTGGCGGCCCATCCCCAAAAGCTGGCCGCGATGCGGCTGGCGACCTTCGGCGATAACCGGCTGCTCGACTTCCTGCCGGTACGGGTCAATGCCCTGCCACAACAATTCCCGCTGATTGCAGAGCGGGCGCTGCAGCTGACGCTGGCCGCAACACAGCAGGATTACAGACCCGGTATCCAGGTCATCCCGCGGCTACTGAAGGTACGCAGTTAATCGCATACCGGTTTAAACCTACCCGAAGTCAGCCCGGGCAACGCGTCGGGCCACCAAGGAGTTACTGATGAAAATTGCCGTTGCCAGCGATCACGCCGGCTTTGCATTGAAACAACAGGTTGCAGCCCAACTGGCCGAGATGGGGCACGAAGTGCTGGATTTCGGTGCCTACGATGAACAGGCCTGCGACCTGCCGGACAGCGTTTACCCGGCCGCCCAGGCCGTCAGCCAGGGCGTGGTCGAGCGCGGGATCTTCATTGACGGCGTCGGTTACGGCAGCGCCTTGATCGCCAACAAGCTGCCGGGCGTGTTCGCCGCCGTCTGTCAGGATCCGTTCTGTGCCGGCCTGGCACGCTCGCACAGTGACAGTAATGTGCTCTGTCTTGGCGGCAAGCTGATCGGCGCCGCAATCGCCACCGAAATCGTGCGCGTCTGGATGACCACCGACATGCTGACCGAAGCCAAGTACCAGCGCCGGGTCGACAAGGTCAAGGCCATCGACCAGAAGCACAGAACCTGCACGCCCTAACCACCAGGCTCCAGCGGGAGCCTGTTTCATTTTCCGCGGTTCATGGCCGTTTCCGGCTTGGGATTCAGCCCAAATTTCAGCCACGTCTCGCATCGTGTTTGTGGCTGCTGACTCACATAAGCATCATTCGAGACTTGTCGTCGCCCAGGCTATTTCACTAGTTTGGCACAAGCTGAAACGATTCATCTTGTACCCAATAGCCTACCTGGAGACAAACATGATCAAACCGCTCACCTCTGCCATCCTGCTGGCGCTGGCCAGTTTCTCTACCCATGCCGCCGAGTTTGTCCTGACTGACGCCGCCAGCGGGCGCGATGTCGGTAACTGGCAAGTCAGTAGCAAAAGCCTGGGCATCCAGACCGCAACGCCCTTCAGTATCGAAAAACGCCGGCTGCACGGTGGCAAACAGGAAGGCGTCGATATTCTGGTGGTCAACAACGGCGTCATGACGATCACCCTGGTCCCGACCCGTGGCATGGGGATTTATCAGGTGAAGAGTGGCGCGCTGCGCCTCGGTTGGGACTCGCCGGTCAAGGAGATCGTCAATCCGGCCTACATCGACCTGGAGAGCCGCAATGGTCTGGGCTGGCTGGATGGCTTCAACGAGATGATGGTGCGCTGTGGCTATGAGTGGACCGGTCACCCCGGGATCGACGATAACGGCCAGCTGCTGAGCCTGCATGGCCGCGTGCAGAACACACCCGCCTCCAGCGTCAAAGTCATCATCGAGGATAAGGCTCCGCACCGTATCCGCATTCTGGGCGAAGTCAGTGAACGCACGTTCAAGAAGGCCGAACTGGTGACCGCCACCGAGCTGAGTGTCGAACCGGGCAGCAATCGCTTCGAACTGCACGATGCGCTGACCAATCGCGCCGATTACGAGGATGAATACCAGATCATCTACCACAGCAACTTCGGGACGCCGATTCTCGAGGCCGGCGCCCAATTCATCGCCGCTGCCAGCGAGATCTCGCCGTTTAACGATTATGCCAAGGCCGGCCTGCACAGCTGGCAAACCTATCTGCCGCCAACCAAGGGGTTTGACGAGATGGTATTCAACCTCAAGCCCAAGGGTGACAAAGCGGGCCAGTCGTTAGCCGTGCTGCTCAACAAGGCCGCCGATGCCGGCGTCGCCGTCGGCTATAACATCCGGCAACTGCCGGTGCTGACGCTGTGGAAAAACACGGACACCCGGCAGCAAGGCTATGTCACCGGCATCGAACCGGGCACCAGCTATGCCTACAACACCAAATACCAGCGGCCATTGGGACTGGTACCCAAGATCCAGCCTGGAGAGACCAAACATTTCGATCTCAGCTACACGGTGCTGCGCAATGCCAGTGAGACCGCGGCTGCCGTCGCCGAGGTGGCTCATCTGCAGGGTACTGAGCCGGTACGTGAAATCAGCGAACCGCTGGTCGATCTGAGCAAGAAGTGATACCTCAAGGGGCGCAACACGCGCCCCGCCTTCTGGCGCAACGGCGGCTACGACATCCCCCGCGCTGGCCGCAACCGGCCTGGCCTAACCCAGTCTTGCAACTAGCAACACAACCCGTGCAGATAACGGGCAAAATCGCGGGTCGCCTCCAGATCAAAACTGCCATCGGCACGCTTCGTCGTTCTCAGGTATTGATACAGTGCCACCAGCAGCTTCAATGCCTTCTCATTGGAGAGCGGGGTATCGGCATCCAGTTGTTCCAATGCCAGCATCAACGCCTCTTCAAGCGCCGGCATATCCACCACCTCAGCCTGGCGGTATTGAAAGCCCTGACCGGTCGCCAGCCACTCCAGCGAACAATTGGCCTGGCGGGCGATCTGGTTAGCGCGCGAGAGTGTCGGTTCACTACCGTTCAGGTATTTGCGGATCATCGCCTCGGACAGGCCAACACGCCGCGAAAAGGCCGAGACACTCTCATGCCCAATCAGCACTCGCAGGCGATCGGCAAAGCTGTTTTCGGTTTCCGGCGTGGCACAGGACATGAAAAACTCCGTTTCAGACGACAATTATCGAACTTTAGTATTGATTTCTCGCACCATAGTACGAGAAGCTATCGGCTACGCTAGTGTAGCAAAGGAACCCTTCTGGAGAAGAGCATGAACCCGTCATTTGTGTTGCAACGTGCATTACCGACCAGCAGCCGGCTGGTATTTGGGTGTATGGGTCTGGGTGGTAGCTGGGACGCCCAGCCGATCGGAGCCGACGAACTGCGCCATGCGGCCGCCGCGGTCGACGCCGCCCTCGAGATTGGCATCACGCTGTTTGACCATGCCGACATTTATACCCTCGGCAAGGCGGAACAGGTGTTCGGCCGCTTGTTGAAACAGGATCCGACGCTGCGCGAACGGCTGCTGTTGCAATCCAAGTGCGGGATCCGCTTCGCCGATGCCAACGGCCCGAAACGTTATGACCTGTCGCGCGAGTACATCCTGGCCAGCGTCGACGGCATACTGCAACGTCTGGGCACCGAGTATCTGGATGTGCTGCTGTTGCACCGCCCGGATCCGTTGATGGATGCCGAGGAGATCGCCGAAGCCTGGCACCAACTGAAGGCCAGCGGCAAGGTGCGTCACCTCGGTGTCTCTAACATGCACAGCGGCCAGATGGCCCTGCTGCAACAGGCATTGCCGGAACCGCTGGTCGCCAATCAGCTGGAGATGAGTCTGCTCAAGCACGACTGGATCGAAAACGGCACCTGCTTCAATGACGATCAAGGCAAGGGCGGCCGGGTCTGGAGCGATACGCTGCAGTACTGTCAGCGCCATGGCATTCAACTGCAAGCCTGGGGCGCCTTGGCGCGCGGCTGGTACAGCGGTGCCGCACCGCAGGATGCTCCGGCCGCCGTGCACGCCACCGCCACCTTGGTGCAACAGCTGGCAGCACAGCATAACGTCGCGGCAGAAAGCCTGCTGCTGGCCTGGTTGCTGCGTCATCCGGCGGGGATCCAGCCGGTGATCGGCACCGCCCACCCCGGCCGCATCGGCGCCTGTGGCGCCGCACTGCAGGTGAAACTGAGCCGCGAAGAGTGGTATCGACTGTATGTCACCGCGCGCGGTCTGGAGCTGCCATGATGCTCTGCCCATTACGCCTGCAGCCGCTGTTGCAAGCACTGCTGGTTCAACAACAGGCGGCCGGAGCGGCGATCAGTCTGGCCATCAGTGACAGTCACGGTGAGCTGCTGCATTTCACGCGCATGGCCGGTGCCAGCCTGCACAGTGGGGAGTTGGCGCGCAACAAAGCCTATACCGCCGCCCGCGATCGCCAAGCGACACGCGATCTCGGCGCCTGGAGCCGTAGCTCAGGACGAACCCTGAACTACTGGAGCGATGCGCGATTTACCGGCTTTGCCGGCGGGGTGCCCATCTGGCAGCAAGGGACCGTCGTTGCCGCCATCGGCATCAGCGGTCTCAGCGAAGAGGAAGACCATCAGCTGGCAGAACAGCTGGCCAGCGCCCTGCATGACCTGCTGACAACCGAGGAGTCTGCCTGAGATGGAGTACCGTCAATTTGGCCACAGCGGGCTGAACGTCTCGCTGTTGGGGTTGGGGGCCGGTCAGATCGGCGATGCACGCCTGAGTGAGTCAGACGTTGCTCACCTGCTGCATTTTGCTGTTGATCAGGGCATCACCCTCCTGGATACCGCCCGTGGTTATGGCCTGTCGGAAGAACGGATAGGCCGCCATCTGGCCAACAAGCGCCACCAGCTGGTGCTCTCCACCAAGCTGGGCTACGACATGCCAGATCATGCCGACTGGAGCGCCGGTTGCATCACCGCAGGTGTTGAGGCCGCACTACAGCGACTGCAAACCGACTACCTGGATATTGTCCACCTGCACTCCTGTTCGCTGGAGGTGCTGCAACGCGGCGAAGTCATTACTGCACTGCAAGCCGCCCAGCAAGCCGGCAAGGTGCGCGTCATCGCTTACTCAGGAGAAAACGCCGAGTTACGCTGGGCTGTGCACAGCGGACTGTTTGGTAGCGTCGAGCACTCGCTCAACCTGTGTGATCAGCGGGTTATTGATGATCCGCTGCCACAGGCGCAGGCGGCAGGACTCGGTGTCATCGCCAAACGACCTATCGGTAATGCTCCGTGGCGCTTTGCCAGCTGCCCGGTAGGTGAGTATGCCGAAGAGTACTGGTGGCGTTGGCACACCATGAGCCAGCGTGAGCCAGAGTTGTTACCGGCCGGAATGGATTGGCAGACACTGGCACTGCGCTTTAGTGCCTACACGCCAGGCGTCAGCAGTATCATCGTTGGCACCACCAACCCCAGTCATCTGAGGCACAATCTACAGCAGCTCTCGGCTCCTCTGCCCCCGGACGTCTATCAACGACTACGGGACGCCTTTACCCGTCACGATCCGGGCTGGTGGTACGGTCAGGTTTAAGCGGATAAAAAAACGCCCCGCGGCACTCGCCAGCGGGGCGTCGATTCAACGTAGACCGAATCCGTTAACGGAATTCGCCAGCCTCGATGATGGTACGCAGTGCATTTTTGCTCTGCAGCATCGGGAAGGTCAGACTGGTATCCGGCGTGGCAAATTGCAACGTCCCCAGCGTGCTGCGGTAATTGGCGCGCACCGTGGTCACGGTGGCGGCCTCGCCGTTGATCGTGACACTGTTATGGCTGCGATCCTGCACAATCACCAGAGCAGTTCCGGCCGTAAGCGGATGATGGAAACCGATCTTGCTGCTGTCGCTGGCCGTCAGCTCCATGACCAGATCCAGCGTCTTGTCGAGCCCCTCCGCCTGCAGCGTATAGGTATCCACTTGCCCCGAACGGTTGAAGTTCACCTTCAGTTTGGCGGCAGAACCAAACGGCAATACCGCATCGAACTGGCTCCAGCTGTCCGGAATGGACGGCGTCAAGTTGACGATGCCACGCAGCAAGTTCGGCCGGAAGCCAACATAGTCCTGATAGCCGTTACGATTGTACTCGGCGACGGACCAGGCCTGGGTGAAGGTGCCACCACCGGTCGTCACCTTGCCATCCTTATCCGGAAACGCATCCAGAACCTCACTCATGGTGCCACGGTAGCCGAGGTTGAGGATCTGATCGCCCAGATTGCTGCTCAGCTGATACGCCAGATTGTTTTCGCCAAACCGCGTCAGGCTGGTGACGGTGAAACCGGCATTCCATCCCCAGATGGTCCCGTTGTGATAGGCCGCATCCTTGGCATACTCGCTACGCCCATCATGGTAGGGATGGAAATACTCATGGTGCTGGGACAACGAGGTGATCCCCCACGGGAACAGCAGCTCGGAGACCGCATTGTGCGTCACACGGGCACCGATGCCATCGTCGAGCAGATCGCCATCCAACGGCACACTGATGGCCATCAGCTGGTTCGGCCGTACCTTGGTATCGGCAGAACCATCGCTACGCAGACGATCGGCCATCAGGTTAGCCTGGCTATCCCAGAATTTGGCGACAAAGGCCGTCCGCGCCTTCTGCTGCAACGTGCGCCAGCGGGCTGCGTCCTCGGTCGCCCCGGTCAGATCGGCCAAATCGGCCGCGACCTGCAACGAGTTGATCCACAACGCCTGAATATCCACGGCGCGACTGCCGCGAGCCGACCATGGCAACTTGCCATCGATCCGCGCATCCATCCAGGTGTCCGCATCATCGTGAGTCAGCAAACCATCGGCATCCACATAGTGCGCCAGCGCCCCTTCCAGATAGGTTTTCACCGTCGGGTAGATGCTGGTGGCATAAGCCGTATCGCCGGTGTAGCGCAGGTATTCACCGATCTCGCGCACCATCCAGGGGGTACCGTCCGTGGTGTTGTAGATGATGTTATCCAGGCTGGTGACCCGATTCGGTACCCGACCGTAATCGCTACTGCTGCTGGTGGTGTTTTGCAATTTGGCAAAGTTGTCGATGATGGCCTTAGCCTTGGCAAAATCGCCGTTGACCAGGGTGATACCCGGCAGCGAGATAAAAGTATCCCGTCCCCAGTTATCCTTGAACCAGGACAGGCCGGCCCAGATACCATCCCCAAACTCTGTAGTCACCAATTGATAACCGGCCAGCTTGGCCCACAGCAGCGCACGGTTGTAGTGGGTATCACTGGTCCACAGGAAACTGTTGGTCAGACGGTCATACACCAGCTGTTGATGTAACAGACGCGCATTGCTCGCCACCAGATCGGTGGCCGCACCCGCGGCCTCATCGACGGTGAACCCGAAGGCGACATAGACGGTCAGGTCATTGACTGCTCCCTGACTGGTCAACAACGGTTTGACGTTGGCGCCATCAAGCTGCACCAGGCTGCCCAACTGCGGCATGCTGGCCAGCGTGGCCTCCTTGAAGGTCACAGGTTGATCGGCGGCGATGGCGACATAGGCCGGGGTATCGGCACTGCGCAGGCTTTCCGCCAGCGCATAGACCACCACGCCCTGTTCGCTGCGCTCGACCGTGCTGCCTTTGAGTTTCAGGTTCAGTTGCGGCACTATGCCGAGCTTGGCCGCCTTGCTGCTATGCACATGCAGCGCCACGGCGCGATGACCGGCCAGCAGGCTCAGATCATCGCTGCTGCCGTTGGCATACTCGGTTTGACTGCCGTAAGGCTGGATCAGGCTACGGGTGGCGGCGGTCCGATCGTTGATGCTCTCGTCCACCAGCGACGCAAAGGTCCCCAGCAACCAGCCACTCTTCAAATGGTACTTGCCGCCCCCGGAGAAGACGCCGGTGCGACCGTCATAGTACCCATCCAGATTGTCTCCAAACACATAGTCCATCGGCTGGCTATCACTGATCGCCATGCTGTTGAACAGCGTTTCCGGTTCGGGTATCACACCGCCGCGCCCACTCAAACTGACCGCAGCCGGTGTAGCGGCATTCAGCGTCAGGTCGAGCAGGGGACGATCCGGAATGACGTCGCTATTGTCGCCACCCTGGGTCACGGTTAGCGGATGGCCCTGCGTCGTGTCTTCCGGCACCACAAACGTAAAGGTGTACAGGCCGGCGGTCCCGATCGTCAGCTGCAGGTTGTTGCCCATACCGGTATAGGACTTCAGCGCTAACGCCTTGCCCAATTCAACGGCGGTCAGGCCGCTGCTGCTACCGGTAAACGCAAATGGCTCGGACCAATTGGCATCGCCCAGCTTGAACTCATGGGTGCCCACACTCAGGTTCAATACGGCGGTATAGGTCCTGTGGCCCTGATACATCAGTTGATCCGAGGTACCCCAGCCGTTGAAGCTGCCCCGCACATACAGATTGGTGTCATACGGCGGCGCATCGTAGGTGACCGTCAGCGAGTGCGGGTCAGTCAGCTTGTCCGGCACGGTAAACGAGAAATGGTAATAACCCGCCTGGCTGACTACCAGTCGCATGTCATTGCCCATGCCCGAGGCTTGTACCAACGGCTGCGGACTATCCAGCGTCACGGTTGTGGCATTGCTGCTGTCGCCGGAGAAGGTCTTGTCGGCACTCCAGTCCGCATCCGAAATCTTGAAGGTGTAACTGTCGGCCGCCAGATAGGTACTGACCTCATAACGCCGTTTGCCCTGATAGACCAGGACGGCACTGGTATCCCAATTATTGAAGCTGCCGCGCAGATAAAGCGGCGCATCATAGGGGGCCGTATCGGTGGGCGTGGGCACCACCGTATCTTTACTATCCGAGCCGCAGCCCCCTAACAAGGCCGTGCAGGCCAGCAGAGGTATCCACGCCCTGAGCCATTTCATTCCCAACATGGTGAGTCGTCCCTCAGATAAAAGTGTGTTGATTGCTCCTGCCTGATCCAACGCGGCCACCTCCTTGTGGCCGCTTGTTGCATGGCAACCCGCTATCGCACCGCGGGGTCCGGTGCCAGCGGCAATAGCCGCAGCGCAGCGATATCGGCGCTGTTCATCGCACCACTGCTACCGCCATTGCCACCGAACGTGGCGTTATGCGCCAGATAGCTCATGTTGAGGAAATCCGACAACACGACCTGGTAGCGGCCCGGCTGCAGCGTGACCGTCAACGGCGTGGAGTAGACCCAGGGTCGCTTGCCCTCTACCGAGCGCGCATGGGGCATCTGCACTATGCCACTGGCCACCAACTGGCCATTGGCATCGGTCACGCGCATCCACTTGACGCCGTTTGTCAGCCCAAGATTGATGGCGTTGGCCGCGTTGTGATACTGCAGCGACAGGGCGAAGCGACCGGCAGAACTCACGGTAAGATCGCTGAACTGCAGACGGTCCTGCGGCGCCCCCCAGTTATCGAGGAAGGGGGCATCCTGGGTGTCACTGGCCGGCGTCACCGTCAGGTTGCTGCTGACCCGGGCATCGGTGACCGGGATCACCTGCTGTGCCGCGCTATAACAGACCGGCTGGCTGTGATGGGAGCGGTTGCCACTGGCGGTGTAGACCGCCTCGGCGGCATAACAGGCGCCGGCCGTGACCGGATTCGGATCCAGCCAGTTGCCCAATGCCACGCCGGAGGCCAACAGTTGACCATCGCGATACAGGTTGTAGCTCACCGGTTGGCTATTGCGACTGTCGCTGAGCGCAACCTGCAGTTGCCCGCCCTGGAGCGTCACGCTATCAATCACCGGCTCACGCGGAGCAAACACCGCCGCATCTTCGGTGGCGGTCGGCTGCAGATCGCTCAAGCGGTGTATGCCGGACGCCACTGTCTGGGCATTGTCCAGGGTCACGACCAGGGTGTTGCTGTCCGCCAGCTCGCTCCACAGCAGATCCGGCCCATGTTCAACGCCGTTGAGCGTCAGCCCGGTGATCTGATAGGCACCGCTCTCGGCGGCGACGGCCGGCAGGTTCAGCGTGACATCCATGCGCTTGCCACGCAGCTGCAGATCTTGCAGCGTGACGCTGTTCTGGCTGGCAAACCAGCGGCTGTGCATCGCCGCCGTCAGGTACGGCGCGACATGCACCCCTTGTTCATTCGGTTGCAGACCAAACAGCGAATTAACCACGGCCCCGATGTAGCCGCCCACCGACCACAGCTGGCGTTGTGAGTTGATCGCCGGTCCGGCCAGCTCCGGATGGGTGAAGTCCACCAGGTTCGGCTTGCCGGTGATCCACTCCAGGTTCTCCATGTTGGACAGGTTCAACGCCGCGCCTTGCATCAAGCTGTCAAACCCGGCGGTGAACACCTCGGCATTCTTGACCTGTGCCGCGGCACGAATGCCATACGCGGTGACAAACGGCCAGACCGCCCGGTTGTGGTAGATCGCCATGTCCGGCTGTTGCGGGAAGATCACCGGCGCGCCCATGGGGCCGTGCGGATACTTGGCAACGATCGAGGCGGCCTCGCTGTCACTGGCGATGCCGGAGAGGATCACCAGCGACTCACCCAACCAGTCATACTTGTAGAGTGCGGCATCATCGTAAGCCCCCGCCGTCATGCTGCTGTACAGCCCGGTATCCGCCTGCCAGAAACGCTGTTTGATCGCGGTTTTCAGCGCGCTGGCCCAACCGCTATAGCGCTCGGCGCGCTGGCTATCGCCCGCGGCGTTAGCCAGTTCGGTTGCCTCGGTCAGCGCCAGATAGTGCACCACGTTGGTTGATAGCGACTTGCTGCTGGCCAAGGCGGCAATGTCCTTGACGATCCAGCTGGCATAACTCTGATCGCGCCAGTCGAGGAACGACTGTTCACCGCGATATAACCCATCGACGCTGTCATAGGCAGCCAGACGATCGTTCTCCAGCGTGTTGCTCAACGCCTCGAGCGCCACGTTGGCGAATTCGGCCCGCTCGCTATCCGACGGCAGGGTCGCCAGCACGGCGCCGGCCCCCAGCGCCCAGGTCACACGGTCGGTACTGGCCGGCCAGCTGCCACCGGTGCCGGTATCCTGCACGATTTGCCGCGCCGCGCCGAGATCGCCACTGCCGGCAGGTGCCGCCATGCCATCACGGTACCCGGATACCTTGAACAACAAGGAGTTACGAGCCCGTTGCGGATCCAGCAACGCCAACCCCAGGTGGGTGGCGTAAGAGAGGTCGCGGGTCCACACATAGGGCCACTTGGCGCCGGTCTGGAAACAGTCACAGGCGGTCGGCTTGCCACCGTTATAGTTGTCATCCGATATCTGGCTGACACTGTCATCCCGCGCTTCCTGTACCGCGAGCGCAAACAGCGCATCGAAGGCAATGCTGCCGGAGCGTACCCGCGGGGCGCCCGCCTGCTCGGTGACAGTCACATAACTGTTGCCCGGATCGCGTAAATCCTGGGTCGATGATTGGGCATAACTGCGCAGCGGATCGGCCAGTTTGGCCACGGAGAAAATCGCCTGCTCCTGCTTGCCGCCGGTGACGGCGTAGCTGAGGGTCTGAGTGGCCTCGTGGCCGGCATGGGGATCCACCGTCACGCCATCACCTCCGGTTGTCTTGCTGATTTTCATGACCGGATGGCTCGGATCGGCCGAGGCGTCCAGCGTGATGCGATAGAAGCCGCTCTCGGTGATCTGCAGCGCCGCATTGGCGCCATTGTCGCCGGTCACCAGCGGGTAGGCGGTATCCAGCTCGGCGGTGGTCACGCTATCCAGGTTAATGGTAAAGGCGTGGTCCCAGCCGGCATTGGCAATCTTGAACTCCTGCCGGCCCGGCGTGAACTGGGTGGTCAACGCATAGATACCATCCCCCTGATAGGTCAGCGGATAGGAGGTGCCCCAGCCATTGAAGCCCCCCCGCAGATAGAGGTCATAGCTCAGCGGCGGCACATCCTGGCTGAACGACAGCACCGGGTGCGCCGGATCATCGACATTCAACTCGAAGTCGTATCGGCCGGCATTCTCGATCGCCAGAATCATATTCGCCCCTCCGTCTCCCGTGGTCAGCGTGGCCGGCGTGCCCGGCTGGATACGGGTCTCTTTTTCCAGATCGGCGGTGAAGGTGGTGGCCAGAGACCAGTCGCTGTCGGCCACCTTGAAGGCCGACAGGCTCTGTTTGAACAGCACATTGTCGAGATGGTAGCGGCCGGAACGAAACGTGAACTTGTAGGCATCCTGTGCCGACCAGCTGCTGAATTCGCCCTTGAGATAGAGATCGGCGGTGTAGGGGGCCTTGGGATCCGTTGGTTTCCCCGGGTCAACCGGTGACGATGACCCGGAGTCATTACACCCGGCCAACGCCATTCCGGCCAGACACAACGGCACTACGGTAAATGGCAAACGATGAGACATGAGAGGCTCCTGAAGAGAGGACTGTCGTACCGGCATCCGAGCGTTCAGATGCCACATCAGGAGAGGTTCCGCACCAGGGCGCCGGCATCACCGTCAGCCAGCGCAGTGCGGGCGCAGCGGCCTGGGCGCCGGGGAGATCCTCTTGATATGGAGGGTGACTGTATCGAGCGGCCACGGGGTTCAATAATGCAATGCACCCGCAACGCCATAGATGGCATCTATAGCTACAGTGGCGATCGTGACCCAGCGCAAAAAAGCCGGTGAATTGGCACTTTTCCCGATGCTTGGAATTGGGATCTATCCGTCTTTTCAGCAACTTGAGCTGCCTTGGCGCCAATTGGCGAGCTGATTGACACCCGTGCGTGCGGATTCTATTGTGCCCGCCATGGAGACCGGCAAGACGCAAGGCTTGGCCATCGTGGATAAATTGCTGCAACAATTTCTGGAAGTCGCCAGCTGCAAGAACCTCAGCCAGGCGGCGAAACGGCTCTATCTGAGCCAGCCGACACTGACGCACAACATGAAGCGCCTGGAGGCCTCCCTCGGTCTGGAACTGTTTACCCGCTCCGCCAGCGGCATCACGCTGACCGAAAGCGGTGAACTGTTGCATGAGCAGGCTCGCATCATGCAACGCATCTATGAGCAGACGTTGCACAAGCTGGAATTTATCCGCCAGCGCAGTGAACGCGGTCTGCGCATCGGTGCCGGTCATGCATGGTGGCACCCCTTGCTGCGGCCGGTGCTGCAACAGTATCGGCAACAGCATGCGGCCGCATCGCTGAACGTCGATCTCGGCAACCACCTGCGACTGCTGGATATGTTGCTCAACGGCGATATCGATCTGTTTGTCGGTCACGAGATCCACGGCCTGACCAGCAAGGCCGGGCTGCTGTTTGTGCCGCTGTTTCTCTCGCACGACGAGGTCTTCGTCCGCGCGGGCCACCCGTTGCTCGGTCGGCCCTGCCATCACAGCGACCTGCTCGACTATCCGAGCCTGCTGGTCACGCCGGACGAAAACCGCTACCTGCATCTGGTGGATGATCTGCAGCCCAAGAAGCAGCAGCGCAGCCTGCTGCAACTGAACGAAAAAATCATCTACACCAGCAACTCCATCATGGTCAGCATCGATCTGATCCGCGACACCAATGCGGTGATGCCCTATCCCCGCGCCATGGCGCGCTTTTTCTACGAGTTCGGGATTCAACCTGTGACTATGGTGGAGCGCTATAACCAGGGGGTGGTCGGGGTCTATCTGCCACGCGAGACGGCTGACGATCCCCATGTCACCCAGCTGCTGACGCTGATCCGCGATCAGGTCAATCACCTGGGGGAACGGATTACCACCTTCTGACGCCTCCCGCCCGCTGTGGGGCGCTTAGCGCTGTACCTGGGCTATGGCGTCGAGACGAATGACCAGCGGAGTCTCGACACCGGGACATGACAGCCGCAGCCACTCACTCTTGTCGGCGCGGGTTTCGACATCCAGGATCCGCCCACGATGGACGGCCTGGTCATGCAGTATCAGTGTCACCTCCTGCCGCTGTAGGCAGGCCAACTCCAGTTGCTCGATCAGCGCGCAGCCGACCGGTTGATAGACTGTCATCTTGTCGCTCCTGAGTGCTGTGATACCGGGGGCGAGTTAAGCAAAAAAACCACTTCGCCGCGGTAGTTGGGCTGCGCGGCAAACTGGCGCTGCCAGCGCGGATCCCACTCACCATGCTGTACCAGACCAAGGCGAAACGGCAACGTCAATTGCCGCAATGCCGGCAGGTAGGCCGCATAATTGGCCACGGTGTGACGCCCGCGATAGGTCTGAACCACCAGCTCGTCCACCACGCCATGCAAACCGTTCAGCGTGGCGATGTCGCCATTGGCGCCCCAGTCGAGCAGCCCAGTGATGCCGAGCTGGCACTCGGCCGGCAGCTGCCGGCGCAGGTGGCGCAAGAAGCGGGCATAGTCGGCCAGGGCCGGCGTCGCGGCATCGAAATCAATCTGGATTCCGATCACCCGATTGCCCCGCGCCTGCCACGCCGCGCGCTGGCGCAGCAGATCCCGCACCACCTCCGGCGACCAGTCGAGGGTCGACACCCGGTAACTGAGCCACAGCTCCGGCACCGCCAGTGCCGAGGGCGGAACCCCCTGGGGCTGCAGCCGGCTGCGCCCGGCGTCACGCTGCACCTGGCCCTGCAACAGATAGAGCCGCTCGGCCTGCGCCAGTGCCGGCTGCGGTCGCACCCCGCCCCACAGCCAGAACGCGCGGTATGCCGCGGCAGCGACCCGGGTCACCGGCGGCGCCACGCCATCCGGTGCCTGGCTCCAGCGCACCAGGCCCGCCGTCATCAGCGCGACCACCACGACGACGGCCGCCCGCCAACGGGTCACCAGTAATACTTCTGCTGCTGGGCCCACGGCGATTGCGCATACTGCTTCTTCAGCGTCAGGAACCAGCGCTGGCGCTCCGCCTTCGGGATCTCCTCGCTACCACAGTGGTTATAACCGCTGGTGGCGAAGCAGTTGACGGCGCGGAACAACGCATAGCTGCGCTGATCCTGCGGCGCCTTAGCATCGGCGATCACCTGCCGATAGAGCGCCAGCCGCCCCTGGGCCGCACCGGCAAACGGCTCGGCGGCGCCCCCCAGCAAGGTGGCACCGGGCTTGGCCCCGAGCGGTGACTCATCCCAGCCCTGGCGGTAGATAAACTCGCCCAGACAGTTGCGCGCCTGTGCCGTCGGCTGCTTGGCCAGCGTGGCCACGGTATCGGCCAGCGCCGGGCAGGCATACCCCTCCTCGCTGCGGGCGCCCTGGCTGAACGGCGCCAGGTCGAACGGCGTCGTACCGAGCGCCGGCTGCAACAGAGCCCGATCGGTGACGAAGTCACGGTATTGGCCATGCTGCAGATCCTTGTACAACAAGGTAAACAGCGCCGTGTTGCGCAGCTCGGTCGGCAGCTGCCCGTTCTGCGCCACCTGACGCAACAACGGCGCCGGCGCCGAGAAGCGCAGCAACAGATCGCGCAGCGCCGGCCGCGTCACCGGGCTGTCGGCGGCGAACAGCTGGGCCACCTTGCCGGCGCGCTCCAGCGTCAGCGCCTGCGCCAGCTCAATCAACTGCTGCTGCAGGGCATCCGGGTGCGCCGCGGCCAGCTGCTGCCAATGGGTCTCGGCGGCGGGCCACTGCTGCAGCGCCATCAGCGCCATGCCACGCAACACCTGCCGGCTGAACGTCAGCAGATCCAGAGACTGGCCCGCCGGCAGCGGCGCAGTGGCCGCCACGGCGGCATACTCCTTGGCGACATAGAAGCGTTGTGCCAGTTGCAGATAGTCAAACCAGGCGGCCGGCGTCAATGCCGCCTGCTGGGTTGCCAGCTCCTCGGCGGTCAACGGCTGCCAGCGGGTCTCGCCCTCCACATGGGGACGCAGGCGCCGCAGATCCTGCGCCAGCAACAGGCGCGGATCTGCGCTGCCCTTGCCATCAGCCAGCAGCTTGAGATCGATCTCGTTCCACAACGTCATGTCCTGCGGCGCCGCCAACGCCTGCTGGTAGTCCGCCGTCAGCTGGGCGCCGTCACCGGCTAACCAGTGCACGCGGCGATAGAGCCCTTTGGCCGAGGCGGCATATTGTCCCTGGGGATAGGCCGCCAGATAGCGATCCAGCGCCTGGGCCGCCTCGCTGGCCTGCAGCGCATCCACCTTGGTCGGATCGAAGAAGCCGTACTCGTCCAGCGCATTCGCCTGGGCGGCGTTGATCGCCACCCGCGCCAGCATATATAGCGCCGTCTGCTGCGGCCAGGCGCTGCCCTGCTGGCTCAGCGCGGCAAAACGGGTCTGGGCCTCGGCGAAGTCGCCGAGATAAAAAGCCCGCGCCGCCAACAGATAATCCCGATACGGCGCCGCCGCGGCCGAGGTCGGCAGCGCGGCATAGTCTGGCAGTCCGTCCGCCTGGCACTGCCCGAGCAACACCAGACGCGCCTCGGCCAGCGCGCGCGCCTCCTCTGCGCTCAGCCCGGCCTGTGACAGCGCCTGCAGGAAGGCACTGGCGGCGGCCGGACGGTTCAACGCACAGCGCCCCTCCAGCCAGCCGTCGGCCCGTTGCTGTGCCGCCTGCAGCACGGCCGGATCCACCCCGAGCGCCTGTGCCTGGGCCAGCCAGTCTGCACTGGCGGCGGCCGATTCGGGCGCCGCCAGATCGCTGACCGCAAACGGCACCGTCAGCGGCTGTGTCTTGCCGTCGCTATCGGCGGCGGCCAGCGTCGTCAACCCCTGCTCACGAGCCAGTAACGCCAGCGTGATGCGGGTGTCATTATCCGGTGACAGGAACGGCAACCCGGTCAGGCCGCACTGTTCGGCCTGCAGCTGCAACGTCAGCGGCGGTGAACAGTCGATATCGGCACAGGCCGCCGCCGGGCCGGCACAAGCCAGCAGTACCATGCCGGCCAACGGCCGGTAAGCAAACGCGTTCATCGTCTCTCCCCAGAGCAAATTTGTTGTCATTTGAATCGAATTGTTGCCGCGGATTATGCCGTCCCGCGGCGCGGGCGGCCACCCCGGCCGGCGCAATTCGTCGTCGCACGCCACTTTTCGCCGGCAACGGGGATTACACGAAAAAAGCACTGCCAAATTGCGGCGATTATTAAGTGAGATTTAATAATCCAGCCAAACGGGCGGTGGCAGGCCAGAAATGACAAGCCCGGCACTGCTGGGCCGGGCTCGGGGACACACTCCTCAGGTAAATCACGGGTCTTGCCGCTCAAACTGACCGAGAAGTTGTTGCCCCCAGTATGGTTCATTCATCCGCCGGATGCGAGTCGCTGCCTCATTCGGGCGTGACCCGTACCTGGACATCGCGAGGCGGCGCCAGGTAGGGCGCCGTGGTGACCAGCACATCCGCGCCGCTGGCGGCATAGGCGCAGACATTCTGCAGCTGGATGCCCCCGGCCGCGGCGATCAGCGGCACTCGCGCCAGCGACCCGAGCTCGGCGCGCAGCGCGGCGATCTGCGGCGGGGTGAACTTCTCCAGCTGCAACACATCGACGCCGGCCCGGGCCCACGCCAGCGCCTCGTCCGCGGTTGCCACCTCCACCACCAGCTTGCGCTCCGGCGTGTGCTGCCGGTAGTGCTGCACCAGCTCAACCGGGCCCAGCTGCGGCATAAACTGCCGGTGTTCGGCAAACAGCAACAGGCTGTCGGAGAGCCCGAGCCGATGCGGCACGGCCCCACCACAGAGGATGGCCTTGATCGCCGCCGCCTTGCTGCCGGGGAAATGTTTGCGCGTGCAGCTGACCACCACGCCCGGCCGCGCCTGCTGCGCCAGCGCCACCAGCTCGGCGGTATAGCTGGCGATGCCGGAGAGGTACTCCATCAGCGTCTGGGCCATTTTCCACACCGCCATCAACTCGCTGGCCGTGCCGCCGAGGCTGAGGATCGGCTCGCCGGGCTGTAACCACTGCCCGCTGGCCGCCATGGCGCCCGAGCGCGTCAAACCGCGCAGCTGCCCCATGCGCAGCGCCTCCTCGCAGCCACACACCCGCATCGGATCGCGGGCGGTAAAGTGCAGGACGCCGCGCCGCTCGGAGAAGCCGAGCAGCAGGCCGGTCAGATCACCGGTCGGGGCATCCTCCAGCAACCAGCTGCTGAGCAATGCATCGGATAACAGATAGGGATTGAGCATGTCCTCTCCTTGCTGCGGGCGTCACAAACCCGACAACCGCTGTCGTATTTGTCGCCACGCCTTATACATCCGGGGTGATAACGCCCGCTGGCGCACATCGAGTTAAAACTCATTTTTTACCGCCACCACGTGGCCGCTATGGTGGCAAGACACTAACGAAGCCCCTTATTGTGCCCGTGAGCCCGCCAACCGGGCTCTGGTTTCCTCTCGCTGTCTGCTCGATCGCGCCTCGGTGTTACCGCCAGAATGCGAAAAGCAGGCCAGCTACCACAAAAGACAACAACGACAGGAGTCACATCATGAACGTCAGCGCCCGCAACATTTTCTCCGGCAGCATTTCTGCCATCGTTCCCGGTAGCGTCAACGCCGAAGTCGAACTGACTCTGGCCGGTGGCGACAAGCTGGTGGCGATCGTCACCCTCGGCAGCATTGAGGCGCTGGGTCTGGCCGTCGGCGTGGCCGCCAGCGCGCTGGTCAAGGCACCCTGGGTCATTCTGGTCACCGGTGACAGCGGACTGCGCTTCAGCGCCCGCAACCAACTGACCGGCACCGTCAGCGCCCTGGCCAAAGGCGCCGTCAACACCGAGGTCGCACTGACGCTGGGCGGCGGCACCGTGGTGCACGCCATCATCACCAACGAGGCGGTGCTGGAACTGGGGCTGAGCGTCGGCAGCCCTGCCACCGCGCTGATCAAGGCCAGCCACGTGGTGCTGGGCGTCCCCGCCTAAGCGCAGCGCAGAGACACCAGGGCCCCGCACCTGCGGGACCCTGGCATCACCCCCTCTCGATTAGAAGTCGTAGCGCGCCGCGATCTGGTAATCATCGGCAGCATCCACCTTCTGTCCGGTGACCGGATCCTTCACCGCCGCGAACGAGTCGGCCTGCTTGCCATTCAGCCGGTACTCGGCCGCCACACTCAGCCGGCGGTTGAACTTGTAGCTGGCCCCCAGCGTGAGGTAGTCGACGGTATCGGTCTCGACGCCGTTATTCTTGCCGGCCAGCGCGCCCGAACCCTTCGCCACCTGCCGGTTCCACAGCGACATCAGGCCCACGCCATTGAGAAAGTTGTAACCGAGTGCCAGTTCATAGCCATCATGGTCATAACCGGGCTTGTACCACGCCTGACCCTGACCGTAACCGACCCCCAGATACCAGCTCTTGTCGTCATAGCGCGCATTCAGCGTCCACAGCCGAGCCGTCGGCTGTGCCCCTTGCTGACCCTCATTCCACGAACCACCGAGGTTGAAGGCCGGCGTCCAGCGGTAGACCGTCGCCACTCCCCAGGCACTGTTATCCTTGTCGACCGCGCTCTCCTGTTGCGGTTTGCCGGCACTGTCGAGGCTGGTGCAGGTACCATCGGCACAGGTGTCCTGATTGGTACGCAGCTTGTAACTCGCCTCGGCCCCCCACTGCTTGTAACTGGCGGCATATTTGAAGATATCCGACGAGCGCTTGGTGCCGAACTTGTCGACACCGACCCCCAGACCATGGTTGCCATAGCCATCGGTCAGGCTGACATCGGTCCAGCCGGTCACCAGCACGGCTGCCCCATTCTGCCGGCCAAAGGTCAGCGTGCCCCAGTCGGCATGACTGATGCCGCCAAACGCCAGCCGGGTGGCGACCGTGCTGCCCTTCTCGGTATCGAGGGTCGGCACCGTGCTCGGGCTCGACTTGTCACCGACGTTCAGTTGCCCCTCGTAACTGCCGATGGCCGTCAGGGTGTCATCGATCTTGCTGCGCCCCTTCAGACCAAAGCGCAGGAAGGTGTTGGATCCATACATTTCGCTGTCACGATCATCGCCGAAATAGTGACCGGCATAGGCACGGCCCGTCAGGTCGATGGCCCCATACGGGTTGTTGAGCACGGAAACGGCATGCGCCAGCCCTGCAGTGGTGCCCAGCGCCACCGCCAAAATCCACTTTGTCATAATTAATCCCTTACTTATTCAGAAGACAGAATCCAAGCACGCGGTTCAGCGCCGCATTACAACAGGTAGCCGTAGCGCAACATCACCGCCTTGGCGGCGTCGGTCCGCAGGTAGGCCAGCAGCGCGGTGGCCGCCGGATTGTCCTCACCCTTTTTCAGCAGCACGGCATCCTGGTACAGCGGGGCATAGAGGTCATGGGGTACCAGCCACATCGAGCCCTTGGTCACCTTGCCATCCTTGTAAACCTGGGACAGCGCGATAAAACCCAGCTCGGCGTTACCGCTGTCAATGAACTGCTTGGTCTGGGAGATGTTGTCGCCCTGCACGAAACGCGGCTGCAGTTTGGTCGTCAGCCCGAGCTTGCCCAGCGTCTCCATCGCCGCCTGGCCGTACGGTGCAATCTTCGGGTTACCCAATGCCAGATGGGCAAAGGTGCCGTTGCGCAACACGCTGCCGTTGCCATCGATCAGCGCCGCATCGGCCGACCAGAGCACCAGCTGCCCACGGGCATAGGTGAACTGGGTGTCAGCCAGCGCCAGCTCGGCCTTGACCAGTTTCTTCGGCGTCTTGTTGTCGGCGCTGATCATCACCTCGAACGGCGCCCCATTCTGGATTTGGGTAAACAGCTGGCCGGTGGCCCCGGAGGTAATCGTCACGGTATGGGCGGTCGCCTTGGTGAAACCGGCGACGATCTCCTGCAGCGGAGCGAGGAAGTTGGCCGCCACCGCCACCTTGACGTCATCGGCATGCACCGAGAGGGAGGTGAGCAGTAACAGACCGAACAGCGAGCGGGAAGTCAGTTTCATCTTATGGTTCCTTCTTGTTGGCTTATTGTCATTGTCGCTATCCCGTTGTGGACATAACGACAACCGCCACGACCGACCAGCACTGGCACGGCAGCCGACATCCGGCTATCTCGGCGCGCATACAGCGCCGCTCTGGCCACGAGAAGCGCGCTATAACGCCCATCTCATCGGATATTGACACCTTGTCCGGCGCTGGTCGGGAGCAGGGCCGCATCCTGCGTCCGCTCCCGATCCCGGCGTGTGCAGTACAGGCGTTGCAAATTTGGCACCATAACGCCGGCAATAAAAAAACCGGCCCCGGGCAGTGCTGCCTCGGGGCCGGTCGATACGGCTGCGCAGGGGGAGGAGCGCGTTACAACGGCTGGCCGTTGACGCTCAGCGTCACCGCTATGTTGCCGCGCGTCGCATTGGAGTAGGGGCAAACCTGATGGGCACTGGCGACCAGTGCACGCGCCGTCTCCGCCGGCAGATCGAGAGTCACCGCCAGCGCCACGCTGAGCGCAAAGCCGCTGGCGGCCTGATGTAGACCGACGTCAGCCGTCACGGGCGCCGTCGTCAACGCCAGCTGTTGCTGCTTGGCGACAAACAGGATGGCATTGGAAAAACAGGCCGCATAACCGGCGGCGAACAGCTGCTCCGGATTGGTTGCGGTGCCGCTGCCACCGAGGGCTTTCGGGTAGGCCAGATCCAGGGCCAGCAAGCCATCGTCGCTGGCGACATGGCCCTGACGGCCGGAGGTGGCGGTGGCGCGGGTTTGATACAGGCTCGTCATAGTATTGTCCTCATAACGGATTTAAAAATCACACAATTAAATTGCACACAACTTACTTCCCGCTCTTTATAACTGCGGATTACAATGAACGCAATAAGATTGCACACAATTTATTGAGGACGCGATGACTCCGTCAGATGAACTGCTGCCGCTGGAACGACAGATCTGTTTTGCGCTGTATAGCGCCACCAATGCGCTGATCCGCGCCTATCGCCCCTGGTTGGAGGCCCTGGATCTGACCTATCCGCAATACCTGGTAATGCTGGTGCTTTGGCAGCAGCAGGGGGTCAGCGTCAAACAGCTGGGCGAACAGCTGCACCTGGACTCCGGCACCCTGACGCCATTACTGAAGCGGCTGGAAGGCAAAGGCCTGGTCAGTCGAGGACGTAGCGAGGAGGACGAGCGGGTGCGGGTGCTGACCCTGACCAGCGAGGGCGAAGCACTGCGCAGTGCGGCGGCACGGATCCCGGCCGAATTGCGCTGCCAGCTGTCACTCTCCGACGAGGCGTTGCGCAGCCTCAAGGCCAGCTGCGACGCTCTGACGGCCGACCTGCTGGCCAACTGAGCGCAGATAACACAACACCGGCACAAGGCCGGTGTTGGCAGGGCTGCCACAGGCAGCCCGATTTGGCTGATCGGGTGACTTATTCCACCGTCACCGATTTGGCCAGGTTGCGCGGCTGGTCGACGTCGGTGCCCTTGATGATGGCGACGTGGTAGGAGAGCAGCTGCAGCGGCAACGTGTAGACGATCGGGGCGATCAGCTCGTCGACCTTCGGCATCGGCATCACGCGCATGGTGGCATCGGAACGGAAACCGGCCTCCTGATCGGCGAAGACATACAGGATACCGCCGCGGGCGCGCACCTCTTCGACGTTGGACTTCAGCTTCTCCAGCAGCTCGTTGTTCGGCGCGACGACGATGATCGGCATATCGGCATCGATCAGCGCCAGCGGGCCATGCTTCAACTCACCGGCGGCGTAGGCCTCGGCATGGATGTAGCTGATCTCCTTGAGCTTGAGGGCCCCCTCCATCGCGATGGGGTACTGGCTGCCACGGCCGAGGAACAAGCTGTTGTGCTTGTTGGCAAACTCTTCGGCCAGGCTCTGGATCTGCTTGTCCAGCGCCAGCGCACTCTTCACCTGATGCGGCAGGTTGCGCAGCGCAGCGACCAGCGCCGTCTCGCCGGCGGCATGCAGGTTGCCACGGCAGACCCCGATCGACCCCACCAGCATCAGCAGGCCGGCCAACTGGGTGGTGAACGCCTTGGTCGACGCCACGCCGATTTCCGCCCCGGCGCGAGTCATGAACGCCAGGTCCGATTCCCGTACCAGCGAGGAGCCCGGTACGTTGCAGATCGCCAGGCTCGACATGTAGCCGGACTCCTTGGCCAGACGCAGCGCCGCCAGGGTATCGGCGGTCTCACCGGACTGCGACAGCGTGACCAGCAGCGAACCAGGGCGTGTGACCGACTTGCGATAGCGGTACTCGGAGGCGATCTCGACGTTACAGGTGACACCGGCCAGCTCCTCAAACCAGTAGCGCGCCACCATGCCGGAGTGGTAGGAGGTGCCGCAGGCCACGATCTGCACATGTTCGACGCGGGAGAAGATGTCGCGCGCGCCGTTACCGAACGCCTCCGGTACCAGATGGTCGCCACTTAAGCGCCCTTCCAGCGTGTTGACCAGCGCGGCCGGCTGCTCGTAGATCTCCTTGAGCATGTAGTGGCGGTATTCTCCCTTGTCACCGGCATCGTGCGACAGCTCGGACTCCTGCTCGGCGCGCTGCACCAGCTGACCGTTGACGTCGAAAATCCGCACATCGCGACGGGTCACTTCGGCCACATCGCCCTCTTCCAGGAACTGGAAGCGGCGGGTTACCGGCAGCAACGCCATCTGATCCGAGGCGACGAAGTTCTCGCCGATGCCACGGCCGATCACCAGCGGCGAACCGGAACGGGCCACCACCATCCGCTCCGGATCGGCACAGTCGATCAGCACGGTACCGTAGGCACCGCGCAACTCCTTGACCGCCTGTTGCAAGGCCACCAGCAGGCTGGGCGCCGTCTTGCGGTAATGGTGCACCAGATGCACGATCACCTCGGTATCGGTCTGGGAGACAAACTCGTAGCCCAGCCCCTTGAGTTTCTCACGCAGCACTTCGTGGTTCTCGATGATGCCGTTGTGCACCACCGCCAGCGTGCCGGAGATGTGGGGGTGGGCATTGCCTTCCGACGGTTCGCCGTGGGTGGCCCAGCGGGTATGGGCGATACCGGTGCCGCCCTGTAACGGCGCGGCCTCCAGCGCTGCGGCCAACTCCTGCACCTTGCCCAGACGGCGGGTGCGTTGCAGCTGGCCGTCATGAATCACGGCGACGCCGGCAGAGTCATAGCCACGGTATTCCAGACGCCGCAACCCCTCGACCAGAATGTCCACCACATCGCGTTGGGCAACCGCCCCGACTATTCCACACATGCTCGTATTCCTTGTTGTTCGCTTTATTAGACAGGGACGGGGACACAGATCACCTGCACCCCCTGTTGTTCGATTTGCTGGCGCAGCGCCGGCGCCAGGCCGTCATCGGTAATCAAAATGTGAATGCGGCTCCACGGCAGCTCGAGGTTCGGGATCTTGCGCCCGACCTTGTGCGACTCGGCCAGCACGATCACCTCGCGTGCCACCTCGGCCATCACCCGGGATAACCCCACCAGCTCGTTGAACGTGGTGGTGCCACGCAACGGATCTATGCCGGCAGCGCCGATGAACAGCTGGTCAAAATCATAGGAGCGCAGCACCTGTTCGGCGACCTGGCCCTGAAACGCTTCGGAGTGCGGATCCCAGGTGCCCCCGGTCATCAGCAGCGTCGGTTCGTTCTCCAGCTCGCGCAACGCGGCGGCTACCGCCAGCGAGTTGGTCATCACCACCAGGCCACGGCGTTTCGCCAGCTCGGGGATCAACGCCGCCGTGGTGCTGCCGGAGTCAATGATCAGACGGTTGTGGTCGCGGATCAGCGCCGCCGCGGCGCGGCCCAATGCTAACTTTCGTTTCGAAACCTCGTCCTCTTCCACCACCGGCGGTACCAGTTCGCTCGGCACCGGCACGGCACCGCCGTAGCGGCGCAGCAGCAGGCCGTTCTTCTCCAGTTCGGCCAGATCCTTGCGAATCGTCACTTCCGAGGTCTCGAACAGCCGCGCCAGTTCATCGACGCTCAGCTCACCGCGTTCACCCAGCAGGGTGATGATGGCGTGACGGCGTTGTTGGGTATTACGCTTGCTGATGGTCATATCAATCATTCGAAACGAAACAGTGCGCCGAGTATATGCTTTCGAAACGAAAGATCAAGTCGAAACCAAGCCGATAGTTCGACATGCGGGCCATGGCTGCCGTTTCTGCCGACACCATGCTAACGTGAGCGCCAGGATCCTCACGGAACAGAGCCTGATGTCGCCACATACCGTCTGGCTGGTGGAAGATGACGCCGCCATCGCCGAAACCCTGATCTACAGCCTGGAAACCGACGGCTTTGCCGTGCGCTGGTTTGACCGTGGCTTGCCGCTGCTGGCCGCCCTCGACACCGCGGCGCCGGAATTCGTGATCCTCGATGTCGGCCTGCCGGATATCGGTGGCTTCGAGCTGTGCCGGCGTCTGCGCCAGATCAGCAGCGTGCCGCTGTTGTTTCTCACCGCGCGCAGTGACGAGATCGATCGCCTGCTGGGGCTGGAAATCGGCGCCGATGACTATGTCGCCAAACCCTTCTCGCCGCGCGAAGTCTCGGCACGGGTGCGCACCATATTGCGCCGTGCCCGGCCTGTTGCGCCGACACAAACCGCCTCACCGCCCCACCTCTTCCAGCTGGATGAGGCCCGCGCCAGCATCCAGTATCAGGGACAGCACCTGAGCCTAACCCGCTATGAATACCTGCTGCTGAAGTGGCTGCTGCAACACCCCGGCCATGTCTTCTCGCGCCAGCAGCTGCTGGACCATGTCTGGCAGGATGGCGGAGACAGCCTGGATCGCACGGTCGACACCCACATCAAGACACTGCGCGCCAAATTGAAGGCCATCGATGCGGAGGCCAATCCGATTCTGACCCACCGGGGTCTGGGATATAGCCTGTGCGCGTGAGTCTGGGGCTGCGGGTCTTGCTCGGCTTTTTTTTGCTGCTGGCCATCGGCGGCTGGTGTCTGCTGGCGATCGTGGTGCAGGAAGTCAAACCCGGCGTGCGCCGCGCCACCGAAGCCGGCATGGTCGATCAGGCACGGCTGCTGGCCGAGCTAGTGAGCGCCGATCTCGGTGCCCGGCCGCCGAGCCGCGCGGCGTTGGCTGACAGTGCGCTGGCCCGCGCCGTGCACAACGCGCAAGCCAGCCCGCTGAGTGCGCAAATCGATGGTCTGCGTAAACAGACGCTGGATACCCGGATCTATGTCACCGACCGCGATGGCATCGTCATCTTCGACTCCAGCGGCCGCCACCTAGGTGCCGACTTCTCGCGCTGGAACGATGTTTATCTGACGCTGCGAGGCCAGTATGGAGCCCGCAGCAGCCGCGATGATCCGGCCGACGACAGCAGCTCGGTGATGTATGTCGCCGCCCCGCTGCGCCAGCACGGCACCATCGTCGGGGTGCTGACGGTGGCCAAACCCAATCGCGCGCTGGCACCAGTGATCGCCCGCAGCGAACATAAGTTGCAGTGGACCGCCCTGGGCCTGCTGGCAACGGCACTGCTGGTCGGCGCCACCCTGGTCTGGTGGCTGAACCGTTCGATCCGCCGCCTGGAGGCCTACGCCCATGCGGTACGGCGCGGCGAGGCCGTCAGCCTGCCGGCGCTGGACAGCCCGGAGCTGGCAAGACTGGGAACCGCGCTGGAGCAGATGCGCCGGCAGCTTGATGGCAAGGCCTATGTCGAACAGTACGTGCACAGCCTGACCCATGAGCTGAAAAGCCCGTTGGCCGCCGCCCGCGCCGCCGGCGAGCTGCTGCTGGAGAACCCGCCGCCACCGGTGGCACGCCGCTTCGTGCTCAGCATCGGCGAACAAGTGGCGCGCATGCAGCACCTGATCGATCGCCTGTTGCAACTGGCCAGTCTGGAATCCAGACCGCCACTGACGCTGACGCCGCAGCCACTGGCCACACTGGTACAGTCCCAGGTCGCGCTGGCGCAGCCTGCCGCCGCTCGCCGGCAGCAGCAGATCCGCTGCCAGCTGGCCGCAGCGACCGTGGCCGCCGATGCGCTGCTGCTGGGCCAGGCCATCGCCAGCCTGCTGGATAATGCACTCGACTTCGCCCCCGACCAGAGCGTGATCCAGATTATTGGGCAGCATCAGGATGGTGGTTATCTGCTGACCCTCATCGATGATGGCCCCGGCATCCCGGACTACGCGTTGCCGCGGCTGTTTGAACGCTTCTATTCGCTGCCCCGTCCGCAACACGGCAAGAGCAGCGGCCTGGGACTGAGTTTTGTCCGTGAGGTCGTCGAACGTCATCAGGGAAGCATTGCCATCGACAACCGTAGCGATGGCCACAGCGGGGCCTGCGTCCGCTTGTGGTTGCCAGTGGCCACCGCGTCGCAGATCGTGGCGGATTAATTATTTCCAGCACGGCATAACCCATTAAATTCGCAGTCTTTGTCTTGCGCAAAATGGATTATTTCATGTGCAATCAAAATAAATTAACCCTTTATTATCAGATAGATAAACAAAAACAATAACCGCGCATTTTATTCACTTCACGACGATTTAATTATTTCAGCGCCATCAACAGCAGTGCGCACTACCTATTTCCCGCCCCCTGTCATCGTTGACAGGGTCATTATTTTCACGACTTCACACTCCCTTCACCGGACCTCATCACGCCTGCACATCACCACGGCAAGCTGGCTGGGTCGAACTCAAGGAGGGAATCATGTTCAAGTCACTCATCAGCCACAAACTCACACTGCTGTTCCTGCTGTTTCTACTGCTACAGTTGCCGCTGCACAGCCTGCAGTCACTGACCTACGAACGCCAGTCCTACCGTAACCAGGCGCTGGAACAGATCAGTGCCAGCAGCAGCGGACCACAACGCCTGGTCGGGCCCATCCTGGTGATCCCCTATCAGCAACAGGAGAACCAATACAACGAGCAGGAGGGCAAATACCACGTCATCGTCCAGCAGCGCCAACTGCTGCTGTTGCCGGAGCAGCTCACCGTCAACAGCACGCTGCAGGTGGAGAGCCGGCAGCTCGGTATCTATCAGGCGCAACTCTTCAATGGCCCGCTGCAGCTGAGCGGCCATTTTGCCGCCGATGGATTGGCGCCACTGCTGCAAGATGAGCAGATCGCAATCGGGACCCCCTATCTGACGGTGCTGGTGACCGATGCCCGCGGTCTGTTGCAGGTGCCACGCCTGAAGTGGGGAGACGCCAGCCTGCCGTTCCAGCCCGGCGCACGCCTTGGCAGCCGCGAACAGGGGATCCATGCGCCGGTGTCACTGGCCACCCTGCAGAGCGGGCACAGCCAACCCTTTGCCTTCGAGTTGACCTTGCAGGGCAGTGGTAGCCTGGAAATGGTGCCTGTCGGCGCCAGCAGCACGCTGACGCTGCACAGCAACTGGCCCCACCCCAGCTTCATCGGCCAGTTCCTGCCACGTGAGCGCCAGATCGACAGCCATGGCTTCCGTGCGCATTGGGAAAGCAGCTGGTTTGCCAACAACCTGCAAGAGCGGATCCAGGAGCTGGATCAACGCGGAAGCCAGGCGTTGCCAGCCTTTACCGTCAGCCTGATTGAGCCTGTGGACCACTATCAGCAGAACAACCGGGCGCTGAAATATGCCGAGCTGTTTATCGGCCTGACGTTCCTCAGCTTCTTCCTGTTCGAACTGGTGAAACGCCTGCGCCTGCACCCGATCCAATACGCGCTGGTTAGCCTGGCGCAGATCGTGTTCTATCTGGTGCTGCTGGCGCTGTCGGAACAGATTGGCTTCAGCCTGGCCTATCTGCTGGCCAGTATCGCCTGCGTCGGCTTGCTGAGCTTCTATGCCTGCTTCCTGCTCGGTAGCCTGCTGCGCGGCCTTGGCTTTGCCTGCCTGTTGAGCCTGCTCTACGCCATCCTGTACGGGCTGATGCAGGCCGAAGATTTGGCGCTGTTGCTGGGATCCGGTCTGCTGTTTATCGCCCTGGCGCTGGTGATGGTGATCACCCGACACGTCGACTGGTACCGTCTGGGACGACGCCAGGCCGGTGACGACACGGCGCAGGACGATCCCGGCACTGCCGCCTGATGCCGGCGGCCGTCACAACCGGGGCACCTTGCGGTGCCCCTGGTGTAGTGCGGTTTATTTCTTGATTTTCACCGGTCGCTGCCAGTTGGCGACATGGCGTTGTGGCACCCGGGTGATGACCAGCTCATTCTCGCCCACTTCCCGCGTGACCGTGGTGCCAGCGCCGATGGTCGCCCCTTTACGCACTGTGACCGGCGCCACCAGCTGGGTATCGGAACCGACGAAGACGTTATCCTCGATCACCGTTTTATGCTTGTTGGCCCCGTCATAGTTACAGGTGATGGTGCCGGCACCGATGTTGACGTCGGCACCGATGTCGCTGTCGCCCAGATAGGAGAGATGGCCGGCCTTGGTGCCGACGCCGAGACGGGCATTCTTCACCTCGACAAAGTTACCGACATGCACGCCATCGGCCAGCTCGCAGCCGGGACGCAGACGGGCAAACGGGCCAATCGTGGTGCCACGGGCCAGTTGTGACGCCTCGATCACCGTATAGGGACTGATGATGCTGTCATCGGCGATGGAACAGTCTTTGAGCACACAGCCAGCACCGATCTGCACGCGGTGGCCGAGCGTCACCTGGCCTTCGATGATGACGTTGGCATCGATGATCACATCTTCGCCGCAGCTCAACTCGCCGCGCAGATCAAAGCGCGCCGGGTCGAGCAGAGTCACGCCATCGAGCATCAACTGCTGGGCCGCACGCTGCTGATAGAAGCGCTCCAGCGCCGCCAGCTGGACACGGTTGTTCGCCCCTTCGGTCTCGCGGGCATCGCTGGCCTGGGCAGTGACAATGGCGGCACCGGCATGATGAGCGGCGGCGATGACATCGGTCAGGTAATACTCGCCCTGGGCGTTCTGGCAGGTCAACCCGGCCAGCCAGCCCTTCAACTTGCCCGCCGGCGCCACCAGTACCCCAGTGTTCACCTCGCGGATCGCCAACTGCTCGGCCGTCGCATCCTTCTGTTCGACGATACCGACCACGGCACCCTGTTCACGCACGATGCGGCCATAGCCGGTCGGCTCGTCCAGCGTCACCGTCAGCAAGCCGATGCCGCCCTCCGGCTGTACTGCCAACAGGCGTTGCAGTGTCGCCGCGGTAATCAGCGGGGTATCACCGTACAACACCAGCACCTTGGCATCGTCGGGGATCGCCGGTGTCGCTTGCGCAACAGCATGGCCGGTGCCGAGTTGTTGCGCCTGCAGTACCCAGTGCACGGCACTGTCAGCCAGACGCTGCTGCAGCAGTTCACCACCGTGGCCATAGACCAGATGGACAGCCGCCGCGCCCAGCGCCTCGGCGGTGGCGATGACATGGCTGACCATGGGACGACCGGCTACCGGGTGCAGCACTTTCGGCAGCGAGGAGCGCATGCGGGTACCCTTACCCGCGGCGAGAATGACGACGTGTAGAGACATAGACCTATCCTTTGCGCAACATGAGCGTTCACTGCGCGGCATGATACCGCAACTCCACTCGCTCTGCCTCGGTGCTTCCGTCAACGTACAAATTGGTTAAGTTGCACCAGATTAGCCACTTATCAGCGTGCAATGGCCAGCTTTGTGGTCCGAAAAGGCCAGCCAAACCGCCGTTTAAAGGCTGGCACGACTCCTGCTGTAACTTTTTTGCAACAACCCATATCCCTGGCACCGATGCCCACCCATCCTCAACGGATGCGGTGGGCTTTTTATTTTCAACCGCAATGGAGTGCATCTCATGATCTCTCGATCCAC
This sequence comes from uncultured Aeromonadaceae bacterium, assembly GCA_945957385.1. Lineage (GTDB taxonomy): Bacteria > Pseudomonadota > Gammaproteobacteria > Enterobacterales > Aeromonadaceae > Pseudaeromonas. The sequence continues at coordinate 53,190 of CAMFKP010000006.1, forward strand.
CCTGTCACTGCTGATTACCGCCACCTTGGCCACCACAACACCGCTGCAGGCAGAAACATTAGCTGAAGGCATCGCTTCCGCCATCAAATGGGGCAATGCCAGCGTCAGTGAACGTTATCGCTACGAATACGTCGATCAGGAAGGCATTGCCAATTTCGCCAACGCCTCGACCTTGAAATCCAGGTTCACTTGGAATAGCGGCACAGTCGCCGGCATTAAAGGGCTATTTGAGGTCGATAATGTCACCAGCATCGGCGACGATCGCTATAACAGCACCGTCAATGGCCGCAAGACCTACCCTGTGGTTGCCGATCCCGAAGCAACGGTAGTTAACCAGATAGCGCTTGGCTATAGTGCCGAAAAGTGGAACGGCTTAGTCGGACGCCAACGGATCAAGCAGGGTAATGAACGTTTCGTTGGCAGTGCGGCCTGGCGCCAGCTGGAACAAACCTTTGATGCGGCCCACGTGATCCTGGTGCCGGACACCCGTTTTACTCTGGACTATGCCTACAGCTGGCGTATCAATACCGTGTTTGGTCCGGATAACCCGAACGGTCAACTGGACGGTGACTTTCACCTGCTACGTACCGATTACCAGCCGAATGGTAATCACGCGCTAGCTGGTTTTGCCTACCTGCTGGACTACAACCAACCGGCAACAAATTCAGCCAACACTTACGGCGTCGAGTATACCGGCAACCTGCTGGATCGTCTGAAAGCCCATCTAAGCTACGCACGTCAATCCGATAGTGGTGCCGCACCGGTCGATTACAGCGCCAACTACTATCTGGCCGAACTGACCGCCTCCTGGCATGGTTATTACCTGAATCCTGGCTACGAAGTGTTGGGCTCGGATGATGGCAAAAAAGGTTTTGCCACACCGCTGGCCTCATTACACAAGTTTCAGGGCTTTGCCGATAAGTTCCTAACTACGCCGAAACAGGGGATCCGCGACAGCTATCTGACACTGGGCGGAAAGAAGTACCAATGGGAATTTGCAGTCACCTGGCATGACTTCAACAGCGATGAAGGCGATCTGGATCTGGGGCATGAGCTGGACCTGATAGTCAGCCGGCCGATCAACAATTATCTGAGTGCCCTGGTCAAATATGCGCACTATCAAGGCAGCCATGAGAGCGCCCCCCTGGCGAAGGACACAGATAAGGCCTGGATGATGTTGACCGCAACATTTTAAGTTCTCGCCGAGAACATAAAAAAAAGCGGCCCGCAGGCCGCTTTGTTGTCAGCAGAGGAATTAGCGGTAGTTTCTGCGGGTGAGTTCCACCACACGCAACTGCGCCATGGCCTTCGCCAATTCGGCGATGGCCTCGGCATAGTCGACATCGCCAGACTTGCCGTTCATCTTCTCCTCGGCTGCGCGCTTGGCTTCCTGAGCCTTGGCTTCATCGATATCCGCCGCACGGATAGCGGTGTCCGCCAGCACAGTCACCGTCTCGGGTTGCACTTCCAGCATACCGCCAGAGATGTACATCACTTCCTCGACACCGTGCAGCTTGATCAGACGCACCAGACCAGGCTTGATGGATGTCAGGAGCGGCGCGTGACCATGACGGATGCCCAGCTCCCCTTCCGCACCTGTGACCTGAACGGACTCAACACGACCGGAGAACAACATCTCCTCGGCGCTGACCACGTCCAGGTGGAAGGTAATCTCAGCCATAGATCCTCCTGCCCGGGATTACAGTTTCTTGGCCTTCTCGACAACTTCGTCGATGGAACCAACCATGTAGAACGCCTGCTCCGGCAGATCGTCGAACTCGCCGTCGAGAATGCCCTTGAAGCCACGGATGGTGTCCTTCAGTGAGACATACTTGCCCGGAGAGCCGGTGAACACTTCTGCCACGCTGAACGGCTGGGACAGGAAACGCTCAATCTTACGCGCACGCGCCACAACCAGCTTGTCGTTTTCAGACAGCTCGTCCATCCCCAGGATCGCGATGATGTCTTTCAGCTCCTTGTAGCGTTGCAGCACAGACTGCACACCACGAGCCACATCATAGTGCTCCTGACCAACCACCAGCGGATCCAGCTGACGAGAAGTGGAGTCCAGCGGATCAACGGCCGGGTAGATACCCAGAGCAGCGATCTGACGGCTCAACGTGACGGTAGAGTCCAAGTGAGCGAAGGTGGTCGCCGGAGATGGGTCAGTCAAGTCGTCCGCAGGCACATAAACGGCCTGGATAGAGGTGATAGAGCCCGTCTTGGTGGAGGTGATACGCTCTTGCAGAGCGCCCATTTCCTCGGCCAGGGTCGGCTGATAACCTACCGCAGACGGCATACGGCCCAGCAGCGCGGATACTTCGGTACCGGCCAGTGTGTAACGATAGATGTTGTCGATGAACAACAGCACGTCACGCCCTTCATCACGGAACTTCTCCGCCATGGTCAGACCGGTCAATGCGACGCGCAGACGGTTTCCCGGCGGCTCGTTCATCTGACCGTATACCATCGCAACCTTATCCAGAACGTTCGACTCCTTCATTTCGTAGTAGAAGTCGTTACCTTCACGGGTCCGTTCACCGACACCGGCGAACACAGACAGACCAGAGTGGGCCTTGGCGATGTTGTTGATCAGCTCCATCATGTTAACGGTCTTGCCGACACCGGCACCACCGAACAGACCGACTTTACCGCCCTTGGCGAACGGGCAAATCAGGTCGATAACCTTGATGCCGGTTTCCAGCAGTTCAGTGGTGTTGGATTGATCTTCATAGCTCGGCGCGGCACGGTGAATCACCATGCGCTCTTCCTCGCCGATCGGACCCTGTTCGTCTACCGGTTCACCCAGCACGTTCATGATACGACCGAGAGTCGCCTTACCGACCGGCACCTTGATACCGGCACCGGTATTGACGACTTCAGCGCCGCGACGCAGACCGTCTGAGGTACCCATGGCGATACAACGGACTACACCGCCGCCGATTTGTTGTTGCACTTCCAGTACCAGACCCTGGGTCTGGCCTTCGCTCACAATCTTCAGTGCATCGTACACCTGAGGTACGGAATCCTGCGGGAACTGTACGTCCACCACAGCACCGATGACTTGAACGATGATACCGTTACTCATGTCAAATCCTCTAAACCTATGAATACCTTAGCCCTAGACCGCTGCCGCACCGGACACGATTTCGGTCAGTTCCTGAGTGATACCGGCCTGACGGGCCTTGTTGTATACCAGTTGCAGATCGTTAATCAGTGTGTCGGCATTTTCGGTAGCTGACTTCATCGCGACCATACGGGCCGCTTGCTCGCTGGCCAGGTTCTCGACAACCCCCTGGTACACCTGAGACTCGATGTAACGGCTGAGCAATTGATCCAGCAGTGCTTTTGGATCCGGCTCGTACAGGTAGTCCCAATGGCGCTTGGCCATCTTGTCGTCTTTGGCTTTCGGCAGCGGCAGCAGTTGGTCAACAACAGGTTGCTGCACCATGGTGTTTACAAACTTGTTGTACACCAGATACAGACGATCAATCTCGCCGTTGTCGTAGGCCTGCAGCATGACGCGTACCGAGCCAATCAGATCGTTGACGGTCGGGTTGTCACCAAAACCGGAGGCCTGGGCAAGCACCTTGTAGCCGAAGCGACCAAAGAAGCCACATGCCTTGGAACCCAGTAGAGCCAGACTGGCGTCTGCTCCCTGATCTTTCCACTGCTTCATCGAACCGAGGGTTGCCTTGAACAGGTTGATGTTCAAACCACCACACAGACCACGGTCTGTCGATATGATGATGTAGCCCACTCGCTTAGCTTCGCGCTCTTCAAGGTAGGGATGCTTGTATTCCAGGTTCCCCAGGGCAATATGACCGATCACCTTACGCATACTGACGGCATAGGGGCGGCTGGAACCCATCCGCTCCTGAACTTTCCGCATCTTGGACGCGGCAACCATCTGCATTGCGCTGGTGATCTTCTGAGTGTTCTTCACACTTCCGATCTTGTTGCGTATTTCTTTAGCGCCGGCCATCTCAAACTCTCCATTCCAGGTGGCTGCACCTCGCAGCCACTATGACTTACCAGGTCTGAGTAGCCTTGAAGCTGTCGAGCAGTGCAGTCAGCTTAGCTACAACATCATCGTTGTAGTCAGCCTTGGCATTGATCTCGGCCATCAGGTCGGCATGCTCGGTACTGGCATAGGAGAGCAGAGCGGCTTCGAAATCACCAATCTTGTTCAATTCCACGTCGGCAAGATAACCACGCTCTGCAGCGAACAGAACCAGGGCCTGATTGGCTACGCTCATTGGCGCATACTGCTTCTGCTTCATCAGCTCGGTAACCTTCTGACCATGATTCAGCTGGTTACGGGTCGCATCATCCAGATCGGAAGAGAACTGAGCAAAAGCGGCCAACTCACGATACTGAGCCAGTGCGGTACGGATACCACCGGACAGTTTCTTGATGATCTTGGTTTGCGCCGCACCACCTACCCGGGATACGGAGATGCCTGGATCTACCGCTGGGCGGATACCCGCGTTGAACAGTTGGGTCGTCAGGAAGATCTGACCATCGGTGATCGAGATAACGTTGGTCGGAACGAACGCCGACACGTCACCCGCTTGGGTTTCAATGATAGGCAGGGCCGTCAGTGAACCGGTCTGGCCTTTTACTGCACCCTTGGTGTAAGTCTCTACATACTCTTCGTTGACGCGAGCAGCACGCTCAAGCAGACGTGAGTGCAGATAGAAAACGTCCCCAGGGAAGGCTTCGCGTCCTGGCGGACGACGCAGCAGCAGAGAGATTTGGCGGTAAGCCACGGCGTGCTTGGACAGGTCATCATAGATGATCAGCGCATCTTCGCCACGGTCACGGAAATACTCACCCATGGCACAACCGGCATACGGTGCCAGATATTGCAAAGAAGCGGATTCGGAAGCAGAAGCAACTACGACGATAGTGTTCTGCAGCGCGCCATGTTCTTCCAGCTTGCGTACCACGTTAGCGATGGTAGAGGCCTTCTGACCAATAGCAACATAGATACATTTAATGCCAGAGTCTTTCTGGTTGATGATCGCATCAATCGCCAGAGCGGTTTTACCGGTCTGACGGTCGCCGATAATCAGCTCACGCTGACCACGACCGATAGGGATCATGGAGTCAACCGCCTTATAACCGGTCTGTACCGGTTGAGAGACAGACTTCCGCGCGATAACGCCAGGAGCAATGACTTCGATCGGCGAGAAACCGTCGTTATCTACCGGCCCCTTACCATCGATCGGCTGTCCCAATGTATTGACGACACGGCCCAGCAGACCACGACCAACCGGCACTTCCAGAATACGACCAGTACCGGTAACCTTCTGACCTTCAGCCAGATCGGCGTAAGGTCCCATGACGATAGCGCCGACAGAATCACGTTCCAGGTTCAAAGCCAGACCGTAACGATTACCCGGCAGTTCAATCATTTCGCCCTGCATGACATCGGCCAAGCCGTGGATGCGGACGATACCGTCGCTGACGGAAACGATGGTACCTTCGTTCCGTGCTTCGGTTACAACTTCAAATTGCTCGATACGCTTTTTAATCAGCTCGGCAATTTCAGTGGAATTCAGTTGCATGCTCTAATCCCCAATCAAGATTGCAGCGCTTCCGCCAAGCGGTTGAGTTTGCTACGGACACTGGCATCGATAATCTCGTCACCGGCCTTGATCACCAATCCGGCCATTAAAGCCGGATCAACGGTGCAGTTCAGTTTCACGGTTCTACCGTAACGCTTCTCGAGAGAAGCCTGAATCTTGGCCATGTCCACATCACTCAACGGGCTGGCTGAGGTCACCTCTGCATCGAGCTGTTTATCAAGCTCGGACTTCAGGGCAACAAACTCTGCCAGCACCGCAGGCAATACACTCAAGCGTCCGTTTTCAGCCATCACTTTCATCAAGTTCTGACCGTGTTCATCAAGCTGTTCACCGCAGATACGCACGAAAAGGTCACCCAATTCACTCGCCGCCAGTGCGCCCTGAAACAAACTCTGCATAGTGTCGTTTTTTGCTACTTCGGCAGAAAACGCCAACATGCCAAGCCATTTGTCCAGAGCCTTGTGCTCAACAGCAAAATCGAACGCCGCTTTGGCGTAGGGGCGAGCAATGGTAGTCACTTCAGACATAGCCCCAAGCCCCCTTACAGTTCTGCAACCAGTTTATCGACCAATTCGCTATTAGCGGCTTTGTCGATCTGACGTTCCAGGATTTTTTCGGCACCGGCAACGGCCAATGCGGCCACATGCTTGCGCAGATCTTCTCTGGCACGATTGCGTTCGGCTTCAATCTCGGCTTGAGCTTGCTTGAGGATCTTCTCACGCTCGCCCATAGCTTCCTGATTGGCCTCATCGATAATCTGGGCACGACGCTTGTTCGCCTGCTCAATGATCTCTGCAGCCTGTTGTTTGGCTTCCTTGATCTGCTCCATGGCCTTGTTTTGGGCCAAATCCAGATCTTTCTTCGCCCGTTCTGCAGATGAGAGACCGTCAGCAATTTCTTTTTGACGCTTCTCAATGACAGCCAGTAATGGCGGCCATACAAACTTCATGCAGAACCAGACAAAAAGGATAAACGCCAACGTCTGGCCGAGGATGGTCATATTGATATCCACGACACAACTCCTCTAGGTGGAATAAATTGACACAAGGTGTTCAGGAGTCGAGTTACTTGGCGACAGCGAACATTACATACATACCCAGACCAACGGCGATCATCGGAATAGCGTCGACCAGACCCATAACGATGAAGAATTGGGTACGCAGCAGCGGCAGCAGATCCGGCTGACGAGCAGCGCCTTCGAGGAACTTACCACCCAGCACACCGATACCGATGGCAGCACCGATAGCAGCCAAACCCATCATCAGACCAGCAGCAATAAACAGCATCTCCATGATTTATCTCCAATTTTCAGAAAAAACGCTAAATATCAGCAAAAAGAATCAATGTTCTTCATAGGCCATAGACAAATATACAATCGTCAAGACCATGAAAATGAACGCTTGAAGTGTGATCACCAGAATGTGGAAGATGGCCCACGGAACATTGAGGAACCATTGCGACCACCATGGCAGCATTGCAGCGATAAGAATGAAGATCATCTCACCGGCATACATGTTGCCAAACAACCGCAACCCCAGAGATACCGGCTTAGCCAGCAGGGTTACAGTTTCCAGAATGAAGTTAATTGGCACAAAGGCCCAATGGTTGAATGGGGTCAACGTCAGTTCCTTAACGAAACCAGAGACGCCTTTCATCTTGATGCTATAGAAGAAGATCAGGAAGAAGACACCCAGAGCCATGGACAAGGTGATATTAACATCAGCGGAGGGGACCACTCTCAGATACGGAATGCCCAATGCTTGTGCCGTATGGGGCAGGTAGTCGATAGGCAACAAGTCCATCACGTTCATCAGGAAGACCCAAACAAAAATGGTCAACGCTAACGGCGCAATCAGCTTGCTCTTGCCGTGGAAAATCCCTTTCACAGTGTCATCCACGAATTCGACAACCAGCTCAACAAAGCACTGCAACTTACCTGGCACACCACTGGTTGCTTTAACGGCAACACGGCGGAACAACCAGATAAAGAAGGCACCCAAGACCACGGAAAATACCATGGAGTCGATATTTACCGCCCAGAAGCCCGAGCCTACTTGCAGATGGTGCAAGTGGTGGGAGATATACTCCTGCGGAGTAAGCAGTTCTCCTGTTGCAGCCATGAGTTTTCCTAGTAACGGTTGTTGAGTGTTAACGAAATAATCCACTGAGAACACAGAGCCAATCCGTAGGTGACAAACATGGAAACATGCTGTACCTCCAGAAACTTGAAGGTCACCCCAAATAACACCAGGGTAGCCACCAGCTTGGCACCGGCGCCACAGTAGATGTCCCACAACACCAATCCAACATTCAGATCGTCCGCTTTACGCGCACTACCTATCCAGCTGTAAAGGAGTTGGGGCACCCAGTATATTCCACCCCCGACAAGGGCAGAATAAGCCTCCATGCCACTACCCAATAACCACCAGGCCAGCGAAATGAGGGCTATCAAACAAAGCTGAATGACAAGGACAGTCCATGCCAGCGTTTTCACACTCATTGATGAACTGTTGCTCATCAGCTTTCTCCGATTTTTTGAAGCGCTTGCAAAACAGGCGCCTTAATAACATAAAAATAACATTTTCACAGCCCCTTAATAACGCAAAAATAAAGGTGTTAAATAGATGTAACTATTTGCTGTGTAATGATTTTTTATGATGAATCAACATAGCCCAACCACCAGTTAAAAACCAGCGAATTGTGAGCTGGCTCAAGCTGTGTTGACGCTTTATTCAGCGAATATATTCGGAAAAAGTACCCGCCTATTCAGTAGACGCACTCTCCCTAGCTGCGGCTATTTACCCACCCTCGATAACAAAAACGGGGAATAACCATTCCCCGTTTTTGTTTATGTCAATGTAGTCCGAAATGGTTCAACAGGCGTTCTAGCTCTGTTTGGTTATCAAACGCGACAACCAACTTTCCCTTATCTGGACCAGATGAGATAAAGCGAGCAGTTAACCCCAACCGATTGGAAACACCTTGTTCCCATTGTTGCAAATTGATCGGTTGTCGTTGCGGTTCAACGTCAGGTTTAGGATGGAGTAACTTCTGCACCAGGCGTTCGGTATCTCGCACTGTCATTGCTTTTTGCGCAACCTGTCGAGCCAATTCAGTTTGAACGGGCCCATCCAGCGCCAACAGCGCACGAGCATGGCCCATTTCCAAATCGCCATGTTCAACCAGTCTTTTGACATCATCATTAAGTTGATTCAAACGCAACAGATTGGATACTGCACTTCGGGATTTACCAACGGCATCGGCAACTTGCTGATGGGTCAGCTCAAACTCCATCATTAAACGCTGCAAAGCAGACGCCTCTTCTATGGCATTGAGATCTTCGCGCTGGATATTCTCGATCAAAGCGATAGCCACAGCGGCATTATCTTCGACATCTTTGACCAGACACGGAACGGTTTCCAACTGAGCTAATTGGCTTGCGCGCCAACGTCGCTCTCCCGCGATGATTTCATAACGCTGTTCAGATACCTTGCGCACCACTATCGGTTGAATCACGCCTTGAGCTCGGATCGAACTGGCTAACTCTTCAAGCGCATCCTGCGACATATCTTTACGCGGTTGATATTTGCCCGGCTGTAGACAGGTTACAGCTAACTGACGTAAATCGCCCTGACCTTGCGATGCAGCTAACTGAGCCTCATCGCCACGCATATCATCCAGTAATTGTTTCTGACGAGCAGCGGTACTGGTTCCCAGCAACGCTTCTAGTCCTTTTCCCAGTCCGCGTTTCTTTGGTGTCATGTTGCTTCCCGAACTCAAACTGATGCGTGAGCGGCTTGTTCTTCACGCCGCAATATTTCGCCGGCCAACGCCAGATAGGCTTTAGCACCGACAGAGCTCTTGTCGTAATACATGGCAGGAGTACCGAAACTAGGTGCCTCAGCCAAACGAACGTTACGAGGAATTACCGTGCGATATACCTTGTCACCAAAATGCTGTTTCAGCTGATCGGACACATCATTGGATAACCGGTTACGGTGGTCAAACATGGTACGGAGTATGCCTTCAATCTTGAGGTCTGGATTCACGACAGCCACCAGTTTACTGATGGTATCCACCAGCGCAGTGAGCCCCTCAAGAGCAAAGTATTCACACTGCATGGGTACAATCACTGAATCTGCCGCTGACATAGCATTCACCGTGAGTAGATTCAGAGACGGCGGGCAATCAATAAAGATGTAATCGTATTGATCACGAATCGCCGCCAAGGCATTCCGCAACCTAATCTCGCGAGCAAAAAACTCAAGAAGACGAATCTCTGCCGCAGTTACATCCTGATTAGCCGCAACCAGATGGTAACCTCCGGCCGTCTCCGTAATGATGACATCCTTAGCCGGAATCTCATCTACCAACAGCTCATAAGCGGTACGTTCAACATCGTATTTGTCGATACCACTAGCCATAGTGGCATTACCCTGCGGATCCAGATCAATCACCAGAACCTTGCGCCGCGTAGCGGCCATGGAAGCGGCCAGATTGACACAGGTTGTTGTTTTCCCAACCCCGCCTTTCTGGTTTGCAATGGCGATAATCTTACCCACAAACATCCCCTGAAGTGTATAAACTACTGTTTTTTAATAAGAATTAAATGACGTTCACCATCAAGTTCAGGCACTTTTAGCTCATGGCTACCAACAAACACAAACTGCTCAGGCAGCAACTTTAGCTCTTCTTGGGGATAGACCCCTTTGAGCGCTAAAAAACACCCTTGCTCTGCAGGTAGATGATGGCACCACTGTAGCATGTCCCCCAATGAGGCAAATGCCCGGCTTAGTACACCATCAAATCCGGCAGCGTCGTGGAAATCCTCCACTCTGGATTGGACCGGAGTGACATTTTTGATTCCCAACTCAAGGATGGCCTGACGAATGAACCGGATGCGTTTGCCCAAACTATCAAGCAACACGAATTGCTTGTCTGGATTGGCTATAGCTAACGGGAGCCCAGGTAAGCCGGGGCCTGTACCGACATCGATAAAGCGAGAACCAGACAGGAAAGGAGAAACCACCAGGCTATCAAGGATATGCTTGACCAGCATGGCATCAGGCTCTCTAACCGATGTCAGATTGTAAGCCTTGTTCCACTTGTGCAGCAACCCGACAAGGCCCAGCAACTGCCGTTTCTGCTGATCGGACAACTGAATACTGGTCTGGGCCAGTAATGAATCGAAACGTAATTCCAAAGACATCTTAAGCACTCTTGCGCAGCAAACCACGCTTCTTCAAGTAAACCAACAAGATGGAAATAGCGGCTGGCGTGATGCCGGATATCCGAGTCGCCTGGCCAATGGTCGCTGGGCGTGATTCATTCAGCTTGAGACGCACTTCGTTAGAAAGACCCGAAACATCGGCGTAATCCAGATCCGCTGGCAACAAGGTGTTCTCGTTGCGCTGCTGTTTGTCGATCTCATCCTGTTGGCGATCGATATAACCGGCATATTTGACCTGGATCTCGACCTGCTCAGCCGCCTGATCCTGCGGGATCCTGGGACCCAACGCCTCGATCTCCATCAAGGCGTCATAAGTCACTTCGGGACGACGCAACAACTCTTCCAAGCAGTGCTCTCTGGCCAACGGGGTCTGCAACAAGGCATTGACGTCGTTGATGCAAGCCGAGGTGGGATTAACCCAGGTAGTACGTAAACGTTGCTGTTCTTGCTCGATTTGTTCCAGTTTTTCGTTGAAGTGAGCCCAGCGATTGTCATCAACCAGTCCCAGTTCACGCCCGATCGCAGTTAAACGCAGATCGGCATTATCCTCACGCAGTAGCAACCGATATTCGGCGCGGCTTGTAAACATGCGGTAGGGTTCTTTCGTACCCAGAGTAGAAAGATCATCCATCATGACACCGATATAGGCCTGATCACGACGCGGAGCCCAAGGATCCTTATCCTGAGCGCGTAAAGCGGCATTGATCCCTGCAAGCAGACCTTGGGCAGCGGCCTCTTCATAGCCAGTAGTGCCATTGATCTGACCGGCAAAAAACAGGTTTTGCAGGTGGCGATTCTCCATATTTGGCAGCAAATCGCGTGGATCAAAATAGTCATATTCGATGGCATAGCCAGGGCGCACAATGTGCGCCTGTTCAAATCCTTGCATCGAACGAATGATTTGTACCTGTACGTCAAATGGCAAACTTGTCGACACGCCATTTGGATACAACTCATGGGAACTCAAGCTTTCAGGCTCGATAAAAATCTGATGCGACGACCGATCAGCAAATCGCATGACTTTGTCTTCGATGGAAGGGCAATAACGTGGTCCAATCCCTTCAATGACCCCAGCATACATCGGGCTACGATGCAGATTTTGACGGATAACGTCGTGGGTCTGCTCGTTGGTATGGGTGATGAAACAGGGTACTTGACGAGGATGTTGCTCCGGTTTGCCCAAAAACGAGAACACCGGAACAGGGGTGTCGCCCGCTTGCTGTTGTAGTACCGAGAAGTTAACGCTACGACCATCGATGCGAGGAGGCGTCCCTGTTTTCAGACGGCCAATGCGTAATGGCAGTTCGCGTAGACGTTCAGCTAGGGTAATGGATGCGGGATCACCGGCTCTACCGCCACGATAATGCTCCATTCCAATATGGATTAAGCCGTTTAAGAAGGTGCCGGCGGTTAACACCACCGTCTTGGCTAGAATCCTGATCCCGGCCTGGGTCACTACACCACAAACACGGGATCCATCCAGGATCAGATCATCACACGCTTGCTGAAACAGCGTCAGATTTGGATAGTTTTCCAGTAAGTTACGGATCACTTGTTTGTACAAGAGTCGATCTGCTTGCGCTCGTGTTGCCCGTACCGCAGGTCCTTTGGATGAGTTCAGAGTGCGAAACTGGATCCCGGCATGATCAATGGCTTGAGCAATTACACCACCCAGAGCATCAACCTCTTTCACCAAATGCCCTTTACCAATACCACCAATCGCGGGATTACATGACATGTGGCCCAAGGTATCGATGTTATGGGTCAACAGCATGGTTTTCATACCCATACGTGCAGCCGCTGTTGCCGCTTCGGTTCCAGCATGGCCTCCACCGACAACGATCACGTCGAACTGCTCATGGTATTGCATAGGATCACCTCAAAAGGAACACATGGATCTGAGCCGAAAGGCGGATCATTCTAACGGCTCGTGACGAGAAGGAAAACGGGATCTTTTGGATTAGATCGCGTGACGGATCCGAGCTTATAGATCATGAGATCTTTGGATCGATCTTTTGTTGGATCTGCTATTAGGATCCAACGATCTTGTGGGTAATTGGTTTTTGATCTTAATGATCATGATCTTAGATGCGATCATTTCCTGTGATCTGCGCGGGATCCAGCACGCTGAACCTCATGATAACTAGCTTAGTTATACACAAGAGGAGCCGGTGGCTGATCTCATCAATAGGATAACTAACGGTTGATCATAGTTTTTACGCTTACTTATCAACACTACTGCGATTATTGTTCATCATCTGTTGGTAAGGTGGGGATTGCGAAAGGATCCTGTTGGCGGGGTGTGGATAAACCGGTTGTTCATGTTTTTTACCGGTTTATCCTCGTAAACGTGGAGATCAGGGTGCGAGCAATGGGATCCAGTTTCGTAACCAGATATCGGCAGCATCTTCCGGAAGATCATGGCTGGTGACATCTATGTCAAAGCGATCGGCTAGCTGTTTGGCATGACACTGTTCCAGCAACCGTTGGATGTACTTTCCGCCTTCACAAAAGGTGTCGTAGTTGCTATCACCCAGTGCGACAACGCTGAAATACACCTCACTAAAATCGGGATGCTGAGTCGCCAGCGCCTCGGCAAAAGGCTTCAAATTATCTGGAATGTCACCGGCGCCGTGGGTGGATGTCACGACCAGCAGGACATCATGGGCTGTCAGCGATAGCTCATGCAGCGTTGCCCGATTGTGGAGTTGATGAGTATGTCCTGCTGCGGTCAGTTGGTCGGCAATGTGCTCAGCCACATATTCGGCCGCGCCGAGAGTGGAACCAACCACTATGTGTATGTGTGCCATGGCTTCTTCTCCTGTTTCAGGGGGAACGGTTGGGAGCATATATAAAAGAAAAGGAGCCAGAATGGCTCCTTTCTCATCATCTATTCGGTTGCCCGATGAAGACTATACGCGACGCTTGAATTCACCAGTGCGGCTATCGATTTCGATCTTGTCACCGATTTTAACGAAATCGGAGACAGAGATAGTGAAATCGGTACCCTTCAGCTTGGCTGGCTTGGTGACCTTGCCTGAGGTATCGCCACGTACAGCGGGTTCAGTGTATTCAACTTCACGCACGATAGTCGTTGGCAGCTCAACAGAGATAGCCTTACCGTTGTAGAAGGTCACTTCACAAACGTCTTCCATACCATCAACGATGTAGTTCAGAACATCGCCCAGGTTCTCTTTCTCGACGTCGTACTGGTTGTATTCAGTATCCATGAATACATACATCGGATCGGCGAAGTAGGAATAGGTACACTCTTTACGTTCGAGTTGCACGACGTCCATCTTGTCATCGGCCTTGAATACCGTTTCGGTACCAGCGCCTGACAGCAGGTTCTTCAGCTTCATTTTTACTACAGCGGCATTACGACCGGACTTATTGAATTCGGTCTTCAGAACGACCATCGGGTCGCTACCGAACATGATGACGTTGCCTGCGCGGATTTCCTGAGCGGTTTTCATTTGGATCGTTTCCTGTATTGAACAGTGATTTCGTAAAAAACGGGCTATTTTAGCCGGTTTTCGCAGAAAATCACCAGCCTGCTGGCTAAATCTCCTCCAGCCAGAACCTGTTCAGGCCACTCGGCTGCGTGTTTTCGCCATTCTGGCCAATAGCGAACAAGCGCATTCCAGGCGGTGATGGCCTCGGCGCCATTTCCAGCATCATAGGCGTGGAACAGCTGTTTTAACGCCTGCTGGCAATCCGGACTCAGCGCGTCACTATAACGTTGCAAAAAGGCATCGAGTTTGTCGATGTGTGCCGCATCGTCTTGAGGGTAGATATGCCACAGAAAAGGACGTGCTGCCCATTGCGCGCGCAGAAAAGAATCTTCGCCTCTGACCAGATTGACGTCACAACTCCAAAGTAGGCGATCGTAAGTTGATTGATCGGTCATCGGCAGAAAGTAGATCGTCAAGGATCCGCGCTGCTTAATCATCCCGGGTGTAACGGTCGTCGGATCCAGTAACGCAGGTAGAGAATGAATGGCTCGTCCCATTGGGAGCAGGCAAACCATTGGTTGCGGTGATGTCTGCCAATGTTCGAGCAGGGCCGGTAACGCTGGACTCTCATAGGTAAAAATACTTACCCACAACGCCTCCGTTGGCGGCGGAATCAAACCTTGTTCAGTAAACCAGCGTTGTCTGTGTTCGGGAGCCTGTTGCCAGGCGTGACGTTGTAACGACAGGTCTCGCTCGCAGATTAATCCGCCACTTTTTGCTGAAAAACCAGGGAAAAAGAAATACTTAACCATACCTTGTTGCTGAGATGGCAAACCATGGCAATCATCGATCCAGCTTTCAGCCGACAGGTATTCCAGATTGATCCATAACGGCTTGGTAGCGGATGTTTGCATCTGGGTCATTTGTGTGGCGGGCAAGGTGCAGGCAAAGGCCTCAATGACAATATCGGCCGGGTGTGGATCGGGCTTAAATGGTTCATCCCAGAGACGAATATCGACGTGCTGACACTGCTGTTGACGCCGTTGGGGATTAATGGTCGGGCAAATATGCGAGAAGCTGGCCAAATCATCCACCCATAAACGGACGTTCTGTTGGTATTCATTTGCTAATTGCCGAGCTAAACGCCAGGTGACACCGATGTCTCCAAAGTTATCGACAACGGTACAAAAAATATCCCATGTTTTGCGGGTCAGCATCGTAATGATCCTTGGCAAGATGTCGCCGCGTTTATACCCCAAGGTTGAGAATGAGGCCAGTTTGATTCCTCTTCATAGTCGGGTGTTTATTATTTCGGCTATAATGCCGCGTCTTTATTATCCGCCTTATTATGGTTGTGTTATGCAAGCCAATTTGATGCTGTTAGCCGCCGCTGCTATCTGGGGTTTCGGCTTTGTTGCCCAACGTTTGGGCATGGATTATCTGCAGCCTTTCGCCTTCAATGGCGTGCGGTTTTTGTTGGGTAGTGTGTCATTGTTGCCGCTGATTTGGTGGTTTTCACGCCGGGCACCGAATACCTCCGCCGCTCAGTCATCTTTGTTAAAAGCAGGCCTGGTGGCCGGCAGTCTGTTGTTTATTGCGGCAACGCTACAGCAGGTGGGGCTGTTATATACCTCGGCCGCCAAAGCCGGGTTTATTACCGGCCTATATTTAATATTGGTTCCCATGTTGGGTCTGTTACTCAAACACAGTAGTGGTTTGATGACATGGCTGGGCGCCATGCTGGCGGTGATTGGTTTATATATGTTGAGTATCAACGACGATTTCACCATGTCGCCGGGTGATCTGTTGCAGTTTATCGGTGCGCTGTTTTGGGCGTTGCATATTCTGGTGATTGATCATTTTAGTGGCCGGGTTAATCCTCTGCGTTTGTCAGCAGCGCAATTTATGGTTTGTGGCTCCTTGAGTCTTGCGGTTGCGCTCTGTATAGAAACCCCGACCTGGGGGGCGATCGCTGCGGGTTGGCAACCGGTTCTGTACGCCGGGCTGGTGAGTGTTGGCGTGGCTTATACATTGCAAGTTGTAGGTCAGAAGAGTGCTAATCCGGCGCATGCGGCCATCATTTTGAGCCTTGAGTCGGTATTTGCTGCGATTGGTGGTATCTGGTTGCTGGATGAAAGCTTGACCATGCGAGCCTGGGTTGGTTGTAGTCTGATGTTGGCGGGTATGCTGTTGTCTCAGATCAAGTGGCAACCGACTGCGATAACTTCGGCAGGAGAGTGTAATGGGTGACAAAAGAGCGTACTGGCGTTTGAGTGATGTGGTTCAGCCGTTATTAGGGTTGGTATTGCTGATCGCCTTGGTGATATCGGTCGGTGCCATTATGGCGCCCTTTTTGGCAGCGATAACGTGGGCTCTGATTCTGGTTTCGGCAACGTGGGCGCCTTTTCAATGGTTATCTGAGCGCTTGGGTGGCCGCGATGCGATTGCGGCTACCTTGATCGTAACCGCTATGTTGTTGTTTATTCTGGTGCCTTTGTTATTAGCCTCAGTTGATTTTGCTCAGCAATTAACCCATCTGGCGCGTACCATTCCAGAACAGGTTCAGGCCGGATTGCCTGATTTGCCGCAATGGATCGCTGGGTTACCACTGGTGGGTGATTGGGCCAGCCAACAATGGATGGCGCTACAAAACCAAGATTTCCAGATTTTGACTCAGTTGAAGGGGCTCGTCGGGC
Source organism: uncultured Aeromonadaceae bacterium (assembly GCA_945957385.1). Classification (GTDB taxonomy): domain Bacteria; phylum Pseudomonadota; class Gammaproteobacteria; order Enterobacterales; family Aeromonadaceae; genus Pseudaeromonas. The sequence goes on from CAMFKP010000006.1 coordinate 70,165, forward strand.
CAACGGCTAAAATCATGCTCAGCATGGCCGGAGCCATTGGCGGTGGCCTGGTGATGCTGTTGCTGAGTATTTTGATTGCCGGTGTGTTGTATGCCGAGGGAGAACAGCTGCATGCCTGGGTCGTGTTATTCAGTCGCCGCATTGCCGGCGAGGCGGGTGAGAATTTACTCACTATCAGCAATAGCACGATTCGTGGTGTGGTATATGGCTTCATCGGTGCTGCCGTGGCTCAAGGCGCTTTGGCTTGGTTTGGCCTTGCCATTGCAGGGGTACCGAATGCCTTGAGTCTCGGACTCTTGGTGTGTTTGGTCTCTGTTATTCCCGGCGGTCCGCCACTGATCGGTTTTATTGCGGCTTACTGGTTGTTTAAACAAGGGGCCACGGTATGGGCCGGGTTTTTAGTGGTCTGGTTCTTGTTTGCTGTTGGGACGATCGACAATGTGGTGAAGTCATTGGTCATCGGCCGCAATAGCCCCTTACCGTTGACGTTGATTCTATTTGGCGTCATCGGTGGGGCGGTGAGTTTCGGCATGTTGGGGGTATTTCTGGGTCCTACATTGTTGGCGTTGTTTTACACCCTGTTACGTAATTGGGTGCGACAAGCCAAGCTCGACTCCAACCGACTAGAGCAAAAAGAAGAATCAGAAGCTTGAATGAATATCGAGTTTAGAAAATAGGCTGCCACTGGCAGCCTTATTTTTTCGACAGACGGCTGTTATGGTGTAAATAAACAGCCGCCATGAGACACAAGGAGCAAATATTAATGGCAAAAATCACCATTTATCATAATCCGGCATGTGGTACGTCGCGCAATACACTGGAGATGATCCGTAATAGTGGCGAAGAGCCGGAGGTCATACTGTATTTGGAAACACCTCCGAGCCGCGAACGATTGATGACGCTTATTGCCGATATGGGAATTGCAGTGCGTGAACTATTAAGAACAAATGTTCCGCCCTATGTTGAATTGGGTCTGGAGGATGCTAAATGGCAGGACGAGCAACTCATTGATGCCATGCTGGCCCATCCCATTTTGATTAATCGTCCGATTGTGGTGACCCCGTTGGGAACGCGATTATGTCGTCCCTCTGAGAAGGTGCTGGATATATTACCCGGACAACAACGTGCCGCATTTGCCAAAGAAGATGGTGAACAGGTCATTGATGCTCAGGGGAATAGAATCAAGTGATAAATGGCCGGTGAATCCGGCCATTGCGACAAAGGGATATTAGCTGGCAGGGCTTAAGGTAACCGTCACGCGACGGTTTTGGGCTTTGCCGCTTTCGGTAGTATTGCTGGCTACGGGTTGATCCGGTCCCACTCCAGTCATGCTGAGTCGACCCGCATCGACACCTTGGGTGATCAAGCTGCTTCCTACGCTCTCTGCCCGCTGTTGTGACAAGCGCATATTCAACTGCCGGCTACCCGTGCTGTCGGTATGACCAACAATGTTGACTCGAGTTTGATCATACTCTTTCAACACCATGGCTACCCCTGTCAGGGTCTGGGCGCCTGCGGGCTTTAGCTGACTGGAGTTGCTGTCGAAGGTGACATTATTTGGCATGTTCAGGATGATTTGATCACCATTGCGGGTAACCGACACGCCGGTGCCTTTCATCTTTTGTCGCAGCTTGGCTTCTTGTACATCCATGTAGTAACCAATGCCACCGCCCAGCGCGGCTCCAGAGGCGGCGCCGATCAAAGCACCTTTGCCTCGGTCCTTCTTGGAGGAGGAGAGCACGCCAACCAGCGCACCGGCCGCAGCACCAATGGCTCCGCCTTTGGCCGCGCTGGAAGTCTGTTCTTCTCCGGTGTAGGGATTGATGGTGGTACAGCCTGTTGCTGCAATTGACGCTGCCAGGAGTGTCATCAGCAGGCGATGTGCAGTCATATGATTCCCCTTGGTTGTTATGATGCCGCTCCTATATACCGGAACTCTCCGGATGAATAAACCGTGACAAGCATGGCTGCTGCTCTTGTGAGCTGTCGCAAATTGGCCGATCATGGCTGTTCTTATTCTTTACAGGTGGAGTAGTGCGTGTCTGTTTTTTTGCCGACCAAGGCCGAACACATCGCCAGCCATGAGGTGATTTGCCATGAGTGCGATCTTCTTGTGCAGGTGCCGCGCCTTCAGGAAGGAGAACAGGCGCTCTGCCCGCGCTGCGGTAACAACCTGGGAATGTTGCCGAAATACCCGCTGCAGCGCCCTTTGGTTTATGCCTTGACCAGTCTCATCATGCTGTTATGTGCCAATGTGCTGCCATTTTTGTCGATCAATGCCAAAGGCATGGCCAGCAGCATGAACCTGTATCAGGCCGCGTCCGTGTTGTTCAGTGAGGATTACCGATTGCTATCTATAGCAATCTATCTGTGCATGCAGTTATTGCCGGCCTGTTGCCTGTTGTTGGTCATTTACCTCTATATCGGATTCCATCGCTGGCAGAGCCCGCCATTAGCTGCCTCAGTCACGCGCTGGTTGTTTAGGTTGCTGCCCTGGACCATGGCCGAAGTGTTTATGGTGGCCGTCTTGGTCAGCCTGATTAAGATTGCGTCACTGGCTGATATTTTCATCGGCTCTGGGTTTTGGTGTTTTTGTCTGTTTAGCGTCATGTATATCAAGAGCATGGTGCATCTGGACCGTGGCTGGCTATGGCTGCGCATTGCCGGACCCATGCCACCAACGGGTGTGTTATTGCAGGGAAAGGAGGGCTTGGCGCAGGGGGTGACCTTGTGTCATGGCTGTCACGGCATCGTGGATATCGGCGAGGCACATTGCCCCCGTTGTCAGCATGTTATCCACGCTCGAGTGCCCCATAGCGTAGAACGCTGTTTTGCCTTGCTTGTCACCGCCTGCATTCTCTATCTGCCAGCGAATCTGTTACCCATCATGGTGACCGAATCCCTTGGCCAGTCCCACTATTCCACCATCCTTGGTGGTGTTGTTCTGTTATGGAATATGGGCTCTTATCCGATCGCGCTGGTGATTTTTATCGCGAGCGTTCTGGTACCTATAACCAAGATTCTGGCGCTGTTTTGGTTGTGCTATACCGTGTACCGCCAGGATGGCCATCATCGGCGAGGACGAACCCGTCTCTATCGCATGACGGAGTTTATCGGTCGCTGGTCCATGGTGGATGTGTTTGTCGTCGCCGTACTGGCCGCTCTGATACGCATGGGAAAATTGATGTCCATTTATCCTGGCGCGGCAGCCGTTGCCTTTGCTGCTGTTGTGGTTGTCACTATGATAGCCGCCATGTTGTTTGATCCCCGCCTGATTTGGGATGCTGCTCAACCTAACAAGGAAGTTGAACGTGACTTTTAAACAGATACCGATAACGGCCAGAGTGAATCAGTTGCGCCATCTCTCCCCGATCTGGTTGGTCCCAATTGTGGCTGCATTGATCGGTCTTTGGCTCGTTTATGCCACGTTAAGCAATCAGGGGCCTTTGATCACCATGACGATGGTTAACGCTGAAGGCATCGAAGCTGGTAAGACCATGATCAAAGCGCGCAGCGTCGAAGTCGGGACTGTGCAAAGCGTGCGCTTGAGCGAGGACCTGAGTCATGTGGTGGTGACGGCACGTATGGCGGTGGATACCGAAGATCTGCTGCGCCAAGACAGCCAGATGTGGGTCGTCAAGCCGCGTATCGAACGCCAAGGCATCTCCGGGCTGGGAACCTTACTTTCTGGCGCTTATATCGAGCTATTACCCGGTAAGGGTAAAAAATATGCCGACCATTTTGCGGTGCTGGATACTCCACCGGTGGCGCAACCGGATGAAAAAGGGCTGCGTATTCAGCTCATCAGCGATCAGAGCCGGGGTCTGAATATCGGTGATCCTGTGATGTATCGTGGTTTTACTGTCGGGCGAGTTGAGCAGAGCCATTTCTCGGCCGGAAGTCGCCAGATGGAATATCAACTGTTTATCAGTGCACCCTATGACAGTTTGGTCACCAGTAATGCGCGTTTCTGGTTGAACGGCGGGCTGCGTTTTGAGGCCTCAACGGAAGGGGTGAAATTCGAGACCGGATCGTTGGAGAACATCATCAAAGGGGGGATCAGTTTTGATGTACCCAAAGGATGGAACCTTGGCAAGCCAGTGGAGTCTCGGCACCAGTTCAAACTGTATACCGATGAGACCAGCAGCCGGATGCGCGATTACGATCGTTATCTGGAATACGTATTGTTGTTTGATGACTCCGTCCGGGGGTTGGCTGAAGGGGCGCCGGTGGAGTATCGCGGAATCCGCATCGGTACCGTCCAGGAAGTTCCTTATCAGTTAGATGATGGCAAATTGCTGGGGACGACCCAGGGGCAGATCCCGGTATTGATTCGTATCGAGCCGGAACGCTTCGATGCGGATAACAGTGAGCGGGCATTAGGACAGCTATACCGCGATCTGGAACAACAAATTCGTAAGGGACTCAGAGCCACGCTTAAAACGGGGAGCTTGCTGACGGGGGCCCTGTTTGTTGATTTCAACTTCCAGCCTGATAGTCCGCGGGCTGCGGGTTATGGTCGATTCGGCAAATATCCGACCATTCCTACCTTGCCTGGTGGTCTGGCTCGTATCGAGCAGCAAGCCAACCGTTTGCTGACCAAGCTTAATGCGTTGCCGCTAGATACCACACTCGGAAATCTGGATGCGATGCTCAAAGAGAGCAAGCAGAGCTTTGCAGCAATGCGCGAGTTGAGTGCAAACCTTAATCAGTTGACCAAGCAACCGGGAGCACAACAGTTGCCTGCGGAGCTGACAAAAACGATGCAGGAGCTGCAAAAAACCCTGCAATCATTCTCCAGCGGTTCACCTGTCTATGGTGATTTGAACCGTTCTATCGAGTCGCTGAATCAATTGTTGCGCGAGCTGCGTCCTGTGGCGCGCAAGGTGAACGACAAACCCAACTCATTGATATTCAATCAGACGTTACCGCCAGATCCGCAGCCAAGGAGTGCCCGTTGATGAAAAATCTGCTAATTGCCATGCTGCTCGCTGGGGTAACGGGGTGTGCCACAACGGATACACCGGCCTATTATGCGCTGGTTCTGCCCCAGGCGGATGCCCCGGTGCGTCAGGTGACTCAAGGGCCTCGTCTAATCGTCGATATGGTGAGTTTGCCTGAGTATCTAAATGATCTTGGCATCGCCTATCAGTTGAATGATGTGCAGATTGTCACCGCCAATCAGGCTCGTTGGGCGGAGTCGCTGGATAAACAGCTGACGCGCAGTCTGGTCATGGGATTGTCACAACATCTCAAGCAGGCTCAGGTGCTGGAAGGGCCGGACATCCTCTCGGATGCCTGGCATTTGTCGTTGCAAGTCAGTGGATTTCAGGGCCGCTTTGATGGCCAGGCGATTGTCGCCGGCCGTTGGGTACTGAAGCGTGGTGATAAGACCTTCAGTGAAGCATTCCAACGCACCATTCCATTATCGGAGGATGGCTATCCGGCATTGGTGCGCACCTTGCGAGAGGGGTGGCAGCAGGAGATCGTAACCCTGGCGGGACAATTGCAACCGGTGCTAGCCGACTAGTGCCGCGTAGTAAATCTGAGGCGCGCGGCCAGCAGGGCTGCGCCGCCACCGACTAGCCCCCAAAAGGGGGAGCCGATGCCAGCGAACTGCACACCTGAGGCCGTAACCAAAAAGGTCAACATAGCGGCTTCGCGGTCTGCCTCGTCACGCAGAGCTTGCAGCAAGCTGTTACTCAATGTGGCTAACAGGGCCAGACCTGCCACCGCCATGATTAACGGTGACGGCAGGCTAGCCAGCACCCCCGCAACAGATGCGCCAAGTACCCCTGTCAACAGATAGAGCGCTCCGGCACAGCAAGCGGCGAGATAACGACGGCGCGGATCGCTATCGGCTTGTTCGGTCATGCACAGAGCGGCGGTAATGGCCGCCAGATTCAACGCAAAACAACCAAAGGGTGCCAGCAGCAGGCTGGTGAGGCCACTCCAGCCAACCAGCGGTGAAACGGGCACCTGCTGATAACCATGACTACGCAGTACGGCAATTCCTGGCAGGTTTTGTGAGCTCATGGTGACCATAAACAACGGCACCGCGATGCCGAAAAGTCCCGTCCAGCTGAATTGTGGTGTTGTCCACTCCAGTTGCAACCAATGCATCGGGGGCAACGGTTGCAGCTGATGACTGCCGGCGGCCACGATCACCCCCATCAGCAACACCAATGCCAACGTATAGCGAGGTAGACGCGGTTTAATCAGCAGGAACAGCAGTAGCATGCTGCCCACCAGCAGAGGTGCTTGTTCAAGAGCATGAAACAGGTTGAGACCGAAGCGCAGCAGAATACCCGCCAACATGGCGGCGGCCAGACTCAATGGCAGACGGTGCATGAGTCGAGAAAAGAGGCCGCTGAAACCGGCGATGGTCAGTAACAACGAACAACCGATAAAGGCACCGATAGCCTCGGCCATCGGTACCTGATGCAAACTGGTGATCAGTAGCGCCGCGCCAGGTGTTGACCATGCGGTCAGTATCGGGGTTCGGTAATAGTAAGAGAGCCCGAGCGTGGTGATGCCCATGCCCAGGCCGAGCGCCGTCATCCAGGAACCAAGCTGAGCCGGGCTGGCGCCAGCGCTGCTGGCCGCTTGAAAGATAATGGCGGCTGAACTGGTATAGCCCACTAAAACGGCAACCATACCGCTGCTGAGGTGGTGCAGGCGCACCGGAAACCAGCCTGACATACGACAACTCCCTGTAATCGTGTAAAATCCCTTTGTGCGTTATAACGCACAAAGGGCGAGGGTAACAGATCCTACAGGAACAGCAAGATGGATGAATTGAACCGGCGTCTGGGGGCGCATCTACGTAATTTGCGTCAGCAACGAGGCTGGAGTCTGGATATCGCCGCTGGGCATTGTCAGGTCAGCAAGGCCATGTTGGGCCAGATCGAACGGGGGGAGTCCAGCCCCACTGTGGTGACGCTATGGCGTATTGCGGCTGGATTCGGGGTAACGTTTTCTGCACTGCTTGGTGACGTGGCGCTTGAGCCCGAGGTCTCACTTTGGTGGCTGGGAAAGCAAACTTCTCCCCAGGTGTTTGCCGATGGGGTACAGGTTTCGTGTTTGCTGCCTTACGAGCCACGATTGGGGTATGAGTTGTTGTTGGTCGCGTTACCAGTCGGTTGCTGTTATTACTCGGTGGCTCATGAGGCGGGTGCGATAGAGCAGATTTTACCTATCTCTGGATCTATGTCGCTCTGGTACCAAGACGAATGGCACTCCCTGTTGCCGGAACAGGCGCTGCGTTTTGCCGCGGACTGTCGTCACGGCTATCGGAATGATGGTGCGGAGATAGCTCGGTTTCATAACCTGATCTATTACGCGGCCGGGCGTCAGAGCAATGACGAGGTTGTCGTGTCTTGAACTGAGGTATTGCGATGTGGCGGGTAAATAAAACAACACATCCGGGGAAACCGGATGTGTTGTCATCAGCGGCGTGGGGGCGTCAGGATAACAGCTGCACGCGAGCGCGATTTCGACCGGCACTGACCGCTTGTTGCAACGCGTGTTGCGCAGCGGTCAGCAGAGTGTCCGTTGACAGGCGCGGTTGTAGCTGACGCACGCCAACCAGTCCCAGAGAGGCACTCAAATCCAGCTGCCGCAGGCCCACATCAACCTTGTCATACAGCGATTGCACCAACTTATCGCCGACACTGTACAGCTCTTCGGCATCGACTCCAGGTAACAACACCAGCAGCCCTTGCTGATGCCAACTTCCGATCAGATCACCCGCGCGCAATGTCCGTAACAGCCTGCTGGCGGCGGCTTGCTGTAACTCTTCGGTTTGATCCACATCCAGCGCTTGTTGTGCCAAGGGATCCAGCTCCACCAGAGCCAATGCATAAGGACGCCCTTCCAGGCGGCAGCGGGTATAACTGTAATGCAGCAGATCATCCATGCCACTGGCATCCAGCAGATGGCCCTGTTCTCGCAGCGGCTGTTGCATCAGGCTGCGCAGCGCTGGCGCTTGTGTCGACAGCAGGAAACGCAGCTGCATTTCGGTCTCCAGCATACTGACCAGATCGACAAATGCCAGCCGATGGCGAATATCCATGTGCCGTGGCTGGTTCGCTGCGATGGCGACACAGCCGATCGCATGCCCTTCCGGGCTGAACAGGGGGTAGGCGGCCAGCCAACCCAGTTCATGTTCACTGCACCAGGGGTGACTGCGCAACTGGCCATCACAGTCAGCCGATCCGCATTCAAACAGTCCTTCACTGGCAATGACGCGCTCCGCCAGCGACGGCGGGGCGCCGTGGGGAATATCGAGTCCTTCAAGCAGGGTATCTTCATGCTGTCCGAGCAGGCTGATCCAGGCACAGCTGGCATCGCACAGCAACTGCAGAAGGCGCAGGATCCGGCGATAATCATCCTGAGACAGGCTGGCCATCTGTAGCGTCCGGCGTTGGGCATCCAGTCGGCTTTGCTGCAGACCTGAGTCCTTTATCTGGTTGTCAATCATAGTGTTCTCCCCTGTCGCGTTCGTATTAAAGCGTAGCAACTAGCCCCATGCCTGCAGGGAAAAAGGCCAAATAGGCGGGCTGGATCGGCTTTTGCGGTGGACGATGCAAGCGCTCCGGGCGTGCGGTAAGTGGGTTAACAACTACACTCAGGCAGCACAGTCGCGTGATGATAGTAGTTGTCATCAATCTGTCATAAATCTGACGTAAAAGGCAGATGACAAAAGTGTGACATTTCCATGACATCGAATGGCCATTAAGGAGGCTGTATGTCGCTTAAGGACTCGTTGCGTAAGCAACTTTTAGGTTTGCTGATCGGTGGAATGGTGCTGGTTATGCTCGTCGCGGGCTTCTGTTTGCGCTACCTGACGGCATCACTTGATGATTATCAACGTTTGCTGGCCCAGCCGGTGCAGGCCTTGACGTTGGTCGATGAGGCCAACCTGCAATTCAAGATCCAGGTACAGGAATGGAAAAACGTCCTGTTGCGTGGCAAGGATGCGGCCAATTTGACGAAGTATTGGCAGCAGTTCGAAGCACAAGAGCAGAAAGTGTCGGGGCAGTTAACTGCGCTGATACGCCTGGCCGATGTTATGCACGCTCCCGAGCTGGCTGCTCAGGTGCAGCGCTTGCAGCAGGAGCACAGTGATCTGGGGTTGGCCTACCGTAACGGCAAGGCTGCTTTTTTGGCGGCGGGTGCTGATCCGTTCGCCGGAGACAAGGCCGTCAAAGGGATCGACCGTGCAGCCAGTGAACAGATGTCCGCTCTGGTTGCCAAATTGCACAGCGATGCCCAACGGCAGTCGCAGGCCATTGCCGAACAAGCCGTGTTGGCATCGCGTTTGGGGGCGGGCTTGTTATTGACGGCGGCCATCTTGATCACGCTGTTCAGTGGCTGGCTAATCAGCCGCCACATTGTGACGCCGTTGCAGTTGCTGACCGAACACCTGACGCATTTAAGCCGGGGAGAGTTTCACCAACGCCTGACGCTGGCGCGTCGAGATGAGTTGGGACAACTGATGACGGCAGCCAATACGCTGCGCGATTTTCTCGCCGAGACGTTTGGTCAGCTCAGATCCAGTCATGACCAGCTGGATGAGGCCAGTCGCGAGTTGCGGCAGATCAGTGGCTTGTTGACGACCGGAACACAGGATCAGCTGTCGCGTACGGACATGGTTGCGACGGCAATGCACGAGATGACGGCCACGGCACAGAACGTGGCCGGGAATGCCGCCCAGGCGGCAACTGCGGCTGATGAGGCGGATCGCGAGGCGGCCAGTGGCGAGCAGGTGATGCAACAGACGATTCATACCATTACCCGCATGAGCAGCGAGATAGAAAATACCGCCCGAGTGATTCAGCAACTGGATCAAGATAGCCGCCGGATTGGTACGGTTCTGGAGGTCATTCGCAATATTGCTGAACAGACCAACCTGTTGGCGCTGAATGCCGCGATTGAGGCGGCCCGTGCCGGGGAGCAGGGACGGGGATTTGCCGTGGTGGCCGACGAGGTTCGTACCCTGGCGCGTCGTACCGCTGATTCAACAGCCGAAATTAACAAGATCATCGATATGGTACTGACAGGCACGCGTGATGCGGTTGAGGCCATCAGTGCCGGTCAACTGCTAGGGGGCGAGTGTGTTAGCCGGGTGACGGAGGCGGGTGGCATGCTGCAGCGCATTGCCAGTGCGGTGGGTGACATTCACAGCATGAACCAGCAAATCGCGACTGCGGCAGAGCAGCAGACCGCCGCGGTCGAAGACATGACCCATCACCTGACGGATATCAAGAGTGTCGCCGGCGAGACAGAGCACACCTCGCGCCGCACCGAACAGACGAGTGCCGAGTTGCATCGGCTGTCGGGTGAGTTGGCGGCGATCATGCAACGGCTCAGCGATCGTTAATCCGGCGCGAAGTGATAGATCCAGCCCTCATCATGAGGCAGGCCATGCGGCGGCGGGATCAACGGGGGCAATAGCGGACAGCGTCCCTGACTGGCGAACGCCAGCGCCATCAGGGCGCACAGCGCGGCGTCGTAGCGATCGCTAGCCGGTGCTAACTCAGCAGGTAACAAGCCGGCCAGGGCAGGACGAGCTGCCTGGTTGGCGCGAAACCCCTGCTTCAACAGGGCCGGATAGGCCTCGATGATGGCCTGTTGTGCCGTGGCGGCGTGTTGCGGCACCAGTCGATAGCCTTGCGCCTGCAAGGCGGGAAGCAGGCTCAGCGCCAGAGTGCTGTTGTTGCCGAGCTTATCGAAGCTCGCCGAGAGCGGCTTTTTGCCATAAGCACGATATAACCAGCGCTCGCAGTCACGGTAGGCCAACGGGTTGTCGAGTTCACTGCTGGGCACCTGGGGCTGGGGATCGCCCTGCCCCAGCAGTAGCTGACAAAAGGCGCGCGGAAATGCCAGCGACGCATCGATGGCGATGGCCTGTCGCTGGGTATCAGGCAAGCCGATATTGCCCTGTAGTGCTGGAGCCAGCAGGCTGGCTAGCGATAACGGCCGGCGGCGTGACAGGCTGAAAGCTGGTGAGACACCGAGCCAGAGCAGTGCGCTATCACCGACTGACCAGCCGACGATGGCCACGGCCTGCTTGGTGCCACACCAACCGCCAACGTCCCAACCAATGCCTAGATAATCGATGCTGCTTGATGGTGTCATTGAGGTCGCTTTTACTTTTAAGTGTTTGATATCAGTCTATTGGGTGTTGTGACTGCGCCCGGTTTGACATGAATTGTGCCCAGATCGGGCTTCAGTTAGTCCCGTTTGCCGAAGTTTATGACATGGCGATGCTGCGGCTACTTGCCGATGCAGAACGAGCTGAAGATGCGCCCCAGCAGATCGTCGGAGCTGAACGCGCCGGTGATCTCGCTCAGGTGCTCCTGTGCCAGCCGCAACTCCTCGGCCACCAGCTCACCGGCGGCATAGACCTCCAGCTGCTCCTTGGCCAGCTGCAGATGGCTATCGGCATGGCTGATCGCCTCCAGGTGCCGCCGGCGTGCCATGAAGCCCCCTTCGACATTGCCTTGAAAGCCCATGCACTGCTTGAGGTGCTGACGCAGCTCGTCGAGGCCGACGCCGGTCTTGGCCGAGATACGGAACACCGGATGGCCCTCCTCATCCGTGGTGGTCAGCGGCTCGCCGGTCAAATCGGCCTTGTTGCGCACCACGGTCAGCCCCATGCCGGCGGGCAGGCGATCGATGAAATCTGGCCAGATCGCGGCCGGATCCGTCGCCGCCGTGGTGGTGCCATCGACCATGAACAGCACACGATCGGCCTTGACGATCTCGGCCCAGGCGCGCTCGATGCCGATGCGCTCCACCGCATCGTCGGTATCGCGCAAGCCGGCGGTATCGATGATGTGCAGCGGCATGCCATCGATGTGAATGTGTTCGCGCAGCACATCGCGGGTGGTACCGGCGATCTCGGTGACGATCGCCGACTCCCGGCCGGCCAGGGCGTTGAGCAGGCTCGACTTGCCGGCATTCGGCCGGCCGGCAATCACCACCTTCATGCCTTCCCGCAGCAGGGCTCCCTGCCGCGCTTCCTGTTGTACGCGCTGCAGGCTGTCGATGATGGCGTACAGATCGCCGGCCACCTTGCCATCGGAGAGAAAATCGATCTCCTCATCCGGAAAGTCGATGGCGGCCTCGACATAGATGCGCAACCGGGTCAGCTGTTCCACCAGCGCCGTGATGCGCTGCGAGAACTCGCCCTGCAACGAATGTAACGCCGAACGGGCGGCCTGTTCGCTGGTGGCTTCGATCAGGTCGGCAATCGCCTCGGCCTGGGCCAGATCCAGCTTGTCGTTGAGGAAGGCGCGCTCGGAAAACTCGCCGGGACGCGCGGTGCGCAGCCCCGGGATCTCGAGGATGCGGCGCAACAGCATGTCCATCACCACCGGGCCGCCGTGGCCCTGCAGTTCGAGGACGTCTTCCCCGGTGAAGCTGTGCGGGGCCTTGAACAGCAGGGCTATGCCCTGATCCAGGGTCTGGCCCTGACTGTCACGAAACGGCAGGTAGTCGGCGCGGCGCACCGCCGGCACCTTGCCGAGCACGGCCTCGGCCACGGCACTGGCCAGCGGGCCGGAGACGCGCAGGATACCGACGCCACCGCGTCCGGGCGGAGTGGCTTGTGCCACGATAGTGTCTGCTTGGTACATGAGATTCGCTCTGCTGGGCGGAGATGGCGCCATTCTAATAAAAAACCGGCGTCAGGGTGATGGTGATGCGTCGCCACGGCCTGTTTTTCGCGATTATTAAATCAAACTTAATAATCGCCTCAATTTGGCAGTGCTTTTGGCGGGTAATCACAGTTCGCTCTCGGTGCCAGAAACAACAGAGGCGACCCTAAGGTCGCCTCTGGCATAGCGCGTGGCGCGTTACTTCTTCTTCTCGCGGCTGTGCAGTCCCTTCTTCTCCAGCTGGCGGTAGATCAGCGTCTGCTGGCAGATGGTGACGATGTTGGAGACCAGCCAGTACAGCGTCAGACCAGCCGGGAACCACAGGAACATGAAGGTGAAGATGATCGGCATGAACTGCATCACCTTCTGTTGCATCGGATCGGTCACCGTGGTCGGGCTCATCTTCTGGATCCACCACATGGTGGCACCCATCAGCAGCGGCAGCACGAAGAACGGATCCTTGACCGACAGGTCGGTGAGCCACAGCGCGAACGGCGCATGGCGCAGCTCGACGGATTCCATCAGCGTCCAGTACAGAGCGATGAAAATCGGCATCTGGATCAGGATCGGGAAGCAGCCACCCAGCGGGTTGACCTTCTCCTGCTTGTACAGCTCCATCATGCCTTGTGACATCTTCTGGCGATCATCACCGAAGCGTTCACGCAGTGCCTGCAGCTTGGGTTGCAGCATGCGCATCTTGGCCATTGAGGTGTACTGCGCCTTGGTCAGCGGATACATACCGCCGCGCACAATCAGCGTGATCAGGATGATGGCCACGCCCCAGTTACCGACCAGGCTGTGCAGGAACTTCAACAGCTTGAACATCGGTTGGGCGATGAACCACAACCAGCCGTAATCGACGGTCAGGTCCAGGTGCTTGGCAACGGCGGCCATCTCGTCCTGCAACTTCGGACCAACCCACAGCGTGGCACCCAGCGTGGCGGTGTTGCCGGCGGCGATGCTCTGCATCGGCTCTTTCAGACCGATGATGGCGTCCTGGTTGTTGCTGACGGCACGGGTGTAGAGGTTGTTCTTGCCATTCGGCTCACCGGCCCAGGCGGCAACGAAATAGTGTTGCAGCATGCCGACCCAACCACCCTCGGTGGTGACATTCAGGTTACTTTCCTTGATGTTGTCGAAAGTTTCCTTCTTGTAACGGTTCTCGGTGCTGGAGTAGGCGGCACCGCGGTAGGCGCTGGCCATCAGGGCGTGGCTCTGCTGGTCGGCCGGGGCGGCAATGGTTTGCTTCAGCTGGCCGTAGAACTGCATCTCCAGCGGCTTGCTGCTGCTGTTGTTGACCTTGTAATCCACATCGACCGTGAACTTGCCACGGGTCAGCGTGAACTCCTTGGTGAAGGTCACGCCATCGGCGTTGGTCCAGCTGAACGGCACCACCAGCTTGTCTTGACCATCGGCGAGACGGAATTCACTGGCAGTGGTGGTGTAGACCGGGCGGCCTTCGGCACGGCTGTCCGGACCATCACGTCCAATCAAACCACTCTGGGCGATATACAACCGGCCTGGCTTGTCCATCAGCAGTTCGAAGGGTTCGCTGGAACCTTGGGCCACGGTGTGGTTCAGCAACTTGGCGTCGACGATATCGCCGCCCAGGGTGTCCACTTGCAGTTGCAGCTGATCGGAGACCAGCGTGATCAGCTGACGATGAGTTTGCGGGGCCTGGTCTGCCGGCACATCCGCATTGGCCGTCGTAGAGGCTTGCGGCACGGAAGAGTCGGTTTGCGTCACAGCAGCAGCCTGCGGCTTGGGCGCCTTGTCGGTCTGCCACTGTTGCCACAGCAGAAAGCTGACGACCAGCAATCCGATGACAAGTAGGTTACGTTGAGAATCCATAGTTAGTTTCTTCGCTTCTTCGGCTTGGGTTGCGGGACCGGGTCATAGCCCCCAGAGTGTAAGGGGTGACATTTTAATAGACGTTTGATACCTAACCAAACGCCTTTTATGAGACCGTGCAGGCAGATTGCTTCAATCGTGTATTGTGAGCAGCTCGGATGGAACCGGCAGCGCGGGCCCAGCAGTGGACTAATCAGCAACTGGTACAGGCGAACCAGTTTGACCGCTAGCCATTGCAACGGCGTGACAGGGTGCGCCATAGCTTGCTTACCAGAAGAGAGAGCTCAGCATTGCTCAGTTCACCAATCCCGGATTTGGCGATCACGACGATATCGATGGCCGGCAACTCATGCTGCTTGTGACGAAAACTCTCCCGGACCAGTCGTTTGACGCGGTTACGCCATACGGCACGCTTCAAGACTTTTTTGGGTACCGTCAATCCCAGTCGTGGATGACCGAGTTCGTTGGTTTTGGCGAGTAACGTCAGTTGAGGGGAGGCAGCCCGAACAGGCTCATTGAAGACACGCTTGAAATGTTCGGGAGTTAGCAGACGTAACTCCCGGGGAAAGGTGTGATTAGCCATTCACAGTGGTCAGGCGGGCACGACCCTTGGCACGACGGCGAGCCAGAACCTGACGGCCATTCTTGGTGGCCATGCGGCTGCGGAAACCGTGAGTGCGATTGCGCTTCAGCACAGAAGGTTGAAAAGTACGTTTCATAGCATTATCCGTTGGTTTTAACTGTACAGTTTGGGTTGTCCTGCATACCGACGCGCCGGCTTGCTGCCGGACAGCCCCTGATAAAGAGGCCGAATTCTAAACAGAATAGCGATGGGCGTCAATGCGCAGACGGGCCGGTCCAACGCCGGTTCGGATCCGGAGCGTTAACCTGCCACTGGTTTCCAGGATCCTTGAAGGATCAGGGATCGGCATTATACCCGCGGCCGGTATACTGGCAAGCCTGGCTGAGCATCCGCTTATATGGCGCTGATCCCTGATCGTCCCCATCGCGATCGATACCCCGGATCCCGCACTTTTGTGGACAGTTCAGGGATTCTGTTGTGGGTAATATGGGGATAACCTGAGGGATTCCCCCTTCTTTATTCACAGACACCCCAAATGTCAAGCGGCATATTTGACGGCGATCCCGAGGCTGGATCTGGTGATCCGACGGCTGAAATCGTAGAATAACGGATCTTTGGTCGAAACATTTCTTGGGGAGAATATCGTGACAGCTTCGCTTTGGCAGCAATGCCTGAACCGGCTGCAAGATGAATTGCCTTCTGGCGAATTCAGCATGTGGATCAGGCCTTTACAGGCGGAGTCTGGCGATCGTTCCCTGACGCTTTATGCCCCAAACCGTTTTATTCTTGACTGGGTTCGTGACAAGTACTTGTTACGGATCAACGGCTTGATCGCCGAGTTTTGCGGATCCGATGCTCCGCAATTGCGTTTTGATATCGGCAGCCGCAGCCAATCGGCCTCGTCACCTGTGCATAAACCGGTCGCCGGTCGTGCCGCTCCGATCCCCACCTCCCCAAGCTGGGGGGAAAAGAGCGAGCCCAAGCCCGAGATCAACCACAAGAGCAATGTCAATGTGACCTATACCTTCGACAACTTTGTTGAGGGTAAGTCAAACCAGTTAGCCCGGGCCGCCGCCAGTCAGGTCGCGGATAACCCTGGTAGCGCCTACAATCCGCTGTTCCTGTACGGGGGGACCGGTTTGGGTAAGACGCACTTGCTGCACGCCGTGGGTAATGCGATCAAGGATCGCAATCCTGATGCCAAGGTGGTGTATATGCACTCCGAGCGTTTTGTCCAGGATATGGTCAAGGCGTTGCAAACCAACGCCATCGAAGAATTCAAACGTTATTACCGCAGCGTCGATGCACTGTTGATCGACGACATTCAGTTCTTCGCCAACAAGGAGCGCTCTCAGGAGGAGTTTTTCCACACCTTCAATGCGCTGTTGGAAGGTAACCAACAAATCATCCTCACCTCGGACCGTTATCCCAAAGAAATTGACGGAGTCGAAGATCGGTTGAAATCCCGTTTTGGTTGGGGACTGACGGTTGCCATCGAACCGCCGGAGTTGGAAACCCGCGTCGCGATTTTGATGCGCAAGGCTGAGGAGAGCAAAATCCATCTGCCCGATGAGGTCGCATTTTTTATTGCCAAGCGTCTGCGCTCAAACGTGCGGGAGCTGGAGGGTGCGCTTAATCGGGTCATTGCCAACGCCAATTTTACCGGTCGGGCTATCAATATCGATTTTGTTCGCGAAGCGCTGCGCGATCTGCTGGCGCTGCAAGAAAAGTTAGTCACCATCGATAACATCCAGAAGACCGTCGCCGAATACTACAAAATCAAGGTTGCCGATCTGCTGTCGAAGCGTCGCTCCCGTTCGGTTGCCAGACCTCGGCAGTTGGCGATGGCGCTCGCCAAGGAGTTAACCAACCACAGTCTGCCGGAGATCGGCGATGCATTCGGCGGGCGTGACCATACAACGGTACTGCATGCTTGTCGCAAGATCGCCGAGTTGCGCGAGGAGAGTCACGATATCAAGGAAGACTACTCCAACCTGATTCGAACCCTCTCATCCTGATAACGGAGCTTTCAGATGCAATTTGTCATTTCTCGTGAGACGTTGCTCCGCCCGCTGCAATTGGTATCGGGCTCTCTGGGAGGGCGTCCTACGCTGCCGATTTTGTCCAATGTTCTGCTGGATGTCAGTGATGGGCGCCTGTCGATGACGGGGACAGATCTTGAGGTTGAGATGATCGGTCGTGTTCCGGTTGCCCAGGCTCTGGCGGGCCGAACCACGGTCCCAGCACGCAAGCTGCTGGATATCTGCCGCGGTTTACCGGATAGCGCCGAGATCAGCTTTCAGCTGGATGGCGATCGTGTGATTGTGCGCTCCGGACGCAGTCGTTTCTCGCTGTCGACGCTGCCGGCGTCCGAGTTTCCAAATATTGAAGATTGGGAGTCCCTGCTGGAGTTTGATATCAGCCAGCAAGAGCTCAAACGACTGATTGAATCGACGCAATTCTCGATGGCCAGTCAGGATGTTCGCTATTACTTGAACGGCATGCTGTTTGAGGCTCAAGGCTCCAGCTTACGTACCGTTTCCACCGATGGTCACCGTCTTGCCACCTGTCGTCGCGATGTCGTTGAGCAGGCATTGCCGGAGCAGCAGTTGATCCTGCCGCGTAAGGGGGTTCTTGAGCTTGTTCGCCTGCTGGAAAATGACGACAAGCCTATTCGCCTGCAGATGGGCCGTAACAACTTACGTGCCGTTTCCGAAGGTTTCGTGTTTACCTCCAAGCTGGTTGATGGACGCTTCCCGGATTATCGCCGGGTCCTGCCGCGCAACAGTGATAAGACTGTGCTGGCCGATCGTGAAGCGATGCGTCAGGCATTTGCGCGCGCGGCCATCTTGTCCAATGACAAGCTGCGGGGAGTTCGTCTGTTTCTGCAGCCAAATTTGTTGCGCATCACGGCGAACAACCCAGAGCAGGAAGAGGCCGAAGAGTTGCTGGATGTGGTGTATTCAGGTCCCGAATTGGAGATTGGATTTAATGTCTCCTATGTGCTCGACGTGCTGAATACGTTAAAATGTGAGCAGATAAAAATCAGCCTGACTGACGCAAACAGCAGTGCCTTGCTGGAAGATGCCAGCAGTGATGCGGCCTTGTATGTGGTGATGCCGATGCGGCTTTGACCATGGCGTTACTCAGGTTACAGATCCACGATTTTCGCAATATCCAACAGGCTGAGTTGCACCCCGGCAGAGGGCTCAACGTGCTGCTGGGGCGCAATGGTAGCGGCAAGACCAGCCTGCTGGAAGCCATTCACTATCTGGGGTTGGGGCGGTCATTCCGTACCCACCTTACGAATCGGGTTATCGCTCATGAGGCGAAAGAGTTCACCCTGTTCGCCCAGATCGAGCTTGCCCAGCACGGAGTCGTTCCGCTGGGTCTCTTCAAGAACCGAAACGGTGAGAGTCAGTTGAAAGTTTCTGGGCGCGTGGCCGAACGGCTGGCCCAGTTGGCAGAGTTAGTACCGTTACAACTGATTCATCCTGAAGGGTTTAGTCTGCTGACGGGTGGACCGCAACAAAGACGTGCCTTTATCGATTGGGGAGTATTCCATATCGAGCCGGCATTTTATCCGTTATGGAGCCGAGTACGCCGTTTGTTGAAGCAACGCAATGCGTTGCTGCGGCAGAGTACGCATTACGAGCCTCTGGCTTTTTGGGACCAGGAGCTGGCGCGGTTGGGGGTGCAGTTGGCCGACTACCGTGCCGCCTATTGTGCTGCTTGGTTGCCGCTGTTGCAGGAGATCACCCATGACTTCCTGCCGGAATATGAATTTCGAGTTGGATTCTACCCTGGGTGGGATCGACAGCGTGACTTGGCGACGTTGTTGGCGGAAGGTTTTGAACGTGACAAAGCAATGGGACATACCGCTGTCGGACCGCATAAGGCTGATCTCCGGCTCAAGGCGAATGGTGTCCCTGTACAGGATGTATTGTCTCGCGGGCAGTTAAAGTTGCTGGTTTGTGCCATGCGTTTGGCACAAGGGCTTTATCTGAATCGTGACAGCGGGAGAGAGTGTCTCTTCCTGATAGATGATTTTGCCTCCGAGCTCGACTCGGAGAAGCGGCGTCGTCTGGCTCAGCGCTTGAAGCAATGTGCCAGTCAGGTGTTTATCACCGCGATAGACGAGGCGCCGCTGGCCGACATGATGTCGGAACTGGAGTGCCATCTGTTTCACGTGGAACAGGGTACAATCACCGGATATCAAGCACGAGAGAGCGAGAGTAAGACATGAGTGAAAACACTTACGACTCTTCGAGTATCAAGGTTCTGAAGGGGCTGGATGCGGTGCGTAAGCGCCCCGGCATGTACATCGGTGATACCGATGACGGTTCAGGCCTGCACCATATGGTGTTCGAAGTGGTGGACAACTCCATTGACGAGGCTCTGGCGGGGTATTGCACGGCCATTCAAGTCAAGATTCACGCCGATGGTTCAGTCTCGGTCCGCGACAATGGTCGCGGCATCCCCGTTGATATCCACGAGGAAGAGGGCGTCTCTGCTGCCGAAGTCATCATGACGGTGTTGCATGCTGGCGGTAAGTTCGACGACAACTCATACAAAGTCTCCGGTGGTCTACACGGGGTCGGGGTCTCGGTCGTGAATGCGCTCTCTGACAAGCTGTTGCTGACCATTCGTCGTCAAGGCCATGTCTATGAGCAAACCTACTTTCTGGGTGAGCCTGAGGCGCCATTGAAACAGATTGGTGACTCGGATCAGACGGGTACGGAAATCCGTTTCTGGCCTAGCCCGACCATTTTCTCGGACACTGAGTTCCATTACGAGATACTGGTCAAGCGCCTGCGTGAGCTGTCGTTCCTGAACTCTGGAGTGGCGATTCATCTCGAGGACGAGCGGGATAGTCGTGAACAGAATTTTCACTATGAAGGTGGTATTCGCGCTTTTGTAGAGTTTTTAAATCAGAACAAAACACCGATTCACCCGAAGGCGTTCTATTTTTCACAAGAACGTGAAGATGGGATTGGTGTGGAAGTGGCGATGCAGTGGAATGACTCCTACCAGGAGAATGTTTACTGCTTTACCAACAATATCCCGCAGCGGGATGGTGGTACTCACCTGGCCGGTTTCCGTGCTGCACTGACCCGTACCTTGAATACCTACATGGACAAGGAGGGGTACAGCAAGAAGGCCAAAACTGCGACCTCTGGTGATGATGCTCGTGAAGGTTTGACAGCGGTTATTTCAGTCAAGGTGCCGGATCCCAAGTTCTCCTCACAAACCAAAGACAAGCTGGTTTCATCAGAAGTGAAAACGGCTGTCGAACAGTGCATGGGTGAGAAGCTGGACGAATACCTTCTGGAGAACCCGGCAGATGCCAAGACGGTCGTCACCAAGATCATCGAAGCGGCGCGGGCGCGTGAGGCTGCACGCAAGGCGCGGGAGATGACCCGTCGTAAGGGTGCACTGGATTTGGCTGGTCTACCAGGTAAGCTGGCCGATTGTCAGGAGCGTGACCCGGCCTTGTCCGAACTGTACATAGTGGAAGGGGACTCGGCGGGTGGTTCTGCCAAACAGGGGCGGAATCGTAAATTCCAGGCGATCCTGCCGCTGAAAGGTAAGATCCTGAACGTCGAGAAAGCCCGTTTCGATAAGATGCTCTCTTCGCAAGAGGTCGCCACGCTGATCACGGCTCTGGGATGCGGGATCGGACGTGATGAATATGATCCGGACAAGATGCGTTACCACAACGTCATCATCATGACGGACGCCGACGTGGATGGTGCTCACATTCGTACGCTGTTGCTGACGTTTTTCTATCGCCAGATGCCTGAGCTGATTGAACGTGGCTATATCTATATTGCCCAGCCGCCGCTGTATAAGGTCAAGAAAGGAAAGCAGGAGCAGTACATCAAGGACGAAGATGTGCTTAATCAGTATCAGACTACTCTGGCACTGGATGGTGCTAGCCTGCATGTCAACGATTCAGCTCCCGGGATCGGCGGTGAGCAGCTCGAGCGATTGGTAATGCAGTACCGTGCCGTGGAAGTGTTAATTGGTCGCTTGTCTCGTCGGCTACCGGAGGCTGTGCTGTCGCAACTGGTTTACCAACCGGCATTGACACTGGAGATGGCCCGCGACGAGGCCACTGTGACGGCTTGGGTCGCGACGCTGCAGCAGGCGCTGCAAGATCAAGGCACCAATGGTTCCCACTTCGCGCTCTCGGTGCAGCACAACGTCGAACGTCAACTCTACCTGCCACAGATTAGTTTGCGTCAACATGGTATCGATCACCAATACCTGCTCAGCCACGATTTCTTGGTCTCTGGTGAGTATCGGCAAATCGTGACGCTGGGTGAGCAGATTGCCAACCTCATCGAGGAGGGCGGTTATGTTAAGCGTGGCGAGAAGATCAAACCGGTAACCAGCTTTGTTGAGGCATTGAACTGGTTGGTTGATGAAGGCAAGCGTGGCGTCTATATCCAGCGTTATAAAGGGTTGGGTGAGATGAATCCGGATCAATTGTGGGAAACCACCATGGATCCAGGCTCACGCCGCATGCTTAAGGTAACAATTGATGATGCAATCGCCGCGGATCAGTTGTTCGCCACCCTGATGGGCGATGCGGTTGAACCTCGCCGTGAGTTCATCGAAACGAACGCTCTCAAGGTAGCCAACCTAGATATCTAACGCGGTATCATTCAATAAAAAAGCCAGTCATCTGACTGGCTTTTTTGTTTCACGTGAAACAGTGAAATCAGCTCACCATCAATGATGGCTGGCATTCATCTCCAGAATCTGAGCCGGTGGCCGAGCTACGGTAACTTGATTTCGGCCATTGTGCTTGGAGTGATACAGGGCGTTATCTGCTGCGATCAACCAGTCTGCGGCACTGGTCGTTTGTCGGTTAAGATTGGCCAGCCCTAAACTGATGGTCAAACTAATACGCTGTTCTTCATACTCAATAACCAAATTCGAGATGACTTGGCGCAAGCGCTCGGCAACTGCGTACGCTGTTGCCCCATCGGTATCGAGTAGCAGCACGCCAAATTCTTCGCCACCATAGCGCCCGGCAATATCGGTCCCGCGGAGTTCTTGCTTCAATGTAGTGGCGACGCAACGCAAGACCGCATCACCCGCCGGATGGCCATAGGTATCATTGATTTTCTTGAAAAAATCGATGTCGAACATCATCAGTGTGACCGGGGAATTGGTGCGCTGGAAACGCTGATATTCGAGCCGTAGACACTCTTCCCAATGGCCACGGTTATACAAAGTTGTCAGCCTATCGGTGATTGATAGCGCTTTAAGCTGCTGGTTGGCCTGTTGCAGCCCCAACTTGCCAATCGCAGCATCTGTTACATCGTAAATGATGATACAGATATGATCGCAATTGCCCGTTCTGGAGAGGAGGGGCATCAGAGTGATATTTTGGTACATCAGCAGGCTGTGTCCGGTAAAAGGACGGGTGCTGACAAAGTCAAACAACCGGGGACGCTGCTCCCATGAGCTGAACACTGGGCTGCGTAATGCAAACACTTCTTCTACTTTGCGGCGCAGCCAGCCTTCTGGTAGGTCAGGAAACTGTTCAAGCAAGCTATGGCCACGAATATGGCTGGCCAGATGACCACTGTGGTTTTCCATGAAACCATTCCATAACTGCACCTGGTAATGGCGATCAATGACCACCAGACCAACATCTATGGTTTGCAGTATGTCCATCAACCAGTGGAAATCGTCGAGCTCCAACAGATTCATCGGCAGTTACTCGGTAATCAGGCTCAGTCGTCGCTGCAGCGGTGACAGAGAGGCATCAGTGAATAGCAACAGCAGTGTGCACTGAATCTGTTGCGACGGTATGGTGTAGGCGAGGCTGACGCTAAGGGCTTGCTGCGCTGTCTCTTGGCTGGTCTGTCCGGATTCAGTTGGTTTTATCAGGCTGGGATGGCTACGACTGAAACGTAAACCCAGCAGATCAGATAGACCCAGTAACAAGGTACCGGCAAGCATACTGGCGAGTTCGATTAGCAGCGACTGGCGCTCTTCAGCTACCTCGTCATCAAATCCCAGCAGCGGAGCTATACGGCTAATATCTTGCTGCAGGAAATGAATGAGACATTCCCCGGCGATGGATGACCCGACAAAGCCCTGGCTGACAACCATGTTGCTATCTTCTTCAAGCCAATGATACAGCTTGCTGTGTAGTTGTCCGGTTGTAATGAGTTTGACTTGTGGAATCGGCAAATGGATAAACAGGTTAAGGAGATCAGCAAGTTGGCGCGCTGCTTGGCCCATCGCAATATTGACGATCTCCTGCAAGCTCTCCTCATAACCGATCTTTTCTTCATCGCTGTGGCGCAGCGAGTGTTCGCTGTAGTCTGTATTTTGGCTCAGCAGACCGCATTGACGTAGGGCGCTAACCAGTTGTTCTTGCTGGAGCGGTTTTTGCAGGAACGCTACAGCCCCCATGGCGAGAATTCTTTGATGGGCCTGAGACTGAATATCACCCGATACAACGATAACCAGCGTGTTCAGCTGTTCGTTGCGAATCGCTTCCAGGACCTGATAACCATCGATGCCCGGCATATTCAAATCCAGAAATAATAGCTCGCCGTGGCCCTGCCTCAACAGCTGCAGCGCCTCTTCACCATGGCTGGCGGTGAGAATTTCGCGCGCGAGTCCAGCTGGCAAACTGCGAATCAGTTGCTGGCGGGCAAAGCGTGAGTCGTCACAGACGATGACAGATTGCAACATAGTCATGGATTAAAAACCGAACAGAACCCTATTCTGGCATGGTGGAAACCGAAAACAATCTTTCACACCACGAAGTGAGTGCCATATCTAATTACGCCACAAATGGTCGAGATTGCCGATGGTTTTCGCGAGAATATCCACGCCTGCCGAAACAACGTCTGGATGCTGGGCATAATTTAGACGCATGCACTCCTGCTGGTGACGCCAGCCGGTATCGGTAATGCCAGGAAAGAAGTAATGTCCAGGCACCAGGATCAGTCCTTGCTCCTTGAGGCGAAGGTAGAGCTCCTGGCTATGGATTGGCAGGCCTTCAAACCAGAGCCAAAGAAATAAGGCGCCTTCTGGTTTATGAATGCGTAGGCGGGGCGCGGGGATGGCATCTTGCAACTTGGTTACCGTTTGCCACGCTCGTTGCTCGTAAAAGGGACGAATAACGTCTTGGCTTAAGCGGATGATTTCACCATTCTCAACCCAGGGCTGCATCAGCGTAGGGCCAATGCCACCTGGTGCGAGATTAATGATTCCCGAAAGATTGCCCAGGGCGTCAATGATGGATTCCGGCGCGATGACAATCCCACAGCGTGCGCCAGGGAGGCCGAGCTTGGAGAGGCTCATGCAGAGAATGGTGTTGTCATTCCAGAACGGCGTCACATCGCTGAAGATGATGTTGGGAAATGGCGTTCCATAGGCGTTATCTATCAATAAGGGAATGCCCCGGGCTTGAGCAATTTCATCCAGGTGTCTGATCTCTTCATCAGTCAGCACGTTTCCGGTTGGATTGGTTGGACGTGAGACACAGATCAATCCGATATCATCCCCGACCTCAAGTTGCTCAAAGTCGATATGATACTTGAATAGCCCATTCTCCAGCAGGCTGATGCTCGGTTTACCGGCAACGAACATCTCTTCACTCAATGCGGAATCGGCATAACCGATATACTCGGGCGCTAATGGAAATAGCACCTTCTTTTTGGTGGTGGCGAAATCGCCGGCGAACAGGTTAAACAGATAGAAGAAGGCGGTTTGACTACCATTGGTCAACGCAATATTGCGAGCACTGATGGCCCAGCCATATTCACGTTGCAGCAAGGCGGCGAGTGCTTCGGTAAAGCTGTTCTTACCTTTTGGACCATCGTAGTTAGCCAGCGCCTGTAACAGTTCGCCACTGCCTAACTGTTTGCCAAGTTGCTGATTGAACGCCGTTTGCATTTCTGGGATAACCGCTGGATTACCACCTCCCAACATGATGGCATTTGGGTTTTGAAGCCCCTGATTCAAATCATCCATTAATTGGGTGATTCCAGCATGACGTGTGAATTTTTGGCCAAACAGCGAGTAATCCATAACAGTGTAAATCCAGTCAACGTGGCGCAATAAAGTGCTCTGTTTTAGCGTGCTGAGTTCTGCTGTCAACCCCACAAAGGCAGATTAAGTTTGTTTCACGTGAAACGAATGCGGATGCCTTTGTTTTGTTGGTAGCAAAAAATCGCAATCCAATATCATATTGCGATAGCTTGTCTTGTTCATAAATAAAAAGCCCGGACAAGTCCGGGCTTTTGTGGCTAATTTGCAGTGTTTATTTCTGCAGTAACGAGATGTCGGCAATCTCGAGGAACAAATTACGCAATCTGGCCAACAACGTCAGACGATTCAGACGCAGGGCTGCGTCCTCTGCCATGACCATCACCTGTTCAAAGAAGGTGTCCACCACATCGCGTAATCCGGCCAGCGTCGACAAGGCTTGCTGATACTCGCCGGCGGCAAACAACGGCGCCAGTGCGGATTCCAGTTCGGCGACCTTGGCGGCCAATGCCTGCTCGGCGCTGTCTTGCAACAGGGTGCCATCGACGGCAGCATTCAACTGACCATCAAACTTGGCCAGAATATTGGATACGCGCTTATTGGCTGCAGCCAGCGCTTCGGCGGCATCTAGCGTCCGGAAGTGGCTTACGGCCTTCACGCGACGATCAAAGTCAGCAGGGCGAGTTGGGCGACGTGCCAACACGGCCTGAATCACATCGACTTCAATGCCATCATCCTGATATGACGCCCGGAAGCGTGCCAGCATGAAGTCGATGACTTCGTCGGCAGCCTTGGCGTTCGTCAACTTGTTGCCATACAGCTCAACCGCCTTGGCAACCAGATCGGTCAAGTCCAGATCCAGCTGTTTCTCAACGATGATGCGCAGGGTGCCGATGGCCGCACGACGCAGGGCAAACGGATCTTTATCTCCCTTGGGTGCTTGGCCAATGCCGAAGATCCCGACCAGGGTGTCCAGCTTATCAGCGATGGCGACGGCACAGGCGACGAGGCCTTGCGGGAGCGCATCACCAGCAAAACGTGGCATGTATTGTTCATTCAATGCGACCGCAACGTCTTCAGCCTCCCCATCGTGCCGGGCATAATGCATGCCCATGACACCCTGGGTATCGGTGAATTCCATCACCATCTGCGTCATCAGGTCACATTTGGAGAGCAGCCCAGCACGAGTTGCATGCTCGACATCGGCACCGATACGGGCAGCGATGAAGGCGCTCATTTCGGCAATCCGTACGGACTTATCTTTCAGCGTACCCAGCTGTTGTTGGAACAGAACGGTTTCCAGGGTTTCCAGACGCGCGGAGAGCGGTTGCTTCTTGTCGGTCTTGAAGAAAAACTCAGCATCCGAGAGGCGAGGGCGTACCACGCGCTCGTTACCGGCGATAATCTGGCTGGGATCTTTGGAGTCGATATTGCTGACGAAGATGAAGTTCGGCATCAGTTTGCCTGCCGCATCGTAGACCGGGAAGTACTTCTGGTCACCCTTCATGGTGTAGACCAGCGCCTCTGCCGGCACGTCGAGGAACTTCTCTTCAAAGGTCGCGGTCAGAATCACCGGCCACTCGACGAGTGAGGTGACTTCTTCGAGCAACGACTCTTCGATATCTGCGATACCGCCCAGTTTGGCCGCCGCGGCCTCGGCTCCCGCCTGAATAAACGCCTTGCGACGTGCGAAATCCGCAATCACCTTGCCGCGCTCTTCCAACAGGGCCGGGTATTGATCGGCGTGCTCGATCTGGAACTCCGCCTCACCCATAAACCGGTGACCGCGGATGGTCCGGCCGGAGGTCAAACCCAGCACGTTACCTTCGATCAGTTCACTCCCCAGCAACATGCACAGGGTATGTACTGGGCGAACGAATTGAGTGCGGCTGGCACCCCAACGCATCAGCTTCGGGATCGGCAGGCTGGCCAGAGCCGTTGCCGTCATGTCGGCGATCAGGTTGCGGGTTGGCTGTCCGGTAACGGTAGCGCGATAGACCAGCCATTCACCTTTGTCGGTGACCAGACGATCCGCCTGTTCTACCTCGATACCATTGGAGCGGGCCCAGCCGGCAGCGGCCGGTGTTGGCTTGCCATCAACAAAGGCAGCGCTGACGGCTGGACCACGTTTTTCGACCTGCTTGTCGTTCTGAGTGGTTGCCAACTGATGAACTTTTAGCGCCAGACGACGCGGTGCGGCAAACCATTCGACTCGGGCGAAGGCCAGTTCGGCCTTGGTCAACTCTTCGGTGAACTTCTCGGCAAAAGCCTCCGCCAACTTGCGCAGTGCCTTGGGTGGCAGCTCTTCGGTGCCGAGTTCAATCAACAGATTCTCAGTAACCATGCTCACACCTTCTTATTGCACATCGGGAAGCCCAGCGCTTCGCGGGCTGCGTAGTAGGCCTCGGCTACTGCCTTGGACAGGGTGCGAATGCTCAGGATATAGCGCTGCCGCTCGGTAACAGAGATGGCATGGCGCGCATCCAGCATGTTGAAGGCATGCGCCGCCTTCAGAATGCGCTCATAGGCGGGCAGCGGCAGTGGCGTTTCCAGGCCCAGCAGGTGCTGGCACTCTTTTTCGCACTGTTCGAACATCTTGAACAGGAAAGCCACGTCGGCATGCTCGAAGTTGTAGGCCGATTGTTCGACTTCGTTCTGATGGAACACGTCGCCATAGGTGATCTTGCCCAGCGGACCATCGGCCCACACCAGGTCATAAATGCTGTTCACGCCCTGGATGTACATCGCCAGACGTTCCAGACCATAGGTGATTTCACCGGTCACTGGCGCACACTCCAGGCCACCCACTTGCTGGAAGTAGGTGAACTGTGTGACTTCCATGCCGTTCAACCAGACTTCCCAGCCCAGACCCCAGGCACCCAGCGTCGGGTTTTCCCAGTTGTCTTCGACGAAACGGATGTCGTGAACTTGTGGATCGAAGCCCAGTTCACGCAGTGAGCCCAGATAGAGCTCCTGAAT
>CAMFKP010000007.1 GCA_945957385.1 uncultured Aeromonadaceae bacterium
GCACCACCTTGACATGGTGGGGGTCGGTGGTTCGAGTCCACTAGGACGCACCAAATTCTGCGTTGTCGATGCGTCCTTAGCTCAGCTGGTTAGAGCACCACCTTGACATGGTGGGGGTCGGTGGTTCGAGTCCACTAGGACGCACCAAATTCTGCCTTCTCTTTGCAACGATCCCCGATCCCTATACTGTGTTTCCACCATCAGTGCTGGTTGATTCTCAGCTCAGCGCCTTGCAGTGCTTCGACAGCAGATTGGCGTTGCTGAAACATATTACTCAACGCACTTTGCATGCTATTCCAGAACAATGGCATCGCAATATGGCCAGGCATGGCCACTCCCTTGTCGATCCCCAACACCAACGCATTTTCAAATCCACTGGCAGCCTGCGGCACCGCGCACGCCATTAATCCGGCATCCTTGGCGTTGCGATAAATTGCCATGCCATGCGGGCTCAGGACACTTTGTTCCAAAAATTCCCTGGCCAGCATTTTTTCCTGAGATTGGCTGTTGATGCCGGCGGCGATCACCCCAAAGAACGGTTGTGCGGCACGTCCGGACAACGCCGGAACCGCGGCTAATCGATAATGGATTCCCGCCTGATCCAGGCGTTGCCGATCCCAAGGCCCCCCCAGCATCATCGCCAGCTCGCCGCGACTGAAACGCGCCATGATCTGCTCGTAATTCATGTCGGCTGCCAGCCAATGTTGTTGAATTCCCTGCTGCAGCTGACTCAGGTTCTGCAGCACCTCAGAATTGTGACTTGCCCGCAAGCGCATTGGTTTTCCCGGTTGCGCCTGTAGGACGTCGGCGGCGCCCGCCGTGATGTAAGGCCAAGTGTAATAAGCAGACGTGAGATCCCAGGCAATCAATGGACGAGGTACCTGGGTATCAATAGTGGCCAACTCGGTCAAATCCGCAGTTGGATGTGTCAACAGGCGCGGATTCCAGAACAACAACAAGGTTTCCAGCTGTAATGGGTACCCCATCAGACTATTGCCCTGCCTCAAGGCGCTGACGGCCTCTTCTCGACATCCGCTAAGCCCAGTACTGTTTAGCGCTACAGGCTCCAAAAGGCCGGCCTGATACCAGGCAGCAAAGCGATCATGGGCCCATATCACGATGTCGGGTCCCTGCCCCTGCTGTGCCAGCAGTTCAAAACGGGCAACAAAGTCTGCCGGCGCCTCAATGCGCACGCGCACACCTGTCCGTTGCTGATACTCGCGGGCGAGCTGCTGTAATTCGGTAACACCACGGGTCGTCCAGATTAACAGACTCGCTGATTCGCGTGGTTTAAACGGATGCCAGACCAACAACAGAGTCACCAGCAGTGTCACCATCCCAAGACTCAACATGACCCTGTACTTGCCTAATCGCATACCCACCCCGGCGCCACTTCGCTGTCAAAGGTGCGGATTCTGAAAACAGTTAGCCTTAAAATCCATGCTGGTTTCTGAAAAGTGTTAGCGGCAGCGCAAATGAAATCCGTGTCTTTTCAAATACAAAGCCAAAAGGACTAGTATGAGAACCCTTGTTTCCAGATAGGTGGGCACAGGCATGGTATTGCGACGCCGGACGTTGTTTGTAAGTTATCTCGTATTGGGGGCATTGACGCGTCTGATCGCCGTGTTGTGGCGTCTGTCGGTTGGCTGCCCTGCCCAGGGTGAGTGTTATCTTCCTGGTTGGGAGGATTATTACTGGCTCGATCTGTTGTTTGCCGCCTGGGTGTTGGGCTCACCGTTGGCCATCGTCTGGATATGGCGTCACAAGTCCGTAGCCACTAACGTCAAACGGCCCCATGATGCCGGCCGTTAAGAAACAGGTTGCGCTCTTTCGGGGGCTGCTGCAGACCTTGTTGGTCGTGCTGCTGTGCGTGTTGCTGGCCCCCTGGTTATTGACCCACCAGGACTATCGTACCGGCCATACCGCGATTGCCCCCCACTTTCCTATCGCCATCCAGAGCCCACAAGGCGTGCGCGTTATTACCTGGCAAACGTACCAGCAAACACCAGATCGTTACCGTCAATCATTGCTCACCCAGGGCAGCCCGCACACTTGGCCGCTGGAGAGCGGCAACGCCGTGCGTCTTGAACCGCAGCCGGATGGCAGCATGGCATTGACGTATTACACCGACCACTATGTGTTCTGGGCTAGTTATCTGATTGATAAAGGAAAAGTGTACCCTCTCACACTGCGTTATAGCGGGGCATTTATTATTTTTCCCCTCCTGTTACTCGCCGTGCTAGGCATAGTGGTGTGGCGCATCGCCATGAAAGGGTTACGGATAATACGCGCTCGGCATCAGCACACATCACACTGAGGCGGTATCGTCCAGCTTACGCCAGACGATACGGCTAGTTGATGGCATAGCCGCCACAATCGCTGCTCTTGGCGCGATACATTGCCGCATCGGCACGCGCCAGCAACGCCGCTGCCGGAATGGCTTCGCCGGCCAGGCATAGCGCCACCCCGATACTGGCACCTAACGTCACCGGTGTACCGTCAATCTGATGCACTTGCGCCAGGGCATCCAGCAAACGCCGGCAGCCCTCCTCCGCATCCGCCAGCGGATTTTGCAACTCATCGAGAATGATGGTGAACTCGTCGCCAGCCAATCTGGCGACCGTATCGGTCGGGCGCACGACTTTACTGATCTCACTGGCAAAGCGTTGCAGCACCTTGTCGCCAAACTCATGGCCATGGGAATCATTAATCAGCTTGAAGCCGTTCAGATCAAGAAACAGCAACGCCATCCCTCGCCGTCCTTGTGTCGCTCGTCCTGTCGCCTGCTCTAATGCGGTCAGAAACGCGCGCCGGTTTGGCAGCCCAGTCAAAGCATCGTGGGTCACATCGTATTCCAGCCGTTGCTGCAAGTGTTTTAACTCACTGATATCCAATGCCAGCAAATAAAATCCTTCGCCGCTGGCCATGGGCAACAGGATCAGATGAACATCCAGTACACCCTGACGCGTCTGCAACTGAGCATCAAATTCCGTACGCTCGCCTTGCAGCACCTTCAAGATCAACGGCTCTGCAATGGCATAGATCTCGCTACCGAGGACATCGCGCAACGTCATGTCGCGCAGACGGGTTTCGTCCAGGCCAAACCAATCGGCATAGGCACGATTGGCAAACACATGCCGTTCGTCATGACCTATCTGACTGATCAGCGCCGGCATATTGTTGGTGATGGCACGCAAACGGGATTCACTGTCGCGGATCCGCGCCTCATCACGCTGCCGCTCGCTGATATCATGCAAGAAAGCAATGCAATAACGACACCCTTCCAGCCGATGATCCGCCACCGTCACCTCAACCGGAAACAGCCGGCCGTCGCGGTGGCGCGCCCACGCCTCGGTTCTGCGTGTTTGATGCAGCAACGCCGCGTCGAGCAGCACATCACGCACATCCTCGCCGTCACCGATCTGCGCCGGCGCCAATAACACCCGTAACGACTGGCCAATCGCCTCGTTGGCTTGCCAGCCAAACAGCTCGTTCGCCGCGTGATTCCACGCCGTGATATGCCCCATCTCATCCAGCTCGATGAAGGCGTCATGGGTATTCTCCAGCGTGCTCTGAAACCGATCTTTCTCCGCGCTGACGCGCGCCTGCGCCGCGATGCGCTGATCTATCTCCCGATTCAGTTGATCCACCGCCACGGCCAACTCGCGGGTGCGCTCTTCAACCTTCAGTTCCAGTTGCTGCTGTAATTGACGTAATGCCAGCTCGGCTTGTTTACGCTCATCAATGTCGGTCACCACCGAGATAAAATGCCGCGGCGACCCATCGGCATTACGTAACAAGGTCACCGATAACATGACCCAGAACGGAACGCCCGTATCACGCAGATAACGCTTCTCCAGCGCGTAAGTGTTGAGATTGCCGGCCAGCAACGCCGCCACGTGATCTTCATCGGTGGGCAGATCCTCAGGGTGGGTGATCGACTGAAAATTGCCGGCCAGTAGCTGCGTCTCACTGTATCCGGTCATCCGGCACAGCGCTGGGTTCACCTTTAACCAGCGACCATCCAGCGCCACATGCGCCATGCCGACCGATGCATGCCGAAACGTCTGTTCAAACAGCGCTTCGCTCAATTGCAGATCGGATTCGGTATTGCGCAACTGCTCACGCCGTTCCAGATCATGCATGAACTCCTCGACCAGACGGGCAAAATCCTGCAATTCGCCACGCTGTACTGCCGTCAACGTGCGCGGATTATGATCGATCAGACACAGAGCACCGAGCACTTGTCCCTGCAAGGAGCGCAGCGGATAACCGGCATAAAACACGATGCCCGGTGCGCCGGTGACCAGCGGGTTATCGGCAAAGCGGGGATCCAGACGCGCATCGGAGACGATCAACGGATTGCGTTCATAGACCACATGACCACAAAACGAGACGCTGCGTGGGGTCTGCCGGGTCTCGAGGCCGTAATGCGCCCAGAACCACTGCCTGTCTCGATCCACCAAAGAGACCAACGCAATGGGCACATCAAATACCCGCGCCGCCAGCCCGCTAATCCGTTCCAGCTGCTCGGCCGGGGGCGTATCCAACACTCGTAAGGCACCCAGTACTGCCAGTCGCTGCATTTCATCGTGCGGAATAGCCGGTTCCAACATCCTGTCACTCCTGATTACACGCCCCTGTTCCGAATGGGGCACAACGACATCGATTGTGTCGAAGCCATGCCCGCCTGGTCAAACTCGCAGTGTGTGATTTGACGGGAGGGGTCACAGAGTGTTTGCCACCTCACTGGATTGCAGGCTACTGAAACAAGATGTCACTGCCATTACGCACCACTTGCTTCAGGCATCGGTAACCAGAGGCGGCTTTCTTCGCTGGCACTCTGTGCTAGCTTAATGCGTCCGCGACGCAAACAACGCCTTGCGCGGATCCACACCGCCCCGAGCGCAACCTGTGCCAGGGGCATATACGCCCCCTACTGTGCGAGGTAGCCCGATGGCACTGGCCCTGTTTGATCTCGATGACACCCTGCTCGATGGCGATAGCGCCAGCCTGTGGTTTGAGTACATGGTGGCCCATAAATTGGCGCCCGCGAACATGCTGACCAAGGAAGAAGCCATGATGGCGCAGTACTACCGGGGAGAATTAGCCATGGAGGCGTACATGGACTTCACGTTGCAGCCCCTGCGTGGCAAGCCGGTCGCCCAGATCCAGCAGCACTGTCATCGTTTCGCCGACGAGGTGGCGGCGCCGCGCCTGTTTGCCGAGGGGTTGGCCCAATTGGCCTGGCATCGTGACCAGGGCGACGAGATTGTGCTCATCTCCGCCAGCGGTGAGCACATAGTGCAGCCGATTGCAGATCCCGTCCAGTCATGTGCTGGCCATCGAGCTGGAGCAACAGCAAGGCTGTTATACCGGCCGCACCCAGGGTGTGTTGAGCTTTCGTGACGGCAAGGTGACGCGGCTGCGCCAGTGGCAACAACAGCACCCGGACGCGGCAGACGCCCACTACGGTTACAGCGACTCGATCAACGACATGCCGCTGCTGCAACACGTTGCCAGGCCCCATGCCGTCAATCCCGCGGCCCGCCTGTTGCTGGAAGCACGGCGGCGCCAATGGCCGGTGCTGCGTTGGAAAACGCGACACACGGCCTAACACACGGCACACCGCTGACTGGCGACCTTGCAAGAGCTTCATTTACTCCATTGCCGGGACATCTGCCACCTGCAGGCGGTAGTTCAATGCCAGCGTGATGAAGGCGCGCAGGTAATCGAGATCGACATCGGCTTCGCGGTAGCCGAGAAATATCTGCTTGGGGATCCCCTCCGGGCCGAGCTTGACCGGGTAAACCGCAAAGTTGGCCCCCTGTTCATCCACCAGCCAGCGTGGCAGGGCCGCCACGCCGCGGCCGCTGGCGACCATCTGCAGCATGATGTCGGTGGTCTCGATCACCTTTTGACTGCGCGGCTGGATGCCGGCCGGGATCAGGAAGCGGGTGAAAATATCCAGCCGCTCGCTGGGGACCGGATAGGTAATCAGCGTCTCGCGTTGCAGATCTGGGGGCAACGCATACTCCTGCTGCCGCAGCGGATGATCGGCGCCGACCACCAGCACCTGCTCATAGTCAAAGACCGGTTCGAAGATCAGCCCCGGTTTGTGCAACGGATCCGGGGTCACCAGCATGTCGATTTCATAGCCAAACAGCGCACCGATGCCGCCAAACTGGAACTTCTGGCGCACATCCACCTCGACGCCGGGCCACTGCGCCAGATAAGGCGAGACGATCTTCAGCAGCCACTGGTAACAGGGGTGGCACTCCATGCCAATGCGCAGCGTGCCGCGCTCTCCACGGGCAAACTGCTGCAGTTTCTCTTCGGCATAGATCAACTGTGGCTCCAGGCGGTTGGCCACGGCCAGCAGGTACTCACCGGCCTGGGTTGGCCGCAGGCTGCGCCCTTCGCGATGCCAGATCGCCACCCCCAGCTGGGCCTCGAGTTTGCGCATGGTATGGCTCAGTGCCGATTGCGTCAGGTGCAGTGCCTCAGCGGCCGCGGTCAATGACCCCTGCTGCTCCACCGCGCGCATTATGCTCAGGTGACTACGTTCGAGAATCGCCATCCGCCCTCCTTATGTGTGAAATAAATTCATCGATTGATGAAATCATATCATTTTTTTTCATGCATGCCGTTGCCTAGCATGAGCCATCACCCCACGTATCCGGCCGCAACGACGGCGGCCATTCGACAAGGAGTTCAGCATGGCCATTACACATAATCTCGGCTTTCCGCGCATCGGTGCGCAGCGTGAATTGAAATTTGCCCTCGAACGTTACTGGCGCGGCGAGTGCAGCCGCGATGAGCTACAGGCCGTCGGCAGCACGTTACGGCAGCGCCACTGGCAACAGCAGGCCGATCTGGATTGGCTGCCGGTGGGTGACTTCTCGTTTTACGATCAGGTGCTCGACATGAGTTTTACCCTCGGCCACCTGCCGCAGCGGGTGCAAGGCTATCAGGGCGATGTGCTGGATAACTATTTCCGCGTCGCCCGTGGTCGCTCCGTGCACACCGATGACGCGGTGCAGCACGGCGAACAGGCCGGCGCGCACTGTGCAGGCTGCCACGGTGTCGCCGCCGGTGAGATGACCAAATGGTTCGATACCAACTACCACTACATAGTGCCGGAGTTCACCGCCGACAGCCGGTTTAAGCTCGATGCCAGCCGGCTGCTCACGCAGATTGCCGAGGCGCGGCAGGTCAATGGCGGTCGCCTGAGCGCGCAGATCAAGCCGGTGATCATAGGCCCGCTGACCTATCTGGCCATCGGCAAGGCCAAGGATGGCAGTGACAAACTGGCGTTGCTGCCGCAGCTGGTGAACGTCTATGCCGAACTGCTCGCCGCGCTGGCCGCAGCGGGGATTGATTGGGTGCAGATGGATGAGCCGATCCTGGTGACCGATCTGGATGAGCGCTGGCAGCAGGGATTTGAGCAGGCTTACCAGCAACTGGCCGACAGCCGCGTCCGCTTGCTGCTGACCACCTACTTCGGCCCCTTGCAGGAGAACCTGCCACTGCTGGCCCGCTTGCCGGTGGCCGGCGTACATCTGGATGCGGTCAATGCCCGTGACGAGATCGCGCCGCTGCTGGCGCAATTGCCCGCCGATCGCGTGTTGTCGCTCGGGGTGATCAATGGCCGTAACATCTGGAAGAGCGATCTGTGTGCCCTGCTTGAGTGGCTGACACCACTGGCGGCACAACTGGGCGATCGCCTCTGGCTGGCCCCCAGCTGCTCGCTGCTGCATGTGCCGGTGGATCTGGAGAGCGAACAGCAACTGGATCGCGAGATCCGCAACTGGCTGGCGTTCGCCCGGCAAAAACTCGACGAGCTGACGCTGCTGGCCCGCGCCTTGAATGACGGCCGCGCCAGCGTGGCCGAAGCGCTGACCGCCAACGCGGCCGCACTGGCCAGCCGACGCCAGTCGACACGGGTACACAAACCGGCAGTCCAGGCGGAGCTCGCCACCTTGAGCCCGGCGCTGGGGCAACGCCAGAGCCCTTACGCGGTGCGCGCCGCCAAGCAGGCACTGCGTCTGGATCTGCCGCTTTATCCGACGACCACCATCGGCTCATTCCCGCAGACGGCGCAGATCCGCGCCGCCCGCAACGACTACCGCGCCGGACGCCTGGATGCCGCCGGCTATCAGGCCGCGATGCAGGCCGAAATTGCCCGCTCGGTACGGGAGCAGGAAGCACTGGGACTGGATGTGCTGGTGCATGGTGAAGCCGAACGTAACGACATGGTGGAGTACTTTGGCGAGCAGCTCGACGGCTACGTGTTCAGTCAATTCGGCTGGGTGCAATCCTATGGCTCACGCTGCGTCAAACCGCCGATCCTGTTTGGTGATATCCAGCGCCCCCAACCGATGACGGTCGCGTGGACCCGCTATGCCCAGTCACTGACCAACAAACCGATGAAGGGCATGCTGACCGGTCCGGTCACGATCCTGAACTGGTCGTTCGTGCGCGACGATCAACCCCGCGCCGTCTCCTGCCAGCAACTGGCGCTGGCCATTCGCCAGGAGGTGCAGGATCTGGAACGCGCCGGTGTCAGCATCATCCAGATCGACGAGGCGGCGCTCAGAGAAGGCTTGCCACTGCGTCGCGCCCAGTGGGACCAGTATCTGGCCTGGGCCATCGACTGTTACCGTATCAGCGCCAATGGCGTCGATGACGAAACCCAGATCCACACCCACATGTGCTATTCGGAGTTCAACGACATCATCGCCGCGATCGCCCAGATGGATGCCGATGTGATCACCATCGAGACCTCGCGTTCGGACATGGAGTTGCTGGATGCGTTCGATGACTTCAACTATCCCAACGAGATCGGCCCCGGTGTGTATGACATCCACTCACCGAACATCCCGACCGAGGCCCACATGGTGCAGTTGATGCAAAAGGCCGCCGAACGGATCCCGCCACAACGGCTGTGGGTCAACCCGGACTGCGGCCTGAAAACCCGGCAATGGGCCGAGGTGCTGCCAGCGCTGCGAAACATGGTGGCGGCCGCCAGAACGCTGCGCGCCAGCACCGCAGCATGAAATGACAATGACAGTGACGATGAACGGGCCTGCGGGCCCGTTCTGTGGTGGCTCACGCCAGGGTGAAACGCGCCGTGGCGCTGTGCAGTTCACCCGCCTTGCGGCTGAGCCACTCGGCTTCCTGGCGAGTTACCTCGGCGGTATCGGCATTCTCCTCCGCCCAGCCGACCAGTTGGGCCAGATGATGTCCCAGCTCCTGACTGACAATTTGCTGCTCACGCAGCGCGTCGGAAACCGCCTCTACCCGCGCCTGGAGTGCCTGCGCCTCTTGTTCCAGCGTCTGCAACGAACGGTGCGCCTGCTGTGTCTGTTCATACCCTGTCACGCCCAAGGCCTGCGCCTCGCGGACACTGCTCACTGCGGCCTGACTGACCGCCACCATGCTGGTGAGTTTGCTATCGATTTCCACCGTCGCCGCCGAGGTGCGTTTGGCCAACAGACGCACTTCATCGGCCACCACCGCAAAGCCCCGCCCCTTTTCACCCGCGCGCGCCGCTTCGATCGCCGCGTTCAGCGCCAGCAAGTTGGTTTGCGACGAGAGCAGACTGATCACCTCGGTGATCTGCAAGATCTCCTCGCTGTGCGCCGCCAAGACCTGCAGGGTCCCGGCACTGGACTCTACCGCCTGCATGACACCGCGCGTGGCCACACACGCCTGCTCCAGACGCTGACTGCCGTTTACCGCTTCGCTGCACGCTTGTACCGCCAACGCCGTGGCCTCTTCTGCCAGCCGGTAGATGCCATGAATACTGCTGAGCATCTCTTCGATGGCACTGGACATGGTACTTGATGCCTGATTCTGGTTATCAACCCGCTGATAGAGCTCACCGGCCTGAGAGACCAGCTTGTCAGCCGCCTGATCGATATGCCGGCTCTGCTGCTGGATGTGGCGGATCAGCTCGGTGAGGCCGCCTTGCATCTGCTGCATCGCACTAAACAGCGTGCTACTCCAGCGCCCATGATTCGGCAGCGTATGGGCCAGATTGCCCGTGGCCATCTGCTCGGCCGCGGCCCGGGCCAGCGCTGGTTCACCACCCAAGGTTTGAAATACGCTGCGCTGGATCCAGTAGCTCAGCCCTAAAATCAAGCCAAACAGCAGACTGAAGCTGCCACCCAGCCCCCAGAGCGTAACGGTCCGCTGTCGGGCAGCCTCGGCCCGCACCGTTTCGTACTCGCTGCTCGCCAGCACCACCACGGCGTCAATATCCTGTCTGTGTTGTTGATAGGCGCTTCTGAGCGCACGGCGAGCCGTCTCGATACGCGCAGGATCACCACTGGCCAACGCCGGCAACCACTGTTGCTGCACCAGACCGAAAAACTGCTCTGCCGAGCGTGCCGCCTGCCCAAACAAGGCCTGATGCATGGCGCGTGACAGAGGCTGCTGCTGCCAGTACGCCAACCGGTCTGCATACTCGTGGCGTAAGCGCACCAACTCCTGAGCCATCGCTTGCCGCTCGGCCACCGGCTGTTGGGCTAGCAACAGCGTGTCAAGATAGGTCTCAATCAGATAGAGCGGAGGGGGTAACACATCGGCCGTCATATCCTTGCGCGCAATCAGCGCCTGATAGAGATCGCCATCGATGGCGATGGTGCGAAATGACCAGCCGACCATCAGTGCCAGACCGATGAAGCCCGCCAGCAAACAGCACAATAAATATCTAAAACGCGTTGTTAATTGCATGCAATCCTCTGCATTTTGACGATGAGCGAGATATTAAGACAAGCGGCATCGGCATCAGGAAAAAACAGCCATCAACCGACCTCAATTAATCTTGAGCTCACTATCAATTAAATATAAATACCAGCCACCACATAGAACTTATCGTCAAAAGCATGATTTATGCCATTAAAATTATATAGTTACACTAAAGCGAACTATCTTTGTTATTTTCAAAATGCCATGCAATTTGATTATTTAATTACGCCATCCACAGTGTTTTTATTTAAATTAAATAAAAAATAACATGCCTAAATAATTCACTTTATGCGCCATTGCGGCACATCTGCTAATTCATGGCCAACCAATTTGGTGAATAAAAAAAGAACCGCCGGCAACACGGCAGTTCTTTTAATCAACGCGATGGTCAGGCGAGCGCCAAACCTCAGATCACAAGGTCAGTGCCGGCGTCGTTACTCCAGCAACCAATAGCCATTCTTGCCTTGCTGCTTGACGCGATACATGGCCTCATCGGCCCGCGCCAGCAATGCCGCGGCATCCCTGTCCTGTTGCGGCGAATACAGCGCCATGCCGATGCTGGCACTGACCTGCAACCGCAGTTCACGGATCTGCACCGGTTTGGCTATCACCCGCAGCAGCCGTTTCACCAGCAGTAACAGTTCCGCCTGATTGCCCGGTCCCTGGATCAGGGCGACAAACTCATCGCCTCCCAGGCGTGCGATCAAATCCTGCTCCCGCAGCGTCATGCGCATACGCCGCGCCAGCGCCATCAACAGCAGATCACCGACCGCATGGCCATGCAGATCATTAACCTGTTTGAAGCCATCCAGATCGATATAGGCCACCACCAGCGGCGTGTCGTTGCCGGTCGCGCTTCGGCTCATCATCTCGGGCAGGCGGTCGGTCAGCAGCATACGATTCGGCAAACCGGTCAACAGGTCATAGTGGGCCTGCTGTTCGAGCTGCCGCTGATATTGCTTGCGCTCGGAAATGTCCGAGCCCAGACAGACAAAGTGGCTGATACGCCCGCCCTCGTCATACACGGCACTGACCGTCACCTGCTCGGCAAAGATGTCGCCATTCTTGCGCCGGTTCCACAATTCGCCACTCCAGTGCCCCACCGTGAGCAATGCCTGCCAAAACGCCTGATAAAACGTGCTGTCCTGATGCCCGGATTTGAGTAACCGCGGATTCGCGCCGACCACCTCGTCCGCGCTATAGCCGGTCATTTCGGTGAAGGCCTGGTTGACCTGGACGATTTGTCCTTGCGCATCGGTGATCAAGATCGCCTCGCGCGCCGCGGTAAAGACACTGGCCGCCAGCTGCAGTGCCTGGTGCTGCTGACGCTCGGCCGTGATGTCCTGCAAGGTGGCGATCACCGCATGGGGAGTCTTCGCATCCGGATGCAGCAACGGCTGGCAATTGACCCGCAGCCAGACCACGGCCGAGGAAGGTTGGCACACCCCCATGATGGCATCGCGGATCGGCTCGCCGCTGTCGAGGCAGCGGCGTACCGGATGTTCGCTCATCAGTAACGGCTGGCCATCTGCACTCACTCGCTGCCAACCGGCATGCAGCAGATCCTGGCCAATCAGCTCCTCGGTGGTCAGCGTAAAGATACGACACGCCTCCTGATTGACCGCCAGAATCGACAGCTGCGCATCCAGCAGCACGCAGCCCAATGGCAAACTGTCATGCAGCGCGCGGTAGCGCTCTTCGCTGTCGCGCAGCGCCAACTCCACCTGTTTACGTGCGGTGATATCCAGGTGAATACCAGCGATGAGCAGGGGCTTGCCGTCGCTATCCTGCCGCATCACCTGGCCACGACACAGCACCCAGACCCAGTTGCCGTGTCGATGCCGCATGCGCAGTTCGCATTCGATATGGCTACTGTGCCCCGCCAGGTGATCGGCCACCGCGGCGTTGACTCGCGGCCAGTCATCTGTATGCACCAGCGCCTGCCAGCGCTCCGGGGTGAGCGGCTGCAACAGTTCAGCCTCATATCCCAGCATCTGCGCCCACTGCTGGTTGATGGCGATATGCCGCTCCGACAGGCTCCACTCCCAAGTTCCGGCCTGGGTGCCACGGATAATGTTCTGCAGCCGCTGGCGTTTGATCTGCAGCCGCGCCTCCGCATTCAGACGCTCGGTCAGGTCATAGATGATTGAATAGAGCAGATCCTGACCATCCAGCTGCACAGGTCCGCTGTAGACCTCGACCTGACGGATCTCGCCATTGGCCAGACGATGCGGAAATTGAAAAAAACTGCGTTGTTCGGCCAGCGCTTTGGCCATCTCGCTCTGGATTTGAGCCGGCGTCAGACAGTTGATCTGGCTGATGCGCATCGCACAGAGCTGTTCGCTGCGATAGCCATAGAATCGCACCGCTGCGGCATTGGCCTGCACTATGTGGCCATCGCGCGGGTCGATCAGCAGCTGCGGCGTCTTGGCCTGCTCAAAAAAGATGAGATAACTGCTATCACCGGCAAACGGTAACTGCTGCTGAAACTGACGCAACAGTGCCTGCCAGGCTTCGGCATCGGGGAGCGGCGCTTCGGCGGGGGTGGCTTGCAGGCGACGCAACCAGGATTCAAGTTGCTGACACAGGAGCTGCCTGCGATCTGACCATTCATTCATGCTCCCTCCGACGAAAGCAGAGTAGGATCACCTTTTACAGCATAGTGATTGACATTCAGAATGGGTGTCTTTTGTGACCATTAGCCCGCAGGGCCATGATCTGCAGCGCCGCGTTGAACAAAAAAACAGGCCCGTCAGGGCCTGTTTTTCAATCTCGCTGATGTTAACGCCGGCGCCAACAGGTCACTTCGGAGCGCAACGCATGCAGATGACGCGCGTTATCGCGACGCCAGAACAACAGCGCCTGCGGCGCATCCAGCTCATCACAATAGGGAGCCAGTAAGCGTTGCAGCGCCTGATAACTACCCAGCGCCTCGCCGTTTTCGCGGCGCCCACCGAGCCAGTTTTCCTGCGGTGTGATCGCCTCCTGCCACTGGTATGCCGAACTGAGCAGCAAGACACCGCCACGGTTGAGCCGCTGGACTATCTCGGTCACAAAGCGCACCGGCTCGCGCAATTGCTCCAGCAGGTTGACCGCCAGCACCAGATCGTAGCCCTGATACACCGGCTTGAGGTTACAGGGATCCCCCTGACTAAAGTGCACGCGGGCAATCTGCTCAGCACCGATACCATGGCATGACAGCTGTGTCTCACGATAGTCCGGCAGCGCGCCCTCCAGCGGCAAGGCATAGCGGAACCGATCCTGGCGCGCCAGCATCAGGGCGACATCAATAAAGCGCGCCGAAAAATCCACGCCATCGACATGCGCAAAATAACGCGCCAGCTCGAAGCTGCCACGCCCCACCCCACAGCCCATCTCCAGTGCGCGACCACCAGCGGGCTGATAGCGCGCGGCCAACGCCGCCAACGTGACCCACGGATTGGCCGTAGCCGTCTCGGGCAGCGCCAGCTCGCCGGCCGGCGCACCGTACTGGCTCTCCAACGCCTGCGCTACCGGCAGATCGGTGACATACGGGTTGACCGCCGTATTTTCCTGATAGTTCGACACCAGATAGCGCAATCCGGCGTGTTGGAAGAAGTGGCGACGGAAAGCATAACGCGAATGGCGGATCGCCAGATTGCCCGAGGAGACCCAGGAGCCCCCCTTGATCAGATCATGGCGGCCATCGAAGGTGGGGGTCGAGAAGTCATCGTACAACGGATGAATTGCAAAGCCGTCGTAACCGTCGATCGGCGTCCGCGTCCATTGCCAGACGTTGCCGGCCACGTCGTAAAAATCCCCCTGCGCCATCATATCGACCGGACAGGAGGAGGCCCAATGAGCCAGATTCAAATTGGCTGCATGCTGGGGCCACTCGCCTTCCGGCCCCTCCAGTTGCGATGCCAGCTGACACCACTCCGCCTCGGTAGGCAAGGTGATGTTCAAGCCGGTTTGCGCCGCTTTCCAGCTGCAGAATGCCGCCGCTTCGAGCTGGTTAACCTCTACCGGCCAGTCCCACGGCATGGCGATAAGCTGACACAGGGTGCGCAGCTGCAGCGTAGTTTCCTGCTGCGGCTCTCCCACCCAGAAGGTCGGCATGCGCGCCTGGGCAAATTGACACCAACGCCAACCCTCCTCACTCCACCACTGTGGCTGTTGATAGCCTCCCGCCAGCACAAATTCGTAATACTCGGCATTGCTCACCAACATGCGACTGGCCTGAAAGGGCGGCAGAGTGACCTGGCGTTGACCGTATTCGTTGTCCCAACCATAGGTGGTGTCTGCTTGCGGCTTGCCCAATCGTAGCGCTCCCCCCGGCACGCTGATCAGGCTGTTAGCCGGCACGGCCGACCTGTGCGGACGCCACTGCGGACAAACCGGCCATTGCGGCTGAGGCTGCACCTGGTTGAGCGGCAACTGTCGGATCAACACAGACGAGGTTTCCAGGTGAATACGTTCGTGCTCGATGCCCATCAGCACGGCCCAGGCCGGGCTGTGCCAGTCAATCGGTAACGAGAGCGGCATCGTATCGATGAAGTTCAGCAACCGTGTTCGTACCTGCTGGCGATAGTCAGCCAAGGCCTCGACACTTGGCCAGTCATAGTGACTGTCGTTCAGATCATCCCAGCTCATCTCGTCAACGCCGATGGCGACCATCGACTCGATACGCGGATCGATACGTTGGTCAATGAAGCGCCCGGCCAGCAGTTTGTTGATGAAAAACGCCGCGGTATGACCGTAATA
Source organism: uncultured Aeromonadaceae bacterium (assembly GCA_945957385.1). GTDB lineage: Bacteria > Pseudomonadota > Gammaproteobacteria > Enterobacterales > Aeromonadaceae > Pseudaeromonas. Next base: position 15,499 of record CAMFKP010000007.1, read on the forward strand.
GAAGATCAGCGGATGACGCAGTGGAATGGCTTTTTGATACCAGGCATCAGGACAGGCCAGACAAGAAAACAGCGCTTCGTAACGATCGAAGGTCTCGATAAAGTAAGCGCGGATCTGACGACGTTTAGCGGCAATGTCGTCACCACCCAGATCCAGTGTCGGCGTCATGGGTGCCAGAACAGGCAACTCGGGGCTCATATTGGCCTCCCTGCAAAAATACAGACCAGCAGAAATTAACAGCAGATTATCAGGGCAACAACCTTCAGATTGGCCTGCCAATCACATACGTAACCCAGAGGGGACAGGATCAAAACGTGATATTGCCATCATGTTGGCCGGCAAACGCATCGGGTAGGAGTGAGCAGAGGGTCGAGCGAAAACGCAGCAACGGGTTACAGCGATAACAGCACAAAATCAAAGGGGGCCTGCTTGCCCCCTTTATGCTTGCAATAGCCGCGTTTGAACGCTTTTTTCTTGTCGGTCTCGACCGTTGAACGGTTGAATTCGATGCTGTATTTGTGCACGAAATTCCGTACACCCTGCTTCTTGGCCATTGAGGCCTCCTTCGATAATTGCTGGAGGAGAGATGTCAGCGCGATGAGCGCTGACAGGGCGCATTATGCCACAGCGGCAAAGGTGCGGGAATGAGGCGGCTGGAGGAGCAACACAGGCCCGTCGGGATGACAGGCCTGGCAGTACTTATTGCACGGCGGCGAAAGCTGCCGCAACACGCGCAACATTGCTGTGGTTGAGGCCGGCCATGCAGACCCGGCCACTGGCGATCAGGTAGACACCAAACTCTTCGCGCAGACGTTCAACCTGTGCCGCACTGAAGCCGGTATAGCTGAACATGCCGCGTTGGGTCAGCAGAAAATCAAAGTTACGCTCCGGCAACGCCTGTTTAAGTGCCGACACCAGCACGGCCCGCATCTGCTCTATCCGGCAACGCATGGCCTCAACTTCGGACTGCCACTGGGCATTGAGCGCGGCATCGTTCAACACCTTGCCCACCACTTGCGCGCCGAAATTGGCCGGGCTGGAGTAGTTCCGCCGCACTGTCGCCTTGAGTTGTCCCAGCACACGCGCCGCTTCCTCGGCGTTGTCGCACAGCACCGACAAACCACCGACACGCTCACCGTACAGCGAGAAGATCTTGGAGAACGAGTTGCTGACCAGCGCCGGCAAGCCGGCGGCCGTGATGGCACGGATCAGGTAAGTATCTGCCTCCAGTCCGGCACCAAACCCCTGATAGGCGATATCGAGGAAGGCGATCAGCTCGCGCGCCTTGAGCACCTCAATCACCCGATCCCACTGGGCGTCGCTCAGATCAGCCCCGGTCGGATTATGGCAGCACGGGTGCAGCAGCACTATGCTGCGCGCCGGAAGCTGCTGCAGCGTCGAGAGCATGGCGTCGAGATTGACGCCGCCAGTGTCGGCATCGAAATAGGGGTAGCTGTGCACCTTGAAACCGGCACCGGCAAAAATCGCGATGTGGTTTTCCCACGTCGGATCGCTGACCCAGACCTCAGACTCGGGGAAATAGCGCTTGAGAAAATCCGCCCCCACTTTCAAGGCCCCCGAGCCACCCAGGCTCTGAATGGTAGCGATTCGACCGGCCTGCAGCGCCGCAGAGTCGGCACCAAACAGCAAGCGTTGTACCGCTGTGCGGTACGCAGCCAGACCTTCCATCGGCAGATAGAGGCTCGCCTGCTGCATCTGGGTATGCAGATCGGCAATCGCCTGGCGCACTGAACCCAATTGCGGGATCACGCCCTCTTCGTTGTAGTACAGGCCGATACTCAGGTTGACCTTGTCGGCTCGCGGATCCTGACGGAATGTCTCCATCAGTGACAGAATCGGATCGCCCGCATAGGCGTCTACGTTTTGAAACACAGTCTTGCACTCCGTTTTTACGTCAGCATCATCCATTACACCGCATAACGTCCCGGGCGGTGATTCATGGCAATAATCAGGTTCAGGATGACGGCACCGACTACCGAGGCCAGCAGCATCGGCAGACTCACCACCAACAGGGACGCAGCTACGATACAGGCATCGACCACCATTTGGAATTTGCCGGCGCGAATACCGCTCTTATCCTGCAGATAAAGCGCCAGAATATTCAGCCCACCCAGGCTGGCCTTATGCCGGAACAGCACGATAAAACCGATGCCCATGATGACATTGCCAAACAAGGTGGCATAAAAAGGGTTCAGGCTGTCGATATGGATGAAACGGCCATGCAGATCGGAAAAGAGTGAGAGCAACGCCACCGCACAGAAGGTTTTTAGCGTAAACGCTCGTCCCATCCGGCGTACCGACAGATAGTAAAACGGCAGATTCAGCACAAAAAAGGCCACGCCAAATGAGACATGAGTCAGGTAGTGCAGTAAAAACGCCAGACCGGCGGTACCGCCGGTGAGCGCGCCGGCTTGACGCAATAATACGACGCCAAACGAAACCATTAGCGTGCCGAAAAGCAGAGCGAGGGAGTCCTCAATCCAGCTATGAGAGAGCGAGTGGGAGGGAATAATGTTATCCATAACGCTTGAACTTGATATCCGTTAACGTTGAGAGGCTCACGGCTGGAGGGCCCTATCTCCACCTCTGACACAAGAGAGTGATGGCGTCTTGATCCAGACCTGAGCTTGTGATTGATGCCGTCTTTGCCTGAACACCTTCGCAAAGCGCCCAAGGCGCGTTAATGTCGCATATCATGCTGCATTTTCGCAAAAGCTAAATACATACCATGGCTCTTCGCGCCATTATTCATATTTTATAAATCGTTTTTTTCGGCAAACAAGGCCGATTAATGGCCATGCTGGCTTCTAGTCCGCTCCCTGCCAAATCACATGCTAATAGCTAGACTCATAACAGCATGCACTGATGGAAACGGTTATGCCCAAGCTCGCAGCACTCTTTCTGCTGTCTATCCTTGCCAACTCGGCCTGTGCAGGCCAAAACAACATGCTGGAGCTGGCATTTATGCATGGCAACAAACAGCAAAGAGACAATTTCACGGCTGTCATTCGCAATTTCACTGCCGAAACCGGTATTCCGGTGCGTCTGAGTGCATACACAGACCACGATTACAAAATTCGTTTTCCCCGCTGGTTAGCTGGCGACCAGCCCCCCGATGTCCTCTACTGGCAAGGAGGAGAACGCCTGCTGGCGTACATCAGATCCGGCGCCGTTCAGCCGTTGGATGATCTATGGCAAGCACATGGCTGGTCAGCCAGTTTTGGCCAAAGCATGCAAAACGCCGTCTCGTGGCAAGGTCATGTCTATGCCCTGCCCTATAGCTACTATCACTGGGGGTTGTTCTACTCGCGGAGCACGCTGCAAAAGGTAGGTCTCCAACCACCGGTTAACTGGTCAGAGCTATTACAAAGTTGCAAGATCCTGCGTCAACACGGCATTACACCTCTGGTATTGGGCGCCAAGGAGTACTGGCCAGCCCTGGCCTGGTTTGATTACCTAAATCTGCGCTTGAATGGACTAGCATTTCACTCCCAACTGACACGGGGTGAAATTGACTACAGGGATGAGAGAGTCAGAGACGTGTTTCGTCACTGGCAGCAGCTGATCGAAGCCGATTGCTTTAATCACAACACGGATCAGCTCGACTGGAACGACGGGATCAGTTTTCTTTACTACGGCAAGGCCGGCATGACATTGATGGGGAGCTTTGCCGTCCCCGATAGTCGCAGCACCGACATTCTGACATTACCGTTTCCCACACTCAGGGCGGAAATGCCACGCTACGAGGATGCTCCGCTGGATCTATTCTTGCTGCCGAGCCAGGCGCAGCAACACACCTCCGAAGCCAAACAACTGCTGGTCTATCTGGCTCGGCCGGAGGTACAGCAACAACTGAATCAAAAACTGGGGACCTTTTCGCCCCATACCGCCGTCCAAAAGGAACTTTCCGCGTTACAACAAGCCAGCAAACATGTATTAACGGGGGCTGCCGGCTTCGCCCAGTATTTTGATCGGGATATTCCACCGGAATTTGATCGCACTGCCAGTCCCATTATCGCCAGATTTGCCAGCACCCCGGATATCGAGGCAACGCTACAACAGCTGGAACAACTGCGTCAGCGGTATTACGCACCTACGGCACAGTAACCCGTTGTCGAACGCTCTTTGGATGCATTCGACCCATCACCAGCGTCATCAACATCTCAGCGAGATCGGCCTGCCAACGTGGTGCCAACCGATGCGGTAATAATTGCAGCAATACCCAACCACTGACTGGCCGGCAGACTCTCGCCCAGGCAAACCATACCAACCAGGGCGCCAACGACAGGTTCACCGCTGGTCAAGGTGCCAAATCGGTGCGGTGGCAAACGGCGTAACGCATACATCTCCAGCGTATAGGGCACAGCACTCGACAACACCGCCACGCCGACGGCAATCAGCAGAATAGAAGGGGTCAGCAGACCGATTCCGGCCTGGGCCCAGCCGAAGGGTAAGACCACAATGGCCCCGATCGCCATGCCCAAGGCCGGCGTACTCGCACCGATAGCCTGACCGGCGCGACGTCCGGTAACGATGTACAATCCCCAGCACACCCCTGCCGCCAAGGCCAGCAAAGCGCCTAGCGGATCGATAGCGCGCCCACTGCCATGCCAGGGCAATACCAGTAGCAGTCCGCATACCGCCAATCCCAGCCAGAGAAAATCACTGCGGCGTCGCGACCCCAGCAGGGCGACAGTGAGTGGACCGATGAATTCGATGGCCAGCGCGATGCCCAGAGGCACCCGCTCAATCGCCATATAAAACAGTAAATTCATCAGACTTAACGACAGCGCATATGGCCAAAGTGCATGCCACTGCGCTGTCTTGAGCCGAAGATGCCAGATACGAAACGCCAGCGAGAGCATCACAGCAGCGATCCCCAAACGCAGCACCGTCGTGCCTGCCGGGCCAATCAGAGGAAACAGGCTCTTGGCTAACGAGGCACCAAGGGTAATCGAGAGCATGGCACCAACCGCCGCCGCCAAAGGCGCAAAGGCTTGTAACGTTGAGGAAGCATTAACCGTATCTAACTTGGACATATCACCACCTGTTACATCATCGCGGTAAAATATATCGAGTTCCCGCAATAAAATCGTCTGATTCTCATCCTAGCCACCCACGCGTGGCGGAGAGCCAAGAGATGACCGGCACAACGCAGCAACAAGGCAGATCTGCTATCACGGAGCTGGTGAAACCTAGAGACAGTTCAGACGACACGACACGCTACGCTGCGGCTCGCTGGTTCAGCTCAAACCGACGAAGCATTCCATCTTTGTGCATGGAATAACAGGTACAAAAAAAGCCGCATTGCTGCAGCTCTTCTTTAAAGATGGCGGTGAGGGAGGGATTCGAACCCTCGATACGTTGCCGTATACACACTTTCCAGGCGTGCTCCTTCAGCCACTCGGACACCTCACCGTTTTTTGAACTCTTGTTTAGGCGTGAGTTCGTCACCTTTTTCCAGTGCTGTGGCTTGTGGCTGCGTCGCACGCGTTGCGTGCTTTCCTCATCGCCAGCTTCGCTGGCTTGGGGCAGCCACTCGGACACCTCACCGTTTTTTGAACTCTTGTTTAGGCGTGAGTTCGTCACCTTTTTCCAGTGCTGTGGCTTGTGGCTGCGTCGCACGCGTTGCGTGCTTTCCTCATCGCCAGCTTCGCTGGCTCGGGCAGCCACTCGGACACCTCACCGCTTTTGATTCCTTGTTTAAGGCGTGGAATCCCACCTACGTCTCGGCGTCATAGCGCAGAGGACGGGCGGCATGATAGGGAAACCATGCCGCGATTACAATACAAATTTCATAAAAAACAACGCGTTTGTTCATTAATGCGACAAGGGAGGCCAATTGGCCTCCCCTTGGTATCACTCAACGGTCTTGATATCCAATGGTTGCAAAATAGCTTTCCAATGTGCCGGGCCAATCTCGTGAATATTGTCTCCCCGACTATCCACAGCCACGGTCACCGGCATATCCACGACCTCAAACTCATAAATCGCTTCCATTCCCAGGTCTTCAAAAGCCACTTTACGCGCCTTCTTGATCGCCTTGGACACCAGATAAGCGGCACCACCCACCGCCATCAGGTAAGCGGCACCATGTCGTTTAATGGCCGCGACCGCCTCGGGGCCACGCTCAGATTTACCAATCATGCCAAACAGACCAGCCTCACCCAGCATGGTCTCGCTGAACTTATCCATCCGGGTAGATGTCGTTGGGCCGGCCGGCCCCACCACCTCATCACGCACCGGATCCACAGGACCAACGTAATAGATAAAACGCCCGGCCAAGTTGACGCCATCCGGCAATGGCTTGCCGGCTTTGATCAGGTCTTGAATACGCTTATGAGCCGCATCACGGCCAGTGAGAATGGTGCCGGAAAGCAACAGCGTTTCACCGACCTTCCAGCTGGCAATTTCCTCTTTCGTGATGCCATCGAGATTGACACGACGCGCACTGGCCGCGCCTTCCCATTCGATCTGCGGCCAGGCCGATAACGGAGGTGGCACCAGCTCGGCCGGACCTGAGCCGTCCAGCGTAAAGTGCACATGGCGTGTCGCTGCACAGTTGGGAATCATCGCCACAGGCAGGCCAACCGCATGCGTCGGCGCCGACTTGATTTTGACATCCAGCACCGTCGTCAGCCCACCGAGACCTTGGGCACCAATGCCCAACAGGTTGATCTTCTCATACAGCTCCAGACGCAGGGCCTCTTCGGTCGTGCCGGCGCCTCGCGCCTTGAGCTGCTGAATATCAATGGACTCCATCAACGACTCTTTGGCCATCAACATGGCCTTTTCGGCGGTGCCACCAATGCCAATTCCCAACATACCCGGCGGGCACCAGCCGGCCCCCATCTCGGGTACCGTTTTAAGCACCCAATCCACCAGCGAATCCGACGGATTGAGCATCGCCAATTTAGACTTGTTTTCAGAGCCGCCGCCTTTGGCCGCAATCAAAACATCAACCTTGTCTCCCGGCACCATCTCGACATGCACAACGGCAGGGGTGTTATCACGAGTATTGGTGCGTTTGCCTGCCGGATCAGCAAGGATCGATAACCGCAGCGGGTTATCCGGGTGGGTATAAGCACGCCGCGTACCCTCATCGACCATCTGCTGGACTGTCATCTCGGCCGCCCACTGCACCTGCATGCCGATTTTAACGAAACAGGTCACAATGCCGGTGTCTTGGCACAGTGGTCTGTGCCCTTCAGCCGACATCCGGGAATTGATAAGGATCTGGGCAATCGCATCCTTAGCCGCCTGACTCTCTTCTCGTTGATAGGCCTCTGTCAGCGCCTCAACGAAGTCGAGCGGATGATAGTAAGAGATGTATTGCAGGGCATCGAAGATCGAATCGATGAAGTCTTGCTGTTTGATGACGCGCATGGTCTGCTCCATTACCTGTGGCTTCCGCACTGCGGAGGACAGCTGCCTCTGGGCTGTCGGTTTTTGTCCTTATGCTGCCCTATGATACGCTGCGCGGCCGGGGCATACCATGATGTCACCCCGTCACTCCGTCGCTTTGTTACAAATTTCAGGGAATTGCATGTCTGTCCGCCTGACACAACATTGTTTCAGCTTTGCCGAGCTCGGTCTTCTTCGCCATCAGGCAGGTCGTCAACTGTTTACACGTCTGCAGGCTCAGCCTTGGGCCATGCTGCTGGAATCCGCCAGCGACACCCATCCAGATAGCCGCTTCGATATTATCTGTGCCGACCCGCTGGCCACCGTGGTGACCCAGGGCGAGACCACCTGGATTACTGACGCCTCAACCGCCAACACGACATCCAGTTCCGATGCCGATCCGCTCCAACTGCTGCAACAGACCTGTGAACGCCTGCTGGGACAGGTTGACTATCACGGCGAACTGCCGTTTGTCGGCGGTGCGTTGGGGCTGTTTGGTTATGATCTCGGCCGGCGTTTCGAGCGGCTACCGGTTTTGGCCGCAGCGGACATTCCCGTTCCGGATATGGCACAAGGGATTTACGACTGGGCCTGGGTACTGGATAACACCCTGCAGCAGGCCACCTTGCTGGTGCAAGGAGATGAGAGCGCATGGCAAGCCCGCTGGCAGTGGTGGCAACAACAGATCCCGTCAGCACTCACGCCCTGTCAGTTGGTCACACCATGGCAAGCCAACATGGATAGCACCGGCTACCGTAGCCGTTTTGCCAAAATACAGGATTATCTGGCCGCCGGTGACTGTTATCAGATCAACCTGACCCAGCGGTTCTCAGCTCATTATCAAGGCGCCGAATGGGAGGCGTACTGTCGCCTCAGTGCCGGCAATGCGGCTCCTTTTTCTGCTTTTTTACGACTGCCACAAGCCGCCATCCTCAGTCTGTCGCCAGAACGTTTTCTCAGTCTGCAGGGACCAAAGGTCAGCACCAAGCCGATCAAGGGAACCCGTCCGCGTCACATCGATGCACAAGCCGACACTGCGGCAGCAGAGGAACTCCGTCAGGCCGACAAGGATCGGGCAGAAAACCTGATGATCGTCGACCTGCTGCGCAACGACATTGGCCGCGTCTGCATCCCTGGTTCGGTCACAGTGCCCGCCCTCTTTGCCATTGAATCCTTCCCCGCAGTGCACCATCTGGTATCGACGATTGAAGGCACACTGTTGCCATCCCTCACCGCCTGCGATCTACTGCGCGCCTGTTTTCCCGGCGGTTCGATCACTGGCGCCCCCAAGATCCGCGCCATGGAGATCATCGAAGAGCTCGAACCGCAACGCCGTAATGCCTATTGCGGCAGCATCGGCTATTTGAGCCAGCATGGCCGCATGGACACCAGCATTACCATCCGTACCCTGATCGCCTGCAACAATAGCCTGTATGTCTGGGCTGGTGGTGGCATCGTGGCCGACTCGCAAGTTGACGCCGAATATAGCGAGACCTTTGATAAACTGGCCCGCATCCTGCCTTTGCTGGAGCTGGAGCCGAATCCATGAACCGCGGCGAACAGCAGCTGGCCAGGCTGTGGTCTCATTTCAACCTGTTGATGCCACCCACTGCCGCGCCTCTGCTGACGCGAGATGTTCACGCAGGCTGGCGCCAGGCTGCCGTTTTGATACCGCTGATCCTGCAACCTGATGGTTTACAACTGTTACTGACACGGCGCAGCCCGCACCTGCGGCATCACCCAGGCCAGATCAGCTTTCCCGGGGGCCGGCGAGATCCGCTCGACACATCGCTGCAGCACACGGCACTGCGTGAAACCCATGAAGAGCTGGGTATCGCCCCGTCCATGGTTCAGCTGCTAGGCCAGCTACCGGTCCATGCCACCCATAGCCAATTTCTGATTACCCCCTACCTGGGAGTGCTGCGACAAATGCCGGCACTCCAGCCCGCCGCCGGAGAAGTTGCCGAAGCCTTCACACTCCCGCTCGCCCCCCTGTTACAAACAGCCGCCTATGGCCGTTGGTTGCTCAAACGCCAAGGTCAAACTCAAAAGGTGTTCGGCGTTCAGCTACAGGGCCGTTTCATCTGGGGCGCCACCGCACACATGCTATGGCAGCTGGCCATTCACCTGAGCAATTAGTCTGCTCCACAATTCATTTGCGATATTTTTAATTACCGATAATCTGCACGCCAAAATAGAATCCTGACAATCTAGCCGTCGGCATTAAACCTATGCTTTCAATCTTCGAACTGTTCAAAGTCGGCATCGGCCCCTCCTCCTCCCATACTGTAGGTCCCATGCTGGCAGCCGCGCGCTTTGTGCAGCAACTGACTGCGGAACAACAACTTGAGCGCATCACCGCCATCGAGATCACCTTGTATGGCTCATTGGCGCTGACCGGCCGCGGCCACCATACCGATGTGGCCGTCTGGTTTGGCCTGGCCGGTGAACGTCCGGAGCAGATCGATGTTGCCAGCATGAACTCTCGTCTGGCGCAATGGCAATCTGGTGGTGAATTGTGGCTGAATCATCGCCAGCCACTGCCTTTTTCAGCGATCACGCTGCGTTTTGAACCCACCCCGCTGCCGCGCCATGAAAATGGGCTGATGCTGACCGCCTTTGCCGGTGAACAGATCAGCCTGCAGCAAATTTGGTACTCACTCGGTGGAGGGTTCATTGTGCGCGATGACCAGTTCACACTCGCAACCGATAGTTCGGCCGCCGTTCCCTATCCTTTTGCCAGTGCCGGTGAGTTGCTGACATTGTGCCAGCAGGCGGAAGTCTCCATCGCCCACCTGATTCTGAGCAATGAGCGCCAGTTGCAGCCGGATGTCGATATCGAAGGCGCCTGCTACCAACTGTGGCAGGTCATGGATGCGGCCATCTTGCGCGGCAGCCAGACCGAAGGCGTGCTGCCCGGTCCATTGCGTGTGCCGCGCCGGGCTCCGGCACTGTATCGGCAGTTAGCCAGCAGTGAGGCCTTGTCGCGGGATCCCATGCTGGTGATCGACTGGGTCAACGCGTTTGCACTGGCCGTCAGCGAGGAAAATGCCGCCGGGGGACGCATCGTGACGGCCCCGACCAATGGCGCCGCCGGCATACTGCCTGCCGTGCTGGCTTACTACGACCGTTTCGTACAGCAGATCGATGCCACCATGGCCAGCCATTTTCTACTGACCGCCGGCGCGATCGGGCTGTTATACAAGATGAATGCCTCGTTGTCGGGGGCGGAGGTTGGCTGCCAGGGTGAGGTGGGCGTTGCCTGCTCGATGGCGGCCGCCGGCTTGACGGCCTTGATGGGCGGAAGTCCTGAACAGGTGTGTCAGGCGGCTGAAATCGGCATGGAACATAACCTCGGGCTCACCTGCGATCCGGTCGGTGGCCAAGTGCAGGTTCCCTGCATTGAGCGCAATGCCATCGCCGCCGTCAAAGCGATCAATGCCTCACGCATGGCATTACGCCGCACCAGCAAGGCGCGGGTGTCGCTCGATAAGGTGATCGAGACCATGTACGCCACCGGCAAGGATATGGATGCCCGCTACCGCGAAACCTCGCGCGGTGGACTGGCTATCCGCATCGTGCCCTGTGATTGAGAGCCGGAGTTAACGCTCCGGCAACTCGATACCGACGAACAATTGCTCCACTTCAAACGGGGTCTTCATCGCCAGCGCCTTGTCGACGATCTCACGCGTCAGGTGCGGGGCAAAACGTTCCATGAAGTCATACATGTAGCTGCGCAGAAAGATGCCACGGCGAAAGCAAATTTTGGTCGTGCTGGACTGGAACAGATGACGAGCATCAATGCGCACCAGATCGGTATCCGTTTGCGGATCGATCGCCATGCTCGCCAGCACCCCCACACCCAAACCCATCCGCACGTAGGTCTTGATCACATCGGCATCCGTCGCCGTGAAGACAATACGCGGCTCCATGCCGGAACGGTTAAACGCCGCATCCAGTTCGGAGCGGCCGGTGAAGCCAAACGTGTATGTCACCAGCGGATATTGCGCCAAATCTTCAATTTCGACCCGAGCCAACGCGGCCAGCGGATGCCCTTTGGGTACCAGCAAGCAGCGTGTCCAGTGGTAACAGGGCAACATCACCAAATCCTGATACAGATGCAATGCTTCGGTGGCGATCGCAAAGTCGGTTGTACCTTTGGCGACCGACTCGCTCAGCTGCGCCGGTGACCCCTGATGCATATGCAATGAAACCTTGGGATAGCGTTTGATAAACGCGCGAATCACCTCGGGCAAGGCATAACGCGCCTGGGTGTGGGTGGTTGAGATATTCAGGGTGCCCTGATCGGGATTGGTGTATTGACCTGCCACCGAGCGAATGCTTTCCACTTTGGCCAGGATCTCCTGAGAGATACGCAAGATGTCGCGGCCTGCTGGTGTAATCTGAGTCAGGTGTTTGCCACTGCGCTCGAAGATCTGCACCCCCAACTCATCCTCCAACATGCGCACCTGCTTGCTGATCCCAGGTTGTGAGGTATAGAGACTCTCGGCGGTCGCCGAGACGTTCAGGCTGTGGTTGGCCACTTCGACGATGTAGCGCAGCTGCTGTAGTTTCATAGCATTCCAGAATAAGAACTCGTCTGTTAATACTAACAAAGATTAATTGAAAGGCGCTTTTTTCCTGCAGCTTCACTCCGAACATGACCGTCGCACGGCAAATCACAGCGCGAGATAGCGGCGGGTCAAACTGTGTCCTGGGTCCCTACCCCACTCGGGCCAGCTGTAGTAGTATCAAACAATTAGAGTCTTCATGACTAAATGAGGTAGCGGCCACCATGGTATTAACTCTGGTCCTTTTCTCGATCGGAGCCCTGCTGTTTCTGGTTATCACCTACAACATAATCCAGCAATACAAGCAGAAGCAGGAAACCGATCGCCGGATCACCATCTCCCGGCAGAAAAACATCATCGACGAGGCCGACGAGCTGCTGCTCAACGCCAGCCGCTTGCCCTACACCAAGACATTGGTGTTGCTGCTGCAAAATCGCATTCTGGATGCGCTACGCATGATCTCGTCCGTGAATCCGTCCCTGGCCTCGGTCCGGCAACGTATCCAGGATGTCACGGCCCAGATCAACTATGTCCAGGAGAACTATCAGAGTAACGAAGAGAGCGTGTTTCGCGCCCCGGACTCCGATCGCCAGGCCCTGCAAATGTTGCAGATCGTCAAGAAGATCCGCGCCGTGGTGCGTATCGAGCACAATAAGGGCAAGATCGACCCGCAGGCGTTTGTTGCCGAAGATCGTCGCCTGGAGCTGCTGCTGCTGAAGATCAACATCGCCAACTTGTTGCAACGCGCCATGGATGCCCGGGTCAATCGCCAGTTCGGCTCCGCCAAACAACTGCTGAATAAGGGCATTACCACCCTGGCCTCGATTCACGACAAAGACGCCTGGCTTATCACCCGGGAAGAGGAAATGCGCATGTCGTTACGCGAGATGACCGAGCAACTTGAGGAAGCGAACCAGAAAGAGCTTGAGGAGATGCAAGAGAAAAAAGACGATCTGGACGTGCTGTTCCAACCCAAACGCAAGTGGTAACCCCAACCAGACTGGTGATCAGGGCGGCTCAGACCGCCCTGATTCGTTATTAACCTGTCAACGATGACAGGTCACCCAAAATAATTATCTCATCATCGAACTCATTATTTATTAATGCTCAAACACAGCACCAATTTAATTATTCAGCCATGCATCTAAAAAAACAAATAACATATAAAAACAATGGGTTATTTATTATTTTTTGGGAAACATTATTGGCTTAATCGCTCCCGTCTATCTTTGGGAAGCGATTAAGCTACCCCGCACTAATTTGACTGCAAACGGCTCGTCGGCACGCGCAAGAAGAAGACCGGCAACACCAATGCCGCCATACCCCAAAAGACCATGCCGCCGGCATGCTGGTAGACCACACCAGAGAGGATGGTCAGCACTGCGGTGAACATGCCGGTCGGCAGCGCGGCATAGAGCGTCTGTGCCGGGATCAGCTGGTCGCTGGGCATCTGCTGGGTCATATAACGCACCGCAGCCAGATGGCTGACACAGAACGTCACGGCGTGCAGCAGTTGCGCCACCACCAACCACGACAGTTCGGTCGTCGAGGCAAGAATGCTCCAGCGGATGACACAACCTACCGCACCGATCAGAAACATCTGCTGATAGCTCAGACCCCGTAACAGACGTTTGCTGACGGCAAACATCACGATCTCGGCCACCACACCACTGGCCCACAAATAGCCAATCACATTCGTTGCATAGCCGTGTTGTTCCCAATACAGGGCGCTGAAGCCGTAATAGGCGGCATGACTGCCCTGCAGCAACGAAACCACCAGCAAAAACAGCAAAAACGGCTTGTTACGCAGCAATGACCAGAAGCCGACTTTATGGCCACTGGCTGATGCATCTTGAGGTGCCGGCACCATGGGCAACCAGGTGCAGAGTATCAACGCCAGCAGGCCGATGATCATGGTATGCAATACCCAATCTGGGCCACTGTGCTTGACCAGTGCCCCCACCACCATGGAGCCTAAAATAAAGGCCGCAGATCCCCATAACCGTACCCGGCCATAATCCAGTTTTACTTGCAGCATCATGCGAGCGGCCAAGGCTTCACTCAGCGGCAACAATGTGGGGTAGATGAAGTTGGCAACCAGCATCAACGCGAGGATCGACCAGAAACTCGATACACCATAAAACCCCACAAAACAGGCCGCACTGGCCAGTGCCAGATAGCGGCACGTCGGGATCAGCAAACTCGCGCGGTTGGCCTTGCCCATGATCAACAGCTGGCCGGCAAAGCGGATGGCCAGACCGACGCCGATCAATAAACCAATCTGATCGGCACTGAGATCTCGGGACGCCAACCACAAAGACCAGAACGGGATATAGGCGCCATAGACAAAATAAATGGCAACAAGAAACAGGGATAACCAGGCAAACGGGCGCATGTCCAACTCCGACAGGTAGCAGGCGACGCAGGATAGCAGAATCCCGATCGCCTGTCAGAGGATGTGACCAAGCGCACGCTAATCAGCGGGTAATAAACCCTTGTGCATGCAGATAATCCAGCATAAACGGACGACTTTCCTTCGCCAGAATGGCACGGATCTGCGCGCTCCAGTTCTGTTGTTTAGTGTTGCTGCCACGGCCGGCATAATAGTCGAGCATTCGGGCGTCATACTGCGCCAGTGCCACAGGGTCCAGCGGGCGGTACTGGTTCTCGTGCACCACCAGCGCTTCCGGCAAGCGCGGTTTTTGCTCCACGGGCACCGCTGGGTGTCCCAAACATAAACCGAGTAATGGCAACACATGCCGCGGCAGGCCCAGCGCAGCCGTCACCTCCGACGGGTTATTGCGCAAACCTCCGATAAAAACACCACCGAGCCCCAGTGACTCCGCTGCGGTCAACGCGTTTTGTGCCATCAGCGCGGTGTCGACGGCCCCCATCAACAGTTGCTCGGCGAAGCCCAGCTTGGCATCTGGGGCGATTTGTAGATTACGTTGCCAGTCGGCACAAAAGACCCAGAATTCAGCGGCACTGGCGACATAGGCCTGCTCTCCTGCCAATAGCGCCAAGCGCTGGCGCAGTGCCGGATCCGTGACCCGAATAAGGGTCACCAACTGCAGGAAACTGGAGCTTGAGGTCTGTCTGGCTGCCGCCAGGATGGCCGAACGTTGTGCCTCACTGATGGCTTGGGAAGTAAAAGCACGCACCGAGGCGTGCCGTTGTAAGGTTTCAATCGTACTGTTCATCATCTTCTCCTTTAGCATCCTCGAATATACCAGCCACGCCTTTGCCGCCAAGCCCGTGAAAGCGTGACCGGAATCAAGGCTCCACGCATTAACCGGTTACAGTCTTTCGATTGTTGTTTCTTTGGACAGGAGTTTCTCGCCACTGTTCATATACTGAATGTGAAATAAATGATTAGAGGAAGCCGGTTTTGAACGTATTAATTTGTGATGACTCGGCCTTCGCCCGTAAGCAGATGGCCCGGGCACTGCCCGAGGACTGGCCTGTGAGCCTCCATTTTGCCGAACACGGCCAACAAGGAGTCGAAGAGATCCTCAGTGGACACGGGGATCTGGTGTTTTTGGATCTAACCATGCCGGTGATGGACGGCTACCAGGTGCTACGCACGCTGCGCAACGAAAATATCCGCAGTCGTGTCGTGGTCGTTTCCGGGGATATACAGCCCGAGGCGCGGGCCGAGGTCATGGCGCTTGGCGCCCTGGATTTCATCAAAAAGCCCTGCACCAGTGAGCAGATTAGCCATCTGCTGCGCCGGCTGGGTCTCTATCAACCCGGTGAGCTGTTTGAACGCCCCGATACCGGGGGCGTCAACCTGACGGTCGAAGCCCGGGATGTCTACCAGGAGCTGGCCAACGTCGCCATGGGACAAGCGGCTGATCTTCTGGCTCGCATGCTCGGTGGTTTCGTGATTCTGCCGATCCCGAATGTCAACGTGCTGGAAGTCAGTGAACTGCATATGGCACTCAATTCGGCGGCGGGTACAGATACCCTCTCGGCCGTGTGTCAGGGGTTTATCGGCGCCGGTATTGCCGGGGAAGCGCTGGTGCTGTTCCACGACTCCAGCTTCGCCGACCTGGGGCGTTTGATGGGGCATCAAGGCGCGCTGACGCGCGCGATTGAGCTTGAATTGCTGATGGACATGTCCAACGTGCTGATCGGTGCCTTCTTGCGGGGCTTTGCCAATCAGCTTGATACGCCGTTCAGCCAGGGCCACCCCAGCGTTCTTGGCCAGCACAGGCCGATTGAGGAGCTGATTCAGGCCAACAAGCATCGCTGGAAACGCACCTTGGCCATCGAAATCAACTACCAGATCCGCAACCATCAGGTTCAGTGCGATCTGTTACTGTTGTTTACCGAGGATTCTATCCAGTTCATGAATCATAAAATCGAACACCTGATGTGAGGAGCCGGCGATGGAGATCAGAGAGTTTCACTGGTTGATGACCATCATCCAGAACCTGGAGGTCGGCTTGGTGATCCTGGATGAGGAGAACCGTATCCAAGTCTGGAACGGGTTTATGGAGAGCCATAGCAGTCAGTTGAGTTATCAAGTTAAAGACAAAAACCTGTTTGAGTTATACCCCGACTTCGATCGCCCCTGGCTCGAGCGCAAACTGTCGATGGTGCGCACGCTGAACAACAAGGCATTCATCAGTTGGGAACAACGCCCCTACCTGTTTCGATTCTCGAACTACCGCCCTATCACCGGCGAAGCTGAACACATGTACCAGAATGTCACCATCATGCCGTTACCGGATTTCACCGGCCAGATCCGGCATTTGGCGATTCTTATCTATGACGTCACCGATCAGGCCATGGCCCGGCTGACTGAAGACGCGCTATAAACACAAACAGCGGGCCAAGGCCCGCTGTTTTATCATGCAACAACATCATTGTGCTGCGAGCGTACTCTTCGCCTGTTTCAGTAGTTGCTGCCACATCTCCTCAACCAGACGCTGATCCTGATCGTTGAGCTCGCCGTTAAGACAAGCCTGTTGCAGACTACGTAACACGTTCATCTCGACATCGCGGACCAGCGTCTTGCCATGGATTTCGCAATTGGCCACCGCCAGCGAAATATGACCACGCAGGTAACCACTGGCGAACAGTTCATCGTCAGAACCTTTCGCCACAATGGCATCGATCTGGGCAAGCAGCAGTTGTTCAAATTCGTGTATGTTCATTATTCGATCACTTGTTTCTGGCCAGGGATAAGGCTTGTTCAATCGCCACGGCCGATAAGCCCGACGAAGGCGCAGATACTGCCTCAGCGCCGCTTTTTTTGCCATAGCTGCCATGATAACCGCACACTTTTTTTCACAACTTGCAGCAGGGTGAAAAGTTTAAGATCGGGTAATGGGCTGCTAGACTAGCGCCCGCATCGAAAAGCCCTCAACTTAAAGACAGGATAGCCTCATGTTCGAATGGTTACTGGATCCCAGCGCCTGGATGGCGTTAGCCACACTGACGCTGCTGGAGATCGTCCTCGGTATCGATAACATCATTTTCATCTCGATCCTGGTGGGGAAACTGCCAGCCGCCCAGCGACAACGTGCTCGGGTTCTCGGCCTGGCCGGTGCCATGCTGACCCGAATCATGTTGTTGCTGTCACTGGCGTGGGTGATGCGGCTGACCAATCCGCTTTTCACCCTTCTCGGTGAGGCCATCTCAGGACGAGACTTGATCCTGATCATCGGTGGTCTATTCCTGCTGGCAAAGAGTACCCACGAAATCCACGGCTCGCTTGAAGGTGACGATGAGCCAACGTCCGCTGCCAACGTCGCCAGCCATGGTTTCATCGCCACCCTGATCCAGATCGCGATACTGGATATTGTCTTCAGTCTCGACTCGGTCATTACTGCCGTCGGCATGGCCAGCCATGTCCCGGTCATGGTGATTGCGATCATGATCGCCGTTGGCATCATGATGTTTGCCGCCAAAGCTATCGGTGACTTCGTTGATGATCATCCGACCATCAAGATGCTGGCCCTCGCGTTCCTGATTCTGGTGGGGGTGGCCTTGATCGCCGAAGGGTTTGATCTGCATATTCCCAAGGGTTACATCTACTTTGCGATGGCCTTCTCATTGGGCGTCGAAATGCTGAATCTGCGTCTGCGCAAAAGCCAGCAAAAAGCAGTCAAACTGCACAAACAACTTGAGGAATAACCTCCCCAACTGACAACCGCATCTCGTGGTGCTCAGATCAAAAAGGCCGTGTCATGACACGGCCTTTTATGTTGCTCGGCATCGGTTACTTCAACTTCGGGGTTAGCGTCTGCACATCCTGGTTTTGCGCGCGATGGCGTAGACAATGGTCCATCAGCACCAAGGCCAGCATGGCTTCAGCAATCGGTACGGCACGAATACCAACACAGGGATCATGACGCCCACGCGTGATCATTTCAGTCGCCGCGCCGTCCGTGGTGATGGTTTTACCAGGCACGGTAATGCTGGATGTTGGCTTCAGCGCCATGCTGACGACGATATCCTGACCCGAGCTGATGCCGCCTAAAATGCCGCCAGCATGGTTACTGAGGAACCCTTCGGGAGTCATTTCATCTCGATGCTGAGAGCCTCGCTGCTCAACCACATCGAAGCCATCACCGATCTCGACCCCCTTGACCGCATTGATCCCCATCATCGCATGGGCAATATCAGCATCCAGACGGTCGAACACCGGCTCGCCCAAGCCTACAGGGACATGACGTGCTACGACCTGCAGGCGTGCCCCAATAGAATCACCCTCTTTTTTCAGATCTCGCATGAATTCATCCAGCACATCCAGCTTGTCCGGATCGGCAAAGAAGAAGGGGTTGGTCTCAATGATATCCTGCTCAAACCGTTCGGCCTTAATCGGGCCAAGTTGCGTCAGATACCCAAAAATCTCAATCCCAAACACCTGCTTCAAGTACTTCTTGGCAATCGCGCCGGCCGCCACGCGCATCGCCGTTTCACGCGCCGAGGAGCGCCCACCGCCACGGTAGTCACGCACACCGTACTTTTGGTGATAGGTGTAGTCTGCGTGCCCCGGGCGAAACAGGTGCTGGATGTCGGAATAATCCTTGGAACGTTGGTCCGTGTTTTCAATCAACAGGCCAATCGAGGTTCCCGTTGTCTTGCCCTCGAACACACCCGACAAGATCCGCACTTCATCAGCCTCACGACGCTGGGTCGTAAAGCGCGAGGTTCCCGGTTTCCGCCGATCCAGATCATGCTGTAGATCGGCCTCATTTAATTCCAGTCCCGGCGGGCAACCGTCAATGACCGCCCCTAATGCCAGACCATGGCTCTCGCCAAAGGTAGAAACCCGGAAAAGTTGTCCAAAGCTGTTCCCTGCCATAACGTTCTCAACTCCTGTATGCAGCAAAACGATCGGCCACAGCATCCAGCTCGGCCTTGGTCATCATAAAGACACCATGTCCACCCTGTTGAAATTCAATCCAACGGAATGGCACATCCGGATACTGAGCCTCAAGGTGGACATAACTGTTACCCACTTCAACCACCAGTACCCCATGTTCATGCAGGAAATCCCCTGCCTGGGCCAGAATCCGTTTTGCCAAAATCAGGCCATCGTCGCCAGCCGCCAAGGCCAGTTCTGGCTCATGATGAAATTCATCTGGCAGATCCGCCATGTCCTCTGCATCTACGTACGGTGGATTGGAGACGATCAGATCATATTTGTCGCCAGCCGGCAGCGCCGAAAACAGATCAGAGCGCATCGGAATCACTTGCTGCTCCAACCCATACATGTCGATATTGATCTGGGTAACATCCAACGCATCTGGCGAGATATCGATGGCATCAACCTCGGCCTCAGGGAAGGCTTGCGCCAGCGCTATCGCGATACAACCTGACCCCGTGCACATATCCATCACCCGGGTAGGTTCCTGTTGCAGCCAAGGCGCGAAACGTTGGCTAATCAATTCGCCAATCGGCGAGCGCGGAACGATAACCCGTTCATCGACATAAAATTCAAGACCGCAAAACCATGCTTTGTTGGTCAGATAGGGGGCCGGGATCCGTTCATCCACCCGCCGGTAGACCAGCTCGGCGATAAGTTGACGTTCGGAGTGGGTCAAACGTGACGACCGGATCTCCTCGCTGATATAGGGCGGCAGATGCAATGCGGGTAAAACCAATTGCACCGCCTCATCCCAGGCATTATCCGTCCCATGGCCATAAAACAGCCCGGCCTCATTGAAACGAGAAACGGCCCAGCGCATCAGGTCATTGACCGTCACCAGCTCGTTGACTGCCTCGTCGATGATTATCTTTTCCAAAACCGCCTCCGGGTCGAGTAGAATCGGCTCATGTGTCCATGAGTTATACAGGTACCTGATTAATGAAGAAAAACAGCACGCTCGATGAACAGGATCTCGCCCTGTTTCGCGACGCCGTAGCCGGTACCCGTCAAATAAAGCAGGATACCATAAGTCCCGTCCACAGGACGGTCAAGCAGAAAGCACTGCAGCGCGAAGTCCGCGAAAACCTGGGCGTCGGCCACTATTTTTCCGACGAGTTTATTCCCTATCTCGACGAAGAGGGGCCGATGCGTTATGTGCGAAGTGATGTCTCCAGCTACGAAGTCAAAAAGCTGCGGCGCGGTGACTACTACCCGGATATGTTGCTTGATCTGCATGGTTTAAGTCAGCAACAGGCAAAACTCGAACTCGCTGCACTGCTGGAAGCCTGCCGTCGCGAACAGATCCGTTGTGCCTGTGTGATGCATGGCCACGGCCAGAACATTCTGAAGAAGCAGGTTCCGCGCTGGCTAGCACAACATCCTCTCGTCGAAGCCTTCCACCAGGCGCCACGGGAATGGGGCGGCGATGCCGCTTTGCTGGTGTTGATAGAACAAAGCGACCCAGCAGCCATTCCACACCGCTAGTGACCATCATTTAGTGACGACGTCGAGCCTCAATCAACAGATTGCGTGGTGTCAGGGTGCGCGCACAAAACTCGCTGACCTTGACATCATAACCTTGCTCTTCCAGATAACAGGCACGGTCCAGAACCAGCCATAACTCCAATGGGCGGCGAAATAGCTGACGCACCCATTCCATTCGTGCCACCACAGGTAAACGCCCGGCCCCGTCCACCAGCGATTTCGCCACGGCGTCGGTATCCGGTTTCGCATGCAGTAACCCCTTCAGTTCCAATGCCCAATCGACAAAGACACGGTAGTCCCCACTGAGCAGATGGCGTGGAATCGCGGGTAATGGCAGATAGTTATCCTGATCACGGAGCCTGCGTTGCAACAGATCAAATGCCAGGCGCCATGTCAGTTCAGTGTTTCGTAACCGCCGTTCACGAGCGCCGGCCGTCACCGTCTCTTGCACAGCAAGGCGTAAATCACTCCGCGTCAGCTGCAACTTGCTCGCCTGGGCGAGTACCGACAGCGGGCGATACGGCTGTTGGCGGGAGAGGTGATAACAACATGGCGAGAGCGTAATGGCACTGACCCCCGCAGCGACACCTCGCTCCAGCAGGGCTACATGCAGATCATCACAGGCGTGCAGTGCAACGGCATGCTGCTGTTGGCATAGATAATGGTTCGATTCTTCAGCCAAGACATCGGCACAAACAAACTGCTGATCGACGTGGCTTCTTCGCGCCAACGTCTGTCCGACCTGGCACAACTCCCGCTGCCATTCCAACGCTACAACCGGTTGCTGCCGACGCCATCCCAACAGTCGCCCCAGATGTCCTTTTCCGGCGCACCATTCCATAAAAGGTAACGCGTAATCGGCCGTGGCCGCCTCGAAGCAACGAATCTGCTGCCACTTCCGTCCCGGCACGAATGTTGATAACCCAGCCGGCAGTTCCGTCAGTTGCGGCTGCAATCGCGGTAGGTACGTAAGGCGCTGCACCTGCTCAGCATCTGCTAGCCAGGGAGCCAGCCAGCGAGCCCGCGTGGTCATATCCTCATCATCAAGCAGTTGAGGCAGGCTCAGCTGATCCAGCGCAGCACACAAATCAGGATGTTGATTACGCCAGCACACGTCATGCCAGTGAAAAGGCTGGCATTGCCAAAAAGCCCGATAACGCATGAGCTGTGTATCAAGCGCCATGAAGCGTACGGCCAAATCGGAGCGAGGTGTCGTTCTCATCGTTGCCAGAGGTTATCTAAACGGGAGGTGCAGTATACCGGCTCCGAATCTACAGATAGATGCAGTTTTAGTTGCGCTGTCATCTTCTTTAATTAACTACCATCAAGCATAATTAGCAGCATATCTATCCACTTAATCTCCATAACATGATTCTTGATATTGGTAACATGCTCCATATAAACGACGTCATGCTGATTTTCATGGTGCTGGTTTTTGGGCTGTTGCTGGGCAAAGTCCGACTCGGAAATTTCCAACTTGGTAATACAGTCGGCGTCATGAGCAGTGCGCTGCTGTTTGGACACCTGGGTTTTACCATCAATCCAGCCGCCGGCAATATTGCGTTTATGATGTTCATCTTCGCGGTCGGGGTAGAAGCCGGGCCGCATTTTTTTAGTGTTTTTCTGCGGGATGGCCTGCGTTATATCAGCCTGTCGCTGGTCATTCTCGCGACCGCGATGCTGTTGACCTATCTGTTTGCGTCGCTGTTTGATCTGGGGCCTGGTCTGGCGGCCGGCATTCTGGCCGGTGCGCTGACCTCAACACCGGCGCTGGTCGGGGCACAAGATAGTTTGCAAAGTGGCTACCTGACCTTACCGCATAATGCCAGCATCAGCGCCATGCTCGATAACATGAGTGTCGGTTATGCGCTGACCTATATGATCGGCTTGATCGGACTCATCATACTTGTACGCTACCTCCCTTCCCTGTTCGGTCTCGATCTGCGCGCCGAAAGCCACAAAATTGCGCGAGAGCGTGGTTTGGGTGGCGGACAAAGCAAAACCTATTTACCGATTATCCGGGCTTACCGGGTTGGTCCGGAGATGGCGCGTTGGATAGATGGCCGCTCACTACGCGAAACCGGCATCTATCCACACACAGGCTGTTATGTCGAACGTTTGCGACGCAATGGCATCATAGTCGCCAGTCCCGATGGCAATACCGTTTTGCAGGAAGGGGATGATATAGCGCTATTAGGTTATCCGGAAAGCCATGAAAAACTCGACCTGAGCTACCGTACCGGCAAGGAGGTGTTTGATCGCGATCTGCTGGATCTGCAAATTGTCACCGAAGAGATAGTGGTTAAAAACGATAATTACGTTGGTCGTTATCTGGTGGAACTGAATCTCACAGGCAAAGGCTGTTTTTTGAACAGCATCGTGCGCTCACAAATCGAAATGCCCCTGGATCGGAACATCATGCTGCAAAAAGGGGATGTTCTACAGATCAGTGGTGAGCGCCATCGCCTGGAACGCTTGGCTAGCCGCATCGGTTTTATCAGCATCCACAGCCAAGCTTCGGATCTGGTTGCTTTCAGCGCGTTTTTCATTTGTGGCTTATTAATCGGTAGCATCTCACTGGTGTTTGGCCATTTTCAGTTCGGACTGGGCAATGCCGTCGGCCTGTTGTTCGGCGGTATCTTGATGGGTTACCTAGGATCGACCCATCCAACCATGGGTTACATACCGCCAGGCGTGTTGCGCTTTATCAAGGATCTGGGGCTGGCTCTGTTTATGGCCAGTATTGGCCTCAAGGCCGGAACCGGCCTCGCCAGCCACCTGAATGATACCGGCTGGATAGTACTGGTGGTGGGTGCCCTGGTGGCCATCATCCCAGTTTTGGTAGGCTACTTGTTCGGCATTCATGTTCTAAAGATGAACCCAGCACTCTTGCTTGGCGCCATTACCGGGGCTCGCACCTCGGCACCCGCAATGGAGGTCGTCAATCACCTCGCCGATAGCTCTATACCTGCATTAGGTTATGCCGGCACTTATGCCGTCGCGAACGTCATGCTGACATTGGCAGGAGCCTTGATGATCAGCCTCTGGTTTTAACCCACTGGGCAACGATCTGATATATGGTAAAAAGGGCTGTCATTGACAGCCCTTTTTATTTGTTCATCCAGCCAAGGGCAGGATTTCACGCCGCCTTGGACAACTGGGAAATCGTGGTGTTGACTTCACTGACGGTGGTCTTGTGCAACGTATCCGCCTCTTTAGGCAGCTTCAGTTGACCACCTTCAAATTCATATCCACCCCGTCCGTGGATATACAGACGCCCCTTGAAAAACGTTTTCACATACTTGGCGATCATTAACGGCAAGTATTTTTTGAAGATTCTCATTATTAGGATCCCTTTCGTGTGCCACATGAAAGTAGACATCAGCATACGCGAAAAAGTTCCAATAAACTGCGATTAATGTCTGTTACATCACACTGTTACAGTGGAATATTCCACAACACTGGGTGAGATCACAGTTCTTATAGCCGTTGCGGCGACTGTTGCCACAACAAGCTCCCTCTCCCTTGCTCCAACTCGACTGCCGCCATCGCCGACGTCACGAACATCGGGGGCATGACCCCTGGCACCAGATTAGCCACCAGATAACCTACCAACGGTAAATGGCTGATTACCAGACACTGCTGGGTTTCGGATTCAAGAGCATACAGATAATCTGTAAGCGCTGAGGCATCACCATGTGGAACCAGATCATCCATGGTCTGCATCATCGCGTCCGGAAACAGCTCAGCAATGGTCTGCCATGTTTGCTGTGCCCGCAGATAGGGACTCACCAGCACGCGTACCGGCCCTGTCATCTGCGGCTGCAACCAAAGCGCCATGGCGCGTGATTGCTGGCGCCCCAATGCTGTCAGCGCACGGCTGGCATCGTGATCGGCGCCCAATACTGCATCACCATGACGCATTATTACGACTTTCATCTACACCTGTTCCCAAAGCGTATTCACAACATCGCGAGTTTACTGAGTTGGCAGGATAGCCACAATGGGATAACGGCAGAAATACGGTTTGCACCCACTGGCTAGCCAGTCAATAATAACCTTGCAGATCAATAAAATGAGCCTATCCATGGTTTCTGAAGCCTCGCATCTTTCGATTCAACACAGCCCGAATGATCACCGTACCTACGAATACCTGACGCTTGAGAACCAGCTCCGTGTATTACTGATCGAAGATGCCCGCTGCGAAAAATCCGCGGCAGCGTTGGCAGTCAATGTGGGCCATTTTCAAGATCCGCCTGATAGGCTCGGGATGGCACATTTTCTTGAACACATGTTGTTTCTAGGCACGGAGCGCTACCCGGACGCCGGTGAATATCAAGCGTTCATTTCGCGTCATGGTGGCAGTAATAACGCGTGGACGGGTACGGAATTCACCAACTACTACTTCGATATCCGGCACCATGCCTTCGCAGAAGGCTTGCACCGTTTCTCGCAGTTTTTCATCTGTCCAACGCTCGATCCTGCGTTAGTTGACAAAGAGCGCAATGCCATCGACTCCGAATACCGGCTCAAATTGACGGATGACGTCCGTCGCAGTTACCAGGTACATAAAGAGACAGTTAATCCCGATCACCCTTTTGCTAAATTTTCGGTTGGAAACTGGGATACGCTTGGTGATCGTGCCGATAGCGTAATTCGAGATGAATTGCTGGCGTTTTATCAGCAGCAATACAGTGCCGAACGGATGACGCTGGTGATCCACTCCTCTCAACCGTTGGCCCGTCTCAGGCAATGGGCGCTGGAGTTCTTTTCGGCGATCCCCTGCCGATCTTTGCCGCAACCAGAGATAACGATCCCCCTCTATCGACCACAGGATCTGGCCATCCGCATCCAGATCCAGCCGGTGCGTGAAAGCCGCAAACTCGTGGTGACCTTTGCATTGCCGGGTATTGATGGCTTCTATCGCACCAAGCCACTGACGTTTCTAAGCCACCTGCTCGGTTATGAGGGTAAAGGCAGTCTTTATGCCTGGCTGCGCAACCAGGGCTGGATCAACACCCTCTCCGCAGGCAGTGGGGTTGGGGGTAGTAATTTCAAGGACTTTGCTGTCAGCTTCGGACTCACCCCTGAAGGGCTGCATCATGAAAACAGCATCATAGAGCAGTTGTTCGCCTATCTGGCACTGATACGTGAACAGGGCGTTGAAGCATGGCGCTATCAGGAAAAACGTTCGGTCCTCGATCTGCTATATCGTTATCAAGAAGGCAGTCGCCCCATCGATAATGTCGCTCATCTAGCGGTCAATATGCATCATTACGCTCCAGAACATATCGTCAGCGGTGACTATCTGATGGAGTGGTTTAATCCGGCCGAAATTCACGCCATGCTCGATTATATGGTGCCTGATAATATGCGCATTCAACTGGCCGCACCTGGTATCGCCACTAACCGCACCGCGCGCTGGTATGATACGCCATATCAGGTCGACCCTATCGAAAGTGTCTGGCTGCGGCGCTGGCGTGAGGCCGCGCCCTCGCCTCAGCTGCTATTACCCGAGCCCAATCCGTTCATCTGTGATCGGCCGCAAGCGCATCCCGTACAACATGTCCATGCCATTCCACAGTGTTTGATTGACCGCAGCGGGATCCGGGTGTGGCATCTGCATGACGCAGAATACCCAGTTCCCAAGGGTTCACTCTACATCGCTGTCGACAGTGAGCATGCGGTGCGCTCTCCGCGCCACATTGCCCTGATGCGGCTGACGGTCGAATTGCTGATCGATCATCTCAATGAGCTGACCTATCCTGCTGAAATTGCCGGACTCAGTTACGATATCTATGCCCATCAGGGGGGGTATACGCTGCAACTGTCAGGTTTTAGCAGCCGTCTCCCACGCCTGCTGGAACTGATATTGAAAAATCGCACCTTTGGGCGCGTCGATCCCACTCGATTTGCCATTATCCGTCAGCAATTACTGCAAAATTGGCAAAATCAGAACAAAGGACGGCCGATCTCGCAGCTGTTCTCGCACCTGACCAGCGTACTGCAGCCAAATAACCCGCCAGTCGAACTGTTGATTCCCTATCTACAAAGCGTCAGTCACCAGGAGTTGCCGGAATTTGTGCGCCAACTGTATAAGGCAGTCCATCTGGAAGTTCTAGCCCACGGTGATTGGTTAGAAGAAGATGTCAGAAAAATAGCCGGCCTGCTGGAACACGAACTAACGCCGTTAAGTCTGCCTAGCCGTGAAACTCGACGTCAGTTGATCAACATTGCCCAGCAAGGAACCTTCATTTGCGAGCGACCCTGCGCCCATGCGGACTCTGCGGTACTGGTTTACTACCAATCCAGCGGCACCCAACCTGAGGACATCGCCTGCTTTACATTGGCCAATCACCTGCTCTCTTCACATTTTTTCCACGAGCTCCGAACCCGCCAACAACTCGGTTATGTGGTCGGCACCGGCAATTTGCCGTTGAATCGTCATCCTGGGCTGATCTTGTATGTGCAGTCGCCCGTTGCCGGCCCGCGCGCCCTGCTTGATGCGATTGAGTTGTTTATTGATGACTTTTATCTGCAACTGATGGAGCTCAATGAACAGACCTGGCAAGAGAGCAAACAGGGACTATTGAATCAACTGCTGGAAAAAGATGCCAATCAACGCACCCGCAGCCAGCGGCTGTGGGTCAGTATCGGCAGTCGCGATTTTCTGTTCAGCCAGCGTGAACGTGTTGCCGATGTGGTCCGGCACATGACGCGCGCCGAATTAATCCGCTTCTTGCGTTCATTACGGAGTCAACAGTCTGACCGACTGATCCTGTGCAGCTATGGGGACGCCCATGCCGACTCCGAACGTATTGAGGAAGGTACCCACATCGGCGATCTGAGCGAGTTTCAGCAACGCAGCGACAAATTCTCCAACTTGGCCTAACACGAAAACAGATATGGCGTCTGTTGCAAGCAACGGCGGATCTGCTGACTCACATCGGGTTGCCAAAGCTGAGGGGACGCCAACTCTGGTACCGCCACGCCATCCGGTGCTAACGGCTGTACCAGCTCGGCCGTTAGTGCTGGCGCCAACTGCCCCCCTGAATTGAGGCGGATCCGTGACCCCACCAGCGTGATGCCACTGTGATCGAGACGAAGGAAACTGTCACCTACACGTAAGGTGATCGCCTCGGCCGATTCGAGTCGGATCTCGTCGCGACTCTGGCTGGTCATGCGGCCATCACAATTGTGAAAGCAATCCCCGGCAGTATGCTGCACCCAGTCACCGGCCAATGACTGGTGATATGCTCCTGTGACATGGGCTCTGACATTACCAGCCACCCGCCAGTGCTGATCACCACCAATGTGCAGCTTGCTATCACCGGCGATATGACTGGATTCATCGAGACCAATCTGCCGTCTTAGCGAATGTTTAACCGCTATATCCAGATCGCGTTGTGCTATCAGGCGTATCTCTTCAATGCCAGCTTTATCCTCCATGCTCAGTTCATTGTAACCGCTGGTGGCCCCCACAGAACGGCCACGCAGTACCGTCCGCGTCTTGGCTTCCGGCAGCGCATAGGGCAACGGATGCAATGCATCGTAGACACAGCCGATCACCACGGGCGCATCGGGATTGCCATCGATAAACTGTACCAACACCTCCTGTCCAACCCGCGGTAGCACTAACAGGCCAAAGCCATCACCTGCAGATGCCTGCATGACACGTAGCCAACAGGAGCTGTGGTCGTCAAATTGACCAGCTTGATCCCAATAAAACTGCACCTTGATACGTCCATATGCATCGCAATACACACTCTCACCCTGCGGCCCTACGACACGCGCACTCTGTGGGCCATCAATACGCGGCCGCGGCAGAGGTGAGCAGACGGGAACCGTGTTAGCCGGCAGCAGCGTAAACGCGTTATGGTATTCAGTGGTGCCGTCATGCGGCTCTTCCTCCAGCGCCGCAGCCTGGCTGGCGCTGTGTTCGATGGACACCGGTTGCCAATCTGCATCCGGCACCGCCGGCTGTTGCAGGGTAAAACGCCCCCCGAGCCGCAATCCCATCTCTGTGGAGCGACCCTGACAGGTCTCGGCACTCAGCTGTTCGGCTCGATATGTGAGTAGGCATAGGCGCTGAGCCATGTGTCCATCCGCTGGCCAGCCCGGATAAAGCTGCCGCTGACGAACGGAATTCGGCTCGCCCTGCCTGGTCTCAAGCTCGGCGGCCGGGGTGAGGAAGTGATAGTGTCGCAGCTGGACACCATCCGCCGTCTGCTGCCAGCAATGCTGCATCTGCGACAAATAACCGGCACTGTCCCAATCGTGGGGATGCGCATTAAATTGCAGTGTGCCCGTGTCGACCAGGTCATCGCAGTGATCGCAAATCCGCAGCGGCCGAGCCGGCTGCTCCCAGTCATGGAAAAAGAAACACCCCTCTTCACTGAGCAGCCGCTGCAAAAATGCCAGATCGGTCTCGTGATATTGCACGCAGTACTCACGGGGCCGAAGTGGCCGACGCAGCGAAAACAGCGCACTGGGCAACCCATGCTCTTGCAACAGACGCTGGACTATCTGCCGCATATCGGTCTGTTGGTAGATGCGGCATTGGCTACGTAGCGCCAGACGGCTGATCGGATCGGTAATTTGCAATTGCCAGCGCGTGCGCTGTCGCCCGGCCGGCAAGCGGCTGAGTGCGGCAATTTCCCCACCCAGACGGCGCTGTACAACCCCTTCGCGATAGCATTGCAGGCGGACCTGACGTCCAAGCCAGGTTCGCGGTTCCGCAACCGTATCATGACCGGCAATCAACCATGTCCACTGCGCTGGCGTGGAGAGACGTTCGCTGCCGCGCAGCGAAACCAGCTGCCAATCGGCCGCTGGCTCACCGCCAATCTCCAACTGAAAAGAGAGCCCCGAGCGAAAAGTCATCCTACCTCCACAAAGCCCAGAGCCAGGAGCTGTCCACCACAATCGACCCGACTGCCAGCATGGGCCAACGGCCGGCCATTGACCAGGACATGGCTGGCACCACTGGCAATGCTGCGCCGATGCAACGGGCGTTTGGCCTTGCGATGCGGCAGCAGTTGGTCCCCCACCCGGGCAACGGGTCGCTGCCGGATCCAGACATCGGCACTGGCGGTCAGGATCCGGGTTGCCGGATACCCATCATGCCCACTGCCCCAATCACCACGACAGGCTACGGCGGCCATAGTGTAGCTAGGCCTCGAGCGGGGTGCGCCAGTCATCCGCTCCCGACGTGCCGGCCACCAGATGCTCCCAGTCAATGCGCCGATAGGATAACGACACCTGCACCAGTTGAGTAAACTCCGCCTTGGCCTGATCCTGGCAATGCGGCATCAGACACTGAATATCCACTATCGTGGCGTCCGTCAGCGCCGTCGTGAAGAAGTGCTCCTGGCGCCCCTCGACCGAGGTCCGAAACCAACGCAGCACAACCTTGGGCAACATCTCCCCGGATGCCAGCGCGTTGTAAAGCAGCGGCACCGCCTTATTTAACGCGACGGTAAAACGAAATGGGCGATGGGCTCGTTGCCCGGCGGGTTGGCCAGACTGTGGATCGGTGGGCACGGTCACGGCATGTTCGAATGCCTGCACCAGCATCTCGTCTTCGTGGCCCTGCACATAGATGTTACCGACAGAGTCGGCCGTAAACGCGCCGGCAGTGATGTTGCCCTGGCTCTTGCCTTGAATTGCGATATAGCACGGTGTTGGCATCTGGCTCTCCTTGATGAGCGTGAACGATACGCGTCTATCGCATACCGCGTGCCAAGATGCATAGTGTTTGATTTCAATGGCTTAAAAACAGAGGCCACCTGAATACGTCAAAGGTGGCGCAAAGTAGGCAATCGTCACGCGGTTCTGACTGATGTGGCTAGCGCTGGCCACTGGAAATTCCGTCTTGGCCGCCGGTTCGCGTCTTGGACGCTGCTGGCGGCCAAGACGGCAGGATAAACAGTTTAGCGATGATGGCCATGGTGATGGGGGCCCGGCCGCCACTCGTTCGCTGGGCGCCAGTCGTCATGAGGTCTGCGGTGTCCATGCCAACCATGATCGTGCGGACGGCCATACTCCTCATCCGATTGGTAGCCAGAACCGTGACCCGATCCGCCACCGGTATGCCCCCCCAGCACCCCGCCGGCGGCACCGCCGATCCCGGCACCAATCAGTTGGCCATTATCGCCCCCTACCTGCTGACCGATGGCGGCACCGCTAAGAGCGCCGATGGCCCCCCCTAGTGCCGCCTCATTACGTTTGCCGTGGCGCGTGGTTGCGGCACTGCCGACCGCACCACCGATGGCAGCACCAGCCAAGGCTCCCGTCTGGCCACCGAATTGCTTACCGATAATGGATCCGGCCACGCCGGCCGCACCACCACCCAATGCCGTATTCAAATCCTGACTGGCCCATGCAGAGCCGGACATGGTTCCCATGACCAATAACCAGGCGATCGCTGTGCTGTTCGGCATAACTTTGTACTCCATCATTGGGGCACTCCCCGTCTCACCGGCAATCTAGCATGCCGCTACCAGCCGCCAAGCCCAATCACACTTTGGTTGATGCGCCGTTTAATCTGTTGCTTTATGGTGCCAAGGATAACGGCTTCATCTCACGCTATTTATGTTGCATACCAGTATTTAAGGTCGATCTGAGCTTATAATCCAGGACCGGCTGTAAGAGGGTATCTAATTGAAAATGCATAAAAATCGATCAGATATACCGCAACATCGCCACCTGATCACGTTCGGTCTGTTTCTGCTGCCGTTATTACTGGGGATATTGTTATTACCCAGCCTGACCCACTTCGCAGCAAACCACACCCTCACCGCCAGCATGGCTGCCCTAACCAGTAGCTATGAAACTCGACGTCAACTGCTTGATGCCAGCATCAAGCAGTTGTTACCTCGCATCCAATACAATTGTGGTGGCGAAGATATGCGTCTCTTGCGCGCACCTGAGCATCAAAACCTCTATATCCGAGTGATCGGTATCATGGGCAAAGACGGAAGTCGCTGTTCCTCCGTCGGCCAATCACGGTTTCCCCCCCTGCTGAGCCAGCACGCGCTCGCCGACGGCTTTCACATCACCACAACCGCGGCCCTGTTTGGCAGCCGCCAGGAGCTTGTGGTGTTGCATAATCAGGGCAGCAACATGGTCTATTGGATACTCAACAGCGGTTGGATGGAAATGGCGCTGCAGGATACCTGCACCAACTGCCTATACGGTATCAGCCTGCATCAACCCTCCGGGATGATTAATCAATTTGGCGACCCTCACATTCCTGAAGAAGTGCAGGCGCAGCGCCTTCGTTTTAACGACTTACAGAATCATGTGGTCCAAGAGTTGTGGGCTGGCCGCAAGTTGACGAACTACTGGCGGCTCAGATTGCTGTACTGGGGCAGTCCATTGCTCCTGCTCGTCAGCCTAGGTTTGGTTTGGATGTATCAACGGTGGTTACGACAGCATCATGCCATGCCACAACGTTTATACCGCGCACTGCAGCGCCAGGAATTCGTGCCGTTTTATCAACCCGTAGTCGATGCCCGAAAGCAGCAGATTGTCGGCTACGAGGTGCTGATCCGCTGGCATGAACATGGCCGCAACTGGATCTCTCCGGCTGACTTCATTGATTTCGCCGAAAGCAGTCAGTTGATCCTGCCGATGACAGAGCAACTGCTGGCTCAGGTGTTGCGCGATTTACCCCGACTTCCGGCCGACACCTGGATCAGTGTCAACATCTCGGCGATCCATGTCGAGGGCCCGGCGCTGGTGCAACTACTGGAGAAACACCACTGGCCAGCCCCGCACCGCCTCTGCTTTGAATTGACCGAGCGCAAGCCAATCCACCACCTGGATCGAGCGCTCAGCCAGCTCTCGATCCTGCGTCAGCACGGCTACGCGTTCAAACTGGATGATTTTGGCACCGGTTATAGCGGCTTTGCCTATCTGCAGCGCCTGGGCCTGCAACAGTTCAAGATTGACAAGATGTTCGTTGATCACCTCGCCCCCCAGGGTGAGCAACCCCTGCTGCACGGTATCGTCTCGTTTGGGCATCAAACGGGGATGCAGATGATCGCCGAAGGGGTCGAGACCCAAGAGCAGGTTCGATTACTGGCAGAGTTAGGCGTGGATCTGATCCAGGGTTATGTGTTTGCGCGCCCCATGCCGATCGCGCAGGCGGCCGAGTGGCGACTGCCATCCGCCGCCGATGCCAGCAGGTGCGATAAGACCTAATCCCCGTCCTTGCTACGCGCCAAGCAATGCCCGACAACCGGCAGCGGACAACGGGCGAAGCGGCTACGGCAGCTCAGCACGTATCGACAGTGAGTCGCCAACGCTAGCCCCATCCTCAGAGCCCGCGCACGCTCCTCAGCCATGCCGGATACATTCAATGGCGCCCCGTCATGGCGCGAACCGCCTCGACTTTCAACGCTGTTATTCGCCCATCCCAATATTTCACGCGTGTACATCGCTGCGGGTGAAAAATATCCACGACCTACCCGACAACTAATAAAGCACCCGCTAACGAGCACCGTTATCCGTGCCCGCTGATTCTGTTGGGAGTCGCCTGGAAAATAAAAATGCGACGCCATTCGCTACCGGTCATTCATAACATGACCCCACGGCTAATAACCCGCTACTTACATAAAGTCGTACGCCGTCCACATTTTCCGTTAGGACTTTATTTCCTGCGCCCAGCAATTTTGGCCAGGCAATTAATCCACCCCGCTTCACCGCGTTGAATGACCTGGTGCTGGCTTTCCCCCATTAATATCACGGCCGGCGCAAACGATATGGTGGTCATCCGCGGGCGCACCGTTTTACACACCACCATATTGGCTAACCATAGCCACCCAGGGATTGAGGCGCGCGGCATCAAATGGCAGCCCGGCAAACGTATAAGCGATTTTCTTTTTGCACTGCCGTGCCGACAAGCGTGGTCACGGCAAAATCAAACAGCCAGCAGCGAACATGACCGCGGACAAACCGCCACGGCATGAATTAACTAACCACATATAAATCAATCAATTAGAGTCTAGCTGCCACATTTTCACCCTATTTCCATCTCGTCATGCTGGGGAATTAAATAAATTGATTTCGCCAATAATTAACGCACTGCAATCGCGTTGAATTCCTCTTTTATTCATTAACTAAAATGCCATGAACATCACAAAAACATAATTCCAACCAGTGAATAGGCCACTGAATATAATACAGCAATATTGAATTCTTATTTTAGCAACCCTAGAATCGAACTGGATAACCTGATTCAGGTTGCATCGCCTCATTTTAACTTAATCAAAGGAATAACAATGTCAGATTTTATCAAGGTGCTGTTGAATTTGCGCAGCCTGAAAGCCGCAGCCCGCGACCTGACGCTGGAACAATTGGAAGAAGGCCTCGCCAAACTCGGCAGCGTGATTGAAGAATTACGCGGTCAAAAAGAACAGGAACAAAAAGCACAACAAGAACACGCCGAAAAAATCCGCAAATATATCGACATGATGCAAGCCGATGGTATTGATGTCGGCGAATTACTGGACACTTCGGCTCCCGTTGCCCCGACTGGCAAGCGGGCACCACGCCCGGCAAAATATCGTTATACCGATGATGAGGGTATCGAGCGCACCTGGACTGGCCAAGGCCGTCAGCCGACGCCCATCCGTCGCGCCATTGAACAACAAGGTAAATCGCTGAACGATTTCCTGCTTTAATCCCGTCCCGCCGGTCCCGGTCACGCCGGGACCCGGTTTTTTGCCCGCCCGCTTTTCCCGTCACCGCAACCTAAAACTGTGAAAGAGGTGTCAATCAGCCATCAGGACATTCGAGCCCGCCAGCAAATCGTGATATCCCCAATATCAGGATCAGCAACAGATGACGCAGGGGGATCTATGTATCAACGCATGGTATTAGCCTATGACGGCAGCCGCGATGGCCGGGCCGCATTGCAGCAAGGCGCCGAATTGGCCTCCCGTTGCCAAGCCCGCGTCTATCTGGTTGCCGTCATCGCCAACGCAGCCGATCTGCTGTTGGCCGAATCGGTTTACCCTTCCGGTGAGCTGATCGCCCAGCAATTGCAGGAGGTCGAACTAACGCTGAGCGAAGGCAAACGTTGCCTGCTCGAGCGGGGGCTGGAGGTCGAAACCCGGTTGTGTCGTGGTCAGGCGGTCGAGGAGATCGCCGCCGTGGCGCGCGACATCAACGCCGATCTGATCGTCGTCGGCCACCGTGAGCAAAGTACGCTGGCCCGCTGGTGGCGCGGCTCAGTGGGACAATCGCTGCTCGCCCAAACCCCCTGCAGCGTGCTGGTCTGCGTCATGGATCACGCCTGATGCCCTGTCATCCACGCGGCCGAGTGCGACCGCGGCTAAATAACCGGACGGTGCGTTTCCAACGGCCAGGGTAACGCGCATAATCAAAACGCTGGCGCCCGAGGCGCCATGGTTTTCTGTCACTACCAGATGATCACAAGGGGAATGCAATGAGCAAGATCGCAGTTGTCTATTACTCCGGCTATGGCCATACCCACTACATTGCCGAACAGGTCGCCGCCAGCGCCAAGGCCACCCTGGTGGCGATCGATAACCAGGGCGACGTCAGCGAAGCCGGCTGGCAGACGCTCAATGACGCCGATGCCATCATATTCGGCGCACCGACCTACATGGGCTCGGTGCCCTGGCAGTTCAAGAAGTTTGCCGATGCCACCTCGAAGATCTGGTTCACCCAGGGTTGGAAAGACAAGGTGTTTGGCGGCTTCGTCAACAGCGCCAGCCTCAACGGCGACAAACAAGTCACCATGATCTATCTGCAGACACTGGCGTCACAGCATGGCGGCATCTGGGTTAGCCTGGGCTTACCGCCAGCCAACACCCTGGCCGCCTCGCGCAGCGATATCAATAACCTCGGTGGGTCAGTGGGGGCATTGATCCAGTCACCGTCAGATGCCGGCGCCGATGCAATCCCCAGCGGGGATGTCGAAACGGCACGGTTGTATGGTGCACGCGTGGCGGCCATCGCCCAGCGCCTTGCGGGTTAAGCGTTAAGCGCTGCCTCACACGGGCCCATTTGCGGCCCGTGTTTATTGCACGGCCGCAGCAGGATAACGTCGGCCATGAAATTCGAGCCAGCCTGGCGCCGACACCGATGTCGCACAGTACAGTACCCCACCCAGCGCATCCCAGTCATACCGACCACTGACCGTCACCTGACTACCATACTCCAGCCCTTCAACGCGGCTGGCATTGCCCCCACCATATTGCACCGGCAATGTCAGACCGCTGCCGATCTCCAGCATGAAGCGCTGCGGCTCACCGCTGGCGCGCGGTCCCTCATCGGTCAGCAGCTTGACAACGCGCCCAGTCACCGTCACGGCAACGGCGGATTGACGCTGTAATATCGCCTCGCTAAGGCGACTCTCATCGCGCTTCGAAGCCTGGCGCCAAGGCTGCTGGGCTGACCATGTTTGCATCTGCTGCCGGAGCAGGTGGCCGCCTGCAATCAATACCAGCAACATCACCACCGATGCCAGCGCATATTTCCATTTCATCACGCATTTCTCCTTTGCTGCGCGCGATATTAACATCGAATAACGATTATTCATCTGCCCGCCTCAACCTGGGCTGGGTTTTATTCATCGTTATCCCGATCCTCGGCCACCGCCTTGCCCATAAAACAATTGCGCATGCCGTGGCGCAGCAATATTTCGGCGCAGCAAGTCCGGCGGACAACTATTTCACGCTATGGCAGAACAACGCGCAGACCGCGCAGTGGTACTCGCTATGCGGCTATTTCTTTGCGAGCATCACAGACCCCATCCCAGTGCCTGTCAGCCGGCTGAAACAGCCTACTGTCACTGAATAACGCGCAACAATTGTATTCAAATGGAATATGTAGTGACGCTGCGGCAGATTAATCTGTCGCAACATCCCGCAGCCAGCTATCCAGCAGAAGAAATACTCCGTTACTCGCAACCCATTACCAATGTGTGTCTCTGCTTACACTGGCACAGCAGACAATATACGGCGACAATAGGCATATTCACTTCCCATATCAGAGCCCGCCATGCTATGCCCCAAGGTCTGTATATTGGTATATCCGGGTATTCGGCCATTTCATTTTTCAATTCCGTATACCTTATTTGGAATGGTGCTGGATGGTGTACCGCTGTTTGAAGTGCAGCTAATTTCCTGTGATGGTCAACCGGTGCAAAGCGATCCATGGCTGACACTGCAGGTCGCAGGCGGACTGGAGTGCCTGACACACTGCGACATGGTGATCATCCCCGGCTGGGAGGCACGACATGCCCCCCTCACCCCGACCCTAAGTCATGCCCTGCAACAAGCCCATGCCAACGGCTGTCAGCTGGTCGGCCTGTGTTACGGAGCCTATGCCCTGGCGGCCAGCGGCCTGCTCAATGGCCGCCGCGCCGCCACGCACTGGTTAGCGGAAGCCGATTTTTCGGCCCGTTACCCTGCGGTGAATCTGGATTGCAACGCATTGTATATCGAGCAGGATAACATCATGACATCGGCCGGCACCGCCGCCGCCCTCGATTGTTGCCTGGCGCTAGTGCGCCAGCATCATGGGGCCCGTATCGCCAACCAGGTCGCCAGGGTGCTGGTGATCCCGCCCCATCGCGAAGGAGGACAGGCGCAATTTATTAGCCAACCGGTCGCAATATCGACCCAGGACAGTCGCATAAATTTACTGCTGGATTATTTAAACCAACACCTGCACCGCTCCCATTGTATTGATGAATTAGCAGCCCGAAGTGCGATGAGCCGGCGAACGTTTACGCGCCATTTTGCTAAAGCCACCGGAATGAGTGTGCACGAATGGTTACTGCAACAACGATTACAAAAATGCCGTGATTTACTCGAAAGCAGTCAACTGGGAATCGAACAGATCGCCAATCACACCGGTTTTAAAACGGCGACGGCATTACGCCAGCATTTTCGCCAAAAATATCAGGTTTCACCCAGCGTTTGGCGCAAGACGTTTGGCCTGATGGAGCGACAGAAATAAGCCTGCAGCGCTTCGGCATTACGAATATTTAATCCACAGCTCTCCATCGCCATCCGTTTCCAAACCACAACAGGGAATGCCAATCACTGGCGCAGTGCATCACAAATACCCACTCCTTACTGGACACATTAAAATGTGGATAACAGTGACGAAAACAAAAACAATTTGTGGAAAAGGTTCAAATGTGTCATTTAAAAATAAATATTCAGTAAATTGGATTACCTGGAATATTGCGTTATGTCGACAATGAACCTAGAATCCGCATTGTTAACAATATCCTCTCCGGTTTCAAAATATCCGGTAAGTCTTCATTAAAAGAGAATTAAGGAAAGACCATGTCTGATTTCATCAAAGTTCTGCTGAACTACCGCAGCCTGCGCGCCGTCGCCCGTGATCTGACTCTGGAACAGCTGGAAGAGGGTCTGGCCAAGCTGACCTCTGTCATCGACGAGCTGCGTAGCCAGAAAGAACAAGAGCAAAAGACGCGTGAAGCCCATGCCGAGAAGGTGCGTCAATACATCGAAATGATGAAGGCCGATGGTATTGATGTGACCGACCTGGTTGGCACCGGTGAAGTTCCGGTTGCTGCCACGACCAGCAAGCGTGCTCCGCGTCCGGCCAAGTACCGCTACACCGACGAAAACGGTGAAGAGCGTACCTGGACTGGCCAAGGCCGTCAGCCGACCCCGATCCGTCGTGCTATCGAAGAACAAGGCAAGAAGCTGGAAGATTTCCTGATCTAATTCCGGCTGACTGGTCGTTCTAATCCCGAAACAGTGCCGCTGTTTCGGGATTTTTTATGCCCGCGCCCCGCTGCGGGAGCACGCACCGGAACAAACCCGGACACTGCCGGGACTAGACGCCTTGGGTATGTTAGACGCGGTTAGCGGTTAGCGGTTAGCGGTTAGCGGTTAGCGGTTAGCGGTTAGCAGCGAGTAGCAGGAAGTAGTCATCCGCTGCTACAGGATATCGACAGGACAGGAAAACGGCAGAGAGAAAACAGCAGGGTAAACCACGATACACATCGGCATTACAGCGCTTTAACTGCTTGAGTCTTAAGAGGTTTTTTAGGTTATGTAATGGTGCCCGAGGCCGGAATCGAACCGGCACGCCGTTGCCAGCGAGGGATTTTAAATCCCTTGTGTCTACCGATTTCACCACTCGGGCTGAGCAGTATTACTTGAAAGATGGAGGCGCGTTCCGGAGTCGAACCGGACTAGACGGATTTGCAATCCGCTACATAACCGCTTTGTTAACGCGCCATATTTGGAGCGGGAAACGAGACTCGAACTCGCGACCCTAACCTTGGCAAGGTTATGCTCTACCAACTGAGCTATTCCCGCTTTACGACCACACCGGCGTAGCGCCGATGTGTGGTGCATTCTAGCGATCCGTGGTCTTGAGTCAACCCTGAATCGCCATCTTATTGTTTGTTCGCTGCTTTTTTCGGCATCAACCATGACTGCGGCGGGCAGTCAGGTCACCCCAGGCGGCTCGCAGGTATTGCAACATGGAGGAAAAAGTCAGCACCACGGCCACATACAACAGCACATACGCTGCCCACACCATCCAGATATTGGCCTCCCAGATCAAGCCGGTAAGCGCCACCATCTGGATCGTCGTCTTCCATTTCCCCATCCAGCCGACTGCCACGCTGGCCCGTTTGCCAAGCTCAGCCATCCACTCTCGCAGGGCCGAGATCAAAATTTCACGGCCAATCATCGTCAATGCCGGAATGGTCACCAGCACTGTGTTGTAATGCTCGACGATCAGCACCAGCGCCGTGGAGACCATGATCTTGTCGGCTACGGGGTCTAAAAATGCGCCAAACGGTGTACTTTGATTCAGGCGGCGCGCCAAATAACCGTCAAACCAATCGGTAATGGCCGCCAGGACAAA
The DNA here is from genome assembly GCA_945957385.1 of uncultured Aeromonadaceae bacterium. Classification (GTDB taxonomy): domain Bacteria; phylum Pseudomonadota; class Gammaproteobacteria; order Enterobacterales; family Aeromonadaceae; genus Pseudaeromonas. The sequence goes on from CAMFKP010000007.1 coordinate 55,261, forward strand.
CATCCCCGCCGCCCAGAGATTTGACCATTCATACGGCAGATAGAATAAGATGACAAAAACCGGAATCAGAAAAATTCGGAAGAGTGTCAGGATATTGGGAATATTCAACATGGGGACCGGCCGCTGCAAAAAGGCAGGCTCATGTTGCCCGAATCACGTTAATGATGCAACGCATCATAGATTTTGCTAGCCAGTTCGTGACTGATACCCGGCACCTTAGCCAGTTCACTGGCACTGGCTCGTAACACTTCTTGCATGCCCCCCAGGTGCTTGAGTAAAGCCTGCCGCCGTTTGGGCCCCACCCCCGGGATCTCCTCCAGCGCACTGGTCATACGACTCTTGTGGCGCCGAGCTCGGTGACCCGTTATCGCAAACCGGTGCGACTCATCACGGATATGTTGAATCAAGTGTAATGCCGGCAAATCTGCAGGTAGCGAGATCTCCTCATGGCTCTCACCGATAATCAGCGTTTCCAACCCAGGTTTACGGCTCTCCCCTTTCGCAACGCCGATCAGTAACGGGCGCTTGCCACCCAGTTTATCGAGATGGCTGGAAACGATCTCTTCTGCCCGAGACAGCTGTCCTTTGCCACCATCAATAAACAACAGATCAGGGACCTTATCAGCTTCTTGCTGTTTGCCAAAACGCCGATCCAGTGCCTGAGCCATGGCGGCGTAATCATCACCGGGGGTGATGCCACTGATATTAAAGCGTCGATATTCGCTAGTGATCGGACCTTCACGGCCGAAGACCACGCAGGAGGCCACCGTTGCCTCGCCCATGGTATGGGAGATATCAAAACACTCCATTCGCTGTACTGGCGAGGTCAGCTCTAACACCTCTTCCAACTGTGCCATTCTCTGCTGTAACGTCGAACGATGGCTTAGGTGACTACTCAACGCCACCTTAGCATTGGTGGAAGCCAGTTTCAGATAGCGCGCACGCTCGGCGCGCGTGCGATTGGCAACCCGCACCTGGTAGCCGGCCGCATCACTGAGCACGGCCGCCAGCGCCGCTTCATCATCCAATTGGCAATCCACCAGTACTTCACTGGGGATCTGACGACCCGACTGCCCCGCTAGATAAAATTGCAGCACAAACGCATGCAACAACTCATCTTGTGCCGAGCCGGCAGGAAAGCTGGGAAAGTAATTGCGCGTCCCGAGAATTTTGCCATGACGGATAAACAGCACATGCACGCTGGCTACCCCCTGTTCCAACGCAGTCCCAATGACATCAAGATCATCGAGCACATTACCACTAACCGATTGCTGCTCCTGAACGCGCCGTAAGGCCAATAACTGATCGCGATAACGCGCCGCCTGTTCAAAGGCCAACCGCTGGCTAGCCTGCTCCATCCTCTCCGCCAGATCGGCGATCACCTGTTGATCTTTCCCCTGCAAAAACAGCCGAGCCATATCAACCTGAGCGTGGTACTCCTCATCACTCACCAAGCCGGCGACACAGGGCCCAGAGCAACGTTGCAGTTGATACAGCAGACAAGGGCGGCTGCGATTGGCATAAACGGCATCTTCACACTGACGAACGGAAAACAGACGTTGCATCAGATGCAAACTCTCGCGCACCGCACTGCCGCTGGGATAGGGGCCGAAATATTCACCCGATATCCGGCGGGGACCGCGATGTAATGTCAAACGGGGGTGACGCTCGTTGGTTAACAGCAAGTAGGGATAGGATTTGTCATCGCGCAGCAGGATGTTGTACTTGGGTTGGTACTGCTTGATCAAATTGTGTTCAAGAATCAGCGCCTCGGTCTCGGTATAGGTCACCGTGAACTCGACGTGTTCTATATGCCGGACCAGGGCGCGCGTTTTCTCGCTACCGGGATCACGCCGAAAATAGGAAGCCAGACGCTTAGCCAAATCCTTGGCTTTACCCACGTAGATGATCTCACCCTGCGCATTGAGCATACGGTAGACACCTGGTTGATTGGGGACTGTAGCCAGAAAGGCCTTGTGATCAAATGAAGACATACCTTGGATCCATCAACAATAAAGGCGGCCATGGCCGCCTTTATTACTGCCAACTATTTATAACGATTGGGCATCAAGCATGCCATAGCGAATGGCCATGCGTGTCAGCTCGACATCACCGCTGATATTAAGCTTGTCAAACAGCCGATAGCGATAACTATTGACCGTCTTGGGACTCAGACTCAGCTGCTCGGCAATGTCATTGACCTTGCTACCTTTGGTGATCATCAACATGATCTGCAGCTCGCGTTCGGACAGTGCTTTGAACGGGTTATCACTGTCTTGTGTGGCAAACTGGCTCAACGCCATCTGCTGAGCTATTTCCGGAGAGATATAGCGTTGACCTGCATGCACGGCACGAATGGCTTGAATCATCTCGTCAGGAGCCGATGATTTCGTCAGATATCCCGCGGCTCCCGCCTGCATGACCTTGGTTGGAAATGGATTTTCACAATTCACGGTTAACACGATAATTCGTGCATCCGGAGTATGTCTGAGAATTTTTTTGGTGGCTTCCAGCCCCCCAATACCCGGCATGTTCATATCCATTAGGATCACATCCGCTGAATGCTCACGGCACCACTGTACCGCTGACTCACCGGTGGTAGCCTCTCCAGCCACCTTTAGACCCCGAACATCCTCGAGTATGCGACGAATCCCTGTGCGTACCAGTTCATGATCATCAACCAGGAATACGCTAATCAATCGAGTTTCTCCGCTAATTACTGCTTATCGGCACATTACACCGCACTGAAGTGTAAAGGCATCATATCGAATCAACGCTCAGCTGCAAGCGGCCCATAGCAAAACTTCAGGCAAAAAAAACCCCACCGTGAAGTGGGGTTTCGATTCATCATCATGAATTATTCATTCACCGGCTGTTTATCGAACAGCGGATTGTAATGCACATTCGCAGATGCTCGGGCTTGTTTGACTAATGCATCCTGAACCGCGATAGATCGTGCCTGGCCCAATTGGACTTCTAACATAGGACGTGATGCCGAAGGCTTGTCAGACGAAGTCACCTTGGTTAATACCAAGACAGCCTGATCGCCATCCTGCAAACCCAGAGCTTGACGCACAGGAGCCTTGTCTGGATGTGGCATACGGAACAGAGCCTGCATCAAGGTCGGATCCAGCTCATTACCAGTACGTACAATTCCGTTCTTGGTAACCAGCTTGATATCGGCATCCTTAATGAAAGCAGAGACATCCTCACCTTTATTCAGTTTATCCAACAGAACCTGAGCCTGTTTGCGCGCCTCGGCCTCGGCCTTTTGCAGACCCACAGCTGCTTCAACTTCTTGCTTCACATCCTTCAACGGACGCGTTGCTGCCGGCTTGTATTCTGCGATATGCAGCACATAAGCCTTGGAGTCATTGACCGTAATTACGTCAGAATTCGAGTTCTGATCGCGCAACGTTTCAGAAAACGCCTGCTGTTTCAACTTCGCATCATTGAATGGTGCTTTGTCTGAATTGGCCGCAATCAAACCAGATTGCTGAATTTTCAGGCCCAACTTTTCACTGACAACATCCAGTGAATCCGGGTTTTCAAAAGCCAGCTCGGACATCTTTTGCTGTTGATCGAGGAACAGGTCGCGCGCTTTATCCGCCTTTAGCTTGCTCAGCACATCTGTTTTGACCTCATCGAAAGGACGCACCGTCTCAGGCTGCACGCCTAGCAACTTGATGATATGCCAACCGAACTGGCTCTTAACCACCGCAGACAGATCCCCTGCCTTGCTCAACGCAAAGGCAGCCTTTTCAAACTCTGGATCCATGACTCCGTGTTCAAACCAATCCAGCTCACCACCTTTACGCGCTGAAAGCTTATCGGCTGATTTTGCCTTAGCCAGCGAAGCAAAGTCGGCGCCGGCATGAATCTGAGCCAGCAGATCTTCTGCTTGTTTTTTCCCCAGCGCTTGATCCTTATCGGCAATCAAGATGTGGGCTACCTGCCGACGTTCGGCAGTCCGGTACTGGTCAAGATGTTGATCGTAATAATCGCGCAACTCCTGATCGCTGACCTTGATATCCTTGGCCAAGGCCGCCGCATCAAGCTCAACATAATTGACATTGACCTGCTCTGGACTCTTGAACTGGTCCGCATGGGCTTTGTAGTAGCTATCGAGCTCTGCATCGGAAACGGATAAGCCCTTTTGATAATGCGCAGCAGACAACGTGTAAACTTGTGCATCACGCTGTTGTTGCATCAGACCATCCACCCGAGAAACTTCTGACGGCAGTGCAAACTCGCTTTCGACTAGGGCCCCAGCCCAATTATCCTGCAGCAGACGCTGACGAATCGACTCACTGAATGAGTGCGGATCAAGGCGAGCCCGACTCAACAGATTCAGATAGACTTCATTGTCAAACTGACCATCTTTCTGGAACTCGGGCATCGCCCTAATGGCTTCTTTTACTTGCTCGTCGCCGATCCGGATATTGGCAGCCACAGCTTGTTGATCCAACGCCAACTGGTTAATCAGGCGATCAAGGACGGTTTTACGCAACTGTTTAACATAAGCCGGATTGTCTGCCAGTTGAGAGAAACTCTCTCCGAATTGTTGCTGCAAACGGGCGCGCTCATTTTGATAAGCACGATCAAAATCCTGCGAGGTAACCGCTTGGTCGTTAACCTTAGCCGGGTTGGTATCGGCCGGACGATTTAGGTAACTACCTACACCAGCTAAAGAGAAGGAGAGGATGATTAACCAAAAAATGATCTTGGCTACTCGCCCTTGAGCCCCTTCACGTAATTTATCCATCAGCATGAATCTCTACTCCCGATGCAGTGGATGTGAATATAAAAAAGCGCACCTGTTTGATGCGCCTGATTGGAAAAACTCAAGAATTCAACAGTCGAATGCTTCCTCGCCTTACCGCAAGGATTAGTTGACCGCGTCCTTCAATGCTTTACCGGCTTTAAATGCAGGGATTTTGGCAGCAGCGATTTCGATAGTCTCGCCAGTTTGAGGATTACGGCCAGAACGTGATGCCCGTTCACGAAGCAGGAAAGTACCGAAACCGACCAGAGCAACCTGATCACCTTCTTTCATGGCCTCAGTAACCGCATCAATGAATGCATCCAGAGCGCGTCCCGCTGCGGCTTTAGACAGATCAGCACCTTCGGAAATTTTGTCAACAAGTTGTGATTTATTCACGTTTTTCTTCCCCTATTTTTAGCCTTGGCCACTCCCGAATTCCTTGGCAAGCGGCGAGTCAACGCTTTATAACAATCCTCCTGATGGGTTGCAAGTGAGTGTCTACGTTAACTGGTAACAACTCACGATTTGCAACCTGTCAGAAGCTCTCTTCAACTGTCAGTTGATCGGGTATTGATAACCTCAAAGGCATCGACCGGATTCTGCAACGCCAAGCGCAACACATCGTCAATCCAGCGCACGGCATGAATTTCCAGATCTTGCTTCACGTTATCTGGGATCTCCTCAAGGTCTTTCGCATTTTCCTTTGGTATCACCACACGCTTGATACCACCACGGTGCGCAGCCAAAAGCTTCTCTTTGAGTCCACCAATGGGAAGTACTTCACCGCGCAGAGTGATCTCTCCGGTCATTGCGACATCGGAGCGTACCGGGTTTCCAGTCAAGCTAGAAACCAGAGCAGTACACATGGCCACACCAGCACTTGGACCATCTTTCGGAGTGGCGCCTTCAGGAACATGGACGTGAATATCCCGTTTTTCATAGAAATCAGGATTAATGCGTAATTGCTCGGCACGTGCACGAACGACAGTCATTGCGGCCTGGATAGACTCCTGCATTACATCACCCAGTGAGCCGGTATAGGTCAGCTTTCCCTTTCCAGGGACATTAGTGGCTTCTATCGTCAGCAGATCGCCACCAACTTCAGTCCACGCTAACCCCACAACCTGGCCGATCTGGTTATGATCTTCTGCTTTGCCATAGTCGTAACGCTCGACACCGAGAAACGACTTTAAATTATCCTGATTGATAACAACCTGTTTGATACTCTTGTCGAGAACGATGGTTTTGACCGCTTTACGACACAGTTTGGAAATTTCCCGCTCCAGTGCACGCACACCAGCCTCACGCGTGTAATAACGGATGATGCCAATTAGTGCCGAGTCCTCAATGCATATTTCGTGTGATTTGAGACCATTGCGTTCAATTTGTTTTTGCAGCAAATGTCGCTTGGCAATATTAAGTTTTTCATCCTCGGTATAACCGGATAGACGAATAACCTCCATACGATCCAGGAGTGGGCCTGGAATATTCATTGAATTGGAGGTCGCTACAAACATCACATCTGACAGGTCATAGTCGACCTCCAGATAATGATCGTTAAAACTATTATTCTGTTCAGGATCAAGCACCTCCAGCAAGGCTGAGGCAGGGTCTCCGCGCATATCCGATGACATCTTGTCGATCTCATCCAGCAGGAACAACGGGTTCTTCACTCCAACTTTGGCCATCTTTTGTAGCAACTTGCCAGGCATGGAGCCGATATAAGTGCGTCTGTGGCCACGAATTTCAGCCTCATCACGAACACCACCAAGAGCCATACGGACATACTTACGACCAGTCGCTTTAGCAATAGACTGTCCCAGAGAGGTTTTCCCTACACCAGGAGGGCCAACCAGGCACAGAATAGGTCCTTTTAACTTATTCATCCGACTTTGGACAGCCAGATACTCGACAATGCGCTCCTTGACCTTATCCAGACCATAATGATCTGCATCAAGAACTTCTTGAGCCTGTGCCAAGTTCTTTTTTACCTTAGTACGACTCTTCCAAGGTACCGCGACCATCCAGTCAATATAACTACGAACAACGGTTGCTTCTGCTGACATCGGAGACATCATCTTCAGTTTGGTCAGTTCAGAAACAACCTTGGCCTTAGCCTCTTCAGGCATTCCTGCTTCATCAATTTTTTTCTGCAGGCCATCGAACTCATCGGGAGCTTCTTCTAGTTCGCCAAGCTCCTTCTGGATAGCCTTCATCTGCTCGTTGAGATAATACTCGCGCTGACTCTTCTCCATCTGCTTCTTGACTCGCGAACGGATGCGCTTCTCAACCTGCAATAGATCGATTTCAGACTCCATCATTGCCATCAGAAACATCAGACGTTCGGAGACTTCCGGCAATTCCAGAACTTTTTGCTTATCCTCAATTTTCAGCGGCATATGTGCAGCCATCGTGTCGGCCAGACGCGCTGAATCATCGATTGACGAAATGGAAGCTAAAACCTCCGGAGGGATTTTTTTGTTCAGCTTGATATAACCTTCAAACTGACCGATCGCCGAGCGAACCATCACCTCCTCTTCACTTGCAGGTATTGCTACCGACTCTCGCAATGTTGCTACACCAACGAAGTGATCACCGTCCTCCGTCAGCTGCTCCAATTCGGCTCGCTGGGCACCTTCAACCAGAACCTTGACTGTGCCATCGGGCAATTTCAGCAGCTGTAGAATATTCGCGATTGTTCCGATCTGAAACAGGTCAGCGAGACTTGGCTCATCTGTCGCGGCTTCTTTTTGTGCTACCAGCAAAATGCGCTTGTCTTGTTCCATCGCGGCTTCAAGGCAACGAATCGATTTCTCTCTTCCGACAAACAGCGGAATAACCATATGCGGATAAACAACCACATCGCGCAATGGCAAAACAGGTAACACAACCTGTTCGGGACGCTCTGAGTTCATATTCATATCTTTTGGCATAACCGCCTTCATTTTTACGCAACTAGTCGAGTATATGGGGCCAAATCAGACAGATTCAATTGTTGAGAAGGCAAAAAACACGAAAGGGGCCTCTGGCCCCTTTCGATTGATTATATTTAACGCAATTAGTCACCTGAAACAGCTTGGCGGTCATTGTTCTCGTAAATCAACAACGGCTGAGTTTCCCCAGCAATCACCGCATCATCCACGACAACCTTGCTAACATTTTGCTGCGAAGGTAGATCATACATCGTATCAAGCAACACACCTTCAACAATGGAACGGAGCCCACGAGCACCGGTTTTACGTTCCATGGCCTTGGCTGCAATCGCATGCAGTGCCTCTTGACGAAACTCAAGCTCTACCCCTTCCAGCTTGAAGAGTGCCTGGAATTGTTTGGTCAGCGCGTTTTTCGGTTCGGTCAAAATTTTGATCAAAGCCGACTCATCAAGTTCAGTCAATGTTGCAATCACCGGCAAGCGGCCAATGAACTCTGGAATCAATCCATACTTGACCAAATCTTCTGGTTCGACCTTAGCAAAAGACTCAGTCAGAGAAACATTTTTCTCCTTGGATCGTACTTCTGCTTTGAAGCCTATACCGGTGCCTTTAGCTGACCGCTGCTCAATAACCTTATCAAGACCGGCAAATGCGCCACCACAAATGAAGAGAATCTTGGATGTATCGACCTGCAAAAATTCTTGTTGAGGATGCTTGCGCCCGCCTTGAGGCGGAACAGAAGCGATTGTGCCCTCGATCAGCTTTAACAGTGCTTGCTGGACCCCCTCGCCCGATACATCTCGAGTAATTGACGGGTTTTCCGACTTGCGGGAAATCTTGTCAATCTCGTCGATATATACGATACCCCGTTGTGCCTTTTCTATGTCGTAATCACACTTTTGCAGCAATTTTTGGATGATGTTCTCAACGTCCTCACCAACATAACCAGCCTCGGTTAATGTCGTGGCATCAGCCATGGTGAAAGGTACATCAAGTAACCGCGCCAGCGTTTCTGCCAGCAGAGTTTTGCCGCTTCCCGTAGGCCCAATCAACAGAATGTTGGACTTACCTAGCTCAACGCCATCAGCAGCATGACCACTCCGCAAGCGCTTATAGTGGTTATACACCGCAACTGCCAGCACTTTCTTGGCAAACTCCTGGCCGATAACGAAATCATCCAGATGTGCACGAATTTCATGAGGAGTAGGCAACGCCTGTTCATCTTTCCGAGGCGTGATTTCACGGATCTCTTCACTGATGATGTCATTGCACAGATCTACGCACTCATCGCAAATGTAAACAGACGGCCCGGCGATCAGTTTACGTACTTCATGCTGACTCTTGCCGCAAAAAGAGCAATACAGCAGTTTGCCGTGGTCGCCATCACCTTTGCGTTTATCTGTCATTCATAACCTCAAAATAAGAAACAGGAGCCCTAACTCCCAAGAACATCAGTGTATAACAAGGCTCATCACATGTCAGTCGCGCTTGGTTAACACCGCATCAACGATACCGTACTCTACCGCCTGTTCAGCCGACATAAAATTGTCACGGTCAGTGTCTCGTTCGATTCGTTCAAGAGGCTGACCTGTATGCAGAGCAAGGCGCTCGTTCAAGGTTTGCTTGATTTTCAAGATTTCCATCGCGTGGATCTGGATATCTGAGGCCTGTCCTTGAAATCCCCCCAGCGGCTGGTGAATCATCACGCGTGAATGCGGCAATGCGAAGCGCTTACCTGCCGCCCCACCGGCCAATAAAAAAGCCCCCATTGAACAGGCTTGCCCCATACAAACTGTACTCACATCCGGTTTGATAAATTGCATGGTGTCATAGATTGACATCCCAGCCGTCACCGAACCACCTGGCGAATTAATGTACAGATAGATATCTTTTTCCGGGTTTTCAGATTCCAAAAACAACAGCTGAGCAACTACCAGATTGGCCATATAGTCTTCAACTTGACCAGTCAGGAAAATTACACGCTCTTTTAACAAGCGAGAATAGATATCGTAAGAACGTTCACCCTTGGCGGTTTGTTCCACCACAATCGGGACCAGGGCATTCATTGTCGGGGAAAGCGGATCCTGGAGCAGTTTATTCATAAGATGATGTTCCTAAAGTAAAAAGGCCCGAGTGAAAGCACACGGGCCATTATAGACATCAAGTTCGGGATGACGTCAAATGCTATCAGGCAGCAGATGCAGCGCGATTGATAACATCATCAAACGTGACGTTCTTGTCCGTTACCTGAGCCTTTGACATGATCAGCTCTACAGCCTGCTCTTCAACAGCCAGATTACGGATATTATTCAGCAATTGCTCATTCTTGAAGTAGTAGTCGACCACCTCTTGCGGATCTTCGTAAGCAGTCGCCATGGACTCAATGATGCTCTTCACGCGGGCATCTTCTGCTTCAATCTTGTTGCTGCGAATCACTTCACCCAATAGCAAGCCAATGCGCACGCGACGTTCGGCTTGTTCTTGGAACAGTTCAGCTGGAAGCTCTGGCATATTCTTGTTTTGAGCACCGCCAAAACGCTGCATGGCCTGCTTGCGCAGGGCATCAATTTCTTGCTCCACTGCCGCCTTGGGAACAGCAATTTCGTTGCTCTCAACTAAACCTTGCAGAACCTGCTCCTTAACCGCATTTTTCAATGCTTGGCTCAGTTCACGCTCCATATTCTTGCGCACTTCACCACGCAGACTCTCAACGGCTCCGTCTTCAACGCCAAAGCGTTTAACGAATTCTTCAGTCAGCTCAGGTAGAACTTGCTTTTCAACCTTGTTCAGTTTGATCGCAAACTTGGCTGCTTTACCCTTAAGATTTTCCGCATGGTAGTCCTCGGGGAAGGTGACTTCGATATCAAATGCGTCGCCAGCTTTCTTACCGAACAGACCGTCCTCAAAACCTGGAATCATGCGGCCAGCACCGAGCACCAGAGTGAAACCTTCAGCCTTGCCACCTTCAAATTCAACACCGTCGATGGAGCCTGTGAAATCCATGTTCACTCGCAGATCTGCGGCCGCGGCCAGATCGGTCTCTTCCCAGGTGGCATGTTGCTTGCGCAGTGTCTCGATCATTTTATCCAGATCGGCATCTTCAACACTGGCAACCGGCTTTTCGATCTTGATGCTATCCAGATTTTTAACTTCAACTTCCGGATAAACTTCGAAGGTTGCAGTGAAAGCAAAATCTTCACCAACCTTAAGTTCCTTTGGCTCAACTGTCGGAGCTCCTGCAGGGCTCAGCTTCTGACCGACAACCGCTTCAACAAAATGACGTTGAATCAGTGCATCAGCCACATCAGCGATGACAGCCTGACCGTACATCTTCTTGATGACAGACATCGGGGCCTTACCCGGACGGAAGCCATCAACGCGACGAGTCTTCGCCAGTTGAGCCAAGCGAGCATTGACTTCTTTTTCTACCTTGTCAGCCGGGACTGTGATGGTAAGACGGCGCTCCAGACCTTGGGTCGTCTCTACAGAAACTTGCATTCTTTTACCTCGTTCAACTCAGCTTACGGAACCAACCGTTCCGCACCTCAGACTCAGCTAGGCGACCAGCGCCCCCTTCATCCGTGTATGAAGGCAAATCGCCTTCCCTTGATACATAAAATGACGCGGCATTATAGCGATCACAGTTCAGTGAGTCGAGCCATAGGGCCCATGCTGAGCACATCTGAATCGCATTTTTACGACAAAACAGACATTGGGCGGTTGCTTTTTAAACGAAAACATCCAGCGCTATTCTTCGACGCCATCAAGAGCCACAGCGACGGGTTGTCTTATGTTACATTGCCATTTTTATCGCCGCAGGATGAGTGATGATCCCGACTCCCACACCTAGCTTAACGACATCTAACACAGCGTTCGCCGGTCTGGGCGTGATAGAAGGCTTTTTCGGTCAAAGCTGGACATGGGCAGCACGTCATGCCTATGCCACCTGGCTAGCGGAGAAAGGATACAGTTTCTACATCTATGCCCCCAAAGAGGATGCCTGTCTGCGTCGCTCATGGTGGCAAAGCTGGCCGGAAGCCGAATGGCAATCATTAATACATCTTCGCCATCACTGTCAGCAGGCCGGTTTGGCATTTGGTATAGGTCTCACCCCACTGGGCGCTCATCACGACTATGCATTTCACAAACCACGCGTGCTGGCACGCCTTGCCGAGATCAACACGCGATTACAACCCGATATTCTCGCGATTCTATTCGACGACATGCCCAGCGACACACCGAAACTGGCTGAATTGCAGTTGACAATAGCGCACGATATCGCCTGTAACAGCGTCGCTAGTCGCCATATTTTTTGCCCAAGTTTCTACTCAACCGATCCCATCCTGGAAAAGGTGTTTGGTGCCATGCCAGTTAATTATTGGTCTACCTTAGCCAAGGGATTGGATAACGCATTTGATCTGTTTTGGACTGGGCCCAAGGTATGCTCAGACACATATCCGTCAGAACATTTACAGTGGGTCGTTGATACGCTGGGCCGTAAACCCTTTTTATGGGATAACTACCCTGTTAACGATGGGAAAAAAGCCAGTGATTACATTTATCTTCGAGCTTTTAAACACAGACCCGCTTCACTAGCGGATTACATCCGTGGCCATGCGGTTAACCCGATGAAACAACCTTGGCTCAGCCAAATACCACTCGCGACACTTCCTATGAGTTATCAGCAACGTGATAGCTATGACGCAGAAGCCGCTTGGCAAGCGGCCGCCCATGATGCCGTTGGAGCCGATATCGCTGCGCTGCTTTTCGCTGATTTACCACAATTTTGCGATTTAGGGTTGGCGCAGTTAACCAACCAGCAACAACGCGCATTACAACAACGCTATGTTCCTTATTCGGCTCATCCTGCAGTACGAGAAGTGCTCGGCTGGCTTGCTGGTGACTATCGTTTTGACCCTGCGTGTCTCACTGGATAGTAGAGGAGAAATATGACACGGCGTTGTTTTGACCGTTCAACATTATTCGCACTGTTGACAATAGTCTTGTGGTCCTCATTAGCTGCACTGACATCCCGGGTACAGAGCGTCTCGCCTCTGGTCCTAGTTGGCTTGGTGCTATTTTTCTGTGGGCTTGGGGCCATACCGCTATGGCGTCACTGGCATGCGGCTCCAATCACCTGGATAACCACAGTCGCGGCATTTCTTGGCTACCATCTGCTGCTGTTTTGTGCATTTCGACATGCTCCCGTGCTTGAAGCCAATCTCATCAATTACTTATGGCCATTGATGATTCTACTCTTCACACCGTTGTTTCTATCGGGCCACCCTCTTGGAGTAAATCACCTGCTTGCAGGAGTGATGGGACTCGGCGGGACTGTACTGGTGATGATTAATGGCGAACTAAAGCTGCAATCACAGTATCTTCCAGGCTATCTGCTAGCGCTCGCAGCCGCTGTGGTCTGGGGGGGCTATTCGGTACTATCTCGACGCCTGCCTCCTGCCCCAGCACCTGTTATCGGCGCTTGCTGTTTATTAGCCGGGCTACTTGCTCTGCTAATCGCTCAGTTCACCGAAGGAACACTCCCGTTACATACAATACCGCTAGATGAATGGCTGCTCATTATTGGCCTCGCAGTTGGCCCTATGGGCACGGCCTTCATCACTTGGTATCTGGCGCTACGGCATGGCGATCCTCGCCGCATCGGCATACTTGCTTATCTGACCCCGCTATTAAGCACTCTATTGTTGGTCGTCATGAATGGAGAAAGCTTGACCCTTCGTCATCTTCTCGCGGGCGGTTTGATCATAGGCGGAGCCTTGGTGGGATTGTTTGGTCAAAGAACCTCGCAACAAGCTCCAATCAACACCGAATCATCATGAATTCAATGGTTTTCATGTTATTCTCGCGACGATAATTTGTTTAGTTCAACGGCTACTAGCCTTTTTAGGAGAATTGCATGCGCATTCTACACACCATGCTGCGGGTCGGAGACCTGCAACGCTCAATCGATTTTTACACCCGTATTCTGGGTATGAAATTGCTCCGACAAAGTGAGAACCCGGAATATAAATACACGCTGGCATTTGTAGGTTACGGCGACGAGCAGGACGAAGCCGTGATCGAACTAACCTACAACTGGGGCGTCAGCGAGTACGAGATGGGATCCGCCTTCGGTCATATTGCTATCGAAGCTGAAGATATCTATGCCACATGCAATGCCATCCGCGCAGCCGGCGGCACCATTACGCGTGAGCCGGGCCCAGTCAAAGGCGGAACAACAGAAATTGCCTTCGTAGTTGATCCGGATGGATACAAGATAGAACTGATTAACAAGAAATTTACCGGTCAGGGACTCGGCCGTTGATGTCCAGCCCCGGCATTTGTCGGGGCTCACGGATTTCCGACTTGAGTGATGACAGCGCAACTATCTGTGGCGACTATGCCAGGGACTTACAAGGAGCGTTTCATGCTGTTATTGATTTGTATAGGGGTGTTACTGGCTGCGGTGTGCCTGTGGTTAGTCCGCATCTACAACCAATTGGTTACACTACAGGCCCAGTACCGCAACAGTTTTGCACAGATAGATGTTCAACTACGCCGCAGGCATGACTTAATTCCGAATCTGGTCACCACCGTTAAAGGATATCTGCATCACGAGTCAAGCACATTAGCCACAGTGATTGAAGCACGGAATACCGCTATGGCAGTACTCAAGGCAGCGAGCAGCCACCCTGGTCACAGCAACAGCATGCAACAGCTGGCACAGGCCGAAAACCAGCTGACCCGTGCGCTAGGGAACTTAAATGTCCAGCTGGAAGCCTATCCGGATCTGAAGGGCAATGAGACAATCCGAGCTCTATTTGAAGAGTTGACCGCCACGGAAAATCGCGTCGCCTTTTCGCGTCAAGCGTTCAATGATGGCGTCACTAGCTACAACATCTACCGCCGGTTATTTCCCAATATTTTGGTCGCCACGCGTGTCGGCCATAACGACGATGCAGCGTTGCTGGAAATGGATGATTCCGCGCTACAAAATGCCCCCACGATCCAGTTGAACTGATTTTTGACAGGGCTTGCGCCCTGTTTTTGCATGAGTAGTTATTATGGATTTTTATCGTCATCAGACAAAAAGCCGACGCAACAGTCGCTGGTTAATCACGTTGTATTTGTCCGGTGTGGTGGCATTAGGTCTACTTTCCAGCTTCATGATCAGCCTGATGTTGCTTCCCATCCGCTGGTTGCTCAAACCACCAGATGTAACCCATCCGCTGTTTTCGCTGGGCGAAATGGGCACCATCACGCTGGTGGTGATGGGGATCTGCCTCACCATTTCGGCATTGCGCTATCAAAGCTATAAACAAGGGGGGTGGAAAATTGCCCAACGGCTGGGCGGACGGCGCGTGGCGTCCCAGCCAGTGGATTTCAAGGAGCAACAACTACGCAATGTAATTGAAGAGATGGCACTTGCCAGCAATCTACCCGTTCCCGCCGTTTTCGTTCAGGATGACGAGCGAGGTATCAATGCTTTTGCCGCCGGCTGCGGGATCCATGATGCCGTATTGGTGATCACCCAAGGTGCGCTTGACGCATTGGACCGCGATGAACTACAAGCCGTAATGGCTCATGAACTCAGCCACATACGTAATGGCGACACCCGGCTCAATACGCTGTTAGCTTCAGGACTTTCGGGATTATTGTTCATTGCGCAGCTAGCGAATTGGCTTAACCGCTTAGGGCAGTCCGCTACCCGAGACTATGACAGCAACAAAAGTCCCTTGCTGCAGGATTGTGTTGCCTTACTCGGCTACGGTGGTGTGATCTTTGGCCGTTTGTTGGGTGCTGCGGTCAATCGTCAGCGTGAAGCACTGGCCGATGCCAGTGCCGTTCAGTATTGCCGCCACCCCGAGGCACTAGCCGATGCATTAAAGAAAGTTGCGGGTCATCCCTATGCTTCTTTGGTCTTTCACCCCGCAAGCGCCGAGTTTCAGCATCTTTTTTTTGCTCAGGGCTTACCTTCAACTTTTGCCGGCCGACTAGCAACCCACCCTCCCCTGGCCGAGCGCATTCGACTACTTCAGCCTGACTGGGATGGCCAATATATCCGCACCGGCACACGCATGCTGCAGCAAGAGTACCGGGAGACGGCAGATCTGCCTGTCCGCGAACGCACCGACCCCGATGTAACTGCCGTTTGGCGCCAGAGCCCACACAAGCAGGTATCGCTCAATGAGCTTGATTTGGACGCGCCACAAGAATGGCTTCCACTCTTGCCAAGCGAATTACAGCACGCTGTACACGATGATGAGTTGGCCGGTTGTGTCATCGCCGCACACTTACTCAGTACCGACCTGGCCACTCGGCATCGCCAGCTGCGTGAGGAACCACAAAAGGAACAAATTGAGAACATGTGCTGCCATCTACTCCCGGCCAAACTGCGTCTCGGGGTGTTAGAGCTGGCTGTCGCAACCATTCAACAACAGCCACTGCAACAGCAAAGCGCCTTGCTGGAGCGCGTGCAGTGTTTTATCGAAGCCGATGAACACATCAGTTTATTTGAATGGCTGTTAGTACAGTGGCTACGCCATGAGTTATCACCGAACAGCAGCTCGGGCATCTCTTTCCGCCACATAGAAGAGAGTGCAGATGATCTGTTTAACATTCTCACGCGCCTCGATCGTGCGGCGCTTGAACAGTCGGCACGGCACCAGCCGCTTGCCCAACGTGTACTAACACACCTGTCTCTTCCTGTCCCATCGGCTACGCCCGACAAACAGGGATGGCACGAACACGCTCAATCGCTAGAGAAACTGATTCGTTCAACGCCAGGCGTAAAACTGCGTATATTGCAGGCCCTGAGTCAGGAAATGGAGGCTGACGGTGTGATTACCGATATCGAATTCGAGGTCTTTCGGATGCTCAGTCTGTGCTTCGAGCTACCGTTGACCGCTCCACGCTCTGGACAAGCCACCACCTAGTCGCCTGAGGTATCACACTGCGATTGAAAACGTTAACAGGCGCACTATCTGCGCGACCATCTACTGTTAGCCTCTGGATCTGCCGGTATAATAGGCAGTCGATAAAATCTTCAGCTTAAGATGGCACGGGAAGAGAAAATAATGGAATTCAAGGATCTCAATGCAACTCAACAGGCTGCGCGGCAGGGCGATGCCCAAGCCCAATTTTTGTTGGGTGAGGTTTATGCGCAAGGTAATGAAGTTCTACAAAATGATCTGATGGCTATTCACTGGTATCGACTGGCTTCATCACAGGGCCATGCCGATGCGATGTACAAACTAGGCCAGCTTTACGAGCAAGGAAGAGGCACCGGTGCTGATCTCAAACAGGCATTGCAACTCTATCTGCAGGCTGCGGAAAGAGGATGTGGCGCCGCGGCTTATTTAATTGCATTGCGCTTCGATCAAGGCAATGGACTTGAACAAGATGAATCCCGGGCTGCCCACTGGTATCAAAAGGCCGCTGAAAATGATCATGCTGATGCCGCCTACACGTTAGCTCTGATGTATGACATGGGCCGCGGTATCCCTCAAGACTACAAACAGGCACTGCGCTGGTACCGGCGCGCAGCGGAGCAGGATCATCCCGATGCGCCCTATCACATTGGTTTGCTCTACTACAACGGCCAGGGTGTTGCAGCAGATAACAAGCAAGCATTGTTCTGGTACCGTCAGGCGGCAGAAAAGCGGCATATTGAAGCACAGTTTTTGCTAGCAGCCATGTACGCCCTGGGACAAGGCGTTCCACAAGATGATATGCAGGCCTATGTTTGGGGATCGCTGGCCGCAGTCGGTTTTCCTGACGCCGCCAAAATCCGCGATAATGCCGCCTCACGCCTTGATGCCGCAGCGTTGAGCAAAGCTCAGATCCTTGCCGAATCCTATGCCGCAGAATACCAAGTCGGCTGAACTACGCAGGCCCCAATCGTTACAAATGTGAAGACCCGCCAACGCGGGTCTTTTTCTTCAATACTCACGCTTTTTTGTTGGACTTGGCGCTGGCATTGCTATTTTGCGGTCCGGCCGTGATCGCCGGAGCAGCCCCTTTACTCTGTGGTGCCGCGGCTTCCGTGGCGGCCGGGCTAACAATCGCCGCCTTATCGGTCACCTCGGGTTGCCCTGTAAAAATAGGCTCGCCGACCTCGAGACCCCGATTTTCATAGGTAGGAAGTGAACGTGACATCGAGATGATCACTCGCCGGTTTACCGCTCTTCCATCCGCCGTTTCGTTACTGGCAACATGCTGCTTCTCACCATGTCCCTGCAACTCAATGCGCTTAGGGTCTATCCCCTGATCGGCGAAGTACTGTTTAATCGCCGCCGCGCGGCGCTCTGATAGTTTCTGATTTGGCCAACGGCCCCCATAACTGTCGGTATAGGCGTTGATGACCAGCATATCGATCGATGGATCCGCCTTAACATACTGACCGATCATTTCAAGCCGACGCCGGGAATAAGGGGTCAATTGATCGCTGTTTTGCTCATAATTCAACGCGGTAAACGCAATATCCTCAAAGGTGTAGGGCAACAGGCTCTGTAAACACATCAGGAAGGATTGATAACGCGCATAAAATCCGACCGCCGATACCGAGACCTGAACTGTTTGCCCACTGTGATACCAATCGCGGAACATGAATGCAGGGAAACGTCCCTGCTCCAACTCACCCATCATGGTCCAGGCGGTCTGGCCTTCCACCAAGCCATCAAATTGTTTATAGAAGCGGATGGTACTGAGTGCCGTCTCCGACATGCCGGGGCGCCAACGCGGCGGAACAGAGCGCAACGTCACAGTCTGGATCCGCGCATTCGGGCGTAGCGGTCGCAGCTCAAAATCCAGATTGATGTTCTTGCCGGCGCGGCTAACGAAAGCCCCGCTGCCGTAACCGGGAATAAAGTGCTCTAAACGGCACTCAAGCGGTGTGTCCCCCGTCAGGCGCCAGACTGACTGGTCCAACGGTGCACCATATTCCAGTACCGCCGCTTGGGACGGTAATGCCAGCAACAAGCCCACCAGATAGCTGTACTTCACGGCTCTCTCCTCTTCCTGTTCAATCCTGTATCGGCGGAAAAGCAGGAACCTTTAGCTCGCGAGTACAGATTTCCCCAAGTTGGGCGCCATGGGCTTTATACGGACTTTCTGCCATAATACGCCGTCTTTACCCAAGATAAGACTCATAAAACGCCCACCACCGAGCATAACCCGCGGGAAAAGGAGACATCCCATGCGCAAACGTATTATCCAGATAGAAGAACGCCCCTCGCTACTTGAAAGCATCCCATTAAGTTTCCAGCATCTGTTTGCCATGTTTGGTGCTTCCGTGCTGGTGCCGATGCTATTCAAGATCGATGTCGGCACCGTGCTGCTGTTTAACGGTATCGGTACTTTGATTTACCTGTTCCTCTGTCAAGGCAAAGTCCCTGCCTATCTGGGTTCCAGCTTTGCATTCCTGTCTCCGGTGTTTGCCGTCATGGCGGGACATAACTATGAGATGGCTCTCGGCGGTTTTATTGCCTCGGGCATCCTGTTTATGTGTGTCGCCAGTCTCATCAAGATCTTCGGTTACAAATGGATCAATGTGGTCTTCCCACCCGCATCCATGGGTGCCATCGTGGCCATCATCGGTCTGGAGCTGGCGCCTGTGGCCGCTGACATGGCCGGCCTGACCGCCAAGACATTGGACGCCAAAGTCATTACCGTCTCCATGATTACGTTCGGGGTCGTGGTCTTCGGATCTGTACTGTTTCGTGGTTTCCTTGCTGTCATCCCGATTCTAATCGCGATTATCGTCGGTTACCTTGCCGCCACCCTGCTGGGACTGGTTGATTACAGTGCGGTCGGCAGCGCAGCCTTCTTCCAGATGCCGACGTTCTACTCGCCGCAATTTGATGTGGCGGCGATCATCACGATACTGCCGGCCGCTTTTGTCGTGATTGCTGAACACATTGGCCACTTTATCGTCACTGAACGTATCGTTGACCGCCCGCTGATGAAAGATCCGGGTATGCACCGCTCACTGATGGGCGATGGCTTCTCCACTACGCTGTCCGGTTTCTTCGGCTCAGTGCCAACCACAACCTACGGTGAAAATATCGGTGTGATGGCCATCACCCGTGTGTACAGCGTCTGGGTGATCGGTGGTGCCGCCATCATCTCGATCCTGCTGGCGTTCATGGGACAGTTTACTGCGCTGATCCGCACGATTCCGGTTCCGGTGATGGGTGGCGTTTCTTTGCTGTTGTTCGGTGTCATCGCGGCTTCTGGTATCCGCATGCTGGTTGAATCCAAGGTAGACTACAGCAAACCGAAGAACCTGATCCTGACCTCCATCGTGCTGATTATTGGCCTGTCGGGTGCCCACCTTGACCTGGGTACCGTCAGCCTGAAGGGTATGGCACTGGCGACCCTGCTTTCGATTGCCGTCAGCCTGCTGTTTGAAGTGTTCGAACGCCTTGGCTGGCTGAGCAGTTATGACATTATGGAGCCTTAAGGCTCCCATTAACCTGTAAATAGAGTAAACGGATGAGTGAACAAACCCTGCAACACCCATTGAAGCGTCGCTTCCGCGGTTACTTTCCCGTGGTCATCGACGTCGAGACGGCCGGTTTCAACGCCCGCACCGACGCCCTGCTGGAAGTCGCCGCCTGCACCCTGACAATGGATGAAGAGGGCTGGCTGCACATTGACGAGACGTTCCATTTTCATGTCGAACCCTTCGAAGGGGCCAACATTGAAAAAGCGGCAATCGAATTCAACGGCATTGATCCCTTCAATCCGTTGCGGGGTGCCGTCAGTGAGAAAGAGGCGCTCAGCGCTATCTTCAAGGGGTTGCGTAAAGGGCTCAAGGAAACTGACTGTCATAGAGCCATTGTCGTCGCCCATAACGCGGCGTTCGATCACGGTTTCATGATGGCCGCCGCCGAGCGTGCTGGCCTCAAGCGCAATCCATTCCATCCGTTTGCCACGTTCGATACCGCGACATTGGCCGGGCTGGCGCTGGGACAAACTGTCCTTGCTAAAGCGTGCATGGCTGCCGGTATTGCCTTCGATAACAAAGAGGCACATTCCGCGCTTTACGATACCCAGCGCACAGCCGAGTTGTTCTGTTACATCGTCAACCGCTGGAAGTCGTTGGGCGGTTGGCCGCCGGCCGAGTAACGCCCCGCGTTTACCCTTTTACAACGCCCCTTCATGGGGCGTTTCTACTGGACAAACCGCTTTTTTCCAGCAAAATACGCTCCTTTTTCACTCAACAAGGAAAGTGATATGAGCAATCCGGTGGTTATTGCCGTCGTCTTGATGTTGTTGCTCAGCCTGATGCGCATCAACGTCGTCGTGTCGCTGGCCGTCAGCGCCATCGTCGGCGGTCTGGTCGGTGGACTGAGCCTGATGGAAACGCTCAAGGCGTTTACCGATGGTCTCGGCGGAGGAGCAACGATCGCCCTCTCCTATGCCATGCTCGGCGCCTTTGCGGTTGCAATCTCGCGCTCGGGGATTACCGACCTGCTGGCACATAAAGTCATTGCCCAGCTGGGCAAGGAAGCCAGTCCCAGCCATCTGCGTTGGGTCAAGGCGTTGTTACTCACAGCGCTGTTGCTCGTTAGCATCAGCTCGCAGAACCTGATCCCGGTTCACATCGCGTTCATTCCGATCCTGGTACCGCCGTTGTTACACGTTATGGCTCAGATGAAGCTTGATCGCCGTCTGGCAGCTTGCGTGATCACCTTTGGCCTGACCGCCACCTATATGTTGTTGCCCGTTGGCTTCGGCGGCATTTTCCTCAATGACATCCTGGCTCAGAACCTGATCCGCAGCGGTGTCGCCGTCGAGGGCCCGCAACTGCCGCTGGCCATGGCAATCCCGGTGGCAGGCATGGTGGTCGGTCTGGTGCTCTCCTTCTTCACGTATCGCAAGCCACGTGAGTACGCGCTGGAACCCATTCTGGCGATTGAGCCAGAAACCGTCGAGTTCACGCCGCGTCATCTCTGGGTCGCTCTGGTCGCGATCATCTCGGCGCTGGGTCTGCAACTGTATACCGATTCCATCATCATCGGGGCGCTGGTCGGCTTTTTGATTTTCACCCTGGGCGGCGTCATCAAGTTTCATGAGAGTCAGGATGCCTTCACCCAAGGTGTCAAGATGATGTCGCTGATCGGCTTCATCATGATCTCTGCCTCCGGTTTCTCGGCTGTAATGAATGCTACCCACGGGGTCGATGCACTGGTGCAGCTGGTTGGTGATGTGCTAGGCACTCACAAGGGGCTGGCTTCGTTTGCGATGTTGCTGGTAGGACTGCTAGTGACAATGGGCATTGGTTCCTCGTTCTCGACGGTACCCATCATCGCCGGCATCTATGTTCCCCTATGCCTGCATCTGGGGTTCTCTCCGCTGGCGACGATTGCCATCGTCGGTACCGCCGGAGCACTGGGGGATGCCGGCTCTCCGGCGTCAGACTCTACGCTGGGCCCGACCTCGGGGCTGAACGCAGACGGTCAACATGACCACATCTGGGACAGCGTGGTTCCCACCTTTATTCACTACAACATCCCGTTGCTGATCTTTGGCTGGATTGCCAGCATGGTGCTATAAGGCCCATCTCAAAGGCCCACGCCTTGCGGCGCGGAGCATGCACAACGGCTTAGTCAGTGTCAGGCATAGCGCCTGACACTGTTTGTTCCATACTCAAGAAGCATTCCGCTGGCCGGCAACAGGAGACAGCATGAAGCGTGGTATGGGAACGATCGCCGTCCTGTTCGTCGGCCTGCTCTGTCTGTGGCACTCGCCTATCGCCAGGTCAGCCCTCATTTCACCGCATCCACCGCGGATCCTGTTCATCAGCCCGACTTATGCCGATCATCCATTCTGGCGACTGGTGGAACAACAGATGCACTATGCGGCAGCCGATTTTGGTTTCGAGCTGAACGTGGAATACGGCAATGACAGTCCGCTGCGCGTCACGCGACTGGCTATCCAGGCGCTCGATCAAGCGCAACCACCCGACTTCTTACTCCTGCAGTTCAATGGCCCTGTGATGCCCACACTGCTACCGCAGATCGAACGCCATGACGTGCGGTTAATCACCTTCAACTCACCCCCTTCGCCACACGTGCAGGCGCGCATCGGCCAACCCGGTACGCTCTACCGTCACTGGTTAGCCCATCTGTGGCCGGACGACCAACTGGCTGGCCGACTGGAAGCCGAAGCCTTGTTGCGACAGGCACAACAACGCTGGCCAAACAGACAGCACACACTCCTGGCCTTTAATGGCGCGCGTAGCGATATCTCCTTGGTCGCACAGCACCGCGGCGAAGGATTACGTCAAGCTATCGCCGCCGTACCTACGGCGCGGTTGGCACAGGAATTTGCCGGTTACTGGAATGCCGATAAAGCCACTCACCCCCTGCAAGGTGCCCTGCAGCGCTACCCTGATGCACGCGTGCTGTGGAGTGGCAGTGATGAGATCGCCTTACGCCTGCGCGAACTGCTGATCGCCGAGGGGAAACCGCTAGATGAGTATCTAATTGCCGGCATAGATGCGACGCCGCAAGGATTAGCCGCCAGTGCACAGGGGCAGCTTGTCACCACTGTCGGTGGCCATTTCATGGAGGGCGCCTGGTGTATGGTGCTGATCTATGACTATCTGCAGCAAGATCAATTGCCGGCCAACCGGTTTATGACCGCCATGTATGCCTTTGACCGCCAGGGCATTGGTCAATTACGTCAGCTGCAGCAGAGTGCCGGCTTCAGCCGCCTGGACTATCACGTCTTCAGCTACAGCCATTTTCGCCAGCGCCACTGGGAAGTGGCAGCCTGGCACGGCTATCCGTTTGACTGGCCTGCCGTGCTTCAGCAAGCACGCGAACAGCATCTGCTCAGCGAATAGCAAAACAACCAGGCCCCGCTTACGCAGGGCCTGGTTGCAACGGCTAGCCATAACGCACCCGGTTTAGTCCGCCGGCTGATGACGCGCCGCGGCTTCCTTGATCAAGGTTTGCAGCTCACCTTGCTGGAACATCTCCAGCATGATGTCACAACCACCGATCAGTTCACCTTCTACCCACAACTGCGGAAAGGTTGGCCAATTGGCATATTTAGGCAATTCGGCACGAATGTCCGGATTCTGCAGAATATCGACATAGGCAAACGGCGCACCACAGGCCATCAGCGCTTGTGACGCCTGGGCGGAAAAGCCGCAGCTTGGCAGCTTGGGCGAGCCCTTCATATACAGCAGGATCGGATTCTCGGCGATTTGTTGCTTGATCTTGTCGATGGTTTCCATGTTGGCCTCAGGCTCGCTAAAGATGGCTTCATTTTACTGATTATCGCTGCGGCGACAATCCTTGCTACCGCGATTGTCCGCATGTCACTGCGTAGCGGGTGTGAGCGCAGGGTAACCGATTTGTTAAAATCAAATGTCATAGTTGTGGCGTTTATCCCAAAAAGTTTGCTATAAATCAAATCGCAACGGGGTGGATCCCCGCATACCTATCACAAGGCCAGCCACTGGCCACCGAATTGGAGAGTCGACTTATGGCGTTTGAACTTCCGGCCCTGCCCTACGAGAAGAATGCATTGGAACCCCATTTCTCTCAGGAAACCCTGGAATACCACTATGGCAAGCACCACAACGCCTATGTGGTGAATCTGAACAATCTGGTTCCGGGTAGCGAATTTGAAGGCAAGTCCCTCGAAGAGATCATCAAGACCTCCAGCGGTGGCATCTTCAATAACGCTGCCCAAATCTGGAATCACACCTTCTTCTGGCATAGCCTGGCACCCAATGCCGGTGGCGCGCCGACCGGTGCCCTGGCCGATGCCATCAATGCCGCATTCGGCTCATTCGAGCAGTTCAAGGAAGCCTTCACCAAGTCGGCGATTGGCAACTTTGGTTCAGGCTGGACCTGGCTGGTGAAGAAGGCCGATGGCACGCTGGCCATTCACAACACCTCCAACGCCGGTTGCCCGCTGACCGAAGGGGTCACCCCGCTGCTGACCGTCGATGTCTGGGAACACGCCTACTACATCGATTACCGCAACCTGCGTCCCAAGTACCTGGAAGCCTTCTGGGCACTGGCAAACTGGGAGTTCGCGGCCAAGAACTTTGCTGCCTGATACCGCAGCCTCCACACCAACAACCCCGCTGCTGCGGGGTTGTTTTTTTTCATGCATACCGCATTACGCCTCGGCCTCATCATTCCCCGGTACCAGATGCAGCGTGACTCGCCCACATTTGGCACGGGTATCACGCCAGCTGCCGATATCCAGCTCCAGCGCGACCAGATCAGCGGTACCAAACGGTTGCCGATGCTCATGGCACAACAGCTGCGTCAGCTCGTCCAGCCCCGGGCTATGCCCGATCAGCGTGACGTCATCATCGACATCGTCCAGGCCATGTAACAGGGCCATCAACTTGTGGCCACTGCTTTCATACAGCCGGTCATCCAGCCAGATGCCCCCCATCGGCAACCCCGCCAGCCGACGCAGTACATGGGCCGTGGCGTAGGTGCGTACGGCGGGCGACACCAGCCACAATCCCGAATGAGGAATATGGGGCGTCAGGGTGGTCAGCTGTCGATAACCACGCGAACTCAACGGACGCCAACTGTCTTCCAGCTCGGCAATTTTCCAGCTGGACTTGGCATGACGGATCAGGATGAGTTTTTTCATCTGTGCACCCTCCAGACAAGCATCTCTTCTATAACCTTAGTGCCGGCCGCGCAAGAAAGGGCAATCATTTGTCGCCTCGCCACTGCACAGCGTGAACCGTGTAACGGCCCGCACGCTGGTTTCCTGCAGGTCGGTATGGCTAGAATAACGCCGCCCCTACCCAGGAAAACTGGCCATGACTAACAAAACTGACAGCAGCGCCACAGTGCTGCTATTACATGAAATATACGGCATCACAGAAAACTTACGTTATTTGGCGGCGTTGCTGGAACAACAGGGATATCGGGTTTTATTGCCGTCATTCTACCCGGAAAACCATTTTTTCGCCGATGAACAACAGGCTTACGCTTATTTTCTTCAACATGTCGATATTGAAACTGCCAGCGTTGACTTGCAGCACATTATTAGCCGATTGTCACCTGCACCGGTGATCTTAATCGGATTCAGCATAGGGGCAACCCTCGCCTGGTTACAGGCACAAAACCCCCATATTCAGGGTGTGGTGGCGATTTATGGTTCGCGCATTCGGCATTATACCTGCCTGACACCCAGCGTGCCTTGTCGATTATTTTTTTGTCACGAAAAACATTTTGATGTTCAGCACACCATGCTGTTATTAGCACAATCTCCGCTGACACAATGCAGATGGATACATGGCGAGCATGGTTTTTATAGCCACGACGCATGGCATAGCCATGACATCAACGCCATTAATCAGCAGATAATAAGCGCATTAGATGAACTGATGGCTGTAATACCACAGGTTTATGATAAGCCGGTTGGTGAAACCGCTCTGCCGCCGCAATAAATAAGGGCTCGTTGCGAGCCCTTATTATTTTCTACATATCGGATTACTGTTTGGCCAGCGCGCTCAGGTATTCATCCAGTGCAGCTTGATCCGCGGCCTTGACCGTCATGCCATTTGGCCCGGTACCGATGCTGCTAAATTGTTTGGCCGGCTCACCATGTTGCTTGAATGCCTGATGTTCAGCAGAGCCCTCTTTAAATACCCACAGGCGGCCATCTTCTACTTCAGTCACAAACCCCGGCAGATTATGTTCGCTGGCGTGAGCAGAAAACGCCGTCATACCTAGCATCAACACAGCAGCAGAAATAAAACGTTTCATAGCAAGACTCCTTTATTTTCGACCTGGCCTACCCTAATTCGCCTGTATGACATTATTATTTCAATCAAATGCAATCCTTGAAATAATCGTTATTTTGTTTCGCTATGAATATTTGCAGTAGTTATCCCGAACCAATACTTCGGGTTTTATATTTATAGTGCAACACATCATAACCTTCACCAGCATCACCCATCGCAGCCGATATTATGGATTGTATTAGCGTCACCCCAATACGGCATGACTCATCAGCAGAACGTTAACAGCCCGCCAGACAAATAAATAAACGAATAGATAAATAGATAAATAGATAAATAGATAAATAGATAATATTAAAATGGCGCGAATATTAATAATACATTTTAAATTCCGTCATTGATGCCTTGTGCTACGCGCTATCGGTGCTATTTAACGCCCTGACCGATGACACACACCAGGCGCGCATGCCTTCTTGCTGGTGGTGGTGCAGTTCCACATCCTTATTCCGCTTTGCGTGCGGCTATCGCCACCGCAGGCCACACGGTGAACGAAACCCGGCGCCACGCGGCAGACTCGGGTTGACCCGGCTGGCACCGTCTCCGGCCTACGCCGCTTATCGCACAAAAAATCACCATTCCTGCGCCTTCCCCTTTGTGGACCATCAGGTATAATCCGCCATCTTTTTTAACATCTGTTGCCTGTTTTAACGCCTATGACCGTCAATACCTTCGATCCAAACGCCGCCGACAGCTGCGCCACCACCACGCTGGGCCAGATGCTCGACGCACAACCTGCCCAGCCAACCCAGACGCAATCCGGTGCCGCCCGCATCGGGTTTGTCTCGCTGGGCTGTCCCAAGAATCTGGTGGACTCTGAACGCATTCTGACCCAGTTGCGTACCGAAGGTTATGAGGTCGTCAACCGCTATGACAACGCCGAACTGGTGATCGTCAATACCTGCGGCTTCATCGACAGCGCAGTGCAAGAGTCTCTCGAGGCGATCGGGGAAGCCCTCGAAGAAAATGGCAAGGTGATTGTCACCGGTTGTCTGGGGGCCAAGGAAGATCAGATCCGCGCCATTCACCCCAAGGTGCTGGAGATCAGCGGCCCGCACGCCTATGAGCAAGTGCTGGAGCATGTGCACCGCTATGTAGCCAAGCCGACGCACAATCCGTTTACCAGCCTGGTGCCGGCCCAAGGCGTCAAGCTGACGCCGCGTCACTACGCTTATTTGAAGATCTCCGAAGGCTGCAACCACAGATGTACGTTCTGCATCATTCCGTCGATGCGCGGCGATCTGGTCAGCCGGCCGATCGGAGAGGTGCTGGCCGAAGCCAAGCGCCTCAAAGAAGCCGGTGTCAAAGAGCTGCTGGTGATCTCGCAAGACACCTCGGCCTATGGCGTCGACGTCAAGCACAGGACCGGTTTCTATGACGGTGCCCCGGTGAAGACCAGCATGCTGGCGCTCAGCGAGGAGTTGGGTAAGCTCGGCATTTGGATCCGCATGCACTATGTCTATCCTTATCCCCATGTCGACGACATCATACCGCTGATGGCCGCCGGCAAGATCCTGCCCTACCTCGACATCCCGCTGCAGCATGCCAGTCCGCGCATCCTCAAGCTGATGAAGCGGCCGGGTGCGGTGGAACGCACATTGGAGCGCATTCGCAAGTGGCGCGAGATCTGCCCGCAGATCACGCTGCGCTCCACCTTTATCGTCGGTTTCCCTGGCGAGACCGAAGAGGACTTCCAGCTGCTGCTGGACTTCATCGCGGCCGCCGAGCTGGATCGGGTCGGCTGCTTCAAATACAGCCCGGTCGACGGCGCCCAAGCCAATGCGCTGCCGGATCAGGTTCCCGAAGAGGTCAAGGAAGAACGCTTCGTGCGCTTCATGGAGCTGCAACAGCAGATCTCGACCCGCAAGCTGGCGCAAAAGATTGGCCAGCGCCAGTGGGTACTGATCGATGAAGTCGATGACGAAGGCGCCATTGGCCGCACCCCGGGAGATGCGCCGGAGATCGACGGTGTCATCTATCTCAATGGCGAAACCCAACTCAAACCGGGCGATCTGGTCGAGGTCACGATAGAGCACGCCGACGAATACGATCTGTGGGGCAGCCGCGTCGTCTGATCCCGCAGCCAGACACCCACCGCGATCTCAGCACTCAGGGGGCACACTCGCCCCCTGTTTATTTCCGCCCTCCTCGCGCACTCGTGACACGGCTCGCCGCTGTCAAGCACACGATTATGTTCATTTGCGACACGCTTTGGTACGTCAAGGCTTGTCATCACCTGCGGTGACAACGACAATGGTTGCCAGCCATCCCATTCGAGTCGTACACCATGAAAATTCTGCTGGTCGAAGACGATCGCCTGTTGAATCATCATCTTAAATCCATACTGCAGGAGCAGGGCCATCAGGTGCACGCCGCCCATGAGGCCGAAGAGGCCCTGCATTATGCCAATGATTATCCGATTGACGTCGGCATTGTTGACCTTGGGCTGCCCGATATCGATGGCCTGGAGCTGGTGCGCAAACTGCGTGAACGCCAGATCCCGTTTCCGGTTCTGATCCTGACCGCCCGCGGCAACTGGCAGGACAAGGTGGTTGGCCTCGAGGCCGGTGCCGATGACTACATGGTCAAACCCTTTCATAAAGAAGAGCTGCTGGCGCGGCTCAATGCGCTGCTGCGACGCAGTGCCGGCTTCATTGCGCCACAAATCCAGGCCGGCCCCTACCGGCTCGATCTGCTGCGCAAAGAGTTGCAGATTGATGACCAGACCGTGGTCTTGACCCATTTTGAATACACGATCCTGGAATACCTGATGCGCAAGAGCGGCCAGGTCGTCTCCAAGCAGCAATTAATGGACCAGCTATACGGTGATGGTGAGGGCGATCCAAATACGCTCGAGGTGCTGGTCAGTCGCCTGCGCAAGAAGCTCGATGCCGATGGCCAGCTGCAGCCGATCACGACGATCCGCCGTCAGGGTTATCTCTTCACGCTGCCCTGCCAATGAGACGCTCGCTTTCGTTCAAACTGACGGCGGCGATGCTGTTGGTCATGGCGATGTTGATGACCTTGCTGACCAGCCTGGAATATGACTCCTTCATCGCCGATCAGACACGACGCACCCAGGCCGAGATGCGCAACGATCTCTCCCGCCTGTTTTCCAGTCAAAACCAGCAACAGGAAGAGACGCTGCGCGAACATCCATTCAGCGAGCTGGCGATTACCGGCAACAATCGCCAAGTCGATGGTGTGGTGTGTGAAGATAGCGGTGCGACCCTGTGGCAGGATATCCGCCCCGGGCCACTCAAGGCGGTGAACAATCTGTGCCCGCAACTGCAGGCACTGCATGGTGATCGCGAGTCAGATTTCCGTTTGGGCACCATCCAGGGCGCCGGTAATTACTATCTGTATAGTCTGCGATTTACACGCTTTTTGAAGAAGCCGGTCCCGCGCACGTTTCACATCGTGTTACTGCGTCCCGCCAGCGAACTGATGGCCGTGCGCAACTATGCCAAGTGGAGCTTCATCCGCCGTGCCGTACTGATCTACGCCGGCTTTGCACTGTTATTGCTGTGGACCACGCGCTGGGGCCTGGGCTCCTTGACACGCATGCAACGTCAACTCGATGAGATCCGCCAGCAACGACGCTCGCAGTTGAGTCAGGACTTCGAACAGGAGTTGCTGCCACTGACCAGTTCACTCAATGAGTTGCTAGCCAATGAGCGTCAGCAGACACAGCGCTATCAGAACTCGATGAACGATCTGGCACACAGCTTGAAAACCCGGCTGGCACTCATTCAGGCCACCATGGCCGAGGAGCAACTGAGTAACGGCGCACGTCGCAATCTGGATGATCAGGTGCAATTGATGGATCAGATCATTCAGTATCACCTGCGCCGGGCGGTCGCCGGACGCCAGTTGCTCAGCAACAAGGGCTGTGACCCGGTCCCCGTGGTGCAGAAACTGTTGGCGACCATGGCCAAGGTCTACCAGCACAAACGTATCTTGCTGCGCTTTGAACATGATGACGCGCTATTGTTTGCCGGTGAGCCTGATGATCTGTTCGAACTGATGGGTAACCTGCTGGATAACGCCCACAAATTTGCCATCAGCGAAATCCACCTCGCGCTGCGCCAGCAAGCGCAATGGTTGCAAATAACGCTGGCGGATGATGGCCCCGGCATCTCGCCATCACAACGCGAGCAGGTGCTCAAACGCGGGGTGCGTGCCGATAGTTCCAATGGCCAGGGCATCGGTCTGAGCGTCTGTAGCGAGATCATCGCCAGTTATCAAGGCGCGATCAGCATCTCAGACTCTGAGCTGGGGGGGGCGTGTTTCACGCTGCTGTTGCCCAGTGCCGCCGAATAGCACATCAGGCAACCACAGCTAATAGCACCAACAACAAGGGCGCCAATGGCGCCCTTGTTTCATCGCGACTGACTCAGAGCTTGACGCCCAAGCTTTGACGCAGATAGGCACCGGCACCCAGCAAACCAGGTTGATCATGGGTGATCAAGAAGACCGGAATATCCTTCAGATAGGCCTGGAAGCGGCCCTTGTCTTCAAACGCCACGCGGAAACCGGAGGCTTTGAAGAACTCAAGGAAACGAGGAACGATACCGCCAGCGATGTAGACACCACCAAAGGTGCCCATGTTCAACGCCAGGTTGCCACCAAAACGTCCCATCAATACACAGAACAGGCTCAGGGCACGACGACAGTCGGTGCAGGAGTCAGACAGGGCACGCTCAGTCACATCTTTCGGTTGCAACGCTTCCGGTTGACGCTCATCCGCCAGGACCAGACCACGGTACAGGTTGACCAGACCCGGTCCAGAAAGCAGACGCTCGGCAGAAACGTGTCCCAACTCAGCACGCAGGGCATGCAACACATCATCTTCTTCTTCGCTGTTCGGCGCGAAATCGACGTGACCACCCTCGCCCGGCAGGCTCATCCAGCGATCGCCAGTGTGTACCAGGTGAGCCACACCCAGACCGGTGCCGGCACCATACACGGCGATCGGTTTACCGGCCTGCGCCGCTTCGCCACCAAATTGCAGCTTGTCGTCCTCAGCCAATACCGGAATCGCCATGGAAACCGCAGTAAAATCGTTGATGATTTCCAGATGCTTGAAGCCAAGGTTCGCCTTCATCTCGGCAATGGAAAATTCCCAGGTGTGGTTGGTCATCGCCACCCAGTCACCCTTGATCGGGCACGCAATGGCGATACAGGCATCTTCGACCTGCACATGGTGCTCTTCGAGGTACACCCGGATTACCGCTTCCAGGCTAGGATGATCGAGCCCTGAATAAGTCTTGGCCTGAGAGATGGCACCGCTGTCCATAGCACACAGTGCCAGACGCGCATTTGTACCACCCACATCTCCGACCAACGCATAGGTTGCCATAGAAATCTCCTTTGAAATCGACGTCTTGTGTTCGAATTATTGTTCCGCCGCCTACCTGAGGACGCGACTGGGCAGTCATTCTAGCGAGTGACGAAAACGATAAACAGCGGTCGGATCACAGCAAATGCAATTGAGGATGCAAATTGTCGTAATTTAATTACAAAACAGTGCCTATCAGCCGAAAACTCTGGTAAGTTTACTTAATCATTAAACAAGCTTAATCTAATGAATCAACGCCAAATAAGCGTCAAATGAGGCGAAGTCATCTTTTGATGTGCTTGTTAGTCAATTAGTTAGTGTCTCATATCGGTTGTTCGTTACGGGATAAAGGATCAAAGCGTCGTCATGAATACGTTGGAAAAAATCACTAAAAATCTGGATACTTTCAGTAAATCCGAACGTAAGGTGGCTGAGGTGATCCTCGCCTCTCCGCAGACGGCGATTCACTCGAGTATCGCCACGTTGGCCAAAATGGCCGATGTCAGCGAACCGACCGTCAACCGCTTTTGCCGACGCCTCGATACCAAGGGGTTCCCGGACTTCAAGTTGCATCTGGCCCAGAGCCTGGCCAACGGCACGCCTTATGTAAACCTGCATGTTGAAGAGGATGATGGCCCGGATGCTTATACCGCCAAAATCTTCGAATCGACCATCGCTTGCCTGGATGTTGCTAAAAACAGCCTGGATACCGTGATGGTTAATCGCTGCGTCGATCTGCTGACCCAAGCCAAGAAGCTCTCGTTCTTTGGCCTCGGTGCCTCTTCTGCGGTGGCACACGATGCCTTGAACAAGTTCTTCCGTTTCAATATTCCCGTAGTTTGCTTTGACGATATCGTCATGATGCGCATGAGCTGCATCAACAGCGCCGAAGGCGATGTAGTGGTGGTGATTTCTCACACTGGCCGCACCAAGGCGTTAGTTGAGATAGCCCACCTGGCCCGCCTGAATGATGCGACCGTAATCGGAATTACGGCCAAGGATTCGCCATTGGCCCGCGAGTGCAATCTGGTGTTGTCGATGGATGTCCCGGAAGATACCGATGTTTATCTGCCAATGGCCTCGCGCATCGCGCAGTTGGCATTAATTGATGTGCTGGCTACCGGCTTTACGCTAAGGCGCGGACTCAAATTCCGTGAAAACCTGAAGAAGGTAAAAGAGGGCATCAAAGATTCCCGCTTCGAAATGCTGCATACCTGAATCAACAGGCCTCTTCGGAGGCCTGTTGTCATTTGAGCGCTATACCGTTGATCGGGCGCATGGTGTAGAATCGTTTTCAAATTACAATTCAATACATTGTGCAGCGTCACTGAAACAGTTTGTCATAGTTGCTAGCCACTATCAGCGTTTTTTGAATCACTAATTAACAACTCTCTCTGGAGTCCTACATGTTAAGAAGAACCAAGATCGTGACCACTATGGGCC
>CAMFKP010000008.1 GCA_945957385.1 uncultured Aeromonadaceae bacterium
GCTACACGCCGTCCTTGGCGTGGATCGCCCTTGCGCCGTCCTCCTGACGGCTTACTGGCTTCGTTCCCACCGCCGCTCGGCCCGGCAGACGGCGCGCACTGGGGCGTGCCTTCGGCACACGGCGTGTCGCCGGTACGGGTCGGGTAGGTTGGGCTGAGCGTTGCGCGAAGCCCAACGTTTACCGCGTGCCGGGAACTCGCTTTTGTAGGCCCGATTAGCGCAGCGTAATCGGGCGCATGGAGGTGATTATACGGTTACGGTGGGGCCGTTCCGTCAATTGTCGGCGGCAGTGGATTGCCCGTCTGCCGGTCGGCTGCGAAAGGATTCTTGCGGGGTCCGTTCCGCCACTTGTCGGCGGCGGTGGGGTGCCCGCCTGCCGGTCGGCTGCTAAAGGATTCTCGCGGGGGCCGTTCCGCCCTTGGTCGGCCATGACGAATTGCCCACCTGCCGTTGGGCGGGGGCGGGTTAAGGGCCGAAGCCGCGGCCCTTAACAATCCCACGGCCTTGCCGAACTGCCGGGAGAGCCCCTCGCTCTGGTGGGATCTGCGCCGGCCGGGCGCTACACGCCGTCCTTGGCGTGGATCGCCCTTGCGCCGTCCTCCTGACGGCTTACCGGCTTCGTTCCCACCGCCGCTCGGCCCGGCAGACGGCGTTAACATCTGGAGCCAACAGCTACAGCCAAAGCCAACAGTAGAACCCAATGGCGAGGTAGATTGGTGCCGCGCGTGATGGGCGACCTATCGGCGAGAGGGGGGTAGAAGGCGGAGGCTGCCCGCATTATTGAATAAAAACTTAATAAAACATGATCTTGGCCAAACGAAGCCATTCCCCCGCCAAAACGATTGCGCTAGCCTAGAGACTCAAAAAGCGCAAGGTGCCTGTTGGCGCTGACAGGCCGCGCCGCCATCCCCCTCGGCACTGTGACAGCCGCAAAGTCAGGGGCGGTAGCCATGATGTTTGCCCAGCGTCGCTCGGTCATGGCCCTAGTGGGTCCAGATGCGCTCGGCAGCGGTTTTGCCGCCTATCCCGCCGCCAGCTCGCTCCGCTGAAATATCTGTGCGGGAATAACGGGATAAGGGTGTTATCTGAACGAGCGTTTGCGAGATAGATGGCGAGAGTATTCAGAATAGGTGGCTTTTCGCCGCTTAAAAAAGATTGTTATATTAATAAAATTACATCTGAGTATTAAGAATGGACAAAATCACAGAATCCCTAGTAAAAACATTCTCTGAACAAAATGAACTTGACAAATGCGATTTGCCAACTCAATTTGAGCATTTTGCAAACTATGCTGTTTTATCTAAATTATTTCGGGGTAGCTTCGAATTAGATGATATTCATACGGGTTCGGGTGGTGACTGCGCTATAGATGGCTTATTTTTGATTATTAATGGTCGATTGATTAATGATGTTGATGAGTTGAATGATATTGCTGAACAAGCTGGTTATCTTGATGCAGACATCGGATTTATTCAGACAAAAACAGCTTCTAGTTTCAGTGGTGCGGAAATCGGCTCTTTTATTCACGGAATCAAAGATTTTTTAAGTGATAATCCTCATTTGGTTCAAAATGATCAAATTAAGATCCGAAAAAGCATGTGGGAACAACTTATTCAAAAATCCAGTCTGATGATAAATCGTAGGCCTGTATGTAAAATGTACTATGTTTCTACCGGTAAATGGGTAAATGACCAAAATTTAAAAGCTATTATTGATTCTGGTACAGAAGAAATTGAAAACACAGGTTTTTTTGAAAAAGTTACTTTCGAACCGCATGGTGCATCAGAAATTCAACGTCTTTATCATGAAACAAAAAATAAATTATCGTCAACCATTACATTTCAACATCGAATTACATTGCCAGATATAGAAGGTATACTAGAGTCATATCTCGGGGTTATACCTTTCAAAGAATATTTGAAATTAATCCAAGATGAAAATCAAACAATTCATAGCATCTTTGATGATAACGTAAGAGACTTTCTTAGTGATAACCCAGTAAACAGAAAAATTAAAGAAACTCTCACAAATAAAAAATACGATTTATTTTGCCTATTGAATAATGGCGTTACAGTTGTTGCTACATCAATAACTCCTGCAGGCAACAGATTCACAATTCGTGACTATCAAGTTGTGAATGGCTGTCAAACAAGTAATATTCTGCACGAGTGTCAATTATTTGAAGGTATTGAGGCTGTTCATGTTCCTATAAAAATCATCGTTACTGAAGATGATGACATTAAAACCTCTATTACTTTAGCAACAAACAGTCAGACTGAAGTTAAAACAGAACAACTTGAAGCATTAAGCATTTTTCAAAAACAACTAGAAATATATTTTAATTCAGAAAAAACAACTTCACCATTATATTACGAGCGTAGGTCGCAACAATATAACTCCGTGTCCGGCATAAAAAGATCACAGATCATATCAATTCCAATTCAGATCAAAACATTTGCATCGATGTTTTTAAATTCTCCACATTTGGTGTCGGGTTACTATGGGACAATAGTTAAAAGATTTAGTGGTAAAATATTCTCTAATGACCACAACTACATACCATATTATGTAAGTGCACTTGCTTACTACAAACTTGAGCAGGCATTCAAAAATGGCGATGTAGATACTGAGTTGAAAAAAGCAAAATTTCACATTCTTTTAATTGCTCGGCTACTTGCTATGGGTGAGAAACTTGATCCATTTAATAGTAATCAAATTAATAAAAAATGTGAATCGTTCAAAAACAAACTGTTGAATGATGTTGAATGTATTACCCTATTTAAAACTGCCGCTTCCATTTTTTATAATTCAGGTATTGATCTAAATAAAAAGCAATATAAATCAGAAAGTGAGACTGAATTACTTCTTGCTGAATTCAGAAAATTCTCAAGCAGGTAATTAATATAACAAAAACTTAATGTGGGACGGTTTTCGACCGCCCCATAAGTAATAGTTGTATGTAATCGGTTATTGGATTAATTGGCGGCGTGCGCTGCCAAAAATAGCTCGTAGGTGCGATTAGCGTAGCGTAATCGCACGCATGGGGTAACCAAGGCGAAGGTTGGGAATGGCGATGGCCAATTACCATAGAGTGAAAATAGGAGGTGCGACCTATTTTTTACCATCATCTATTGGAACGGCAGGGTAATTCGCTATTGGTGCAATCTGGCAGCGGCATTTTGGGGAACACTGCATTCAAGATGAAGCCGATTACCAGTACCGTCTGGATTATACTCATATCCATCCGCTAAAACATGGTCTGTTGTCCAACGTCAAAGATTGGCTCTATTCACTATTACATCGATATGTCGCTGATGGCATATATCCGATAAATTGGTGTGGCGATGAGTTAATTTACCATCAATATTACGATTAACATGCGTGCGATTACGCTTCGCTAATCGCACCTACGGTTCTATATCATCTCTGGATTTTGTGAATAAGAAAGAGATAATGGCTGGCACTTTTTAAGAATTATCGAATTGGATTCATCTATGGATAATAGTGAACTATCGACAATAATATTGAATGAAACCTTGTTGATGAAGGAGCATGTTCGAAATAATCCGGATGAAATTGCTGAACTCTTGAATGATAATTTCATCGAGTTTACCTCCTCTGGGAAACAATACAATTATTCATTTGGCGATACTTTTGGTGCAAACAATAGCACTATTGAAATGGAAGATGAAAGTGTAAAGACCATTGTACTTAATGATGAAACGGTTTTGTTGTTATATGTGGCAATAAAGAAAAACCTTGATGGGTCGTGTAATCGTTCAAGACGAAGTTCTGTTTGGAATAAAATTAATGGCAAATGGAAGTTGGTGTTCCACCAAGGAACAAATATTGAAGGTTAGTAGGTCCGTAGGGCGCAATCGCATCGCGTAGTGCGCCAGATTTAAAATCCATGGCCCGCACCATGCTATTCAATTCAATTCAATTCAATTCAATTCAATTCAATTCAATATTTTCACGGTTGATATTAATTTTTAACGACGCTGCCAGCCGGTCTGGCTGCGGTGATGTTCGGGGTTGAACAGGTGATTCAGGATAAAAATAAATGTGATGCGTTGAGTCTGGTGGTGGTGGTGATCAGTGGATTACTTGGCCTGCTGACGCAGAGCATATGGGTGGCGTTGTGTCTTGGGGTTCCGCTGCTGCTGGTGATTAATATTATTTATTACTATTGTGGCGAAGATTATCGCGCCCGCGCCTTGCGTGATCAAAATAGGTGGGATGTCTGGTCGCGTAATCTATTTAGCTCGCGCAAATCTGGAACCTGTTTTACCTGCCACGGTACCGGGCAAGTGCGAAAAATTTGCCGTAGCTGTCATGGCTCTGGCGTCTATCGCCCGAAATGTCATCGCTGCAGTGGAACGGGGCGCGTCTACCAGCGGTCGGTAGCATCAGGTGAACCGAATTTGACGTCGCGAGGCTGTCCTAAATGTGCCGGCTCTGGTCTTGCCAAATTACCGTGCAAGCGCTGCAGTGAAAAAGGCGGCGCCACTGTGGTCTGTTTTAAATGCGGCGGCAGTGGTATCCACTATTTTTAGGCTGGCCTGAATAAGCCAGTTTAGATTGTTCCGTATTAAGCTGCGACGCATTGAATAATAACCATGGCGTATGATGGTTGACGTTAATATTAATGGCTCCAGCAATAACCGTGGTCGCTCGCGGCGAGTTAGCTTACTGGCAACAGTGGCTTATCTCGCTCAATTTAACCGGGCTGACTGAATATAAATCTCTTCTCACACGTTGGAATAACTAGAATGTCTACACAAACGGAAGTGCACTTTTGTAAACACTGTCGCCAGGATACCACCCATATTCTGCTGCTGATCCGCAAGAAAAGCCCCTTTGAACATTCAAAGCATCGCAAGCTCAAAGAGTTTATTGCCGGCTTTATTAAAAGCTGGTGGGTCGGGCCCTTTCTCGCGGCGATGGATGATCTTTCCCGCCACCTGATCTGCGAGCAGTGCGGCACCACCATCATCGAGGAATAATATCGTGGCGGTGTTTGCCGCCGCCCATATTCAATGGTGATGTTGGAATTCGAAATATTTATTTAAGCAGTGCGCGGATTAGCTTGATTCACCAATATATTTGGCTGCGACGATTTATATCGATTGGTGTTGGATATGAAATCGAATGCTTATTCCTTACGATTAACCTGAGTGCGGTTACATTATGCTAATCGCTCTCGAGTCTTGGGTGGATTTTAAATAGGCTTATGCTGCCAGATGTGGTGCAAATAATATTCCAGCAACACCAGCAGGTGCTGCTGGGGCTACGACAAAATACCGGTGTGTTTGATCAGTTGTGGGGGTTTCCGTCGGGGCGTGTCGAGGCGGGGGAAATGCTGATCGACGCCGCCGTCCGTGAGGCCATGGAAGAGGTTGGTGTGCGTCCGCTGCGGCTTGAGCTGTTATTGCGGATAAAGGACGCCGCCAGCGCGCGGTTTCACCAGGTCTATTTGTGTACGGCGTGGGCAGGGACACTGCACAACGCCGAACCCCATTTATGTCGTGAACTGCGCTGGTTTGAGCGCCATACCGCGCCGGTTGGCTGCACACCGGTGACTTATGCCATCTGGCCGGCGATGAATGCGGCGTAGCCAGCGGGCTCGGCAAATCGTATTTCTGCAGCGTCAGGGGGGCGTGTGATGCACAAAAAGAGGAGGGCGCGCGGATGACCAGCGCTGGAACCCCAAGCCGAGGGCGTCGGCCGATGAGGGCGCAAGGGTATTGTGCCGCAGTGGCGACGTGGCTGCTGGCGGGCTGTACCACCAATTACTATCTGGTGGACGAGATGGCCGCCCGACCGCCGCAGGCGTATCCGGAGACGGTGCAGCTGCTGCCGTCGGCAGATGCCAAGGCGAGCTCGCTGTTGCAACACACAACGCTGTATCGCACCGCGCCGCAGGCGGCGGTCACATTGCGCGATGCGAACCTGCAATATTACGGCGGCTGTGGCAATCCGCTGCTGGCGTCGGGGTTGACGCTGGGGCTGCTGCCGGTGTCGATCCCGGGAGGCGGGCGGCTGGTGTACCGGCTGCAGCGCGACGGCCAGAGCGTCATCTATGCCCATGATATTTGGGTCGAGAGCCGTACCTCGGTGTGGGAGTGGTTGTTCACGCCGTTTGTCGACAGCGAGAACGAGGTCTGGCAGCAGGGGCTGCAGCGGGCGCCGCGCTTTGTCGTCAACTGTATCGATGGCCGCTGCACGGATCCCGAGCCGACGACCACCGGCCAGTCGGCACCGTAAGGTTTCGTTTGACTCACAATGGTGTGCCGTCTAGTCTGGCCGCTGCCGGCCGTCGCGCCAGGATCCGGCGCCATGCCAGAGAGGGCATCGGTTAGCGCGATGTGCCCCAGGGGTACGGCATCGCCGATGGCAAGCGCAATCACTACACCGCACGGAGATCACACGATGTTGCAAGCCAGCGATTTTAAACTGGATGAGAAGATGTTCCACTTCAAGAAGAACGGCTATCCATTGGCCAAGATCCGGGCGGCGCGGCTGAAGCCGTTGACGTGGCTGGATAACCTGGTCCAGATGCTGTTCTGGATGCTGGCCTTTTCCGGCGCCTTGTGGCTGGCGATGCGACAGACGGACTATGCCCCGCTCTGGCTGATTGTGACGGCCTCGCTGCTGACCCTGCTAGGGCTCGGGGTGGCGTTAAGCCGCTGCGCGCGCTGCGTGCTGCAAATTGAGTTTTGTCATATCGACGAAACCGGGGTGCAGTGGATCGACGTGGCCAGAGGCCGTTCGGGCACAGAGTGCGCGCTGCTGGCCCAGCAGGCGGCCAGCCTGAATCAGCTGCGCTCGTAAGCGCGTTCAGCGGATTCAGTGCATCGCGGGGGCTGGCCTGCCGGCGCGGAGATAACGAGGTAAAAAAGAGACCGCCATGTTGGCGGTCTCGTGTTTTGGGGTCGGCGGGGGCGCCGCAAGCGGGCGCCCGGAGGGGAGCGGGTTACTGCTCGTTCTCGCCGCCGAGTGCGGCAATCAGATCGGGGATGAAGCGCGCCAGTTCACCGGTCATCAGCGCGAAGTCGGCATCCAGGCGCGCGTTGCGCTCCTCGGAGACGATGTCGTCGTTCTGCTCGCGCAGCTCTTCGCTGAATTTCAGTCGCTTGATCGCCAGATCGTCACCGAGCACGAAGCTGACGGTCTCGGCCCACTCCAGCGCCAGCTTGGTCACCAGCTTGTCGGCCAGCAGGTGCGCCTTCATCTCTTCGCTCAGCAGATCCTGCTCCTTGGCGCGGATGATGCCACCGTGCTCCAGCGCACTGCGCAGCTCCACTTCATCGCCGAGGGTGAAACCGGCCGGCGGCGTGGTGCCGTTGAGCCATTCGGTCATGGTGATCTCCGGCGGGTTCTTCAGCGCCAGCGGCACCACCGGCAGCGAGCCGATGCTCTTGCGCAGCAGCGCCAGCACATCGTCGGCCTTCTTCACCGAGCCGGCATCCACCGCGACA
Organism: uncultured Aeromonadaceae bacterium; assembly: GCA_945957385.1. GTDB lineage: Bacteria > Pseudomonadota > Gammaproteobacteria > Enterobacterales > Aeromonadaceae > Pseudaeromonas. The sequence goes on from CAMFKP010000008.1 coordinate 7,482, forward strand.
TAGCCATCGGCCGGGTTGATCCACAAAAAGGTCTGGCTGTGGCGGGTGAAGGCGCGCGGCAGCAGGGTGACCAGGATCTCCTCCTTCAGCGCTTCCTTCTCTTTCTTCTTCAACGCCCGGCCCTGTTCGGCCTCCAGCGCCTCGACCTTCTCGTCGAGCATGTCCTTGACCACGCTGCTCGGCAGCATCTTCTCTTCTTTGCGCGCGCACAGCAGCAGCTGGCCGGCGGCTTCATGCACCAGGGCCTGGGTGCCACGGCCCAGCGGCGCGACCCAACCGAATTTGCTGATGTCCTGGCTGCCACACGGCGTGAACGCCATGCCGTCGAGCAGCTTTTCCAGCGCGTCGGCATCTTGTTCAAACGGGCGGGTGAATCGGTAGATTTGCAGGTTCTTAAACCACATGCTGTCCTCGGCAACCGGAGAAAAAGTCGCGCTAGTCTACCAGAGATGTGATGCTGACGGCATTTTGGTGGAAAAAAACGGAGATGGCTCACAGGCTCCCGGCGGCTTGAAAAGGTTCTCGAAGCAGGCTTTTACACTCGAAAGAAGAAGAGGAGAGAGGCCATGCTGATCCGTCGCTGTGTTGCCGAAGACATGCCGCACCTGCTGGAAATCTGGCTGCAGGCCACGCTGCATGCCCACGATTTTCTGCCGGCGGCGGCCTGGTGGCCGCGCCAGGAAGCGATGCGGCTGCAACTGCAACAGTGCCAGGATATCTGGGTGGTCGAGGCCCAGGATGAGGCGGTGCTGGCGGCCACGCTCAAGGGGCAAGTCAGCGCCCACGACCCGCAGGTGGTCGGTTTCATGGCCATCGACGGCGACGAGCTGCTGGCGCTCTATCTGCACCCGGAATGGCAACAGCAGGGGCTCGGCACCACGCTGATCGGGCTGGCCCAGCAATATCACCCCTACCTGCAACTGCGCGTCTGCGTGCTCAATAGCGAGGCGGTGCAGTTTTACCGCCGCCATGGCTTTGCCATCAGCCGCGAATTCCGCCAGGCCGATTCGCCGTGTGACGAGTATCTGATGGAATACCGCCAGCCTTGAAAATTCCGTTATAAACCGCCATCTTGGCTGCTGGATGAGGCAATGCCGCCCCTCCTGTCGCTGCGGAATTTCTATGAGACTGTTACACACCGCCGACTGGCATCTGGGCCATCAGCTGCATGGCCATGATCGCAGTTATGAGCATCACTGTTTCCTCGATTGGTTGACGAACCTGATCCGCGAACGCGAGATCGATGGCCTGCTGATCGCCGGCGATCTGTTCGATACCGCCAACCCTTCTGCCGCCAGCTGGCAGCGTTTCTATTCGTTCCTGGCCCAGCTGTTGCGCGCGTTTCCACACCTGAATGTGGTGGCCATCGGCGGCAACCACGATTCGCCGTCGCGCCTCGATGCGCCGCATGAGCTGCTCAAGGCATTCGAGCTGCATCTGGTGGGCGCCATCAGCCGCGATGCCGACGGGGCGCTGGAGGTTGAGCGGCTGATCGTGCCGTTGACCGACCGTCAGGGGCAGGTGGCGGCCTGGTGCGCCGCCGTGCCCTATCTGCGCAGTGCCGATCTGCGTCTGGATGAGTGTGCAGAGGGCGACGAGGACCGGCTGGTGGCCGGGGTGCGCGCCATCTACCGTCAGGTGCTGGCCGCCATCGAAGCGCGACGCCAGCCGTCGCAGCCGATCATCGCCCTCGGCCATGCCTATCTGGCGCGCGGTGAGCTGTCGGCGCTGTCGGAGCGCAAGATCCTCGGTGGCAACCAGCATGCGCTGCCGGCGGATCTGTTCGCCGGGGCCGATTACGTGGCGCTGGGGCACCTGCACCTGGCGCAGAGCCTGGGTGAGCAGATCCACTACAGCGGTTCGCCACTGCCGCTGTCGCTGGCCGAGGCTCACTACCGGCACCAGGTACTGGAGCTGGAGGTGGATGGCGACGGTGTGCGCATCAGCCAGCGCCACAAGGTGCCACGGGCGGTGGCGATGTTGCGGCTGCCAGATCAGGCGCGGCCGCTGGCCGAGGTGGAGCGGCTGTTGCGCGAGCTGGAACTGCCGGCGTGCGACCCGCAGGCGCGGCCGTTTGTCGAGGTGCGGGTGGCGCTGGAGCAACCCGAGCCGCGGCTGCGCGAACGCATCATAGCGGCACTGGCCGGCAAGCCGGTGCGCCTGGCGCGCATCAGCACCGAATACCCCGGCCGTGGCGAGAGCCTGGCCGAGCAGGCACGGGGGCGCCAGCTGGACGAGCTGACGCCGGAGCAGGTGTTTGCGCTCTGTTATCAACGCCAGTTCGACGCGGCGCCACCGGTGCCGCTGCAACAGGCGTTTGACGAACTGTTACACCAGATTCAGGAAACCGAACAATGAGAATTCTGGCGCTGCGAGGCGAAAACCTGGCCAGTCTGACCCAGGCGTTCGAAATTGATTTTGCCGCCGGCCGGCTCGGCCAGAGCGGCCTGTTTGCCATCACAGGTAACACCGGCGCCGGCAAGAGCACCTTGCTGGATGCCATCTGTCTGGCGCTGTATGACCAGATGGCGCGCTTTACGCCGAACCGCAAATTCCAGCCGGAGATTGGTCGCGCCGAAGATGCCGACCGATTGAAAGCCAATGATGTGCGCCACATCCTCAGCCGCGGTCAGGCGGGCGGCTATGCCGAGGTGGATTTTCGTGCCACCGACGGCCAGCTGTGGCGCGCGCGCTGGCAACTGCGCCGGGCGCGCAATCGCACCGATGGCCGCTTCCAGAAGCAGGAGCGCAGCCTGGAGTGCCTGTCGGCCCCGGAGCTGCATGCCGGTAACAAGCGCGATCTGCAAGAGCGCATCGATCAGCTGGTGGGGTTGAACTGGGAGCAGTTCCGTCGCGCTGTGATCCTGCCGCAAGGCGACTTTGCCGCCTTCTTGAAGGCCGGTAGCGACGAACGCTCGGCACTGTTGGAGCGCATGACCGGCACCGCCCTCTACTCCGAGCTGTCGGTGGCCGCGTTCGAGCGCGCCCGCGACGAGAAACAGGCGCTGGCCCAGCTCGCGGCGCAGCTCGAAGGGCTGTTGCCGGAGGCCGAGACGTCGCCCGAGCTGCTGGAGCAGCAAGCAGCGCAGCTGACGGCGCAATTGAATGAACACAAAGCCTGGCTGCAGGGCATCAGCCAGTGGCAGCACTGGCAGCAGCAGGGACATGAACTGGCGCGCCATCTGCACGATGCCCGCACCGCGCTGGATGACGAGGAGGCGCGCCATCAGGCGGCGGCGCCGGATCGGCTGCAGCTGCAACAGATCGAGCGCGCCCAGGTGGCGCGGCCGGTGTTTGATGAACTGGCCCGCACCCAGCTGGAACTGCAGGAGCTGGAGCAGGGCATCAGCGCCGTCCAGCAGCGGCTGGAGACGGCGCAGGGCTCGGAGCAGCAAAGCCAGCAACAGTTGACACTGCTGGAACAGCAATCGCGGCAACTGGAGAGCGAGATGCGGGCGCTGCAGCCCGAGCTCAATGCCGCGCGCGAGCTGGATGCGTTGTTGCAGGAGTGGGAGCGGCAGTGGCGCGAACATGCGCCCCGGCAGCAAGAGCTGGAGGCGCAGCTGCAACGCCTGGCGCTGCAAGTGCAACACGGCCAGCAACAGCAACAACAACGCCAGCGCGAGGCGACCGAACTGGGACAGTGGCTGGAGCGCCATCAGCAACTGGCCGGCGCGGCGCGGCAGTGGCAACCGCTGCTGGCCAGCTTGCGTGAGGCCTGGCAGGGCCAGCGCCGCTTGCGGGAGTGGAGTCGTCAGGCGCGGGAGACCCAGGCTGCGCTGCTGGATAAGCAACAACTGCAACAGCAGATGAGTGCCGGTTGTGACGGGGCCCGCGACGAATGGCAACAGCTGCAGCAGGCGCTGGCACAGCTGGAGCAGGAGTGTCCGCCAGAGCAGCTGGAGGAGGCGCAGCAGCAGCTGGCCCAGGCCCAGCAGCGTGGCGAACGGGGTCAGGCGCTGCGGGCGCTGGCCGAGCAGGCCAGCCAGCTGGAGCGGCAGCGCCAGGAGCTGATGTTGCGCCACGAGACCAATGGCCAGCGCCGCCAGGATGTGCTCAACCAGCTGCAACTGCTGGAGCCGGAGCTGGAGGCGTTGCGTCAGCAGGTAACGGCGTCCGCCGAGGCGCTGCAGCAGGCCCATGTGCGCCAGAGCCTGCAGCAGCACAGGGCGCAGCTCAAACCCGACCACCCTTGTCCGCTGTGCGGTTCGCTGGATCACCCTTGGCAGGATCAGGCACCCCAGGTGGCCGGCCTGTTGAACCGGCTGGCCGAGCAACACGCCTATTTGCAACAACACCTGCAACAGCGCGAGCAGGCCTGGGTGCAACTGTTTGCCCAACGTCAGCAACTGGAGGAGGGGGCGGCGCAGTTGCAGCAGCAGGCGGTGCAGTGCCAGCAACAACTGGCGGTGCTGGCGAGTCGCTGGTACCAGGCCGGTGACGAGGAGAGCGGCTGGCCCGCGTGGCCGCAACAACCCGAAGGCTGGTTGGCGGTGATGGGGGAGCTGATGTTGGCGTTGCAGCAGGCCCAGCAACAGTGGGCTGCGGCGCGTGAAAGCTGGGATCGGGCGCGAGCCGGTCAAGTGCGGTTGCAGCAGTTGCGGCAGCGGGTTGGGGCTGCACAGCAGCAGGCCCTGACGCTGGAGCGCCACCTGCAGGAGCTGCTGCGCCAGCAGACCGAACTGCAGACCCAGGATCAGTCATTGCGCCAGCAGATCAGCCACCTGCAGGAGCGTCTGCAACTGACGGCCCAACTGCTGGATGAGCAGCTGGGCCACACGCAATGGCGTGTCTGGCTCGAGCGCCCGGATGGTGAGCAGGCGCTCGCGCTGTGGCAACAGGAGTGCGAGTTCTTCCTGCAGCAGGAGGAGCAGTGGCAACGGCTGCGTCAACAGATGCTGCAAGCCGAGCCGGAACTGGCGGCGCAGCAGGCCCAGCACCAACAGCTGGAGCGGCAGTGGCAGCAACTCAGCACCGAGCGGCAGAGCCTGCAGACCCAGAAGGCGGCACTGCAGCACCGGCGCGAACGTTGTCTGGGCGGGCGCGCTGTTGTCGAGGTGGAGCGAGACTGGCGTTTGCGCCAGGAGCAGCTGCGCGATCTGCTGGGACAGCAACAACGCCAGTTACAGACGCTGGCCGAACAGAAGGCCGCGGCACAGGCCGCCCTTGAGGGCTTGCGCAGCCGTCTGCAACAGGTGCAGCAACAGCGCCGTGAGGCGCTGCGCAGCTGGTTGCGTCACGAGCAGCAACTGGAGATCGCCGAATATGAACTGCACCGTCTGCTGAGTTTCCCCCCGGAGTGGATCCAGGGCGAACGGCAACGGCTGCAAGCGCAATCGGCGGCGCTGGAGCAGGCGCGCATCCGGTGCGCCGAACGCCAGCAGGCGCTGAGCCAACATGAGGGGCTCGGCGCTCAGTGGCTGCAGGCGTTGCCGGCGGCGGCCCGGCACGAGGGCGCGCTGGCGGCGGAGTGGGTGGCCCAGGTGCAGCTGCAGAGCCAGCAGCTGGAGCATCAGCTGTTCGAGGTGCGTCATGGCCTCAAGCAGCGCGCCGAGCGCCAGGCACAGTATCAGTCGCTGCAGCAGCGTTACCAGCAGCAACAGCAATTGAGCGCACGCTGGGAACAGCTCGGTGAACTGATCGGTTCGGCCTCCGGCGCCAAGTTCCGCAGTTTCGCCCAAGGGCTGACGCTGGAGCGACTGTTACTGGAAGCCAATGCCCACCTGCGCGAGCTGGCACCACGGTATCAGCTGCTGCGGGTGCCGGGCAGCGATCTGGCGCTGCAGGTGCTGGACCGCGACATGGGGGACGAGATCCGCGCTGTCGAGTCCCTATCCGGTGGTGAGAGTTTTCTGGTGTCGCTGGCCCTGGCGCTGGGGTTGGCCTCGTTGTCGGGGCGTGATACCCGCATCGAATCGCTGTTTATCGACGAAGGCTTTGGCACCCTGGATCCGGAGAGCCTGGATATCGCGATTGCCTGCCTGGATTCATTGCAGGCCGATGGTCGCCAGATCGGTGTCATCTCCCATGTGCCGGCCTTGGTGGAGCGCATTGGCGTGCAGATCCAGATCGAGGCGCGGGGGGGCGGTGAGTCGCGGGTACGCCTGCCATAACCGCTATCAACGTCATGACGACGGCGATTATCATAAAAGTGTCATAAAAAGTTCTAATAATGACGCTAGCGAAAACAAGGAGCGTCTTTTAGAAGGCTTTTACCATGTCAAGAAGAGTGTTGGTTGTAGAAGATGAAACCCCGATCCGCGAAATGTTGTGTTTCGTGCTGGAGCAAAAGGGGTTCGAGCCTGTCGAGGCGGCTGATTTTGAGCAGGGACTGGCCAAGGTGGTCGAGCCGTTTCCGGATTTGATCCTGCTGGACTGGATGTTGCCCGGGGGCACCGGCATCCAGTTCATCAAGCAGCTCAAGCAGGATGAGATGACGCGGCAGATCCCGGTGATCATGCTGACTGCCCGCGGTGAGGAAGAGGACAAGGTGCGTGGCCTGGAGGCCGGCGCCGACGATTACATCACCAAGCCGTTTTCGCCGAAGGAGCTGACCGCGCGCCTGAAGGCGGTGATCCGCCGTGCAGTGCCGACCTCGACCGAGGAGGTGATCGAAGTGCAGGGCTTGCGTCTCGATCCGGTTTCCCATCGCGTGACGGCCAATGAGCAAGCACTGGAGATGGGGCCCACCGAGTTCCGCTTGCTGCATTTTTTCATGACGCACCCGGAACGGGTTTACAGCCGCGAGCAGCTGCTGAACAATGTTTGGGGTACCAACGTCTATGTCGAGGACAGAACGGTTGATGTGCATATCCGCCGCCTGCGTAAGGCCATCGCCGAAACCGGTCACGATGCGCTGATCCAGACGGTTCGCGGCTCTGGCTACCGTTTTTCGATCCGACTCTAAAGGAGCGTCATGCTGGAACCCTACTCCTGGGGGAAGATGATCAGACGGAGTCTGTATCTGATTTATTCCCCTGCACTGCTGGTTGGTTTGCTGACCGGCTATTGGGCTGAGGCGCTGTTGGCCTCGGCTGTCTTTCATCTGGTCTGGGTCTACTACTACCAGAAAAAACTCGCCGATTGGCTGTGGAAGGATCGCAGCCTGGTACCGCCCCAAGGGCCGGGTACCTGGGAGCTGATCTTCAACGGCATCTACCGTTTGCAACAACGCCACCGTGTGCGGCGACGTGAGTTGGCCGGGGTGATCCGCCGCTTCCGCGAGGGGGCCGAGGCGCTGCCGGATGCCGCCGTAGTGTGCCGCAACGACGGCAGCATCGTCTGGTGTAATCGCCTGGCCGGCCAATTGCTCGGTTTTCGCTGGCCCGAAGACGCCGGGCAGAACATCAGCAACCTGATCCGGACTCCCGCCTTCGTCGCCTATCTCAAACAGGCGGACTTCAGTCAGCCGCTGGAGATGGTTTCGCCGGTGAATGAGGAGCGGTTGCTGGAGTTTCGCATCATGCCCTACACCGAGGACCAGACCATGATAGTGGTGCGCGATGTGACCCATCTGCGTAGCCTCGACATGATGCGCAAGAACTTCGTCGCGAACGTTTCCCACGAGTTGCGTACGCCGCTGACGGTACTCAAAGGTTATCTGGAGATGGCCGAAGAGCTGCCGCCACCACCGATGTGGCACAAGATGCACGGGGTGATGCTGGAGCAGACGCTGCGCATGGATACGCTGGTCAACCAGCTGTTGACGCTGTCGCGTATCGAAGCGGCAACCGATATCGACCGCAACCAGGTGGTGGATGTGCCCATGATGCTGACGTTGCTGGAGCAGGAGGCGCGTGCGCTGAGTGGCAGTGCCGCGCACCGCATCACGTTCAGCGTGGATCCGACTCTGCGGATCTATGGTGACCGTGAGCAGTTACGCAGCGCCCTGACCAATCTTGTCAATAACGCCATCAAATACACGCCACCGGGCAAGCAGATCCATGTCCAGTGGTGTCGGGAGGGCACGCGCGCCCGCTTCTCGGTGCAGGATGAGGGCGAGGGGATTGCCAAGGAGCACCTGGGCAAACTGACGGAGCGTTTCTACCGCGTCGACAAGGCACGTTCGCGCCAGACTGGTGGGGCAGGGTTGGGATTGGCGATCGTCAAACATGCCCTCAGCCACCATGATTGCCAGTTGGAAGTCGATAGCCAGCCGGGCAAGGGCAGCTGTTTTAGTTTTGTGATCCCGGCGCCGCTGCTGGTGCGGGACGAGGCGGTGGCCTCGTAAGCTGAGTGGCATGCTGTGCTGACCAGCAGAAACGGTGGCGTAGGCCACCGTTTTTTTTTGGCGCCGTTGGCCGCGGATTGCGATGTTGGCATCTGCACTTTGTTTGTCACACAACTGTCATCTAAGTTTATTAAATTCGTCATGTCAGCCGGCAATACTGGCTTCCGTCAGAGAGACACAATCCGTTCTAATTGGAGAAAGTGGATGAAATTCAACAAGCTGGTAAGCGTAATGGGTTTGGCCGCGGCCGTCCTGTCAGCTAATACCTGGGCAGCAGTGGATGCTGACCTGCACGATTACGAGAAAGTCGCCGGCATCTCCGGCAACCTGTCTTCTGTTGGTTCCGACACCCTGGCCAACATGATGACCTTGTGGGCCGAAGAGTTCAAACGTGTCTACCCGAACGTTAACATCCAGATCCAGGCTGCCGGCTCCTCAACTGCACCACCAGCCCTGACCGAAGGCACCGCTCAACTCGGCCCGATGAGCCGCAAGATGAAGGAAGGTGAAATCGAAGCTTTCGAGAAGCGCTACGGTTACAAGCCGACCGCTATCCCGGTTGCGATCGACGCCTTGGCTGTTTTCGTGCACAAGGACAACCCAATCAAGGGTCTGACCATGCTGCAACTGGACACCATTTTCTCCAGCACCATGAAGTGTGGTGGCACGATCAACGTCAACACCTGGGGTGATCTGGGTCTGACCGGTGATTGGGAGTCCAAGGACATCCAGCTGTTCGGTCGTAACTCCGTCTCCGGTACTTACGGTTACTTCAAGGAACACGCCCTGTGTAAGGGTGACTTCAAGAACACCGTCAACGAACAACCGGGCTCAGCCTCTGTGGTGCAGTCAGTTTCTGCCTCACTCAACGGCATCGGTTACTCCGGTATCGGTTATGTAACCTCCGGCGTCAAGGCACTGCCGTTGTCGAAGGATGGTGGCAAGACCTTCATCGAGCCGAATCATGATAACGCGATCAAGGGTACCTACCCGCTGTCCCGTTACCTGTACATCTACGTCAACAAGCAGCCGAACAAGCCGCTGGATCCGATGACGATGGAGTTCCTGAAGCTGGTTCTGTCGAAGACCGGTCAGGAAATCGCCGAGAAGGATGGCTACATTCCGTTGCCGTCTGCTGTGGTCAAGAAGGATCTGGAGATGCTGGCCAAGTAATTGGTGCTGCGCTCTAGCGACGAAAAAAGCCAGTCATTACGACTGGCTTTTTGTTTTTCTGTTCGCGTTATTCAGTGCCGAACGCCTGTTGCCAATCGTCACGGAATTTGACTAACGCGGCGTCTACTGCCGGGGAGTGAATCATCTGTTCGGCGACCTCCACCGGCAATGTGATGGCGCTGGCTCCGCTCAGCAGACAATCCAATGCCTGGCGTGGTGTCTTGAAACTGGCTGCCAGCAGCTGGCAGTGCGGCGCATGCAGTGACAGCAATTGTTGCAACTCGCGCACGCTCGCTATGCCATTGCCGCCCTGGGCATCAATGCGATTGACATAGGGGGCGACGTAGACCGCGCCCGCCAGTGCAGCCAGCAACCCCTGCATCGGACTGTAGACTGCGGTACCGAGCGTAGGGATCCCCAGCAGCGTCAGGCGTTTGATGGCGACTAGCCCTTCACCACAGACCGGAACCTTGATGACCAGATCCGGATCCAGCCGACGCAATGCCTGGGCTTCAATCACCATCGCATCAGCCTGCTCGGCCAGAACCTGGGCAAACAGGCGGGCTTGGGGCCCAACCAGAGCTCGAATCGCCGGCAGGAGTTCAGCTAACGCTATTCCGGCGGCCGCAACTATGCTGGGATTGGTGGTGACACCTTGCAGTGGGAATTGTCGGGACAAGCGTTCGATCGCAGTCAGGTTGGCAGTGTCCAGATAGAGTTCCATGGTCAGTTCCTTGTCGTGTTGCAGATGCCCTTCACTATAGCGTGCTCAAAATCACATCAAATTGATCTGAATCAATGATGATTTCGAGTGAAGGTTTCATTATCTATTCGAAGTTTCTTTCTTCGTTCAAGGTGTGCTGATGCAATCCGGTATGACGTTTAATCTGCAACGTTATTCCACCCATGATGGCCCCGGTATCCGTACTGTGGTGTTTCTCAAAGGGTGCAGTCTGGGCTGTCACTGGTGCCAAAACCCCGAGAGCCGGCGGCGGCTGCCGGAGCTGTTGTTTGATTCCCGGTTATGTCTTAGTGGCTGTCAGCTGTGCCAGGCGGCTGGTGTGCACTTTATCACTGAGGCTGAAGGCTCGCGCTGTTTGCAACGCACCGGGCTTGACAGTACCAAGCTCGACGCGCTGCGCTCACTCTGCCCGAGTGCGGCGCTGAGTGTGGTCGGTGCGGAGCAAACCATTCCTGAATTACTGGCGAGCATTCGCCGTGATCTGCCGTTCTACCAGCGCTCTGGGGGGGGCGTGACCCTCTCGGGTGGTGAGCCCTTCATGCAGCCGCTGTTTACTGCCGCCTTGTTACAGGCGGTGAAGGCGGAGTCCATTTCCACCGCCGTCGAAAGTTGCTTGCATGTGCCGTGGCGCTATATCGAACCGGCGTTGCCGTTTATCGACCTGCTGCTGGCCGATCTCAAGCATCTGGATGCCGAGCCATTTTTGCATTGGACCGGCGGTCGGGCGGAACAGGTGCTGGCAAATTTTCGCCGCCTGAAAGGGTGTGCGGTCCCCCTGATCATCCGGATCCCGCTGATCCCTGGCTTCAATGCCGATCTGACCACCGTATGCCGATTATTTGATTTTATTGTCGAACAGACCTCGGCGCGGGAGGTCCACCTGCTGCCGTATCACACCCTGGGGCGCCATAAATACCGGTTGCTGGGGGAGACATATCAGGCCCCTGAGCAACCTCTGCATGATGACGCGCTGCTGAGCCAGGCCCTGCAGGAAGCGCAAACCCGCGGCTTGCACGCTGTATTGAGAGGACAAGCATGATGACGACACTCGATCTGACCACATTGACACCCCGCATCCGCGCCCATAAGGAGGCCTTGATCCACCTGACCAAGCCTCCGGTCTGTACCGAACGTGCGCGTGCCTACACTGACATCTACCGTCAACATGCGGATAAACCGGTGGTGGTGCGCCGGGCACTAGCGTTAGCGCATCATCTGCGCAGCAAACAGATCTGGATCAAGCACGATGAGCTGTTGGTGGGGAACCTGGCCTCGGCGGTACGGGCGGCACCGATCTTTCCCGAATACACGGTTGGCTGGATTGAAAAAGAGCTGCATGAGCTGGGTGAACGTCCGGGGGCCGGTTTTGAGGTCAGCGAGCAGGACAAGCAGATCATTGCCGAGATCTGTCCGTTCTGGCATGGACAGACGGTTCAGGAACACTGTTACGGCCTGTTCACCGCTGAACAGAAGGCGTTGCTGGCCTCCGGCATCATCAAGGCCGAGGGCAACATGACCTCGGGGGATGGGCATCTGGCGGTGGATTTTAATGCTGTGCTGACGCTGGGGCTGGATGGTCTGCGCGACAAGGTGGCGGCACGGCGACAGCGCCTGGATCTGGCGGATTGGGCCGATCTGAAACGCGAGCAGTTCCTCAAAGGTGTCGCGCTGGTACTGGAGGCCACGTCGGATTTCATTCTGCGCTATGCACAATTGGCCGCGCAGATGGCGGCACAGGAGCCGCGTACCTGGCGTGCTGACGAGCTGCGGCAGATCGCTGCCAACTGCCAGCGCATTGCCACGCAACCACCACAAAGCTTTTGGCAGGCGCTACAGCTGTGTTACTTCATTCAGCTGATTCTGCAGATTGAGTCCAACGGCCATTCCGTCTCGTTTGGGCGCATGGATCAATATCTTTACCCCTGGTATCAACGCGATGTTGAACAGGGCGCGTTGCCACGCGAACAGGCGCTTGAGCTGTTGCAGTGTTGCTGGCTGAAGTTGCTGGAGGTCAGCAAGATCCGCTCCGGAAGCCACTCCAAGGCGTCCGCGGGCAGCCCGTTGTACCAGAATGTGACGATTGGTGGGCAGCGGCTGGCGGCGGGGCAGCCGGTGGATGCGACCAATGGTTTGTCCTTTGCGATCCTGGAATCCTGTGGCCGACTCAAATCCACCCAGCCCAATCTGTCGGTGCGCTATCACGCCGGTCTCAGCGAGGCGTTTCTCGAGGCTTGTGTGCAGGTGATCCGCTGCGGCTTTGGCATGCCGGCGTTCAACAACGATGAAATTGTGATTCCTGAATTCATACGTCTTGGCGTCAAGCCTGAAGATGCCTACGACTACGCCGCTATCGGCTGCATCGAGACTGCGGTGCCGGGAAAGTGGGGGTATCGTTGTACCGGCATGAGCTTTATCAACTTCCCCCGCATCCTGCTGGCGGCGCTAGAGCAGGGACGCGACGCCACGACCGGCAAGGTCTTCTTGCCGCAGCTTCAGGGGCTGTCGCTGGGGAATTTTGCGTCGTTTAGCGAGGTGCTGGCGGCCTGGGATCGCCAGGTGCGCTATTTCACGCGTAAATCCATCGAGATTGATTGTGTGGTCGATTCGGTACTCGAGGAGCGGGCTCAGGATCTGCTTTGCTCGGCGTTGGTGGATGACTGTATCGAACGCGGCAAGACGGTGAAGGAGGGCGGCGCCGTCTATGACTGGGTGTCCGGATTGCAGGTCGGTATTGCCAATTTGGGTAACAGCCTGGCCGCGGTTCGTGATCTGGTGTTCACCCAGTCGCGGGTCAGCCAGCCTGAGCTGGCAGCGGCATTGGCAACGGATTTTGCCGGTCTCGACGGTGAGCAATTGCGGCAGCGGTTGCTCAATGCCGTACCTAAATATGGCAATGATGTCGATGAGGTCGACACCCTGCTGGTGCAGGCTTACCAGAGCTATATCGATGAACTGTCACGCTTCCATAACACGCGCCATGGCCGGGGACCGATCGGTGGTGGCTATTACGCCGGTACCTCGTCCATTTCTGCGAATGTACCGTTTGGTGCCGCCACCATGGCCACACCGGATGGCCGCAGAGCGACAACGCCCCTGGCCGAAGGTGCCAGTCCAGCCTCAGGCACCGATGCCCTTGGGCCAACCGCGGTGTTCAATTCGCTTGGCAAACTGCCGACGGCGCAGATCCTCGGTGGCGTGCTGCTGAACCAGAAGCTCAATCCGGCATCGTTGGAGAATGATGCCGACCGGCGCAAGTTGATGCAGCTGCTGCGCACCTTCTTCGAGGTGCACCGTGGTTGGCATGTGCAGTACAACATCGTCTCGCGCCAGACGTTGCTTGAGGCCAAAGCCCACCCGGAACGTTACCGCGATCTGGTGGTGCGGGTGGCCGGCTATTCGGCGTTCTTCACAGCGCTCTCTCCCGAGGCGCAGGACGACATCATCAATCGGACGGAACACCAGTTGTAAGCGGTGGGGTCGGACTCGCTGTCGCCGTCAGGGGAAAGCTCGGGCATAATGGCGCCCCTGACGGAGGAGATATGCAGCCAGTAACAGCCGACACCATTCAGCCAGACGATGAAAAGTGGATGCGCCACGCCATGGTGCTTGCCGCCCGCGCCGAGGCAGCAGGTGAGGTGCCTGTTGGTGCCGTGCTGGTGGCGAACGGCGAGGTTCTTGCCGAGGGCTGGAACCTGTCGATTTGTCAGCACGATGCCACGGCGCATGCCGAAGTGATGGCATTACGCCAGGCGGGGCAGCAACGCGAGAATTACCGCCTGCTGCAGACCACTTTGTACGTGACGCTGGAGCCGTGCGTCATGTGCGCCGGTGCGCTGGTGCATGCCCGTATCGGGCGCCTGGTGTATGGTGCCGCGGATCTGAAGACGGGCGCCGTGCGTTCGGTATTTGCACTGCTGAATGATCCGCGCCACAACCATCAGGTTGCCGTGACGGCCGGTGTGCTGGCCGAGGCATGCAGTCAGCAGCTCAGTGCCTTCTTTGCCCGCCGCCGGGCAGAAAAAAAGGCTGCTAGATTGGCAGCCCGTAGTCAGTCAGCGCAGGACTAATCGGTCAGTAGCTGCAGTTCCCAGCCCATGTTTTGACAATACCCCTGTTCACGCTCCAGGTTTTGCATCAGCAGACGGTTTTGTTCGCACCAGGTTTCCGGCAACGTCAGCGTCAGCGTCTCGTCACTGACTGTTAGTTTCAGCTCGGGAAGCAGGTGATCGAGACGGCGATGATGCAGGGCAACGGCCAGACGCAGCAGGCGGATCAGACGCCAGACATGCACATCGGGATAGTTCAGCACGCTGCAAAAATCCCCTTTCTTGATGGCCTTGCGGTGGAAGCGCACCAGATTGGCTAAAACCTGCTGTTCTTCCTGATTGAAACCCGGCAGATCGGAGTTTTCCAGAATGTAGGCCGAGTGGCGCTGTACCGAGGTGTAGTTAATGGCCAGCCCGGTTTCATGCAGCATCGCCGCCCAGCACAGTAACGGCCGATAGCCCTCATCCAGCAACTGCCACTGCGCGGCAACCTGATCAAACAATTGGCCGGCGGTGGCTTCGACGCGTGCAGCCTGGGTTTTATCGATGTGGTACAACTCGGCGACGCCAAACGCGGTACGGGCGCGGATATCCTGCCCGGAATCACGCTGTTCGAACGAGTAGAGCAGCCCCTCGCGTAGCGCGCCGTCGGAGTACTCCATGCGCTCAATGCCGAGGCCGTGGAACAGTGCCAGCAGCACGGCCAAGCCAGAGGCGATCAGCGGACGGCGGTCGTCGGTCAGGCCGGGCAGATCCAGGCAGTCGATGCGCTTTTGCGCGATCATCAGCTGTTTGAGCTGCTCCAGCTTGGTGAGCGTTAGCTCACCATCCAACCCCTGGGCCAGCAGCAATTCACGCATCGATTTGATGGTACCCGAGCTGCCGAGGCAGGTATCCCAGCCCAGCGACTGGTACTGCGTCAGGATCGGTTCTAGCTGGTGCAATCCCTCCAGCACCGCCGCGTTGAAGTTCTTTTCGCTCAACTTGCCATTGGCAAAGAACTGCTTGTTGAACGTCACGCAGCCCATCTTGCGGCTCGTCAGCACCTGCGGCGTGAATTGTTCGCCGATGATCAGCTCGGTACTGCCGCCGCCGATATCGATGACCAGAATGCGTCCTTCGGTATGCTGGGTATGGGCTACGCCCTGATAGATCAGACGCGCTTCTTCCTGGCCGGAGATGACCTCGATCGGGTGGTGCAGTATCTCGCGGGCACGGCGCAGGAACTCAGCGGCGTTGCTGGCGACGCGCAGCGTGTAGGTACCACTGATGCGGATGGCATCCGGTTGCATGCCGCTGAGTCGCTCGGCAAATAGCGCCAGACAATCCAAGCCGCGGCGCATGGCTTCTTCACTGATGCAGCGTTGTTCGTCCATTCCTTCGGCCAGACGCACCCGATCCTTGAGGCGATCCACAATCTGCAAGCGCCCGTCGAGAATACGGGCGATAACCAGATGGAAGCTGTTGGATCCGAGGTCGATGGCGGCCAGCAGGTTATTCGGCATGACTCTTCATTTCCAATTGCTTGAGATAGTCGTGGATGGCGATCTGCGAGCGCAGTTTGCGTCGGTTACCACGGGCCACATAGCGGTTACTCTGTTCGGCATCGATGACCCGCGCCTTGGTGGTGTCGTTAAACTGCATCTCCAGGGTATCGAGAATGCGTTGGCGCAGCGTGTCATCATAGATCGGGGTGCCGACCTCAATGCGAAAATCGAGGTTACGGGTCATCCAGTCGGCGGACGAAATATACACCCGAGGTTGGCCGCTGTTGTGGAACACCATGACACGCGGGTGCTCAAGGAAGCGGTCGACGATGCTGATCACCTCGATGTTGTCGCTGATGCCGGGCAAGCCGGGTACCAGGGAGCACATGCCGCGAATGATCATGCGGATTTTCACCCCGGCCTGGCTGGCGGCATACAGGCGGCTGACCATGCCCTTGTCGACCAGATTATTGATTTTCAACGTGATGCGTGCGTCACCGCCGGCCTTGGCTGTATTGATTTCGTTGTCGATCAGGCTGTAGAGGTTACGCCGCGAGTTGATCGGCGACACCAGCAGATGATTGAACTTGAAGCGCTGGTAGGGGTGCTCGATGAATTCGAAGACGTTATCGACTTCCGAGGTGATCTCCTGATTGCGGGTAAACAGCGCGAAGTCGGTGTAGATCTTGGCGGTTTTCTCGTTGAAGTTACCGGTACCTATATGGGCATAACGCACGGTTTCGCCCTGCTCGTGGCGGGTGATCAGACACAGCTTGGAGTGAATCTTCAGGCTCGGCACCCCGAACAGCACTTTAACACCGGCTTCGGTCAGGCGGTTGGCCCACTGGATGTTGGCGGCTTCGTCGAAGCGGGCTTGCAATTCGACCACAACGGTAACGCGTTTCCCGTTGTTGGCGGCGTCGATCAGCGAGTCGATGACACGACTTTGGCTGGCCACGCGGTAGATGTTGATCTTGATCGAGGTCACCGCCGGATCAAATGACGCCTGACGCAACAACTCGGTGAAGTACTGGAACTTGTGGTACGGGTAGTAGAGCAGGATGTCGCGCTCGGCGATGGCCTGGAACAGTGTCTGGTGATTGTCAAAGTCGCTGCAGTTGAGAGCGGAGAGCTTGGGGTTTTCCAGATAGCTACGTCCGACGTTCGGAAAGCCGATGAAATCCTTGAAGTTGTGGTAACGCCCGCCCGGCATGATGGAGTCGTAAAAGCTCATCTTCAGCTTGGAGGTCAGGAACGTGACCATGCTCTGCGGGGTTTCACGGTCATAGGCAAAACGCACCGGCATCGCCTTGAGCCGCTGTTTGAGCCCTTCGCTCATGTTCTCCAGCAGGCTGCGGTTGAACTGGGCCGAGAGATCGTATTCGGCGTCGCGGGTCATTTTCACCGAGTAGGCGGCAATCTCGTCGTAATCGAAGAAGCCACTGAAGATGTCATCCAAGCAGAAGCGGATGATGTTATCCAGGATGATCAAGGCCTTGCGACGCTTGTTACCCTCATCTGGCGGCATCGGGACGAAGCGCGGCAGGTAGTCGGTCGGCACTTCGATCAGGGCGTACTGAATCGGCCGCCCCTCTTTTTTCATTTTGACGGCCAGGTAGGTGTATTGGTCTTTAAGAAACGCGATGGGATCGCTGTCTTCAGTCAGCAGGATGGGGCTGATATGACGCAGCACCTTGTCTTTGAAGTATTTTTTGATCCACGCCTGGTGGCCGGCGGAGATCTGGTTTTCGTTGATCAAGAAGATGTTGTGGCGCGCCAGCGACAGCATCAGTTCACGGTAGGTGGCATCGAAGGTTTCACCCAGCAGCTTGACCTTCTCCTGGATGGCGTGCAGCAACTCTTCGGCGTCCGGGTCGCCGCCATGTTCTTTGTGAATCAGCACGCGGCGTTTGACGTCGGCGACGCGAACCTTGAAAAATTCATCCTGATTGTTGGAGAAAATCCCCAGAAACCGTACCCGTTCAATCAGCGGGACGCTCTTGTCCATCGCCTCTTGCAATACACGCTCGTTGAACGAGAGCCAGCTCAGCTCTTTTTCAATCCACAGATTGTCACTACTCATTCATACCTCGGGAATACTCTGTCAGGGCCGTTAGCAAGTCGCAGCGTGCGGGTCGGAGATGACGCTGTGTCGCCCCTTATATGTCAATAACATGACATATTTATGGCATCGCTGCCAACGGCGAAGGACGCCAATTTTGATCCCGCCAGGGATGCCGTGCCTGGCCAGTTTTTATCGGCTGGTCTCTGGTGTGCTGGTGTGTAACAAAACTGTCATCTAACCGACATACAATGCGCAGCATGCCCGAAACCAATGAGGTTTTTTGATGTCAACCGAAACCGTCAGTGTGACGATGTCCGGTAGTCGCAAGCGGCGACTGAAGGACAAACTAGCCAGATTCGGTGTCACCGCCGGGGGGATCCTCGTGCTGGTGGCACTGTTGCTTATTTTCTTTTACCTGCTTTACGTCGTAAAACCGATCTTCGAATCGGCTCGCATCACACAACAGGCCGAGATCAGCTTGCCGGTCACTGGCGAAACGGCCCTGCTGGGGATCGATGATCAGAACCAGATCGGTTATCGCGTCAATGCTCAGGGGGTGATCGACTTCTTCGCGCTGAGCGACAAGACCGGTGTGGCCGTGGGAACGGCGCTCAAGCAGTTCCAGATCCCGGGTCAGGTCACCAGCGTGGCGACCACCTCGATGGGCAAGCGTCAGGTGGCTTACGGTCTGGCGAATGGGACTGCGCTGGTGATTCAGCCGGAGTTCGAGACCAGCTACCCGGATGGCAAGCGCGTCACCCAACCGATCCTCAAGTACCCGCAGGGCGAACAGCCGTTAGTGCTGGATCAGCAGGGGCGGGCGATCGAACAACTGGCGTATGAAGCCAGCAGTTCGCGTGTGGTGTTTGCGGTGACCACCAGTGATGGCCACACCCAGCTGACCGTACGCGAAGGTGAGGAGAACTTCCTCTCCGGCGAGGTGGAGTGGAAGGACAGCAACTATGCGATCCCGTCACTGACCGGCCATGTCGACCAACTGTTGCTGACACCGGATCTGCGTTACCTGCTGGCGCGGGTGGGCAATCTGCTGTCGATTTATGACATCCGCAATCTGGACGCCATCCAGCTGCGCTCGGCGCTGCAGATCAATGCCAAGGGGGCCAATGTCACCCAGCTGGCGCTGCTGAGCGGGGCCTCCTCACTGCTGGTCGCCAACGATAACGGCATCATCTCCCAGTGGTTCGAGGTGGTCCGCGATGGTCAACGCGAGTTCAGCCATATCCGTGATTTCAAGGCCAGTGGCGACGTGCGTCAGTTGGCAGTGGAACACAGCCGCAAGGGCTTCATGGCGCTCTCTGGCGAAAACCAGATCGATCTGTTCCATGCCACGGGCGAAACCCGATTGCTCTCCGAGCGTGTCGGCCACGGCAAGCTGGATGGGCTGGTGCTGTCACCGCGTAACACGGCGTTGCTGGTAGAGCGTGGCAACACCTTCTACTTCTTTGCTGTCAAGAACGAGCACCCGGAAGTCACCTGGTCTGCCCTGTGGAGCAAGGTCTGGTACGAAGGCTATCCGGAGCCGCAGTTCGTTTGGCAATCCACTTCGGCATCGGATGACTTCGAAGCCAAGCTGAGCCTGGTGCCGCTGGCGTTCGGCACGATGAAGGCCGCGGCCTACGCCATGCTGTTTGCCGTCCCGATTGCCGTCGCCGGCGCCATTTTTGCCGGCTACTTCATGTCGCCGGGCATGCGCAAAGTGGTCAAGCCCACCGTCGAAATCATGGCGGCGCTGCCGACCGTCATCCTCGGTTTCCTTGCCGGTCTGTGGTTGGCGCCGATGATTGAGCAGCATCTGCCCGGTGTGTTCCTGATGCTGTTGGCGTTGCCGTTGTCGATGCTGGTGGCGGCGTTTGGCTGGCATCTGCTGCCGGCGCGGATCAAGGAGCGTGTCCCGGAAGGGTGGCAGGCGCTGCTGCTGGTGCCGGTGTTGCTGCTGGTCTCCTGGATCTGTCTGAGCAGCAGCCCGCTGCTGGAAGGCTGGCTGTTCGGTGGCAATGCCCGTGGCTATATCACCAACGTGCTCGGCATGCGCTTTGACCAACGTAACTCCCTGGTCGTGGGCATTGCGATGGGCTTTGCGGTGATTCCGACCATCTTCTCGATTGCCGAAGACGCTGTGTTCTCGGTGCCCAAGCACCTGACCCAAGGTTCGCTGGCACTGGGCGCCACACCGTGGCAGACCCTGAGCCGCGTGGTGATCCTGACGGCCAGCCCGGGGATTTTCTCGGCGGTGATGATGGGTCTGGGCCGTGCCGTCGGCGAAACCATGATCGTGCTGATGGCCACCGGTAACACCCCGGTGATGGACATGAGTATCTTCCAGGGCTTGCGTACACTGGCGGCCAATATCGCGGTCGAGATGCCGGAATCGGAAGTGGGCAGCTCCCACTATCGCGTGCTGTTCCTCGCCGCGTTCGTGCTGTTCGTCTTCACCTTTGTGTTCAACAGCCTGGCCGAATTTATCCGTCAGCGTCTGCGTGACAAGTACAGCTCCCTGTAACGGGTCTCAAGGAATTCAATGACGATGAAAACGTGGTTTAAATCAGGCAATCCCTGGATCTGGATGACAGGGGGCGCCGTCAGTCTCAGTCTGATCGCCGTGGTGGGCCTGCTGGCGCTGATCGGCTGGCGTGGTCTGGTCTACTTCTGGCCGCACACCATCTATCAGTGGCAGGTCACAGCGCCGGATGGTCAGGTGCAGACGCTGATTGGTGAAATGCACGACACCGAACTGGTGCCGACCGATCGCCTGCGCGCCACCGGCCTCAAGCTGGAGGGCGAAGAGCGTGAGGTGCTGGAGCGTTATCTGGTGAAAACCGGTAACCGTGAATTCGTACCGCTCGACTTCCGCTGGGTGCTGGAGACCGATATCCGCGAGCGCACCATGCCCAAGGAGCTGGCGGTACTGGAACGCACCACCAATGGTAACTTCTACGGCTATGTCGAGCAGGTGCTGCAATCTGGCAAGGTCGTTGCAGGGGATCTGCACCGCGAGCTGATGCAGCGCATCCAGCGGGTGGCGGACATCAACAGCCAGGTCAGAAAGCTGCAACAATCCGACATCGGGGCCATCAACTACCAGCTGGAGAAGCTGCGCTTGAAGGAGCGTCGCCTGCAGCTGGACAACGAACTGACCGAGGCGGCCAAGCAGGGCATCGAAGCCGAACGCAAGGCGCTGAACGACAGCTACAGCAAGCTGGAAACCGAACTGTTCAGCCTGCGCGCGCAGACCCAGCGTGACAGCATCAAGGTGCGTGACATGCGCGGTGAGCTGGTGACGATTCCGCTCTCCAACGTGCTGGACGTCAACTGGCCGAACAACATGAGCCTGATCGGCAAGGTTGGTTTCTGGTTCCACCAGATTGGCAAGTTCGTCTCTGACGATCCGCGTGAAGCCAACACCGAGGGCGGGGTGTTCCCGGCCATCTTCGGCACCGTGTTCATGGTGTTGTTGATGACGGTGATCGTCACGCCGCTGGGGGTGGTTGCCGCCGTCTACCTGCACGAATATGCCGGCAAGAACGCGCTGACCAAGTTCATCCGTATTGCGGTGATCAACTTGGCCGGTGTGCCGTCCATCGTTTACGGGGTCTTCGGCCTGGGTTTCTTCGTCTACGTACTGGGGGGCTCGCTGGACAAGCTGTTCTACCCCGAGGCGCTGCCGTCACCGACCTTTGGTTCACCCGGGGTGATCTGGTCGGCGATTACGCTGGCGATCCTGACGCTGCCGGTGGTGATTGTCTCCACCGAGGAAGGCCTGGCGCGGATCCCGAGCGCCGTGCGCCACGGTTCGCTGGCACTGGGGGCCACCAAGGCCGAAACGCTGTGGCGTATCGTGCTGCCGATGGCCAGCCCGGCGATCATGACCGGTCTGATCCTGGCGATTGCCCGGGCGGCCGGTGAAGTGGCGCCGCTGATGCTGGTGGGCGCGGTCAAGCTGGCGCCGACGCTGCCGGTGGATGGCAACTTCCCGTACCTGCATGTGGAACGCAAGTTCATGCATCTGGGTTTCCATATCTTTGACGTCGGCTTCCAGAGCCCGAACGTCGAGGCGGCACGCCCGCTGGTGTATGCCACCTCATTCCTGCTGGTTACCGTGATCGTCGGTCTGAACCTGACCGCCATCAGCATCCGTAACCACTTGCGTGAAAAATACCGGGCGCTGGATAACTAATCGCCGCCTTTTGCCGAATTCGAATCGAGGTAACTGATGATTAACGTAACACCCACTATCACCCCGAGCGAGAGCATCGATCTGGTGAACCTGCCAGCGGACAAGACGGCGCTGGAGATCCAGAACCTGGAGCTGTTCTATGGCAGCAAGCAGGCGCTGTTTGACGTCAACATGAAGATCCCCAAGGGGCAGGTCACCGCCTTCATCGGCCCGTCCGGTTGCGGTAAGTCAACGCTGCTGCGCTGCATCAACCGCATGAACGATCTGGTCGAGAGCTGCCACATCAAGGGCGCCATCACGTTGCATGGCCAGAACATCTACGACAAGAGCGTGGATGTCGCGGCACTGCGTCGCCGCGTCGGCATGGTGTTCCAGCGTCCGAACCCGTTCCCGAAGTCGATCTACGAGAACGTGGTCTATGGCCTGCGCCTGCAGGGCATCAGTGATCGCCGCCAGCTGGATGAGGCGGTAGAGCGCTCACTGCGCGGCGCCGCGCTGTGGGAAGAGGTCAAGGATCGTCTGCACGAGAACGCCTTCGGCCTGTCCGGTGGTCAGCAGCAACGTCTGGTGATCGCCCGGGCCATCGCCATCGAACCTGAAGTGCTGCTGCTGGACGAACCGACCTCAGCGCTGGACCCGATCTCGACGCTGACCATCGAGGAGCTGATCAACGAGCTCAAGAGCCAGTACACTGTCGTTATCGTGACGCACAACATGCAACAGGCGGCCCGGGTCTCTGATCAGACGGCGTTCATGTACATGGGCGAGCTGATCGAGTACTCCGATACCAATACCATCTTCACCAAGCCGAAGATGAAGAAGACCGAAGACTACATTACCGGCCGCTACGGCTAGTGCTGGACTGACAGGGGATCCGAACCATGGATAACATGAATCTGAACAAACACATTTCCGGTCAGTTCAACACTGAGCTGGAAGCAGTGCGCAACAATGTGCTGGCGATGGGCGGACTGGTGGAGCAGCAGCTCTCCGATGCGCTGGTGGCCATTCACGATCAGGACCACGATCTGGCCCGCCGCATCGTCGAAACCGATCTGCAGGTCAACAACATGGAGATCAGCATCGACGAGGAGTGCACGCGCATCATTGCCAAGCGGCAGCCAACGGCGTCTGACCTGCGTCTGATCCTGATGATCTCCAAGACGGTCACCGACCTGGAGCGCATGGGCGATGTCGCCGACAAGCTGGCGCGCATGGTGCTGAACAACAAGGGCTCGCAGGCACCGCTGGTCTCTATCGAGAACATGGGACGGCAGGCGATCAAGATGCTGCACGACGCGCTGGATGCGTTCGCGCGCATGGATGTCGAAGCGGCGATCCAGCTCTACCACGATGATGACAAGATTGACCGCCAGTACGAGTCGATCATCCGTGAGCTGATGACCTACATGATGGAAGATCCGCGCACCATTCCGCAGGTGCTGGAAGTGCTGTGGGCGGCCCGTTCCATCGAGCGCATCGGCGACCGTTGCCAGCATATCAGTGACTACATCATCTACTGCGTCAAGGGCAAGGATGTGCGTCACACCAAGATCTCCGACGTCGATTCGCTGTAAGCGACGCCGCGGCTTAAACGCAACCGGAACCCTGAGGGTTCCGGTTTTTTTATGCCGGTTCGGCTGTCACCGCGCCGGGATTATTAAGTTTGATTTACAAATCGCAGCGATTTGGCAGTCGTTTTTCGAGGTAATCGCGCCTTTGGCTGGCGTTGGACATGCCGGCTGTGGCCTGGCGGGGGCGGGCTAGCCGAGACGCCAGCCGGCCAGCGACCAGCGGCAGGCGAAGCCGGTGGCATTGGCGATCGGGTGGGCCAGATCGTAGTGGCGGAACGCCCGCATCTGCTCGTGGCCGATGCGCTCGGGTTGCCAGTGTTCGGCATGTAGCGGGACGGCGTGGTCCAGGTGCCAGCGCAGTGCCTGCATAAATTGCCCGTGGCCAAACAGCGCCACCCGTTCGGCATCGCTGTGCTGCAGTTCGAGCAGCAGCCGGCGTACCCGGGTCAGCAGCGCGATGAAGCTCTCGGCACCGTCGCCATCGACATAGTGCGGATCGGCCTGCTGCCAATAAGCCTCGACCCAGGGCCGGCGCTGGGCGGCATCGCTGTGCTGGCAGCGTGCCGGCGCCAGATAGGTGAACTCCTGGATTGGCCGGATCAGCAGCGGCACGCTGGCAAAGCGTGCGCAGCAGGGCTCGGCACTCTGGCGGGCTCGCAAAAACGGGGAGCAGAGGATCAGATCCGGGCGAAACGGCAAGTTTGCCGCCAGGTCGTAGACCTGTTGCTCACCCCGCGCAGTCAGCGGGATGGCATCCGGTTGGCTCGTCACCAGGCCGGCATTGGCGGCGCTTTCGCCATGGCGGAACAGGTGCAATCGCAGCATGAGGAAACTCCATATACGTCATGGGGTTAGCATACAGCCTCAACAGGCTCCGGCCAAGCTGCACCCGTGTTCACGGGTTGGTGACGCTCAGCACAGCGCCGGCCTGACCGGTGACGGCCAGCACCGCCGGGTGGGTCAGGCGGCGCTCCAGCGAGATGGCGTAATAACTGACCTGCACCTCATCCAGCCGGCCGGCGACCTCGACCCCGAAGTGGCGGCACACCTCGTCCAGCACCACCTCGGGCACCGGAAACAGACCGACGCCGGCCTCGCCAAACGACTTCATCAACGCCGAGTCGTCAAATTCGCCGACCACCCGGGGCGTCAGCTTCTGTTCGCTGAGCCAGCGCGCCAGCGGGGCACTCTGGGCCGCATTGGCGCCGGGCAGCAGCAGCGGCAGCTGTTGCAGTGCCGCCGGGAAATTCGCCCGCGCCTGGGCGGCCAGCGCCGGCGTGCCGACCCACACCAGCGGTGAGTGGCCGAGGCGGTGGCTGTAGCCTTTGACGCCGACCGACGGCGGCAGCGGCCGATCGGAGATCACCAGCTCCAGATGGTGCAGCGCCAGCTCGGCAAACAGCTTTTCCGGTTTCTCCTCGTGGCAGACCAGCCGCACCGGCTGCGCCAGGGTCAGCGCCGGCGCCAGCAAGCGGTAGGCCAGCGACTTGGGCACCGCATCGGTGAGGCCGACGCGCAGCGTCAGCTCGCCGCGGCGCGTCGGCTGGTGCAGCAGCGCCTCGAGCTCCTTGCCGAGCAGGAAGATCTGTTCGGCGTGGGGCAGTGCCAGCTCGCCGGCCGGTGACAGCTCCAGCCGGCGGCCGCGACGACGAAACAACTCGGTGCCGAGCGCACGCTCCAGCTCGGCGATCTGGCCGCTCAGCGTCTGCGGCGTCAGGTGCAACTCCTCGGCGGCGCGAGTGATACCGCCCTGCCGGGCGACCTGCCAGAAGTAGTACAGCTGCTTGTAGTTCAACATTTCTTATCAGTCTGTGGCGAATGATTCCCTAATAATATTCGATTATTTTTGATGTTTCAGCTTGGTTAGACTGCCGGCATGGGGTCGCTGCGTTCAGTGGCCCGCGTTATAGCCTGGAGTGATGATCATGATGCTGGATCCTGTGGTGTTGTTCTTTGTGCTTGGCCTGGCTGCCGGACTGCTCCGCGCCGAGCTGCGCTTGCCCGGTGCCATCTATGACTTCCTCAGCATGTTGCTGTTGCTGACCATCGGCCTCAAGGGTGGGGTCGAGCTGGCTGAGGTCTCGCTGTGGCAACTGCTCCCCAAGTTGCTTGGTGTGCTGTTGATGGGTCTGTTGTTGCCGCTGCTGCTCTACCCGCTACTGCTGTGGCTCGGGCGCCTGAAGCGGGCAGATGCCGCCTCGATGGCGGCGCATTACGGGTCGGTCAGCGTCGGTACCTTTGCCGTCGCCGTGGCCTTCCTGGGGCATCAATCCGTGGCGTATGAATCCTATATGCCGGTGTTTGTCGTCATGCTGGAGATGCCGGCCATCCTGGTGGGCATCCTGCTGGCGCGCGGTCTGTCGGGCCAGACCCGCTGGGGCGCGCTCGGTCATGAGCTGTTGTGTGGCAAAGGCATCCTGTTGCTGATGGGCGGCCTGCTGATTGGCTGGGCCTGCGGCCGCGAGGCGCTGCAGCCCATAGCGCCGCTGTTCTTCGATCTGTTCAAGGGGGTGCTGGCGCTGTTCCTGCTGGAGATGGGGCTGATTACCGCAGCCCAGATGGGGATGCTGCGCCGTCACGGTCTGTTCCTGCTGCTGTTTGGGGTGCTGACACCGCTGGCCTCATCGTTGCTGGGCGGCCTGTTGGGGGTGCTGCTCGGCTTCTCGGTGGGCGGCACCATGCTGCTGGCGACGCTGGCGGCCAGTGCCTCCTACATAGCCGTGCCGGCGGCGATGCGCATGGCGGTACCTGAGGCCAATCCCGGCCTGTCACTGGCGGCGTCGCTGGGCGTCACCTTTCCGTTCAACGTGCTGGTCGGCGTGCCGCTCTATCTGCAGCTGGCGCACTGGCTACATGCAACAGGAGCCTAAGACGATGAGTAAGACGACGATTCGCCAACTGGTCACCATCATCACCGAGGCGGCGCTGGAGAGTGAGCTGACCCGGCAGCTGGAGCGCCTGGGAGCCCGGGGTTACACCATTACCGAGGCGCGCGGCAAAGGCAGCCATGGCCTGCGTGATGCCGGCTGGGACGAGATGCGCAACCTGCGCCTGGAGGTGATATGTGAGGAGTATGTGGCCGAACGCATCATGGATTACCTGCAGGAACACTATTACGACAACTTCGCCATGGTGGTGTTCAGCAGCGAAATTCGCGTTCACCGCCACGACAAATTCTGACTGTGAGGCCCGGAGGCCAGGATGGAGAAACACGTTATGCAACCTAAAGTGGGCATCATTATGGGGTCGCGTTCCGACTGGGCGACCATGAGTGCCGCCGCCGATGTGCTGGAGCAGCTTGGCGTGGCGCACGAAGTCAAGGTGGTCTCTGCCCACCGCACGCCGGATCGGTTGTTTGAGTATGCCGCCAGCGCCGCCGAGCGCGGACTGCAAGTGATCATTGCCGGTGCCGGCGGTGCCGCGCACCTGCCGGGCATGGTGGCCGCCAAGACCTGGCTGCCGGTGCTGGGGGTGCCGGTACAGTCCCAGGCGCTCAATGGCATGGATTCACTGCTGTCGATTGTGCAGATGCCCAAGGGCATACCGGTCGGCACGCTGGCGATCGGCAAGGCCGGGGCGGCCAACGCCGGTTTGCTGGCGGCCAGCATGTTGGCGGTACAGGATGGTGCTGTGCGTGACGCCTTGCAGGCGTTTCGCCGGCAACAGAGCGAGGCGGTTCTTGCGGCGGACGATCCGCGGGAGCCAGCATGAAGGTTCTGATTCTGGGCGGCGGCCAGTTGGCGCGCATGCTGGTCTTGGCCGCGGCACCGTTAGGGATCCGCTGTCAGGTGGTGGATCCGGCGGCTGAAAGCTGTGCCGCCGAGGTGGCGCCCTGGCACCGTATCGAGTGGGCGGCGTTGCCAGAGCACCGCGAGCTGCTGGCGTGGGCGGATGTGATCACCTATGAGTCGGAGTTCGTGCCGACCGCGGTGCTCAGCGCCTTGGCGACGCAGCACAAGGTGGCCCCTTCGGCCGAAGTATTGCAACTCAGTGGCGATCGCTGGCATGAAAAACAGTGGTTGAGTCGTCTCGGCGTACCGGTGGCGCCACACCGCTGTATTGATTCGCTGGCCGATCTGCAGGCCGCCACAGCCGAGTTGGGGTTCCCCTGCTTCCTCAAGTGGCGGCAACAGGGCTATGACGGCAAGGGGCAATGGCGACTGCAGGCCGAGAGCGATCTGGCGGCGGTCTGGCAGGCGGCGCAGGGGCGGCCGGCCATTCTGGAGGCGGGCATTGCGTTTGAACGTGAAGTGTCGCTGATTGCCAGTCGGCGTGCCGGTGGTGAGCTGGTCTGTTACCCGCTGACCGAGAACCGCCACCAGGAGGGCATACTGATCCATTCCCGGCCGTTACGCGATGACCCGTTGCAGGCGGCCGCCGAGGCGCACGCACGCCGCTTGATGCAGGCGGTGAATTACGTGGGCACCCTGGCTATCGAGTTTTTTGTCGCCGACGGCCAGCTGATGGCCAATGAAGTGGCGCCGCGGGTGCACAATTCCGGTCACTGGACCCTAGAGGGGGCCGAGACCAGCCAGTTTGCCAATCACCTGCGGGCCATCTGTGACTGGCCGTTGGGCTCGCCCCAGCTGCTGGCGCCGACCCTGATGCTGAATCTGATTGGTAGCTGGCCGGCGGAGTCCCTGGCGTTGGCCGAGCAGGGCGCCCACCTTCACCTGTATGGCAAGGCGCCGCGGCCTGGTCGCAAGGTGGGTCACCTGACGCTGCGTGCCAGCAGCGAAGGGGAGTTGATGAGCCGCTGGCTGCGTGTGCAGACCATCTTGGCGCGACGCAGCGCAGCGCCACTGCCGTGAGGCAGCGGCGCTAGTCGCAGGCTTTCCCCGGATAGCCCGGCAGATTAGCCGCATCGGGCAGGCAGGCGAAGATTTCGCTGGCCTTGAGTAGCGTGGGCAGGGTGTCACGGGTCACCGGACGCCATTTGAGTTTCTCTCCCAGATACTGGGCCCACGCAAACTCAACAAAGAAACGCTGTTCTTCTTTGCGGAACAGGCCGGCATCTTCGGCAAAGCCTGCCAGCGAGCGGTAGGGGTAATCCGGTAACAGGGCGATATGGCGCGGCAGTTGTTGCGGTGTCACCGCACGGCCATGTTCATCCTTCAACCAGGCCCAGTGATGCTGCTGCATCTGCTCCCAGAAGCGGTCGGCATCGTCCAGCCGCCCTTCAATTTCCACCGGCACCTCGCGCATCCCCAGATCCCACAACGCCCGCGTCAGGTGATGGCGATCCACGAGCCAGAATTGGCCATCCGGGCCGATGACCACCGGAATGCGCTTCTTTTGCGCGTAGTCGATCAGCTTCTTGGCGCTCTTGCTTTTGAGTTTCTGTGTTTCTTCGTCGACCTGTAACAGGCCAACGCCGGGCTGGGTCGGATGCAGCAGGTGGATCGGCAGTGTGCAACGACTGCCGACGCCAAGCTTGGCATCGCACTCGTGGAGCTGGGACTTGGCGGAGAGTAGCGGGGAGAACAGCGTCAGCAGACAGAACAACATACAGCGTCGCGGCGGGTCGATAAGACGTAGCCAACGTTGTCGCAAAGGGCTCATGGCATGACTTCCTGTGACTATGGATTCACTTGCTATCCATTTTCGGACGCGCTCACCCTACGCCTGTGGCGGCCAAATGCAATAAGCGCTGTGCAAAAAAAGCCCGCCGCGGCGGGACTGGGCTCCAAACATCGAGAACACAGAGGGTACGCCCAGCGACGTTAACTGGTGCGGGTCAATGAGGTCAGCTGGCCGCGCTGGCTGAACGTACAGGTAAAGGTGTGAATGTCGTTTTGTTCCCACTGTCCGTAGACCACATAGTGGTGGCTCTGCTTTTCCGTGGGCAGCGTGAGGATATCGCGGGGGCTGACATGAAAACGGCTGGCGGCTTTAGCGCAACAGAAATGAGGCATCAAAGTGCGATCGACGAAGTTTGTGCGGTGGACGGGCATGCCAGCGGCAAGCGGCTGAGCGCGAGGACGCGATCGGCACTTTCTCATCCCGGCATTCGAGATGCTGTCGATGACGCCGTTGTGGATCAGGATCTTGGCGCAGTTATACCGCTCGGCGTTGAACCAGAATTCGGCCCTGTGGCGCCCGTCGCCAATCTGGGCGGCCCAATCATAGCCGTGGGCATGGAGTTGGCTGCGGTCATAGTGTCCGCGCACCAGGGCGTCGAGATCATAGCTGGCATCGGCCAGGCAGCCGGTCGCGGTGAGCGAACACAGTGCGGTCAGGAGGGGATAGAGCGGCCGGTTGATCATGCAGAGTCCTCAATGGCTACAGTGTGGTGGTGCCGCCGGCGGGAGTCAGCCTCTGTGGCAGCGGGACAGGGTGTTGTCATCGCCCGTCGCAGTGCGGGCATGGCACGCACTGTGCGGCGTGTCTGTGCCTCAGTACAGGCATAAAAAAATATAAAAAATTATAAAATGATGATAATTAAGGGCTTTGGTGCTCGGCTTTCTCCCTTCTGGCCAGAGGCACAGCCGTGTGATGCCGCTGGGCATTCATCTTCTGATACACTCCGCCACCGTGTCGTTGTGCCGTCCCGACACGGCAAAATACGCTGCAGATCCCTGACATTCCCCAAGAGGAAGCATCGACAGCATGAATCAACATCACGCCATGCCCGTCCTGTTATTCGGACTCTTTACCCTGGAAGGTGAGCGTCGACTCCTGTTGCGTCCGAATCAGGATGGACAGCTCATCGAGACGCGCTTATCTGAAGCGGAATGCCACATCCTGACCCACCTGCTGCTGCATGCCGGTAAGGTTTGCAGTAAAGAAACCTTGCTGCAGATGGGCTGGGGTGGCCGCCCGATCAGCCCCAACTCCCTGACAGTGGCAATAGCCAACCTGCGGCGTTATTTGCAGTCCGATCCTGCCGAGCTGGAGATCCGCAGCCTGCCACGCAAGGGGTATATGCTCTCATTGTTCGTGCCACTGAAGGAGCGATTACCTGCGGGCAGTATGCCCCCTCCTGTGGGTGGCGCACAGGCTGGCGTATCGCACGCTGAGCCGCCGCTACCGCCGGTATCCGGTGATGGCGAGAGCGAGACGCCGGCGAGCGGCGTAGGCCATTGGCTGTTGTGGATTAACCTGCTGGCGCTGGCCATTTTGCTGTTTCTGATCCTGCTGATACGGTTCGAGTGGCTGCAGGTGCATTGCCGGATTGAACAGGGGTTTACCGTTTGTGCGCTGGATGAAAAATACCCGTTCAAGCCGTTAACGAGCGATAAACCAGTGGCGGATACGCTCTGGCTGGTCGCGGGGAAACAGGCCATCAGTGTCAGTAAACAGGCATTGCTGCAGGCGCAGGAGGCGCAAGAGCACGATGAAGAGAAATAGCCTACATTGGCGTCGCTGGTTACTTTGCTCACCGCTGATGGTGCTGTCGGCCGCTGTGCTCTTGCTGTTGGTAAATAATTTCGGCTGCAACTATGAGCTGGACGTGCGGACTGCGACCACGCATTACCAGGGAGTCTGCCGCTGGGGACATGTCAGTTTTGTCGAACAGGAGCTCTCTTCGGGTGAGAAATGGCTGGTCACCGGCTGGCAACTGGCTTTTCGCGAGCAATTGGCATTTGTCATCACGCAGCGCAAGCGACTGGTTGCGGCGAGCCAAGGTGAGTCTGAGTTGGCCGATTATAACCGGCTGCAATCGGCTTTTTCGGTCGTCAATTATACCTGGTTGCCGTTGACGGAGAATCGCATCGCCATCTTCCAGCGCGCCCCCCATCACGCCGTGTTGATTGGCCGTCGCGAAGGCTGGATAGACCTTTATCGCTGGTTAATCCCCCCACAACCGTTGCTGTTCGCCCAGCAGCCAGCGGCCAAGCCAGTCACAGCCAAGTAGCATCGCACTGGCAACTGACGGGGGAGACGCTATCGGCAATGCGACCACACCCCGCCATCTCCTTAACTTGAGGCTGCCAGGTCTCAAATCGTGACTATTTCAAGCCCAGGCGGCGCAGCAGCGACGCGGCGGGACAAAGCCCCGTGAAGGCGCTTTGTATCAGATTGATACCGACAAACACACTGAGCCAGACGAAGCCTGGATGCACCCAGTGAGTCAGGATCAGCGACAACAGCAACATGCTGCCGGCGATGATGCGAACGCCATTTTCCACCGTCATATTGACCCCCTCGTTGCTATGTTAGGCGGCGCCAGATTGGCGAGGTTTACCACTACGTTATACACTAGCACTATATATAAGTAATCGCTAATATAAATCCACCTCCTTGCACCCTGGCTCCTGAATACGCCATTGCGGCGGTCGAATCGCGATCTGCGGCGCAACGACAGAAGCGGCTTGCGGTCATGCTTGAGTCTGAATGCGAACAGCAAGTGGAAACGACGGGCTGGCCTCGCCTGGTCAGCGGTTGCTCGGTGCGGTAAACGGCAGAGAAACTCGGGAGATGGACATGGTAAACAGGAACATGACGTGGCGGCTGGCGCTGCTGGGTATGGTGAGCGGCTGGTTCGCTGTCACCGCAGCGGCGGCCGAGGTGACAACGCTGACATTGCAGGCCGAATCCGTGCCCAGCTGGTTAACACTCGATGGCAAGGTCGAGCCGGTGCACCAGGGCACCGTCGCGGCTCAGACCAGCGGGCGCGTGGTACGCATGCTGGTGGATGTCAATGATCAGGTCCAGGAGGGGCAGCCGTTACTGGAGATCAGCGGCAATGAGCAGTCCGCTTCCGTCGCCGCATCTCAGGCCGCGCTGGCCCGAGCCGAAGCTCAGCAGGTCGAGGCCGACAGGCAGCTGGTGCGTATTCAGGCGCTGACGGCCAAGGGGAGTGCCTCCAAGGCGCAGCTGGATAATGCTTCGGCCACTGCGCGCGCGGCTCAGGCTGGTGTTAAGGCGGCTGAAGCCGAACTGGTCAAGGCGCGGGAAGCCTATGGCTATACCCGGATCCTGGCGCCATATGCCGGCGTGGTCACCGAGCGGCATGTCGAACTCGGTGAGACGGTGGCTCCCGGTACGCCGTTGCTGTCCGGTCTGTCGCTGGATGCGCTGCGTGTCGTCAGCGAACTGCCGCAATCGGCTTTGCGCCTTGGCGAGCTGACGCCGGAGCGCATCGAAGTCGTGCTGCCTTCCGGCCGTATCGTCGCACCGATCCACGTCATGCGTTTCAACTATGCCGATACCACCACACACACGTTCCAGTTGCGGCTGGATCTGCCCGCTCAGACAGGCGATGCGCTGCCGGGCACCTGGGTCAAGGTACGCATCAAACAGGCAGAGCGTCCGGCCTTGTTGATACCACAACAGGCGTTGCTGCGTCAGGGTGAACTCAGCGCGGTTTATTTGCACAGCAAGGCGGGCTGGGTTTTGACGCCGGTGCGGGTGGGGGCCGAACAGGGTGAGCGTATCGAGATCCTGGCCGGACTGCAGGCCGGCGATCAGCTCGCATCCGATGCATGGAGTGTGTTACGGGAGGTGGCACATGACTGATTCGCCCCGCGGCCATCTCGGGTTAGCCGGTCGATTAGCCGCTACCTTCCAGGGTTCGGCCATCACGCCGTTGCTGGCGCTGGTGGCGGTGCTATTGGGGCTGTTTGCCGTGTTGGTGACGCCCAAGGAAGAAGAGCCGCAGATCGATGTCACCTTTGCCGATGTCTACATTCCGTATGTTGGCGCCTCTCCCCAGGAGGTGGAAAATCTGGTGACGACCCCGGCCGAGCAGGTCATCTCCCAGCTGCCAGGCATCGATACCCTCTACTCCTTCTCGCGGCCGGATGGCGCCATGCTGGTCGTCGTGTTCAAGGTCGGGGTCAAACGGCAGCAGGCGATTGTTGATCTCTACAACCAGCTGTACGCCAACAAAGATTGGTTGCCACAGGGGGTGGGGGTCGGTGAGCCGTTGATCAAACCCAGAGGCATCGACGATGTGCCAATTGTGACGCTGACGCTGTGGAGCAAGACGTTAGGCGCCGCCGAGTTGACACGAGCTGCTCATGAACTGGAGACCGAGCTCAAACGTGTGCCGGGGACGCGGGATATGCGTAGTTACGGTGCCCATGACCAGGTGCTGGCGGTGACGCTCGATCCGGCGGCGTTGGCGGCCCACGGCCTGACGCTGACCGAGGTGGCGAGCCGTCTGCAAGCGGCCAATCGCAGTTCGGCGCAGTTGGCCATCACCCAGGATAACCGCGAGATCAAGGTCAAGGCAGGGACCTTCTTGCAGGAGAGCGATGATCTCGGGCAATTAGTCGTGGGGGTGCACAACAACAAACCGGTCTATCTGGCCGATGTAGCCCGCATGCAACTGGGGGCCGATCAGCCCAGCCAGTCCGCCTGGTTTGCGTCCGGTGCAGCTACGCCGACGGCACAGCCGGGGAGTGTTTCACCCGCGGTGACCCTCGCCATCGGCAAGCAGCCGGGGCAAAACGCGGTCGAGGTGGCCAAGCGTATCGAACAGCGGGTCGCCGTGCTGAAAAACCGCCTGTTGCCCGCCGAGGTCGAGGTGACGGTGACCCGGGATTACGGCGTCACGGCGGCCGATAAGTCCAACACGCTGATCGGTAAGCTGATCTTTGCCACTCTGGCCGTGGTGTTGCTGGTGCTGGTCAGCATGGGTTGGCGCGAGGCGGTGGTCGTGGGCGTGGCGATCATGATCACCCTGCTGCTGACACTGTTTGCCTCCTGGGCCTGGGGCTTCACGCTCAACCGGGTGTCGTTGTTTGCGCTGATCTTTTCTATCGGCATTTTGGTGGATGATGCGATTGTCGTGGTCGAGAACATCCATCGGCACATGGCGATGGGGACCCGTTCGTTGCGTGAGCTGATCCCAGTGGCGGTCGACGAGGTGGGGGGGCCGACCATACTGGCGACGCTGACGGTGATCGCCGCCCTGCTGCCGATGGCGTTTGTCAGTGGTCTAATGGGGCCCTACATGAGCCCGATCCCGATCAATGCCAGCCTGGGCATGTTGCTGTCGTTGCTGGTGGCATTCATCTTCTCACCCTGGCTGGCGAGTCACCTGTTGCATCGTGCCCAACCGGCAGCACAGGGTAGCGAGGGTACACCCGCTGGCGAGGCGACCAGTCGCAGTGCCCGCTTCTTCTCGCGACTCATGACGCCGTTCCTGGTCGGCCCGGGCGCTCGCCGGGCGCGCGGACGCCTCTGGTTGGCGGTGCTGGGGTTGGTGATCGCCGCCGCGGCGTTGCCGGCACTGCAGTGGGTTGTGTTGAAGATGCTGCCGTTTGACAACAAGTCCGAGTTCCAGCTGGTGCTGGATATGCCAGAAGGCAGTTCGCTGGAGCAGACACAGCGTACCTTGATTGAAGTTGGCCAGGCTCTGGCCAAGGTGCCCGAGGTCCGGGATTACCAGATCTATGCCGGCACGGCGGCACCGATTAATTTCAACGGCCTGGTGCGCCACTACTTCGAGCGAAGTGGGGCCAATGTCGGTGATATCCAGGTCAACCTGGTCGACAAACACCACCGCGAGCGCAGCAGCCACCAGATTGCGCAGGCGCTGCGAGCGCCGCTGCAGGAGATTGCCCGCGCGCACGGGGGCAATCTGAAAGTGGTAGAGGTACCGCCCGGGCCGCCGGTCTGGTCGCCGCTGGTGGCAGAGGTGTATGGTCCGACGCCGGAGCTGCGCCAGCATGGCGCCGATCAGGTGTTGGCGGCGCTGCGTGCCACGCCGGATCTGGTGGATATCGATCTCTATCAGGTCGCGCCGCAGCCGCTGTGGCAGTTGGCGGTGGATCGCAGCAAGGCCAGTCTGCTCGGCGTGGATACCGCCGAGGTGATCAGCACCTTGGCAGCGGCCGTCGGCGATCAGGATGTCAGCTGGTTGCACACTCCCCATGCCAAATATCCGGTGCCGATCCGCTTGCGTCTGGATAATGCCGACAAGGTGGATTTGGCGGGCGTATTGGCATTGCCCGTGCGCAGCCAGAATGGTCAGTTGATTGCGCTTTCCGAGCTGGTCGTTCGTCGTGATGCCGTGGCGCCGCAATACATCACCCACAAGAACATGCTGCCGATGCTGATGGTGGTGGCCGATATGGCCGGGCCGCTGGATAGTCCGCTGTATGGCATGGTCGAGGCGGGAGGCCGGCTTGCGCTGCCGCAGTATTACATCCAGCAACCCAGCGAGCCGGGTGAAGTCGCGCTGTTGTGGGATGGTGAGTGGAAGATCACCTACGAGACATTCCGCGATATGGGGCTGGCCTATGCCGTCGGCATGGTGCTGATTTATCTGCTGGTGGTGGCGGAGTTCCGTTCCTATCTGGTACCGCTGATCATTATGGCGCCGATACCGCTGACGCTGATCGGCGTCATGCCGGGCCATGCGCTGCTCGGGGCCCAGTTCACGGCCACCTCGATGATCGGCATGATAGCCTTGGCCGGCATCATAGTGCGCAACTCGATCCTGCTGGTGGACTTCATCGAACTGGCGCGGCGCAGCGGCATGGCGTTCGAACAGGCGGTGATCACCGCGGCCCAGGTACGGGCCAAGCCGATCCTGCTGACGGCGCTGGCGGCGATGATAGGGGCCTTGTTCATCCTGGATGACCCTATCTTCAACGGGCTGGCCATTTCGCTGATCTTTGGCATCCTGGTCTCCACCCTGCTGACGCTGCTGGTGATCCCCGTGCTCTATTTTGCCTGGTTCTCGCGGCATCCTGCTCCGCCAGCACCAGAGGCCGATACAAACACAGCGCCAGAAGATGCGGGTCCTGCGCCGCATTAAGCGGCGCTACCCCGCCAGCCCGGTTGCGCCGGGCTGGCGGGGGCCCGCGGCCTTTGCAATACCAGGGCGTCAGCGGGTGGAGGTGTGTGCTAGCATAGCCTGGCCACTGGCTGGAATAGCCAGTCTTATCAAGGAGATCCCATGCCGGCACTGTACATGTTTTCCCTCGGCGGCAACGCCGGTCGCTCGAATATCGAAGTGCATGATATCCAGTTTGTGGTCGCCGATTCGGTAGAGGCTGCGATTCCCCATCTGCAAGCCGCCTGGTTTGGTGATGCCGACAAGCTGCATCTGGACGGCTACCAGATCATCAACTGGGTCGCAGGTTACGACGTGGTGCTGCAGACTGCGCCGGCCAGTAGCGGCCCCAAGCTGTTTTTCGTCAATGTCGGCGGTTATGCCGATCACACGCTGGCCGAGCTGCACGACTTTGGTCTGTTTGTCGCCACCGATGCCGCCGATGCCAAGCGCCAGGCGCTGGCCAGCCTGCTGGTCGGCTCGGCACAGCAGCACAAGGACAACCTCAAGGATGTCGACAACCATCTGCTGCTCGATGCGTTGCAGGGTTATCACATCCAGCTGCGCCCGAACCCGGATGGGCAAGCCTTACCGATCGCCTGGCAAGGTTACCGACCCATCGGCGTCGATGCCTGATGGGGGGGCGGGGCGCTATCTTGGCGCCCTGTCATTTGCCGGTCAGGCCGCTCTGCTAGACTCAAGGCATCAGTTCAGGAAACGTTTTCAGATGTTTCGATTGCCGGAGTCAAGCTATGTCTCGATGGGGACGCGTCCTGGTGGCGTTGGGTGTCATGGTGTGGAGTGTGCTGGCCTCAGCACTGGAGGCGCGGCTGGATGACAGCCGGCTGCGGGCCAGTTTTCAAACTCAGGCATTGCCGGTCTGGTGTTGGGCGGCCAGCGTACAGATGGCGCTGCGCTACTATGGCATCGACATCGACCAGCCTACCCTGATTAAACATACCTTCGGCCCGTTGCCGCCGGTCACCGGTGACTTCATCGCTGACACTCAGCGCTTGAATCAGGTGTTCTACTGGAAGGGACGCCGTTACATCATCTCGGCGTCGGCATCGCCGGTGAACGGCAATCCGCTGCTCCCTAGCCCCTGGGCCATCACGCCTGAGGCCATCGTCAATCACCTCAAGCGTGGGCGCCCGCTCGTGCTGGGCTATGCCTCGGCCCAGTACAGTCTGC
Organism: uncultured Aeromonadaceae bacterium; assembly: GCA_945957385.1. GTDB lineage: Bacteria > Pseudomonadota > Gammaproteobacteria > Enterobacterales > Aeromonadaceae > Pseudaeromonas. The sequence continues at coordinate 44,918 of CAMFKP010000008.1, forward strand.
ATACGGTGTTGCTGACCGGTGTCGACTACAGCTTGAATGCCACCGGCCATGTGCAGTTGCAGTCGTTGCGGGTGGTGGATCCCTATCCCTACAATCAGGCACATGTCGATCACGGCGGTGTCATCGACTATAGCGATGGCCAGTTACCCGGGCCGATTGTGGCCGTCTGGCAGCTGGATATTACGGCCGAGTAACCGTGGCGTCAGCTGACGGCGTGCTCCGGGCTAGCTGGTGATATTGCTCGATCAAACCATCACGTTTCATCGCGCGCAGCACGCTGGCCAACTGGCTGGCCAGTTTGGCGTGCCGCCGGTTGAGGTAGGCATAGGTGGGCAGGGTATCGACGGTGCCGGCAGAGTGGATAAGCAAATACTCCGCACCCTCGGTGCGCAGTTTTTCCAGCTGGTGTTGGGCAACCAGCGGTTGCTCGATAAACACATCGACACGCCCCTTGGCCAGCTTCCGGAGCCCCTGCTCGGTGCTGGTGACATCACTGAGGAGAGTCGGGGCCACCGCTTGCGTCAGCGCCTTTTCTGCCCGTTTGGCACCACGTCGGTATTCGATATGCAGCCCGCTTTGGCCCAGGGATTGCCAGTTGGTGAAATGCAGATCGTCGCGGATGACATAGGCGTCATAACTGACGTCAAAATGAGATTCTTCCACCCGCACCATGCTGCGAGTCTGCTGCTGGTATTCGTAGGGGCGATGGATCTCGCCATCGACTTCCCCGGCTTCGGCCAGCAACGGGGCCCGCGCCCCGGGCACGCCCTGATAATCCAGACGGTAACCCAGGCGCGCAAAGGCGTGCTGGTAGATCAGCTGCAGCCAGCGGCCATATTCTGAGTCGTGGGTGTCGGTAGAGCTGACCAGCACTATGGTGGGCTGCGTGACGACAAGAGGGGGCGCGGCCACCACCCCGGCGGGTAAACAGCACAGCAGTAACAGCCAGGCGGCGTGCAGGCGAGTGACGTGCAGTGACGGGCGGGCTGACATAATGCATGACCAGAGAAGAGCTGACCTGTAGCAAGTGTAGTTCAGCCGGTTGGCATCCAATTTTGCGCGGCTGCGGGTCACAGCAGCAGGATACCAAAGCGCTTGAGCAGCAGTGCAAACAGCAAAAAACAGACAAGGGTCAGCAACACGCTCGCCAGCAGAGCCAGCACAAAGCCCAGCCGGGCCTGCAGTAGCGGAAACAGCAGGAACATCGGCAGTGTCGGGATCACATACCAGAAGGTGTAGTAGGCGTGATTGCTGATCTTCTGTGCCGGCTGTCCCTCGACATACAGCCAGATCAGCGTCAGCAGCGTCACCAGCGGTAACGAGGCGACCAGAGCTCCGAGGCGGTCGCTGCGTTTGGCGAGTTCAGAAATCAGGATCACCATGCCGGCAGTCAGCAGGTATTTCATGATCAGGTAGAGCATACGGGCATCCTTGCGCGTCGGAGGGGCAGGCGGCGAGCAGGCCACAGCCTGCTGCGCGCCGGCATCCTCATGGCTGGCACAGGGCGCGCTGGATCTGCGCCCGCAGCGCCGCCGGATCGCGGTAAGCCCAGGGCGCGATCACCAGTTTTTGCCGGCCGGCGTACAGGTGCAGGCCATAGCCGACCTGCTCGATGGCGCTGATTTGGCTCCAGCGCAGCTGACGTCCACCGAGGCGGATGCCGTCGCCATCCAGACGCAGCGTCCGCGCCCGCATGATCCGATAGCCCACAGCGGCGGGTACCAGGCCGGCAAACAGCACTAACAGCCAGCCGGCGGCCGGCTCGGTACTGGGCTGACGGGCGCTGTAGAGCGCCAGCAGGCTGACGCCACAGGCCAACAGCAGCAGGCTGCCGACATAGAGCCAGTTCAGCCGGGGAGCGAATTCAGGCGTGGGCATAGCGGTTACTCCGGCTGGTGGCACACCGCTTCGACGTTATTGCCATCCGGATCGAAGGCAAAGGCGCCATAGTAGTTCGCATGGTAGTGGGGGCGCAGCCCCGGGCCGCCGTTATCGCGACCGCCGTGGGCCAACGCGGCCTGATAGAAGGCGTCGACCGCGGCGCGGTTGGCGGCACAGAAGGCGATATGACGTGGTGTCGCCGGGCTGCGGGTCTCAATCACCCAGAAGGTAAAGTGACCTTCTGGCCCGAATGCGCACAGCCGCTGGGTCGGAAAGTCCGCATTCCACTCGGCGACCATCTCGATTTGCAGGGTGACGCCCAGTGGCGCAAACGCGGCGCAGTAGAAGTCTCGGGTGGCCTGATAGTCGCAGGCATAGGTGCTGAGGTGATCAATCATCGCGGGCCTCTTGGCAGTTGGCGCCCACAGGCCGGGCGCGGTGGCAGGGGTTAATTCAATACCTGGATCGCTATCGTGTCCGCGCCGGCGGCTTCCGCTGCGGACTTGATCGCCTCCGCCAGTTGTTCCGGTGCGCGCAGACACTTCATACAGGGCTGTGCGTCCTGACTCGGGTCAACCAGCAGGATCACGGTGCCCAGATTCAACCAGCTCCATGGGCGACGGTCGATGACGTAGATCTGCATTATCTTGGTCAGCGGCAGCGTCAGGGACTCCTTGTCGTCAACACTCGGACTGAAGTAGATCGCATCGCGGGAGAGCTGATAACGCATCGACCATGCCTGGCGGATAAACGAGATGGCGCCGCCGATACCGAATGCCAGTGCCAGCGGGCCGAAGAAGTAGCAGGCAATCAGCGTAAACACCGCGATGCCGATGTAGTGGTAGATGTACAGCAGCGGCGAGCTACGGCCCTGCCAGGTGGGATGGTTCAGCATTGACTCTCTCCTTGTGGGTGAATCGCCACCGCTAAGCGGTGGTGGGTGTCCGTACCCGTATCGCGGGCGACTAGAAGTGCTGGCGAAGAAACGTCGTCAGTTGATGTTCATAGCCGGGCCGGTCGTAGCGGTAGAGGTCGATATGACCTGCTCCGTCGACGATCCACAGCTGCTTGGGACCTCTGACGGCTTGATACAGGGCGCGAGTCTCGTCCGGTTTGGTACTGGTATCTTGCGCACCACCGATGACCAGCACCGGCGCCGTCACCTGAGCCAGAGCATCTATCGGGCGAATTTTTTCGATCGCAATGCCCGTGCGCAACGGGATCTGCCAATAGAGCAGCGGAGCCAGCAGACGGCCAGGACGACCGAGCCGGGCCTCGATACGATCGGCCACGGCATCTTCAATGCGCGGAAACACCGACTCCAGCACCAGCGCATCCGCCTGCTTGGCTGTCTGCCCCAGCAGCGCCGAGGCGCCGCCAAGCGAGGTACCGATTACCACCACTTTCTGGCAACCCTGCACCGTCTTTAGATAATGCAGACCGTTGTCGGCATCCTCGGACTCCAGATAGCCAAAGGTGATGATGTGACCCGGTGTTTCGCCATGGGCCTGCAGGTCGACGGCCAGCGAGGTAATGCCCAGCTGCCGCAGAAATTGTGCGCGTTCAACCATGCTGCTGCGGTCGGCATTCAAGCCGTGCAACAGCAAGGCGCATTGGCGGTGATCGCCACTGCTCAGCAGCGAGCCTTGGGTGCGCCCATACTGCACCGGGATAAATTCGCTCCCGGGCATCTCGACCTGGTGATTGGCTGGGCGGGAAAGAAACGCCCCCGTCATCCAGACAATCAGGATGCTGGCGAGCAAGGTCGTGAATAACAACAGCAGGTATTTTTTCATCATCAATTCCATGGCCAGGCATGTCGGCTGAACAGGGTACAGCCGGCGCGCTCTGGCCTCACCGTTATTCCAGCGACGACTGGCTGAGGATATAGAACAGCTCCTGGGATGGGGTTTCGGCGGCCACCATCGGCGGGAACTGGCGCTCGAATGCGGCGACCTGCTCGCTATCCAGATCGAACACCGGGCTTTCGACAAAGGTCCAGTCACCGGCCGGCAGGGTGCCGTTTAATTCCAGCACCAGCATAGCGCTGGAGAATTTGCCGTCGCCGGTGCGCAGCCCGAACCGCTTGCAGCATTTAAAGCCGAAACGGCAATAAAAGCTCGGATCGCCAAAGATGATGATGGCGCTGTAGCCGGCCAGCCGCGCCTGTTCGATGGCATGGCGGATCAGCTGGCCACCGTAACCGCGATGCTGGAACGCCGGGTCGATGCTCACCGGGCCGAACGTAATGGTCGGGATGGCCCGCAGCCGGGCATCGACCATCTGCGAGCGCGAAAACAGGATGCTGCCGATCAGCTGGCCATCCAGCTCGAGCACAAAATCCAGCTCGGGGATAAAGTCGGCATGCTGGCGCAGGCAGTGCACCAGATAGTGGTCGCGGCAGCCGGGGGTATGCACATTCCAGAACGCACGGCGGGTCAGCGCCTCGACGGCGTGCCAGTCGGCAGGGGTTTCATGACGGATCAGTAACATGCGGGGTCCTTAATTTTTTATCGCGCCGGGTCAGGGCGCCATGCCGTTATCGGCGGCAATAGGCGGTGCCTTCAATCATCAGCAGGCAATCGCGGTCAAAGAATTCGGTGGTGGCGGTCATGCGCGCCGGGCAGCCCTCCGGCGGAAAATAGTCGAGAAACAGCTTCTCCATCGTCGGCAGATCCTGCACCGCCTTGAGCCAGACATGCACCTTGACCATGGCGGTTAATGGCAACTCCAGCCTGGCCAGCGTCTCTTTGAGTCCAGCCATCGCGCCGTGAAATTGGCTGACGAAGTCGTCACCGAAACCACGGTGCAGCGCGATAAAGGCATAATCACCGGCCACCACGGCCGAGGAGTAACTATAGGGGGTGGGCAGATACGTGATATTCGACATGGCAGTCTCCTGTTGCGGATAGCGGGTTAACAAAACGGTATGCCAGGCGGAACGACATCGTCCGGCGTGGGCAATGTCTATCCTTGCGCGCGCTGGCGTAAAAAATCGAGCACCGCGCTTTTGCCGATCACCAGACAAAGCCCGGCGACGATCAGCACGCAGGGCTCGGCCAGGTAGTGGATTATGCGGGATGGTGCGTAAGCCTGTTGTTGCACCAGTTCCCACAGCATCAGACCCTGGTTAGGCAGCTGTGACAGCCCCGAGATCAGGAAAAAACAGCCCAGCAAGCGATAGCCATTCAGTTGCGGTGCGCTGAGTGGGTCGGAGCCGGCGGGGAGATCGCGCAACACCTTCTGGCTGGCATGCCACAGCAGCCAGGCCATCAGCAGCCCGACCAGCAGCAACAGTGCACCGCCGCCCAGATACCACAGCGGCGCCCTGGATGGATCGGATTCGGCGGAGCGCATGAAGCCGATGTATTGCATCCATAATTCGGGAATCACAATGACGACGCGCAGCGCCACGTAGATTGCGAGCAGGCGAAAACAGATGGCCGTTACCAGTTTGCTGTGCATATACATCCTTGTTGTTGCCGCTAGGCGTGAAATTCGAAACAGTGGCATAGTTTTTAAATTGAATGTGCTACCACTTCGTCAGGCTAAATAACCGATTGCGTGCAAGTGGCTATATGGTCTCATTTCATGACGAGTCGTCATGTTATTTAAAATTGGGCAGGGCGTTATTTAACCAGCAGTTCAGCAGCGCGTTGAATTCGTGTTCCAGTGCCGCATTATCACATGTCAGCTGTTTTACCCGGCTTTCGGCCGGGGTATACCATTTCATTACCAGGCTCAGCACCGTTGTCATCAGCACGGCAAACAACACCGGATAACCGGTTTGGTAATAGAGGGTAAAAAACGCCGCGGCGGCGCCGACATATAACAACAGCAGATTCAGCAGTGACGAATACATATTAATGCGCACTATCGGTTTTAATGCGGCAATATCCTGGTGGTGCGTGATTTTCGGTGTGGCCTGATAAAAGCGATCCAGCAGGATTTTATTATACAGCGTCAGCAACAGCGCGGTACCGGCACAGCATGACAGCACCTCAAACGCGACGGCCTTGAATGCGGAACACCAGGCGATCTCGGCACCGGAATAGACATAATAAAAACAGGCGGCGTAAATAAGTAACATCACCACCGCTACGATGTTGGCGACCGGTTTATTACACCGGCGCTCTGAATTGTGCTCGCCGGGGGAGGGTGACGCGTCCATACGTGCTCCTTATTTCAGTGGTGATGTGCGGCTGTTTTTTCAAAGTCAATGACGGCGCTGATACAGCGCATCATAAATAAGCGAGAGATTATCCATGGTGAGTACCAGTATTGTTAAGTAATAGGTTGCGCGATTGGCGTAATATTCTCGAAAAAAGCATCTGCTCCAATATGGACCTACCTGGCATATGAATAATTCACTCTGGCGACTTTGTCGGCGCAATACGCTACGCTATTGTGCCCTGCGGTCTTGTTTTACCTAAGTTTTTATTCACTTAACTCTATATTCACCCAACGCAACACGAATCCGATATTGGATAAAATGTTTTTAGCGTGGTTTAAGAAATCCTCTCCCTGAGTGTCTGGTGCATATTTACAGACGATAGCAATGACCGGCGTTTTGTTCATTGCCTCAGGGTAAGCCTCGTAGAGCTCGCCACTCTCTATGAAAGATAAATAATTGTTTAATTTCTCTTGGAGTTTAACTAAATGATCCGTGACGCCCCACTCAAGATGGTCACTGATGGTAAGAATAATTTCATTCTTAATTAAATCCATCCCGATGAAGTCGACAACCCTGTTCTGGTCGATGCTCATGGCTTTCCTTGTCGTTGTGTCTTCAAATAGCGTCAATAGGTTGGATTGAATAACATTAAGTTTAATGTTTGCTGAGGTCGTTTAATATCGATGTGCTTTTTATTCTCGGTAAACGTTAGGCTTCGCCAGCTCAGTCACGAGTTATTGCACGGTCCATAAATAGCGTCACGTGGTGTTATATGGATGCTTTTTTAGTTATAACCTAGTAGCTTGGGTATTATCGTTATCGCTGTGCCAACCAATACATCTCTAGATATTGATTTTGTTTCACTAAACAGACCTCTTATTGAAGCAATAAAGGACTCTTTTTCTGTTAATGTCGCATCTTCAAAAGTTTTATTTAAATGAGAAAAAGATTTTGACGTTAAACGGTAGCCTTTGTATGGGATTAGTACGATTAATCCTTCGTCCTTCAAAAATTCTAAAGTGCTTTTGTAAATAGATAGTTGTCTGTCTTTATCTTCATGCTCAGCATTTTTAAGGGTTTTTAATCTTGAGCTAATTTCATCAAGATTTTTTTGGTCATTATAATCCCATTTTGCCAATTCTGGACTTGCTTCATGAATTATTTTCGATAGTTCACTGGAATTCTTTAATGAATTATATTCTCGAATTTCATCATGTTTATCAAACTGCAGATGCATTGTGATTATTTCATCTTGGTTGATATACTTTGGGATTGGGAATGTGGAATAGAGTTCTTCAAATATTTTTGCTGTGTAAATGCTAAACTGTTCAATGTTATTCATGCTGCCCCAAAAAAACAAGTAGGGCGCAATAGCAAAGCTTATTGCGCCATATTTAAAAATGACCATGCTATGTCGGCATAATTAAACTTCTGTAACAGCAAGAAATTATTATGTCTACTTCGCAGACGAACGGAAAATATAATATCTACTCACGGTGTTATCGATAGAATATGGTTGTTTGTGGTTAATTACTGGTGCTTCCATTATTTTGTCCGGCGCAATACGCTACGCTATTGCGCCCTACGGATATTGTTTCATATGACTAATTTTAGCGACCGGTTGTTGCGAAGTGCTCTAGCAGCCGATTCCAACAGTCTCTTCTGGCGTGGAGCTGACCAACTGGCATGGCTACCGCACGGGCTTGTGGCTGCCTGAGGGCCATTGGCGCAAGGTGCCTGTCAGTGCCAACAGGCACCTTGCGCTTTTTGAGTCCTTAGGCTAGCGCAGTTGGCGGCGACTGCCTATCACCGTCGTACAAAGAGTGGGCGCGGATCAAGCTTTGCACTGCGCACCACACACCACACAACAGTGCTTGCCTTCAGTTCGTCATGTTGGTGTCAATTGAGTGTCACATTCGCTCAATAGAGTCCCTGCTCCAGATTCATAACAGAACTGAGGGCGTAGGGCATGGGATGCAAGGCGGTAGTATCAGCGTTGGCGGCGAGTCTGTTGCTGGCGGCGTGTGGGGGAGATGATCACTCCAAGGTTGAGTCCGGGCCGGTGCGCATCGGGGTGATCAGCGATGTGCATGTGTTCGATGCGGTGAAACTCGGCGGCGTGCCGGGCCAGCCGGCGTATGAGGAGGCCATCGGCAAGGATCGCAAGGCGTTCCTGCAGAGCCAGGCGCTGCTGCAGGCGGCACTGGATCGGCTGGTGGCGGCGGGCAATCAGATCATTCTGATCACCGGCGATCTGACCAAGGATGGCGAGCAGTTCTCCCACGAGGCGCTGCGCGAGGCGATTGCCAAGGTGCAGGCCAAGGGCGTCAAGGTGCTGCTGATCCCCGGCAACCACGATATGAATAACCCCTATGGCCGCCATGGCGCCATCTACCTGGAGCAGAACAGCCAGGGGGCCGAGGTGGGAGCGGTGGCGCCGTATATGGAACACACCGATGGCACGCCGCGCTTCGATATGCCGACCTTCGACCGCTTCTATGCCGAGTTCGGCTTCAACGATGCGGTGGCGCGCGACAGCCATTCGTTCTCGTATGTCAGCGAGCCGGTGCCGGGACTGTGGGTGATGGCGCTGGATCTGGCCAACAGCTCGTTGCCGGCGGCGGCCAGCAACTGGTCGACCCCGGCGGGGCTGCAGGATTACCCGCCAACCGGCGGTTCGCTGCTGGCGCCGCAGCGGGCGCAGACGCTGGCCTGGGCCAAGGCGATGGCCGCCCAGGCCAAGGCCGAGGGCAAGGTGTTGCTGACGATGAGCCACTTCGGCGGCATCGAACACTTTACCGGCCAGAACCTGCTGATCCCCGATTATGTGCTGGATGGCGCCGGCAAGGCCTCCTACCTGCAGGGGCTGACATCGACGCCGTACCGCGAGACGTTTACCGCCGCCGATGGCAGCCAGGGCAGCCTGACCTATCAAAGCAGCAGCGAATACGTGTCGCGGCTGCTGGCCGATGCCGGCATTCACCTGCTGCTGACCGGCCACTTCCACGCCAACGATATCGCGCGCCGTGATTACGGCAATGGTAACTACCTGATCGACATCGAGACCGGGGCGACGGTGAGCTATCCGGCCAGCTATCGCCAGCTGACGCTGGATCTGGCCGCCAAGACGCTGGAGGTCGCCACCGATACCCAGGCGGTACAGGGCGCCGTGCCCGAGGCCGATCTGGAAGGGCTGGTGGATGGCATGGCTGGCAACCTGCTGGACGCGCTGGGACTGGAGGTGCCGCCATCGCTGGCGACGCTGCTCAACAGCCTGTTGCTCAAGCGTCCGCTGTGGAACCTGATGACCGATCTCTATCTGGTTGGCCAGGGGCTGGATCCGCAGGTCGATCAGGCGCTGGGTGAGGCGGCGATGCTGGCGGCGCTGCCGGCGGGGGTGAAACAGCCCGAGCTGCAACAGATGACGCTGACGACGTTGATCGCCAGCCTGCTCAAGGCGCACTACGCCGGTGATGAGGGCAGCAATCCGGCGCTCGGTGCCAGCCAGCGCTTTGCCATCGGCTGGCTGACCCAGGTGAAGGCGAGCCAGTTGCAGGCGCTGCTGACCGCCCAGGTCACGGCACTGCAGTTGCAGGATCAGGTGCCGGCCAGCGTGCTGGCGCAGTTTAGCCAGATGGTGCCGCTGGTGGGCCTGGTGGGCTATGGCATGGTCAACGACCCGACGCCGGATCGCAATGTGCACATCGATCTGACCAGCGGCAAGCTTGAGGCGCGCTGAGGCGAGCGCAGGCTGTCAGCCGGCAGGACAAGAGGACGGCACGCCAGCGCTCATCTGGCGTGCCGCTCTGGCTCAGGACTCGAAACCGAGCCCCAGCTTGTCCATGGTCTGCAAGAACCAGTCGCGCTGGCCCTGGTTGTGGTCTGAACAATCCAGCCGCCACTGCATCAGGCGGATCGCCGGGTAGGCGATGGGCTCCGGCGGGAACGGCAGCGTCGGCTGGCGTACCATCTGCAACCGGGTGCGCTCGGTATCCAGGCCATGCACCAGATCCAGCAGCACATTGCCGGCAAAGCGGCTGGCGCCGACGCCGAGGCCGGTAAAGCCGGCGGCGTGGGCCACCTTGCCGCGGTAGGCGCTGCCGAAGAAGGCGCAGAAGCGGGTACAGATGTCGATAGCGCCACCCCAGGCATGGCTGAATCTCAGCCCGGCCAGCTGCGGGAAGGTGGTGAAGAAGTGGCTGGCCAGCTTCTGGAACGACGCGTGGCTGTGCTCGTACTCCTCACGCACCTGGCCGCCGAAGTGGTACAGGGCATCGTAACCGCCGAACAGGATGCGGTTGTCACGGGTGATGCGGTAGTAGTGGAACTGGTTGGCCATATCGGCCAGCCCCTGACGGTGCTGCCAGCCGATGGCGGCCAGTTGCGCGGCGCTCAACGGCTCGGTCATCAGTGCGAAGTCGTAGACCGGAATCGTGTGCAGCCGGTAACGCTTGAGCAGTGACGGAAAGACGTTGGTCGCCAGGATCACCCGTGCCGCATCGACGGTGCCGTGAGGGGTGACGACGCCGATGCGCCCGCCGCCGAGACGGCGCAGGCGCTCGACCGGGCTCGACTCATGAATGACGACACCGAGCCGCTGGGCCAGCTGGCCAAGGCCGACCACCAACTTGGCTGGATTGAGCATGGCGGTGTCGGTGCCATCCCAGTGACCGGCGAGGAAGGTCGGCGAGTTGACCTCGGCACGCACCTGCGCCTGATCGAGGAAACCGTCGCCACGCAGCTCATCCACCTGATGGGGTTCGACCGCCACCACCAGCTCGCCGGTACGCTCGAAATCGCAGTCGATCTGGTACTTCTCCAGCGTTGCCTGCATCTCGTCGAGGTTGGCGATCCCCATGCGATACAGGGTGTCGTACTCCTCGGGCCAGCGGCGCTGGCCGTTCTTCTCACCGTGGGTCAGGCTGGCCTCGCAGAAGCCGCCGTTGCGCCCGGAGGCGGCCCAGCCCAGCTGGCGGGCCTCCAGCAGCATCACCTGGCTGTCGGGAAAGCGCTCCTTGGCCAGTACGGCACTCCACAGGCCGACCAGGCCGCCGCCGACGATCACCAGATCGCTGCGGCCATCGCCCCCTAGGCGCGGGTAGCGTGGGCGCTCCGGCAGCGCATCCAGCCAGTAGGGGGCGTGGCGGGTGTCGGCGAGTGCCGCACGGATGGTCTGTTCCGGGGGTAATTGACGTTCAAACACCGTCTGTAACATAACAACTCCTGTTATTTTCCTGTCATCACCTTGGTCCACTCGCGGGTGATTACCCGGGTGATCTTCTGTGGCAGCACCTGCTGGGCGAACATCTTCGGCTTCATCGCGTCGCCGTAGTAGATGTTCGGATTGTCGCGGATGCTCTGGTCGACCAGCGGCGTGGCGGCGGCATTGGCGTTGGCATACGAGACATAGTTGGTGATCTTGGCAATCACCTCGGGGCGCAGCAGGTAGTTGATGAAGGCGTGAGCATTACCGGGATGACGGGCATCGCTGGGGATCACCAGCATGTCGTAGAACACATCGCTGCCTTCGCGCGGGATCACGTAGTTGACGTGCACCTGGTTACCGGACTCCTGGGCGCGGCTGGCGGCCTGCATCACGTCGCCGGACCAGCCGATGGCGACACAGATGTCGCCGTTGGCCAGATCATTGATGTACTGGGACGAATTGAAGTAGGTGATATAGGGGCGCAGCTTGGCCAGCATGGCACTGGCCTCCTTGTAATCCTGCGGATCCTGGGAGTTGGGGTTGCGCCCCAGGTAGCGCAGCGCGACGGTAAACAGATCGGTCGGTGAATTGAGGAATGCGACGCCGCACTGGTGCAGCTTGGCCAGGTTCTCCGGCTTGAACACCGCATCCCAGCTGTTCATCTGGAAATCCTTGCCCATCACGGCGGCGACCTTGTCAACGTTGTAGCCGATGCCGGTGGTGCCGCCCAGATACGGGATGGCGTGAGCATTATCCGGATCTTTTTCCTGCAGCAGCTTGAGTACCGCCGGATCCAGGTTGCCGAGGTTGCTCAGCTGGGATTTGTCCAGCTTCTGGAAGATGCCGGCATTGAGCTGGCGCCCCAGATAATCCGAACTGGGCACCACCAGATCGAAGCCGGTATTGCCGGAGAACAGCTTGGCCTCCAGTACCTCGTTGCTGTCGAACACGTCATACACCACCTTGATGCCGGTCTCTTTTTCGAAGTTGGCGATGGTGTCCTTGGCGATGTAGTCGTTCCAGTTGTAGACGTGGAGGATTTTATCCTCGCTGGCTCCGGCCGGGAACGCCCAGGCGGCCAGCAGGCTGGCGACGCCGATGCACACTTGTCTCTTGTCCATAACCTTGATCTCCTTGGCATTGCACTGGGGTGAGCCACGCGCTTGGCGTGGTCTCGTCGCTAGCGACCCCGCGGCGAAACACAGGCCATGCCGGCACCGGCGGTGCGGTTGGCTGGGTTTCGCCTCAGGGTCGGAACAGGGAGGGCATGGGCAGTCATGGACTACGCAGCCGGCACGGCAGTCAGGCTGCCGAAAAAAGAGGGTTGTGCCGCGGTGAGGGGCGCCGAGGATGTCAGGGGCGACCGCCTGCGATGCAGGTGCCGAGGAGACCAGGCTGACGCACGCGTGCAGCCGTTTGAGTAGGCGGTCGCAAACCGCGCGCATCATGGGACACATAGGCACGCGCTCCTGCGTAGGCTCAGTGCCGGGCTGGAGCGACGGGCGTTGTTCTTCGGTCGGTTGACGTCTGACATAAGGTTACCGTTGCACACTGTATCGAAGCGGGATGGGCCCGCGTATCGGCGCGTTTGCGGCTGGCCTGTGTTGCCAGAACCGGAAACAGCTCGCTTGGGCTTCATCAAGCAACCGCTGTGCCAGCTGGCGGATTCGGCCTTTGGTACGTCTGTACTCGGGCCGTGGTCTGCCGCTGGCAGCGATGGTGACGGGCGGTGGGGGCGGCCAGGGCCATGCCCAATCAGCACCAGAGCGGGGAAGGTGGCACCGAATGTTGTCGTCATACTGCACCATGACAAGGCAAGGCGACACGGGCGACACCTGCGGTGCGGCGGAGCTATAAACGGGTGATGTCAGATGTGCAAACTGCCCGCGCTGTCTGGCGCGGGCGGGGGCTGGGCAAGACTAGACGGTCATTGCCCCGGGTGGCAGTGCGGCGATGAAGCGGGCGCCGAGCGCTTCGCTCTGGGCGTTGTAATCACTGGCGGCCAGCCGATCCCAATCTGGGAAGCTGTAGCGGCGCTGCCAGTCCATCTGGTCGACGAAGTGGAAGTCTCCGGCCTGTAACACGCTGCGAAACGCATCGCCCCACAGAAACTCCAGGACGGCCTCCCGCTGGGCCACCGGCAGATCGGCCTTGATAAACAGCAGCAATGGCGACAACAGTGGCCCTTCCTGCAATTCGATCAGCGCCGCCGGTTTGTGGGACGGGATCTGGTTGGCGGCCGCGCCGGGCATCAGATTGAACGCCACGCGGCGCGGGTCTGCGCTGCCCAGCCCCTTGATCAGCTGCGAGAAGTGGCGCACGGCGGCGAGGTTGTGGGCCAGCGCCAGCACAGCGTCGTCGCCATGCTGATCGCGGATTAGCTGCAGCAGCGTCATGCCGCCGATGTGGCCGTCGCAGCCGTGCATGGCAATCTGCTGATGAAAGGCCGGATCCAGCAGATCGGCCCACTGCCGTGGGTAGGGGCCTTGTGGACACAGGCTCAGATCGCACACCAGTTGCCAGAAACCGAACGCCAGGAAACCCAGGTTATGGCGCTCGGCGGCGCGGCGCAGTTCGGCTGGCAGCTGGCGCAGAGCATCGGGATGGGTGACACCTTGATAGAGGCCGCTGTCGAGAAAGCGTTGTTTAAACGGCTGGCTGAAGGCGGTGTGCAGGCCGATGCTGACCCAGATCTCCGGCAGCTCGTCGATGTGCTGGCTGCGTTGCATCAGCTCATCAATGCCATGGGGTTCGCCGTCGAGGATCGACGGGCAGTAGATCGGTTGGCTATGGCGGCGATTGTAATCGTCGATAAAGGCGCCGAGCGCCGCCTGCAAGCGCACCTTCAGCGGGCACGGCACGGCGACATGCAGATTCAGGGCGCCGGGTTGGCGAAACGGCGTGCCGCAGCCAGTGCGGCGAATGGCAGTAATGGTGGTCATGGCGTTATCCAAATGGCTATGGTGCGTTTGTCACTGCAGCAAGTTTGGCGCCAGCGGCCGCTGAGGCGATCTAGTGTGGCTATCTGCTTGTGGTGCTTATGGTTTTGGCCGCCGAGTACCGCCTGCGCGCGAAGAAACGCGTGGCGCGGCTGTCGGCAAGCCGACAACTTGTGGCATCTGGTACCGGCTTGTCGCGTGCCGGCAGCGCTGCCGCGCGGGAGGTGAGCGGCGGCTTACGCCTCTTCGATGGCCTGTACGCGACAGGCATGCTGACAGGCGCCGCACTCGGCACAACTGGCCGTGATCTGGTAAGCCGGCGCGGCTTGGCCGCCGCCCTGGGGTGAGGTTGCGACGATGGCGCCGTCGACCGGGCAGATCTGTTGGCACTGGCCGCAGCCGTTACAGGCGTGGGTGATGATCCACATGGTGTACTCCAATCCATCAGTTGGTCTCTACTTGCAAGGGGTAAGCACCTGCAAGAGGTGGGCCGCTATTGTGGTAAGGGTTGATCGATGATGTTGGCACTCTATTTATGTGCCAGTGCGCTAGCTGGGGGCGTGCTGATGTGCTCGCTAAGTGGGTGATGAGACCGCCGGTATGTTATCTCTTGCTGGTGGATCTCAGATGATCAGGGCTGCCGGTGGGGCTACGTAGCGTGTTCAGCCCAGATTCGTCAGCAGCTATTCGGTGACGAGTTCTGGCTGGCTTTGTTGTGGTAGGACATTTTCGGTCTGCTGTAGACGCAGACCCGACAGCCCAAAGGGGCGGGCCTCGCATTGTGTCAACAGAAACCAAGGGGCTTGCGCCCCTTGGTTTCTGGGTTACCAGGTATAGCCGAGGGAGGCCATGGCGCTGCGCCCTTCGCCGTAGAAGCAGGCCCACGTAGCTGAACAGGTGGAAACATATTCATGGTCAAATAAATTCTTAACCGTGAGTTTGGCCTGTGCTCCCTTAAGACCTGAATTCGCCTTTGCCAGATCGTAACTGATGGACAGGTCAGCAAGCGTATAATCTGGCACCTTGATCTGGTTGTTGCGACTGTAAGTCGAACCGACATAACGCACCCCTGCACCGGTAGTTATGCCGGAGTCAAAGGCGTAACTCAGCCAGCTGGCGCCTGAGTGACGAGGAATCCATTGGGTTTTGAGGCCAATTTCTGCTGGATTGTCTGACTTGCGAGTTTGGGAGTCGGTATAGGCATAGCTGGTGCTCCAGCGCAGTGATTCGCTCAGACCCAGTTGGGATTCAAACTCGAGTCCTTTAGAGCCCACCTCGCCGGTCTGTTCGCTGACCCTGGTCTGGGGATTGGTCGTGACCAGATTCTGCTGACGTAGATCATAAAGTGCGACACTGGCCTGCAGATCGCGATGCGCAGGCGCGTATTTGAGCCCGATTTCACTTTGACGTGCCGTGGTGGGGGCAAACAATTTGCCATTAGCATCGGTCGTGGTAATCGGCTCAAAGGATGTTGCATAGCTGATGTATGGAGCCAAGCCATTGTCGAAGGTATAAAGCAGACCTCCGCGCCCTGTGCTCTTGCTGGCTGAATCGTCGATTTCGCTCTGCTTAAGGCGATTATCAACCTGGATTTTCGCCCGGTCATGGCGCCCGGAGAGCAGAACATTCCAGCGACCGTAGCTCATTTGATCCTGTAGGTAGACACCGAATTGGTTACGTTTTTGCAGCTCGTTTGTCACGGATGACAAGGTGAGCAGGCTGGTATCAAGACCGTAATGTGGTGAGGTCCAGTCTAGGTCTAGATCATTGTCAGCATCACGATCGGACCAGCTCTTGTTGTCATATTGGTAGTGTTTGTAGTCAACTCCGGCCAGTACGGTATGAGCGACAGCGGCAGTCTGGAACTGATATTGCAGCTGATTGTCGATGCCACTGCTTTTAACATCATCATCAAACTGTTGCGCCCAGCGGTTCATCACCGTTTGCTGACTGTTAGCCCAACTGTCGTAGATAACAGTACGAGTCTGTTGCTTGAGACGGGTAAAGCGTGCGTTCTGGCGAAGTGTCAGCTGGTCGTTGACCACATACTCCATTACATAACCTACCGAATTTTGCTCGCGGCGTGCTTTTTCCCAGTTTGGATCGCTGACGAAAAAATCACGCGGGATCTGGCCGTTGGGATTGGATAAGACGGTGCCTTCGGCGGGCAGAAAGTTGCGATATCCGGCATCAGGATCTTTTTGCAGGTTGGCCAGCAGCGTGAAGCTGAACTGATCGTTCGGCAGAAAGGTAATGGCTGGAGCGATGGCGTAGCGCTCCTCCTTAACGAACTGCTCCTGGCCATCGCGCGCGCGGGTGATGCCGCTTAAGCGGTAGATCACACTGGAGCTGTCGGTAGCGGCACCACCGAGGTCAAACGCGGCCAGGCGCTGGTTATCGGTACCATACCCCAGCTCCAACTTCTGGGACTGATTGGCTACAGGGCGCTTGCTGGTCAGACTCAGCAATCCTCCCGGGGCTGATTGGCCGTACAACACAGAAGCCGGGCCATGGATCAGCTCGATCTTATCTAGCAACCAGGGGTCAATCTGTGGTGACAGGCTGGCGCCGCTCGAGCCGGAGGCAAAGCTGATGCCATCCAGATACTGCGGCAGATACCCCCCCATGCCTCGGGCCATGACTTCGTCATTACGGTTTGAGGTGCCGCGGTAGTTGCTGACTACACCGCTGGCATAACCAAGGGCATCGGCGACCGAGTCAGCACCGCGACTGGTTATATCCTCGGCCGTGACGACCGATATGCTTTGTGGCGTTTTGCTCAACGGTGTCGTGGTTTTAGTCGCGCTGGTGCTCAGTTGTCGGCTAGTGGCTGCATCATCACTGACGGCGTTGGCCTCAACGTTTACGGTGCCAAGCACAGTCGTTTTCTCTGCGGCGACGGCGGGTGTGACCATCAGTAGGGGGATGAGCCAGCCGAGCGTGCTGACGATCAACGGCTTAAGCGGACGGTGAGGGGATATCGGGATGGTCACTGCAATATGGTCTGCCATGGTTTTTCCTTGTTATGCATTCAAGAGCTAGAGGGCGTGTAGCCCCTTTCATCCGGAAAGGGGTGACAGACATCATATTATTAATGATAATTATTCTCAATGGGTGGTGTGAGGGAGTGCTCATGGAAAAATTTAATAATAGACTTTTTGCTCAGTGGTTGGCTTGTTCGAGCCTGTCGGTGGGCAGTGACGCATGGTGGCAACGTGTACAGGCTTGCGGTGCTCCTATGATTGCAAACTTGACAGCTGAACGTTGCGAGGTGCTGTTTTTGTGGCGAGATCCGCAAGGCGATGCGCAGCGCTCATCAACAGTCGCTGTGTATATGGATGTTAATTCCGTCACTGATCATCACAGTACCCAACCGGCTATGATGCAACGTTGGCCTGGCACCGATGTCTGGTACTGGATGATGCAAGTGCCTGTCAATTGGCGCGGTGCCTACCAATTTATTCCTTGTCAGGCACACCAGTTGGCAGACTGGGATCTGGCACAGCGCGACGCAGATCGCCAACGGCAGTGGTGGATTAGCCTGCAGCCGCTGGCGGTGCGCGATCCACTCAATCCGGTTCGGGCCCAGATGAGCCAGTGGGGGAGCCGCCAATCGGCATTGCAGATGCCGCAGGCGCCGGCACAACCGGCCTGGGTCGCGTTTGATCTCGGCGCCGATACCCTGCCGCCCGAGGTGGTCGAGATGTCGTGGCACAGCGAGCTGTTGGGAAACCGGCGCAGTGTCTGGTGCTACCAGACGGACATGACCTGCGAGCGCAGTGAGCCGCTGCCGCTGGTGTTGCTGCTGGATGGCCGCTTCTGGGCGCAGAATATGCCTGTCTTTGATGCCTTGGACTATGAAACCCGGCGCGGCCGCTTGCCGCCGGCGTTGTATCTGTTGATCGACGAGATCGACAACGTCACGCGCGCCAGCGAGCTCCCCTGTAATCCGCTGTTCTGGCAGGCGGTGCAGCAGGAGCTGTTACCCGAGGTGGCCCGTGCCGTGCCCTTCACCGACGAGCCGGCGCACACCGTGGTGGCCGGGCAAAGTTATGGCGGTCTGGCCGCGTTGTACGCGGGACTGCATTGGCCGGAGCGTTTCGGTGCCGTGCTCAGTCAGTCGGGATCGTTTTGGTGGCCAGATCGTACGCTGATACATCAAGTGAGTGATCCTATTCATGGCCGTCTGCCTGGAGCCGGTGGCTGGCTGACCGAGCAGGCGCGCCAGCATCCATTATCCCTGCCACTGAAAATTTGGCTGGAGGCGGGCACCCGTGAAGGTGAGATGATCAGCCTCTCGGAGACCATGTGTGAAGTGTTGCAGCGCGGTGTGCATGACATCAGCTTCCGCGCCTTTGAAGGGGGGCATGATCGACTGTGTTGGCGCGGGGGATTGCTGGATGGATTGAGTTGGTTACTGGCGCCCTGAGGGCGCCGGTTTACAACAGCAGCGGCGCGCGATGAGGCAGAACCAAGGGGGTGCCGGTGACAGGATCGGCGATCACACTGCAGCGCAGACCAAATACCTCAAACAATAGATCGGCGTTGACGATCTGCCCCGGCTCGCCTTCGGCGATGATGCGGCCATCGCGCATGGCAATCAGGTGTCCGGCATAGCGGCAGGCCTGATTGATGTCGTGCAGCACCGCCACCAGGGTACGCCCTGTCTGCTGGTTCAGCGCATGGAACAGTTCCAGCAGTTCGATTTGATGGCTGATATCCAGATAGGTTGTCGGTTCATCCAGCAAAATCAGCGGGGTCTGCTGGGCCAGCACCATGGCCACCCAGACCCGCTGGCGTTGCCCCCCGGAGAGAGCATCTACCTTGTGGTTGGCCAGACTCTGCAGACCGGTCATCTGCAATGCACTATGGACGGCAGCCTCATCGTCGTCGCTCCAGCCACGTAGCCAGGATTGGTGCGGATAACGTCCGCGAGCGACCAGCTCCTGCACACTGATCCCCTCCGGCGCGACGGCGCTTTGCGCCAACAGCCCCATCTTGCGGGCCAGCTCGCGCCCGGAGTAGTGATGCAGGGCTTTGCCTTCGAACACTATCTCCCCCTGCTGTGGTGTCAGCAAACGACACAGGGTGCGCAACAGGGTCGATTTCCCACAGCCGTTGGGACCTATGATGGCCGTGAAGACGCCCTGGGGGATCTGGACATTCAAATCCTCGGCGACCGGATGATCCCGATAGCCGAAACTGAGGTGTGTGCCGCTCAAAAGTGGTTGGACGTGGTGGTGCGAGGTCTGGGTCATGGCATGCTCGTGCGGGTTTGGCGAAGCAATAACAGCAGCAGGTAACCGCCACCGAGGCTGACGGACAGGATGCCAACCGGTAACTGGGTACCAGGCAGCGCGTGTTGCGCCAGCAGATCGGCGGCAAGTAACAA
Organism: uncultured Aeromonadaceae bacterium; assembly: GCA_945957385.1. Classification (GTDB taxonomy): domain Bacteria; phylum Pseudomonadota; class Gammaproteobacteria; order Enterobacterales; family Aeromonadaceae; genus Pseudaeromonas. The sequence goes on from CAMFKP010000008.1 coordinate 64,510, forward strand.
GACAGCCCCGGTTAGGCCGATGAGCCATAGCGCCGGAGAGGGCTGGCCGGTCAGGCGTGCCGTGATCGCAGGGGCGGCCAACGCAATAAACGGAATGGGCCCGGTCATTGTGGTGACGATAGCGGTCAGTGCCGTCGCAGCGAGCATCAAGAGTACCCGCACCGGTTGAACCCGGACGCCAGTGGCTGCGGCGGTATCATCTCCGAGTTCGAGCTGGCGCAACGGCTGTTGGCCGGCCAGGCACAATAACAGGCAAGGCAGAACCCCGGCCATGACCGGCAGGCATTTCTGCCAGGTCATGCCATTGAGGGAACCCAGACTCCACAATACGGCGGTCATGGCCGAGTCCAGTGTCGCACTCATCATCAACCAGACATTCAGGGCGCTGAGTATGGCACTGACGGCAATACCGATCAGTATCAGCCGCAGGCGTGACAAACTGTTCTGCCAGGCCAGTGCGAAGATCAGCGCGGCGGTGAGTGTGCCACCGAGCAGCGACCCGAAGGCCATGGCCATCTCACCACCATGCAGTACGACCACCGTCACCAGGACGCCGCTCCAGGCGCCGGTATTGAAACCGATCACGTCCGGACTGCCCATCGGATTGCGTAGCAGGGATTGAAAAATGCCGCCGGCAACGGCCAGTGCCATGCCGACCAGAATGGCCATCAGCAGCCGTGGCAGCCGCCATTGCAGAATTACGGTCTGGTGCATCGGCACGCCTTGCAGCCACAAAGCATCCCAGATTTGCTGCGCAGAAAGTCGCAATGTCCCTAGCCACAAGCCGGCGGCTATCAACAGCAGACCGAGCGCCAGCAATGAGCAGGCGGCCAGATGGGGGAGGCGGCGTGCGCTCATCTCAGCGAGCCTCCATGGCGCCGGACCAGCCAGATCATGATGGGAGCTCCGAGCAGGGCGGTCACCACGGCGACGCGGATGCCGTTGGTCAGCATGAAGCGACCGAGAATGTCGGCCGCCAGCAACAAGCTCGGCGCCAGAAAACAGGCCAGTAGCATCATGCGCCTGTGGTCTTGACCTGCCAGCCAACGTACGAGCGGGGGGATCATCAGTCCGATAAAGCCGATGGGGCCGGTCAGTGCGGTGCTGGTGCCGACTAGCAAGGTGAGGCTCAGCAGTGAATACAGCAAGATGAGCCCATGACGGAGTCCTAGTGACGTCGCAGTCTGCTGCCCCAACACCATGGCATTGAGCGGGGTGGCCAGCCATAGTGCCAGGCCCAGTCCAAGCAACCACAAGGGGCATGCCCAGAGCACCGGGGTGAGATCCAGGATGTCGACTGAGCCGGCATTCCAGAATCTAAAGCGTTCGAAAGCGGCCGGGTTGAGGAGCGTGATAGCCGACGATAAGCCGCTCAAGATGGCGTTGATGGCAATACCGGCCAGAACAAAGTGTGCCGAGTGCACACTCAAGCCTCGTAGATTGCCGAGAAAGAATACCAGCACTGCGGCGCTCGATGTGCCGAGCAGGGCACTGAGAGTCACTGCCTGTTGGCTGGACAGCCCGAGCAGGCCGACGCAGAACACGACCGCAAAGCTGGCGCCGGCGTTGATCCCCAAAATGCCGGGATCCGCCAGCGGATTGCGGGTCAGAGACTGCATCATGATACCACTGAGTCCGAGCGCGACGCCGGCCAGCAGTGCCAGCAAGGTTCTTGGCAGGCGGCCATGCAGAATCAGCGGTGAGAAGTCGTTGACGCCACCGCCGAGCGTATCCCAGATGGCGCCGACAGGGATGGGCCGTGCGCCGAGCAGCAGGCTCAATGCCAACATCAATGACAGCGTCAGTGCGGCGGTCAACCAGAGTAGCGTCTCGGATCTTGCCGGGCTCATGGTGTCGACTGCGTCGCAAACTGCGCGCCCAGGCGCGCCAACAGATGCCGTGCGCTGTAGTAATCGAGGCGGAAGGTATCGGCACCAAGCGCATAGATGCGCTGTGCTTGTACCGCACTCAGGTTTTTGAGCAGGGGGTTGCGCAGAACCTCCGTTACCGTGCTCGCTTCGGTAGCAAACAGCAGCACACTCTGACCGGTCAGCGCCTCGGCAAAGCGTTCGCCGGAAACCGGCACTATGTCGCGGCGCCCCAGTGCGACGCTCTGTGCACTCAGGCTGGCCGGCAAGGGGGCCAGACGCAGGCCGATCTGTTGTAGCAGCCGCCCTTGTGCGGACTCTTTCGTCCAGATATTGGCGCCGGAGCCATCCTCGTAATAGACCATGGCGGTCACGGCGTCTTGTGGCAACCTGGCTTGCTGATGCAAGGCGCGAATATCGGCCTCAAACTGTTGGCTGATGGCCGCGGCCTGTGCTTCATGGCCAGTGGCCTCGCCAAGCAGGGCGGCGACATCCTGCCAGCGGCGGTCGTCGTAATTGACGACCAGCACCGGAGCGATCGTGGCAAGCAGATCCCGCGATTTCAAGGCCGAATCTCCGCCTGTCGCCGAGATGACAATCAAGTCTGGCTGCATCTCGAGGACGGCGTCCGCATTCACTTCGCCTTGATACAAGGGGACCACGCCGCGGGCCAATGCCACGTCGGCCCATTGACTAAAAAAACCGGTCTTGTCGGTGACACCACCGCTGTGGCGCACCGTCGCCGAGGCCAAGACTGGCGCATCAATGGAGAGCAGGGCGCCGGTCAGGGTCACGCTGGTCGACACGATACGTTGTGGTGGCGCATGCAGCGTCAGTGGTCCGGCGGCGGTCTGCAGGGTTCTTGGCCAACCCGATGCTGCGGCGGCATTGTCCGGCTGTGACGTCGCAGCAGCGGGCGGTAATGACACGGCCTGATCACAAGCGGTTAACAGCGGCAGCCAGAGTGAGAACAGGATGAGTAGAGATGGACGCAGCATGCGGGCACCAAATACGAATAATTATCATATGATAACAATTATCATCTTATCAGGCTAGTCTGCAACCATGCCGATGGTAACGGCTCATCCGCGGCGGGCCTGCAATCAGGATGCCTGTGGCAAATCAGACACAGATGCTGTCCTGGATCCGACAGTAGTTGGGCCAATGTGACATGTTGGCGCCAAATACGCAGTGCTGGCAGTTGGCATAGATATTGATGCAAGCCTGGCAAATGCGTGCATTGTCCATACCCAGGCGTTTGCAGGAGAGAACATGATCAGCGAACAGACACTCGAACAATTAACGACGGTGATTGCAAACCATGGGCTGGGGGATAACGCGATCAGCCGACTCCGACAGGAGTTCGCCGGGGTGCGCTTGACGTTCTGCCTGCTGGACGAGATGGAGGCCAGCATACCGTTTCGGGAGTTTGAACATTTCAGCCTGTTTTTGGTCGGCGCCAGCGAGCATTGCCTCGGGTTGACGCGTCAGCCGGAGAAGGCCATCGGCGTGGTGATTGCCGAGGCCTGATGCGCATATCAGGCCGCACAGCGTCGCCGGCTCAGACGTGGCCATGGCAGTTTCATCAGGAGTAAGGAGAGCAGGATGGCGCCAATCCCCCACCATTGTGCCGGGTCTAGCTGCTCGCCAACCAGCCAAACCCCCAGGCTCACCGCGACGAGCGGGTTGGTCAGCGCCAGCATACCCATGGTCTGAGTACCAAGGCGCCGCAGCCCCCATAGCCAGGCCCAATAAGCCAGCGCCGTGTTGATCAAGACCAGATATGCCAGCGCCGGGAGGGCCTCACGATGGGGCCATGGCATGGCGCCGGAGGCCAGCCAGGCCACCGGTATCAACAGCAGGCCGCCGATGAACAGCTGCCAGCCGGTCAGCACCCACAGGTCACCTAACTCCCAGCGCTGCATCCAGCGAGCAGACAGCGCGATCAGCACAGTGGCACCGAGGGCGCAGAGCACGCCTGGCGTGTCGAGGCGGGCGCCAGGATCGAGTAGCAGCATCACCCCGGTCAGGCCCAGCAACGCCGGCAGTAACCAGCGTAATGCCGGCCTCTGCCTATCCAGTGCCCAGCTCAGCAGTAACAGAATTAGTGGCAAGGTGGCGCCGAGGGTGCCGGCCACGGCACCGGGCAATCGATAGGCCGCCAGAAATAACAGGGCAAAGAACGCTGTGATGTTGCAACTAGCGAGCAGGAACAGGCGGCCCCAGGCCAGCGTCGGCAGGCGTGGCCGCAACAGTAACAACAAGATGCCGGCCGGTAGCGCGCGCCAGCAGGCAACCCAGAACGGCGACAAGTCGCCGAGCGAGAGGTTGACGATGGCGTAGGTGCTTCCCCAGCTCAGGGGGGCCAGCAAGGCAATCAGCAGCGGCATGGTTATCTCTTTGTCATATATCTTTTCGTGGAGATAAATTAACGCCAAATTGCCTTGTCATCAAATATCTTTTTATAAAGATAAATGGTGATGCATTGCCATCTGGCGCGCGAGGCGAGGTGACAGCAGCGGGGCGGCGGTAAACCGGGGTACGGTAAGCCTGTCGTGGTCAGGCCGAGAGCGACGACGAGGCTGGCCGCGCGTGACGTGGATGAAGCTGCAGAAACACGACCGCGCAGGCGTCAATTCAATCCGGGCCAGCCGCGGTTAACCGACTGGCCCGGTTGTTATCTCAGCCGCGCAAGGCGCTTATTTTGGCGTTTTCCCCGATTTCATCGTGGCAATCCACTGTGTGTTTTTTCGCTCCAGCACCGAGATCGGCAGCATGCCGTATTCCAGCACATGGTGATGGAATGCCTTGAGATCAAAGCCACTGCCAAGGGCTTGCTCGGCTGACTCCCGCATCCGGATCAGGGCCAGCTGACCGGCCTTGTAGGAGGTTGCCTGGGCGGTGTATGCCATATAGCGCGGTACTTCGGAGCTGATGTCGCCTGCGCCCAGTGCCGAGTTCTCCTGCATGTAACTGACAGCCTGATCATGGCTCCAGCCATACCAGTGGATGCCGGTATCCACCACCAGCCGCATCGCCCTGAGCATCTCCTCGTTGAGGCGGCCGAAATATTGCAACTGGTTGTTGAACGCCGGGCTGCCTTCTACCTTCACATCCCCCGCTGCCGGATCGTAGAGACCGCGTCCTTGATAGATACCCATATCATGGTCGGCAAGGTATTCGGTGTAGAGCGCCCAGCCTTCGGCATAGGCGGTATAAGAGGCATTGGCCACGTATTGCGGGAAATCGGGATCTTTAGCCGCCAGCTCCTGGGCAATGGTGATCTGGAAATGGTGGCCGGGGGCCGCTTCATGCGACAGCAGGGTACTGATATTCCAGCGTTGTAACCCGTAGGGGTAGTAGGTATTCAGGTAAAATTGTCCCTTGCGTCCGGTTTGCGGGTTGCCGTCTTGATACCAGGCAACCCCTCCATAAGGCGCATCCTGATAGGCGACAGGGACGATTTCATAATCCAGCTTGGGAATCGTATGCTCGGCGTCAAAGAAATCCGGCAACACCAGGGCGGCCTTGCTCTTGAAGACGTTGTACTCCTGCAGCGCCCGTTCATGCTCGGCCAGCGCCTGTTGCTGGGGCTCGCTCAGCGTGGCGCCGGTTATGTTGTCCGGATTGAGATCCGCCGACCACTGCGCCAGGGGATTCTGATAAAAAAATTGCGGTTCATTCAGGTAGTGGAAGAAGGCATAGATCTGGCCGTTTTGCTTGTTCTGCGCCACGTCATCGCTATCGCATTTGCCGACGGTATAGCAGACCTTGACCATGGAGCCGAAGATGCGTTCCACTTCGCTCAGTCCTAGCGCATGCACCTGTTCCGGTGTCATGTTGGTCGTGGTGTGTTTCTTGAGCAGCCAGCGATACCAGTCGCGGCCGTTAGTCATGCCACAGAAGCCGTCGGCGCACTCGCCGCTGCCGAGCCGAACGGCATAAGTTCCACCGTGTTTGTAATCCAGATAATCGCGCAGCGCCAGATAATGGCTGTTGATGCTGTCCAGTACTGCCTTGTAATCGGAGCGCAACGTGTTATCGGCCTCGGCAGGCAAGTGTTGCCAGCCGAGGTAGGCGTCAGCAAGCGTGTCACCATCGAGCTTGCTATTGAGCTGGGCCAGGATCCGGTCGACCAGCTCATCCGGCAGGGTGTTGCCCTGGGCGCTGCCTAATTCGAACTGGTGTTTTACCTCGACCAGATAGGCATCATAGGCTTGCAGCCAGGTGAGGTGTTGCTGATACCACGCCAGCGGGCTGCTGGCCAGTTTGCTGCGGCTGGCTTGTGCCAGGGCCGGTGGCGTGGCGGTGCGGTCCAGATCGCGTCGCCATGTTGCATCGCCAGGGGCGACACGCTCGGCGGAGCTTTGTTCGAAATAGTCGAAGTTGCCGGCGACGGTTCTGGCTGCCGGACCGCTTGTCGGGGCTGCACCGACCTCATCGGCCAGATCGGCCACCCGGTTACGGAAGTGGTGAATGGGGATCTGCGACTGCGGCAAGCCATAGCCTTCAATATTGATCTGTAAATCCCAGTGCACCATGTCGTAGAAGAGCTGATCCCGCTCGCTTAAAACCGTCGAATCCAGCGTTTCCAATCGCGCCAGCAGTGACGTATCGAGGGCCTTGCGTTTGGCGATGCTCTGCTCGTCAATGGCAAACCCGTAAGGGTCCAACGCCTGACTCTCTTGTACGGCGTCATCCATGATGTGTAACAAGGCCCTTTTCGTGGCAGCAGGATCGACAGGTGTGTTGCTGCTGTGGTCATCGCAGGCAGTAAGCGGCAGTGCGATGACGCAGGCCAGCGCCAGGGTGTTTGGCCGGAAATGCATAACAGAGTCCTTTTCATTGTTATAGGGGGAAGCCATGCAGCGTGACAGCGAAACCATCCCCATGGTTGTCGTTCTGTTGCGCTGCAAAACACGAATCACAGTGCGGATCCAGCATCGGTAACGGGTTCGCTTGGCGAGTCCTGACATGGCGCTGTATCGCGGCTGTGCAAGAGCAGGATGCATGCCAGCGACGTACTGCGGGGGGCGGGCGGGCCATACCTGCCATGACAATGAATAACTATTGCGGTGATTAGTGTATTTGCTCTGCTTTGGTGCGTGCTTTTTGCATGGGTATTCAAATGCAGCTCGTGTGCTGATTCCACGTCGCTGTGGTTTTGTGCGGCGATTGGCCTCATGTCAGCCCAGCTGGTTCATAGCCAATCACCAATAAGGGGCAACCACAGGCATGGGGTGGCGGCGGCTGAGGGCGACGCCCCTTGTGACATCCATGCAGCAGAGGTGTTTGGTCGTTGTTGCGCAATTCGACTGATACGAAAAGCGGGTGAGGTGGTGCAGATGGTGTCGCCCAACCGTGACGCTCAGCCACACAATCACGTTCAGGTCATCTGAATGCGCCGGTTGCAATGGATGCACCCAGACGGTAGAGAGTGGAACTGGTTCCACGTCAGGTCAGACGAGACGAAGACTTATCCAGCGCAGCAGGCAGGGGCAAGGGCAAGGGCGTTATGACGGCTTGTGGCTAGCGACGGCAGATTGTGTTGCCCAAGCAAGCTGGCCTTGGGTTGTTAGCGTCTAGCTTGTCAGAGGTGCGATTCCGATGGCACCCCAGCATCAACATCCCTGAAAAGCACAAAGGGTTAGCTTCATGAAGAAGCTAACCCTTTGTTTTAACTGGTGCCGGTAATAGGAGTCGAACCTACGACCTTCGCATTACGAATGCGCTGCTCTACCAACTGAGCTATACCGGCGCTGTGGGGCCTATTTTGCCCTCTTTATCAGGCAGATCAATCCCCTAAGTGCGCTTTGTATCACGCTTGATACCACAAACAGGTGCGTTCGCTGTTTTTTTCATCGCTTTCGTCCGGAGTCGCTCACGCTTTAGCCAAGTCTGTGGAGTAGGCCATCGCCACTTGGGGCGCGTTGTCTATCCGGCTTGGGGCCGGATTGAATGTCCTCGTTGTGAGCCTCTGCGTGGCGGCTAATTGGTTAATAGGCGTCTTGTTCAGCTGCCGTTAGGGATAACTCATTGATTATCATGTCAGGATGCGGCTTTTTGTGTCGTTAAATATTCTGTTATAGTGCATAAAAGCTCGATTTAAGTGGGAGAGGACCATGTATAACTTTTCATTTCATAACCCGACCAGAATCCTGTTTGGCCAAGGTGAGATCGCCCGTATCGGTGAGTGCATCCCGGCGCAGGCACGTATTCTGATCACCTATGGTGGGGGAAGCGTGGTTCGGTTTGGCGTGCTGGATGAGGTAAAAGCAGCATTGGGCGAGCGGTTTTGCCTGGAGTTTGGCGGTATTGAGCCTAATCCCAGTTATGAAACCTTGATGCCCGCCGTGGAGCTGATCCGCCGTAACAACATCGACTTTTTACTCGCCGTAGGCGGGGGCTCGGTAATTGATGGCACCAAATTTCTGGCTGCCGCCGCATGTTGGATTGGTAGTGACCCCTGGGACATTTTGCTTGATGGTGGAGCGACGGTGCAGAAGGCGTTACCGTTTGGCGCGGTATTGACGCTGCCGGCGACCGGTTCCGAGATGAATTGCGGGGCGGTGATCAGTCGGAATGTGACTCGCGTAGCGCTGCCAGCCGCAAACGGCGCCAACGCTGGCGTGTCGTTGATTACCAAGAGTCAGCATGACAAGTTGGTTTTTTCCTCACCTCTGGTCTATCCGCAGTTTTCAGTGCTGGATCCCACCAAGAGCTACACGTTACCAGCCCAACAGACGGCCAATGGCATCGTGGATGCGTTTGTTCATATCCTGGAGCAGTATCTGACATTTCCTGTGGATGCCAAGGTGCAGGATCGCTTTGCCGAGGGCTTGCTGCTGACGCTGCTCGAAGAGGGGCCTCGAGTGTTGGCCGACCCGCAAAACTACGATGCGCGGGCCAATCTGATGTGGGCGGCGACCATGGCCCTCAATGGCCTGATCGGTTGTGGCGTGCCACAGGATTGGGCGACGCACATGCTGGGGCACGAGATAACTGCGTTGCATGGCCTGGATCATGCGCAGACGCTGGCGGTGGTGATGCCGAGCCTGATGCAGGCGCAGCGTGACGTCAAGCGGCAGAAATTATTGCAATATGCCGAGCGCATCTGGGATCTGCACGACCGTGATGACGACAAACGTATCGACTTGGCGATTTCACGGACGCGCGACTTTTTTGAATCGCTCGGTATCAACACCCGGTTAGCGGATTATGGCATTGGCAGTGAGGCGCTGGACGCGTTAGTGGCCAAGCTGGATCAACATGGCCGTTATCCACTGGGCGAACGCCAGGACATCACGCTAGAGCGCAGCCGTACTATTCTTGCGGCCGCGATCTAAGCTGCGCCGGCTAGCAGCTGCTATTGTCAGAGCAGGATAGACGACAGGAGAGCAGCGATGCGGCGATGGCGATGCGAGGTCTGCGGATATATCTATGATGAGGCAACGGGTGAGCCTGACGATGGGATTCCGCCTGGGACACTATGGGAGGATCTGCCAGAAGACTGGTCTTGCCCCGAATGTGGTGTCGATAAAGAGGAATTTGTTGCCGAAGGTCATTGACCCTTTTTGATGTGACAAAAAAAGCCCCGGCATGCCGGGGCTTTTATCTATATGGATTTTTTCTGTAATGGCTTAGTGACTGGTCACTACGACATCATCAGAAGTGTGTTGTGGCTCTTCGGCATGACCTTCAGCACCATGCATCCAGTAGATCAGCTTGTTGGCGAATACCAGCAAGATACCAGCACAGATGACGGCGGTGATGGCAATACCACCAAAGATGGCCATCGGGCCTGCTTCACCGACGAAGGAACCGATCATGCCGGCGGCATAGTTGGCCAGCGCCACGAAGCCAAACCAGGCACCCATCATCAAGGATGCCAGGCGCAGCGGGGCCAGCTTGGTGACCATTGACAGGCCGATCGGTGACAGGCACAACTCACCCAGGGTATGGAACAAGAAGGCGCCAACCAACCAGAACATGGAGGTCTTGACGGTGGTATCGCCACCTTGCTCCAGCACTGCGCCGATCATGAACAGGAAGCCCAGCGCCAGGAAACCCAGGCCCATGGCGAACTTCACCGGCGAGCTAGGCTCACGTTGACCCAATTTCACCCAAATTGCCGCGACAACTGGCGCCAGCGTGATGATGAAGAAGGGGTTCAAGGACTGGAACCAGGCGGTCGGGACTTCGAAACTGCCGATCATGCGATCGGTGTAGTTTTCGGTGTACAGGTTCATCAGACCACCGGCTTGTTCAAAACCAGCCCAGAAGATGATGGTGAACAGACCCATGACCAGAATGACTTTGATGCGGTCAACTTCTTGCTTGGTCAACGGAGCCTTTTGCGCTGAGCTGCGCAGGGCTGCTGAACGCTTGGCTGCAGGAACCTTGCCGATATCACCCAGATAGCGTTGCGCAAAAAAGGCTTGGATCACCAGCGAGAACAGCATGCCGATGCCTGCGGCGACAAAGCCTGCCTGCCAACCCCATTCGGTCGCGACGGCACCGGCAACGAAACCCGCCAGCAGGGCGCCGAGGTTGATCCCCATGTAGAAAATGGTGAAGGCACCATCACGACGGTGATCACCCTGTTCATACAGGTCACCTACCATGGTGGAGATGTTCGGCTTGAACATGCCGTTACCGGCGATCAGCAGGGCCAGCCCGATGTAGAACACCTGGTTGACCATGTCCGGGAACATGGCGTGTGGCAGTGCCAGCGTGAATTGACCGGCGGCCATCATGATGGCACCAATCAGGATCGAACGCCGCTGACCGAGGAACGTATCCGCCAGCCAGCCGCCGATCAGCGGTGTGATGTAAACAAGACCGGTATAGATACCGTACAGCTTGAGTGCGTCAGCCTGGGTCCACCCCAGACCACCCGCGGTCGTTTGAGCAGTCAGATAGAGCACCAACAGGGCACGCATGCCGTAGTAGGAGAATCTCTCCCACAATTCAGTGCTAAATAGCAGGAATAACCCCTTGGGGTGGCCCCAAAGAGTGCCTTGTGCGCTTGGAGTCGCTTTTGACATGAACTTCACCTTGAATCTGGTTGTTATTGTGCTCCCCATCAGGGAGGAGGCAGAGTTATATGTCAGACCAGTTATAAAATCCAGATTCTCGATCAATTATTCGGTTAATTATTTTGGATTCCTGCGTGGTATCTGGTTTTTTATTCCATTACGCATGCTGATTTGGATACAAACGTTTACCATTGCGGCCGGACTGGTTATGACTGGTGCTGACACGCTTTGATTTCAAGGATAGCCATAATTGGATGGCGCAAAAAAAAACGACAGCCGAAGCTGTCGTTGTTTATTGGGTCAGCGGTTTAGAGCTTGGCCACTACTTCTTTGAGGTAGGCACGGAATTCAGCACCGATTGATTTGTGACGAATACCATATTCGATATTGGCCATCATGTAGCCGAGCTTGCTGCCACAGTCATGGCTCTTGCCCTTCATCGCATAAGCATTAACCGGCTCTTTCTCCATCAACATGGCGATAGCATCGGTCAGCTGGATTTCATCACCGGCGCCGAGCGGGGTTTTCTCCAGTAGCGGCCAGATGTTAGCTGACAGCACATAACGGCCGACGACCGCCAGATTGGATGGTGCTTCATCAACCTTCGGCTTCTCGACGATTTGGGTCATCGGCAGGGACTCGCCGGCGTGCAAGGTTTCGCCGTTGATGTTGGCGATACCATAGTCGCTGACGCGCTCGCGCGGTACTGGTTCAACCATGATCTGGCTGACGGCGCTTTCATCAAACAGACGCACCATGTCAGCGAGGTTATCTGTGGTCGGGTTGCTCGCCACATCATCGATCAGCACGTCCGGCAGCAGGACGGCAAATGGGTTGTCACCGACCAGCGGACGGGCACACAGGATAGCGTGGCCCAGGCCTTTGGCCTCGCCTTGACGGATGTGCATGATGGTCACATCCTTCGGGCAAATATTCTGGACTTCAGCCAGCAGCTGGCGCTTGACGCGTTTTTCCAGCGTGGCTTCCAGTTCGAAGCTCTTGTCGAAGTGGTTTTCGATAGAGTTCTTACTGGAGTGGGTAACAAGGATGATCTCCTTGATCCCGGCGGCAATGGCTTCACGCACGACATACTGGATCAGCGGCTTGTCGACCACCGGCAGCATCTCTTTCGGGATAGCCTTGGTGGCGGGCAACATACGGGTACCGAGGCCGGCGACCGGCAATACAGCCTTGCGGACAGCATTCTGTTTTTTCATTGTTCTTCCTTGCTATGCAGAGGTGGCTCCGCGGCCATCATAGCCGAGCTTGGCGTCGGGTCCAATCGTATTCCATCGCTGTCACCAAAAAGCAACAAGCGGGCGCCAGGCCCGCTTGTTACGACGACATTCACCGTCAGTTCAGCGACAGTTCGGCCTGGTGTTCAGTGACAAAACGCTCGCTGATGCCATTGACCTCCGCCAGTTGGGCTACCGAGGTGAAACCACCATGTTCGGTGCGCCATGAGATGATCGCCTCCGCCTTCTTTTTACCGATCCCCTTGAGGGCCATGAACTGTTCCGCGCTGGCCGTGTTGATATTCAGCTTGCCAGCGCTGTTTTGATTGGCGACGGGGGCCTCGGTTGCAGTCGGTGTGACGACCGCTTTATCGGCGGCGTGAGCCATGTTGCTGACAAACGGCTGGCTGGCTAGCAGCAGGGCGAACGCAAATTGTCTGAACTTCATCAGGATCTCCTGTTGTCGGGAATGGGCATATGCCTGTTTCAGCTTGCCGCATCGGCGAGCTGGCGCAGACTGCGCCATTAGGCAGTGGCCGAGGAGCCTGGTTGCCGTCGTCAGCAGCGAACGGTGGGGGCGAAACGAAGATCCGGCAATAAGTCATTGATTTTTGCTATAAGACCTTCGAGGGTGTTGTCGATAGAATGGCACTGGCAAAAGGAGTTTCTGATGATGCAACTGACAGACAAACTGATTATGTCAGCCATTCGGGTGGCTGAAGAGGCGGGCCGGGCCATTCTCGGGGTTTACGATGGCCCGATCAATGTAACAGTCAAGGACGATGACTCGCCGCTGACGCAGGCGGATCAGGCGGCCCATGGCGTGATCTGTGATGCGTTATCCCAGCTCACGCCGCAGTGGCCTGTGGTGTCTGAGGAGTCCGATGACGCGGCCAAGGCGTTGCGACTGACGGCGGAGTGTTACTGGCTGGTCGATCCGCTGGATGGCACCAAAGAGTTTATCCGCCGCAATGGTGAGTTCACGGTCAATCTGGCGCTGATTCATCATGGCCGGCCGGTGCTCGGCATAGTGCATGTGCCGGTGCAACGTTTGACGTATTGGGGCGGTCTGGGACTGGGCAGCTGGCGGCGCAGTGATCAGGGTCAACAGGCGATCAAGGTCAGTCCGCCGTTGCCGGGGCAAGTGCTAAAAGTGGTTGGCAGTCGCTCGCACCTCACCGCCGAGACGCAAGTCTATCTGGCGGGATTGGGTGAATATGAGCTGGTTTCGGTGGGCAGTTCTCTGAAGTTCTGTCTGCTCGCCGAGGGGCGTGCACACCTCTATCCGCGGTTGGGGCCGACCTGTGAATGGGATACGGCAGCGGCGCAGGCTGTGGTGGAAGGGGCCGGCGGCCACGTTGAAACCCTGGAGGGCGAGCCGTTGCACTATGGCAAAAACGAGATCCTCAATCCGTGGTTTGTCGCGCGTACCTGAGGGCGCTACGCAATCTGGGGTCAACGGCCCCAGATTGGCAGACGTGCGTTAGTTCAGCCCGCTCTGGGCGCAGACCTGCTGGGCCAGTTGTTGTAGGTAGCGGGCCGAGTGGTGCAACTGCGCCAGCTCCTGTGCGGTGAGCGGATAGCTGAGAATACGCGCAATCCCGCGGCCATCCACCAGTGCCGGTACGCTGAGCACACAATCCTCCAGGCCATATTCGCCTTGTAACAGCACGCCGACCGGCAGAATGGAGCCCTCGTTGAACAAGATGGCCTGTACGATGCGATACAGGCTGGCGGCGATGCCATGATTGGTGTTCTGTTTGCGCTGGAATATCTCGAAGCCGGCCTGTTTAACGGCTTCCAGCAGCTCCGCCTGCTCAAAGCGCGGCGCGCCCACCATGTCGCACCAGGCATCCATACTCAGGCCGCCGATATTGGTCAGGCTCCACGGAATGAAGCTGGTTTTGCCATGCTCGCCCAGCACATAGCCGAATACATTTTTCGGATCCAGATTCAGTCGGTCGGCAACAATTTTCATGAAGCGTGCCGAGTCCAGTACACAGCCGGAGCTGATGACACGCTCGGCCGGGTAGCTGGTGTTGCGAATGACGAAGCGGGTGACCAGATCCACCGGATTGGTGGCAAACAGCAGGATTGCCTCCGGGGCGACCTGTTCCAGCTCGCGGGCGATCTCGACCGTGATGCGCGCATTGATCAGCGCCAGCTCGTCACGGGTCTGGCCTGGCTTGAGCTGGGCACCGGCGGTGATGATGACCAGACGGCTGCCGGCGCAATCGGCATAGCTGCCGTGTTTGAGGCGCACATTGCGGCTGAACGTCAACGAGGTGGTGTGGCCAAAATCGAGGATTTCGCCTTCAGCTTTCTGCGCATTGAGATCGACCAGCACCAGGCTGTCGCAAGCGCCGTTAAGCAGCAGGTACTGACACACCGATACGCCGACGGCACCGGCACCGATCACCGAAACTTTCATAACTGACTCCTGTTAGGCACTCAACTGAGTGTAATCTCTATCCTTAGCAAAAGCTTTGCCAAATATATATCTGCAAAAACACCATTTATATAGCAATAAATGCATGACCCTTGGCCTGTGTTAGTGCAAATGGATCGTGACAGTGCAGCGGGCGGGGAAAATACCCTGTCAACGATGACAGGGGTGAGGAAATAACGTGCATTCTGCTTGGCGTTTATTTAATCGCTGATCAATGGCGGGCAGAAAATAATAAAACCGGGGTGCGATGTTTTATGTCATGCGCTTGATTTTCTTGGGTTATTTTATTTTTTCTGAATGAATTAATTGCATCGGCGGTAACGATGGCAACCTCAGCGATATATTACCGAGGTCGGTTGGGCATTATAACCATAGCGGCTGAAGCACGGGTACGGCGTCGCCGCACCCGTGGCAGCTCAGAAGAAGGCCTGTTCCGGTTTGACGGTGATCTTCAACGGCTTGACGCTGACGTTGGCATAGACACCGGCGGCGACATAGGGGTCGGCGTTGGCCCAGCTTTCGGCTTCGGCCAGCGAGGCGAAGCGGGCAATGATGGTGCTGCCGGTGAAACCGGCCTGCCCTGGATCGTCACTGTCGATGGCCGGATGTGGCCCCGCGAGCAGGACACGGCCTTCGGCGTTCAGGGCTTGCAGACGGGCCAGATGGGCAGGGCGCGCCTGTTGGCGCAGCGGCAGGCTGTCGGCGACATCCTCGGCAAAAATCAGATACCACATGGTGATGCACTCCTTGGCGTGAGAAACAACACAGGCGACCCGGGGTCGCCTGTGGCTAAGTGATATGGGCTACTCGGAGCCTTTCTCTTCGGCGGGCAGATGGCGATACAGGTAGACCACCGTCAGCACGGTAAACAACAGCGTCATGCCAAGCAAACCGAAGACCTTGAAGTTGACCCACATCTCCTGGCTCATGGTAAAGGCGATCCAGGTGTTGAGTCCGGCACACAGCGCGAAGAACAGCGCCCAAGCCAGGTTGATCCGATTCCAGATGGCGTCGGGCAGATTCATCTCCTTGCCCAGCAGCTGCTTGATCAGCGGCTTCTTGAACGCCAGCTGGCTGGCCAGCAGTGCGCCGGAGAACAGCAGGTTGATGACGGTGACCTTCCACTTGATGAAGGCGTCATTGTGGAAGAACAGCGTGAAGCCGCCGAACACCAGCACCATGCCGAGGGTAATCAGGTGCATCTTCTCCAGCTTGCGCAGCGTGAACCAGGTGATGGCGATCTGCAGCACGGTCACCACCATCAGGGCGCCGGTGGCCGCATAGATGTCGTAGAACTTGTAGACCGCAAAAAACACCAGCAGCGGGATAAAGTCGAAAAACTGTTTCATGCCTGTACCTCATCAAAATCGAGGCCCCAGTCTAGCGACTGTGTGCGGCGAAAAAAAGCAAAAAGCCCGCGTCATTATCGGCGGGCTTGGGTCTATAGGCCGCTTGCGTGTTAGCGGGTCATTAAGCCTGGCGCGTGGCCGCCTTCATCTGCCGCACGAACTGCTCCAGCTGTGCCAGCATCTGAGCCGGGTCGGCCAGATTTTTCTCGATGATCTTGACCACCGCCGAGCCGGAGATGGCGCCGGCGGCACCGGCGGCAATCGCCTCCTTCACTTGAGCCGGCTCGCTGATGCCAAAACCCAGCAACGCGGGGGCAGCATCGAACGACTTGAGCGTCTCGATGAGGTGGCCCACCGGCTTACCGGCCCGGGTTTCGGTACCGGTCACGCCGGCGCGACTGAGCAGGTAGGTGTATCCCGAACCCAGCTCCGCCACTTTTTTCAGCGTGGCCTCATCGCCGTTGGGCGGCGCGATAAAGATCGAGGCGATACCGGCCTTATCGGCGGCCGCCTTATAGGGAGCGCACATCTCAACTGGCACGTCGGCGACCAGCACCGAATCGACGCCGGCGGCGACGGCGCGCTGATAGAAGCCATCGATGCCCTTGGCATAGACCAGGTTGGCATACAGCAGCAGGCCAATCGGCAGCGTCGGGTACTTGGCCCGCACCTGCTCGAGGATCGTAAAGCAGGTATCGGGTGTGGTGCCGGCATTCAGGGCACGGGTGGTGGCATCCTGAATGGTCGGGCCATCGGCCACCGGATCGGAGAAGGGGATGCCTAGCTCCAGCGCATCGGCACCACCGGCTACCAGGGCATCGATGATCTGCAATGACAGCTCGGGCGTGGGATCACCCAGTGTCACGAACGGCACAAAGGCGCCCTCTTTTTTCGCGGCCAGATCGGCAAACAGTGCAGCGTAACGGCTCATTAGAAGGCTCCTTGCTTGTGCAGAATATCGGCGACGGTGAAGATGTCCTTATCGCCACGGCCGGAGAGGTTGACGATGAGCACTTGCTCCAGCTCCGGATTTTCACGGGCCATTTTCAGGCCATGGGCCAGGGCATGGGAGGATTCCAGGGCCGGAATGATCCCTTCATGCCGTGCCAGTTCCTGGAAGGCATCCAGGGCTTCCTGATCGGTGATGGAGACATATTCGGCGCGCCCGGTGGCGGCCAGGTGGGCGTGTTGCGGGCCGACGGAGGGGAAGTCGAGCCCCGCCGAGATGGAGTAGGACTCCTCAATCTGGCCGTGTTTGTCCTGCATCAGGTAGGAGTGCATGCCGAAGAAGACCCCCTTGGTGCCATGCCCCAGCGGAGCGCCATGTTCGCCACTCTCGATGCCATGACCACCCGGCTCGACGCCGATCAGGCGCACGCCGGCTTCGTCGATAAAATCGGCAAACATACCGATGGCATTGGAGCCGCCGCCGACACAGGCGATGACGGCATCGGGCAGGCGGTGTTCGACCTGTTGCAGCTGCACCTTGGCCTCTTCACCGATCATGCGCTGGAACTCGCGCACTATGGTCGGGAAGGGGTGGGGGCCGGCGGCGGTACCCAGCATGTAGTGGGTATCTTCGTAGTTGGCGGTCCAGTCGCGCAGCGCCTCGTTACAGGCATCCTTTAGGGTGGCAGAGCCGGCGGTGACGGCGACCACTTCGGCCCCCATCAGGCGCATACGGAACACGTTGGGCTTCTGGCGCTCCATATCCACGGCGCCCATGTAGACGCGGCACGGCAGATCGAGCAGGGCACAGGCCAGGGCGGTAGCCACGCCGTGTTGACCGGCACCGGTCTCGGCGATGATGCGGGTCTTGCCCATGCGCTTGGCCAGCAAGGCTTGGCCCAGTACCTGGTTGGTCTTGTGGGCGCCACCGTGCAGCAGGTCTTCACGCTTGAGGTAGAGCCGGGTCTTGGTGCCCTTGGTCAGGTTGCGACACAGGGTCAGCGGCGTCGGCCGGCCGGCATATTCGGTCAGCAGGGCGCGGAACTCCTCATGAAAGCTCGGATCGGCCTGGGCATCGAGAAAGGCCTGTTCCAGCTGCAACAGCGCTGGGACCAGGATCTGCGGCACATACATGCCGCCAAATTCACCAAAAAACGGATTTAACTGAGACATTCTGTAAGTTCCTCTTGGGGTGCCATCAACGGGCACGCAGGGCGGCAAAGGCGCGTTGCAACAGGGCGGCGTCCTTGATGCCGGGGGCGCTTTCGACGCCCGAATTCAAATCCACACCGATGCAGCCAACCCGGCCCGCTTCGGTCGCGTTGTCCGGTCCTATGCCACCGGCCAGCATGATGTGCTGTTTGTCGATCCCGGCCAGCAGGGACCAGTCGAAGCGCTGGCCGGTGCCACCGCTGTGCTGGCCGACTTGCGTGTCGAGCAGCAGGCGATCGACCTGCGGCTGATAACGGACCATGGCCTCGCTCGGCAAGGTGCCGCTTACCGGCAACGCCTTCCAGATCTGGCAGTTGGCCGGCAGCGAGGTACGCAGTGCGGCGATGTCCTCCAGGCTTTCGTCACCGTGCAGCTGTACCGCTGCCAGTCCCAACGCCTTGGCCGCGTGTACTATGGTTTCCAGCTGCGTATTGCGGAACACGCCGACATAGCGCAGCGGCGCGCCGGCCATCACACAACGGGCCTGCTCATGGTCGACGCAGCGCGGGCTGCCGGCCACGAAGATCAGGCCGCCGAATACGGCGCCAGCCTGGTAGGCGGCGGCGGCATCTTCCGGGCGGGTCAGGCCACACACCTTGTTCTGGCCCAGGATCAGCTGGCGGCAGGCCAGTTCGATATCCGGTTGAGACATCAGTGACGAGCCGACGAGGAAGCCGTCGGCATAGTGGCCCAGCTCCTTGACCTGGTCGTGGCTGTAGATGCCGGACTCGCAGATGACGATGCGATCCGCGGGCAGACGCGGCGCCAGATCGCGGGTGCGTTGCAGGTCGATGGTCAGATCGCGCAGGTTGCGGTTGTTGATGCCGACCACCGGCGCCCCCAGCGCGATGGCGCGCTCCAGCTCCTCGTCATTGCTGACTTCGGTCAGTACGCCCATGTTCAGCTCGGCGGCGACGGCCGCCAACTGAGTCCAGGCCTCATCGGTCAGTACGGATAGCATCAACAGCACCGCATCGGCCTGATAGTGGCGTGCCAGGTAGATCTGATAGGGATCGATGACGAAGTCCTTGCACAATACCGGCACCGATACTTGGGCCCGCACGAGCGGCAGGTAGTCGAAGTTGCCTTGAAAGTACTTCTCGTCGGTCAGCACGGAAATCGCGGCGGCATGCCGGCCATAAATGTGGGCAATGGCGGCGGGATCGAAATCGGCACGGATCAGGCCTTTCGACGGCGATGCCTTCTTGCACTCGAGAATGAAGACGGCACTGTCACGACGCAGCGCGGCCACAAAGTCGCGATCGCTCGGTTGCAGGCCGGCACGGAAACGCTCCAGCGGCTGGCGCGTGCGGCGCTCGGCAATCCATAGCTGCTTGTCGGCGACAATCTTGCCGAGGACAGTCTCGTTGATGGAAGCATGGTTCAACATGGTGACGCTTACTCCTCGCTATGACTGAGCTTGGCCAGACGGCTGACGCGCTCAAGGACCTTGCCGCTTTGCAGCGTGGCCAAGACCTGTTCTGCCCCTTCTGCCAGCGAGCCAACACGATTAGCCATCAGCAGCAGCGGAGCCAGGTTCAGGGCGATGGCGGCATTCTGCGCAGCGCTGCCCTGGCCCTGTAGAATGTTCTCGCTGATGCGGTGGTTCTCATCCGGTTCGCCACCACGAATTGCCTCCAGTGGATGACTGCGCAGACCAAAATCTTCCGGCGTCAGCGTATATTCGCGGATCTGCCCCTCGTTGATGTCGGCCACCTGCGTAGTGCCATGCACGGCGATCTCGTCCAGGCCGGCTCCGTGTACCACCATGCCGCGCGGCAGACCCAGCTGCTGCAGGGTTTCGGCGATCGGCCGCACCAGCTCGGCGCTGTAAACCCCCATCAACTGATAACTCGGGCGCGCCGGGTTAATCAAGGGCCCCAGCACGTTGAAGATGGTGCGGGTCTTCAGCGCATTACGTACCGGCATCGCGTGGCGGATCCCGCTGTGATACTGAGGGGCGAACAGGAAGCAAACATTCTCTTCATCCAGACAGCGGCGGGCAATGGCCGGGCTCATGTCGAGACGGACGCCCAATTTGTCGAGCAGATCCGATGAGCCGGTTTTGGAGGAGACACTGCGATTACCGTGTTTGGCTACCTTGATGCCGCATTCGGCACCGACCAGCGCCGACAGCGTGGAGACATTGATGGTGTGCAGGCCATCGCCACCGGTGCCGACGATATCGCAAAACGCGTAGTCGGGACGGGGGAAGGGTTTGGCGGCGGCCAACAATGCACTGGCGGCTCCGGCAATTTCGGCTGGCGACTCGCCCTTGATCTTCAGCGCTGTCAGCAGCGAGGAGAGGATGATGGGATCCATCTCGCCGCGCAGCAGCACGTCAAACAACTGCTGCAGGGCTGTCTCTTATACACATCTGACGCTGCCGACGAATTAGACGGTG
>CAMFKP010000009.1 GCA_945957385.1 uncultured Aeromonadaceae bacterium
TCAGCACCCTGTGTCAGCAGCAGAATCTGCAGGCCTGTCTGGCGTGGTTTATGGAGGTGAAAGCCGCCGCGACGCCGACCATCGCCAACGGCAGCCGCGAGCAGCAACAAGCGGCGCTGCAGAGCCTGATTGCGCCGGAGAACCAGGTGCGCCAGGTGGCGATCATGAATTTTGCGCAGAAGGCGTCACCGAGTCTGGGACGCTTCATCGCCAGCCTGTATGAACGCGGCCTGGTGCCGCTGGATCCGCGTGCCGCCACCCAGCTCGGTTACGAGCGCGATGCCGGCAAAGCCGAGCAGTGGCGTGCCCAGGCTGAGGCGTTGCTGCAGGGCGCACAGTGAGCGAAATGGCATGTGGACTTGAAGCGGTCCGCTCCTGACGTGGATAATGAACCCCCGGCCCGTTGGCCGGGGTTTTTTTATGATGGAGAGAGTGATGGTCACGATGCAGGATGTGGCGGAGCGCGCCGGCGTATCCAAGTCCACGGTATCGCGGGTGCTCAGCGGCAAGGTGGTGCTGAGCGACGCGACCCGGGCGCGGGTCAATGCCGCGATTGCCGAGCTGGGCTTTCGTCCGAACCGCTTGGCCCAGGCGCTGGCGAACCAGACCTCGAACACGGTCGGACTGGTGGTCTCCAACTTCGAGGGGCCCTACTTTGGCCGTTTGCTGAAGACCATGGCCGAACAGGCCGAGCTGGCGGGCAAGCAGCTGATGGTCACCGACGGCCACGACGATCCGCAGCGCGAACAGGAGGCGGTGCGCCTGCTGGTGGAGCGCTGCTGCGACGCCATCATTCTCTACAGCCGCTTCATGCCGGAGGCCGATCTGGCGCGGCTGGTGGCGGAGTTGCCGGTGCCGCTGGTGGTGATGAACCGCCCGGTGCCGGGACAACCGGAGCGCTGCGTGGTGTTCGATCAGGCGGCGGCCGTGACGGCGGCGGTCGATCACCTGCTGGCGCTGGGACACCGCAGCCATGCCTGTATCAGCGGGCCGCTGCAGACGCTGACGGCGCGCACCCGGCTGCAGGCCTGGCGCAGTGCACTGCAACAGGCGGGCATCACGCCGCCCCTGGACGCCGTCGCCGAAGGCGACAACCTGGTGGCGGGGGGCTATCGCGCCTGCCGTCAGCTGCTGGCGCGTCAGGTGGCGTTCACCGCGCTGTTTGTCAGCAATGACGACATGGCCATCGGCGCCCTGCGCGCGTTGCACGAGGCGGGCTTGAGCGTGCCGGAGCAGGTATCGCTGTTCGGGTTTGATGATGAGCCGGCTGCCGCGTTCCTCTCGCCGGCGCTGAGCACGGTGCAGATCCCGATCGAACAGATGAGTGTCAGTGCGATGCAGCAGGCGCTGGCGCTGGCCTCTGGCGCGGCGGTGGCGCCGCTGGCCCCCTTCACCGGCACCCTGCAGCTGCGCGAATCGGCGGGACTCTGCACGTGATGCCGATAACGGATCCGTCGGCGTGGGCGGCCGCCGAGGCGACGGCCCACGCCGGCGCTGCGGAGCGCGGGCTGCGCCTGACACTGGCGACGGTCGCCGAGCTGGAGCCGTTGCTGCAGCTGGAGCGCTACTGTTTTTCCCCCTGGCTGGCCTTTGGTCGCAAGGTGTGGCGTAACCAGCTGCGCCACGGCCGCCGCCGGGTCTGGCTGCTGTGGCAGCAGGATCAGGTCATCGCCTACCTGGCGCTGCTGCCGCACAACGGTTGGCACCAGGTGTCGATCACGGCGCTGGCGGTGCACTGGCATTGGCGGCGGCGCGGCTTGGCCCGCCTGTTGCTGGCGCTGGCCGAGGCCGAGGCCCGTTGCCGTGGGTTGCCGCGCTTGCGGCTCGAAGTCGATTGCGACAATGACGCGGCGCTGGCACTCTATCGGCGCCTGGGCTTCACGACCGTGTGCAGCCTGCAGGATTACTATGGGATGGGTCGCCCGGCGCTGCGTCTTGAGCGCCGTTGGTGAGTCACGCTGCGTAACGAAGAAGAGACAGCTATGAATTGGCAAGCAAAGGTACGTTATCTCGGCTGGGGATGTCTGGCACTGGGCTGGACGGTGACGGCGCAGGCCGACACCTTGGATAACCAGCTGACGGCGATGGAAAAGGCGGCGCAGAGCAGCCTCGACACCTATGTCTACACTGTGGATGGCCTGGATGTCACCGCCTGGATCGACGGGGTGCCTGTGGTCATCAAGGTGCCTATCTATGACGACAAGCGGCGCTGGCAGGGTGACAGCTACTACTACTTCAAGCAGGGCAACCTGTTCGCGGTGCGCATGCCGTACGGCACCTACCAGTTTACCAAGGGGCGCATGACGCTGTGGCGGGATGAAGAGGGCAACAGCAGCGAGCTGCCGGGCTCTGCGGCGTGGAACCAGCGGCAGCAGTGGCTGTTAAAGCGGGCCGATCAGCTGGCAAAGGCGTTTACGCCCAGCGCCAATGCGCAACGTCTGCACCAGAAGAACAGTGACGTCCGCCTGCAGGGCGACGATCGCATCGCCTACCTCTGCCTCGGCCAGCTGTATGCCCTCAGCGGTGCCGAAAAACTGATTCACGAGGATCAGGCGCTGCAGATTACCGGCCGTCAACTCAGCGGACCGGTTCAGGCGCGCTTTGCCGAAGGCTGGCGCCCGCTGCGCCTCGACTGCCAGGTCAATGGTGCCGAGCAGGTCAGCCAGTTGTTGTATCACTACACCGGGCCGCTCAAGCCGTTTTCCAAATAATTGCCGATGAGATCTACCGCCAGGCCAGCAATATATTGCTGGCTTGTTTTTTATTGATAGCAAAATAAATAAATCAACGAAAACGCTTACCCTTCAAATATATTCCATTCGAATCCATTTTTTCTGTTTTAATAATTATCGCCTGGTCTCCGAGTGGCAAAAAAATAAGCAAAATACTGTGCATATGTGGCTTGAGCAGATATTCAAAATTTGAAATAGGTTCGGAAAAATCCACAAATTCAGTGCGTTAATACGTTTTTTTGCGTTTAACGATCATTTTTTGATCATTTTATGTCGCTAGAGTCTATTAGACGGGTGTGCCCACCCTGACAGGCAAAATAATAATTGACACTAAAGAGGAATAAATGGACTGGATTAAAAACATGACGGTCAGAAATAAGCTGTTTCTGGCCAGTGGTGGCTTGTTGCTATTGATGGTGGTGCTTGGCGGTAGCGCCATTCTGCAATTGCGGCATGCCGAGGAGTTGACGGCACAGATCCGCCAGACGGCCATTCCCGGTATCCGCTTGGCCGGCCAGATGGAGTCGCTGTTACAGCGCAAGCGCATTCTGGTGATGCGGCTGGTGATCGCCGAGGATGAGTCTGAAATCGCCAAACAGGAACAGGCGGTACAGCAGCTGAATAGCCAGATGCAGACGCTGTGGCGCCAGTACGAGCCGTTGGTGGATAACGAGGGGGAACGAGCACAGCTGGATCAGTTGCAGCAAGCGTTCAACGACTATGATGCCGGCATGGCCACGCGCCTGATGCCGGCGATCCGCGCCGGGGATCGGGCCCAGGTGAAGGCGGTGCTCGGCACCCTGACGCCGGTGGCCGAGCGTCAATCTGCGGCGCTGGATGCGCTGGTGCAGGCCAATGATCAACTGGCCGCCACCGTGACCGACCACCTGAGCTCGCAGAACGCCCAGGCCATCGAGGTCATAGCGCTGTTGCTGGCGCTGGCCGTGGTGATCGGCGGCGGGTTCAGCGTCTGGTTGGCGCGGCTGATCGTCCATCCGCTGCTGCACTTGGTCGGTCAGGCGCGACGGGTAGCGGCCGGTGATCTGGCGATCCAGCTGCGGGCCCACAGCCGTGACGAAGTCGGCCAGATGACCGAGGCGTTCGGCAGCATGGTGGCACAGTTGCGTGGCACGCTGCAGCAGGTGGCAGACAACGCCCTGTTGCTGGCTACCGCATCCGGCCAGCTGCAGGGGTCATCTGACCATATTGCCACCGCGTCCGAGCAGGTGGTCGCCCAGTCCATCACGGTGGCGACCGCCGGTGAGGAGCTGGTGGCGACCACGGCCGACATCGCCGGCAGTTGTCACACCGCCGCCGACAGTTCGCGCCAGGCCAGTGATACCACTCAGGCCGGCATGGATGTGGTGCGCGCCACCGTCGCGGCCATCCGCCAGCGCAGTGAGCAGACCGCCAGCGATGCCGAAGCGGTGAATGCCCTCGGCAAGCGCAGTGAGCAGATCGGCAGCATAGTGGCGACGATTCAGGAGATCGCCTCCCAGACCAACCTGCTGGCGTTGAATGCCGCCATCGAGGCGGCGCGGGCTGGCGAGCAGGGACGCGGCTTCGCCGTGGTCGCCGACGAGGTGCGGGCGCTGGCGGCGCGCACCACCCATTCGACCCAGGAGATCAGCGACATGATCCGCGCGATCCAGCAGGAGGCGCGGGCCGCGACCGAATCGATGGCCGGGAGCGTTGAGGAGATGCAGCAGGTCGCCAGCGAGGCCGGACGACTGGAGAGCACGCTGGAGACCATTTTGTCCCAGGTACACGATGTGAATCTGCAGATTACGCAGATTGCCACTGCGGCCGAGGAGCAGTCGGCCACCACCGGCGAGATCGCCAGCAACATGAGCCAGATCACCGGCGTGGTGCAGGATGTCTCCCAGGCATCGGAGGAGTCGGCATCGGCGGCCAGTCAGCTGGCCCGCATGGCCGATGAGATGAAGCAGCGCGTGGCGACGTTCCAGCTGTAAGCGGCAATCGCGACAACGGGGGGCCTGCGCCCCCCGTTTTTTATGCCGGTTTAGCGTGGACGCACCGGGGTATAGATCACCAGTTCCCAGATGCCACTGGCACGGCCGTCGTTGAGGTAGTGCTCGAAGCAGGGCCCTTCGGCGGGCTGGTATCCACTCTGGGGCAGCCATTCAGCAAACAGCGCATTCCACGGTGCCGCAAAATCCCCGTTTTCGACCCGGCAGCGGTAGCTGGCATACAGGCCGGCCGGAATGGTCTGCAGCTGGACATCACCGCTCACGTCGGTGCCCGTCGCCACCGAGACCGCGACGTCGGCCCGCAACTGCTCGACCGGGGTGGTTTCCGGGTTGTCCCAGTACAGCGCCAGCCAGTCACCGTCGCCATGGCCGTTGGCCGTGGCCCACTGTTCGAGGCGGGCAAAGCCGGCGGGCATGGTGTCGCAATACGGACCGCTGACCCGCAGATAGGCGATCAGCTGACTGGGGCGTTCAATGACGTTGACGTGCATGATGGAACTCCTGTGATGGGCAATGAAAGGGGGCTGTGCCTGGCATAGCGACGGCGTGCCGCTAGCCGGCGTCATCGGGTCAGACTGGCGCAGCAGCTGATCGACCCGGGTGAAATCACCACAGGCGCGGATGCGGCTTGGAGAGTGACCGTAAAACAGACGGAACGATTTGGCAAAGTTCTGCGGGGTGGAGAAGCCCAGCTCACTGGCGATCTCGCCGATGGGGCGCTCCGGCTCCAGGATCAACTGCTGCACCGCCCGCTCCAGGCGTAACCGGCGCTGGTGGCCGGCAACTGTCTCGCCGGTCAGCGTGACAAACAGGCGATGAAAATGGTACGGCGAGAAGCAGGCTTCGGCGGCGACCTC
This sequence comes from uncultured Aeromonadaceae bacterium, assembly GCA_945957385.1. Taxonomy (GTDB): domain Bacteria; phylum Pseudomonadota; class Gammaproteobacteria; order Enterobacterales; family Aeromonadaceae; genus Pseudaeromonas. Next base: position 5,581 of record CAMFKP010000009.1, read on the forward strand.
ATGCAAGGTCACTTCCCGATGCAGGTGCCGGGCCATGTACGCCAGCGCACGGCCGAGCCGACGTTGATACTCCAGGGGATGGCGCATAGTTCCTCCTTGTTCCGGCTGTCAGCATAGCGCGATAGCTGTATAAGAATACAGTTCTCTATGGGGCTGAGTGGCAACTCCGCAAGGCAGGAAACAGACGCGGACCTGACGGGTACAGCGACGCGGAAATAAGCCGCTGGCGCGGATTCAGGCGCGCGAAATAGACCGGTTCGGACGGCAGAAAATAAGAAACGCTTTGTAATTCAGGATGTTGATTTAATTTGTTCCGCGGGTGGGAAATACGCTAGCGGGGTGGAGGGCAGCGAGGAAAATAGCCCTGTCATCGCTGACAGGGCGGAATATTATTTCTTGCGATTCTGCTTGGCCGTCTGGCGTAACAGCGCCTCGGCGACATCCGCCGGATCTTCGACCACGCCGATCGCTTCCGGCAGCGGGAAGACCGCGACGGCGAGGCCATCTTCGGTCATGCCCTTGACCCAGTTATCCAGCCAGCGTTTGACGCTGATGGCTTCGGGCTGGCAGCCGGCCCACTCCTGCTCGGCCCACATCTGGGCCAGCTCGGCTGACGGCCAGACCGGGATGCACTCGTCGTCATCGGCGGTCAGCAACATACAGCCTTCGGCATCGCGCAGGATCCACAGCTCGCCGGCGGCCACCACGGCCTGGATGAAGTGGTCATAACGCTGGTCGGCGTCCAGCGCCAGCAGGGCCTGTTGATCGGCGCTCAGTTCGGTGTGAGACATTTATTGCTCCTCGGCGGCGAGTTTGGCTTGCAGGGCGTCGGCCAGTTCGCTGGCATCCTCGACGATGCCGGCGGCATCCGGCAGCGGGAATACGGCGACGGCGACATGGTCTTTTTCCAGTCCGGCGGCCCAGTGTTCCAGCCAGACCGGCAGTGTGATGGATTGCGGCGCATAATCGGCCAGCTCGTCCTTGGCCCAGTCGGCGGCATAGCTGGGATGGGGCCAGAGCGGCAGGCAGACCTCGCCCTCACTCTCCAGCAACAGCAGCCCCTTTTCACCCTTCAATACCCACAGCAGGCCATGACGGGTGACCTTGCTGATGAAGTGGTCGTGGCGATAATCGGCGTCCAGTTGCAGCGCGGCATTGCGCTCGGTGTCGGTCAGTTCGTAGCTCATAGGGCCTCGTACAGGTTATCAGGGTTGCCGGCGGCAACGACTTGCGCCGCCATGATCCCATCTTCGGCGCCGCTTGTCCAAGCACTCGGCGCCGATGCAGTGGCATCAGGGGGCCGGTGCCGCGATGAAATCAAGCTGTTGCGGGTTGCTTAGCGTCGGGTCGACCGTGATACCAAGCTGGCTGCTGCCCAGCAGGGGGATGAAGTCACTGCTGCCGCTGTCGAGCACGGCATCCTCGGCGGCATTGCAGACCAGTTGCAGGTCATACTGGCCGGCGGTGACGTAGTCGAGCTGGTAGTGAGCCGGCGTGCTGTCGGTCGCCGCCTGGACTCGTGTGGTCAGCACAGGACCGCCGTCGCTACTCGGGGCGTTGAGGCCGAGATAGGCCAGTGCGGAGCCCTGGCGTGCCGGATAGAGATAGACCCCGGCCTTGGTCAGATCATCGGCGCACAAGCCCTGGCTAATGTCGCCCTGCAGCGTGGCCAGGGTGCCGACTTCAAGCAGGCTGACACCATTGGGTTTGAGTTTGTAGTAGTTGCCATGGCCTGGCAGCACCATGGCGTGCCGCAGGTTGAACTCCAGCTGGAAGCGGGCCACGCCATTGGCCGGCGCGGTGAAGCCGTGCAGTTTCAGCTCGCTGCTCGGCACCTCCAGCGGTAGCGTGTTGCCGTTGGCATCGACCACATAGGAGCTGGGGTGGGGGCGGCCTGCACCGTCGAGCGTATTGCTGCGTCCATCTTCGATCTGCAACCTGAGCTGGCCATAGCTGCCGGCCGCGAGCGGCGTGTTGCTCAGCAGCGCGAAGCTGTCGCCCTGCTGATAATGCAGCAGATCCAGATAGAGGAAACGTGGCGCGCCGTTGCTCGATGTGGGCAGCGTATAGCCGCTGGGCAGGCAACCATCCTGATTGTCGGTGGGCAGCAGATCGAGTACCGACCAGCTGGCCTGCTCGGTGCCGCTGTCGTCGTTGAGCCGCAATCCGGCGATGGCGATACAGACTTTTTGTGCGTTATCGACCGGCGCGTCGGACAGGCTCAGCGAGAACTGACTTGGGTTGCCGGGTTCATCACTGCCGCCACCGCCACAGGCAGCCAGTAGCGACAGGATGAGGAGTCTTACGGTTGGGATCTGGGCCATGATGGGTCTCCGGACAAACATGACCCTCTGAGTTTAGTCCGCCTGCGCTGAGCCCGGTGCCGTCACCACGGGGCGCGCCGGGTCGGCGCCCCATTCACTCCAGGAGCCGTCGTAGACCGTCAGCTGATCGTAACCCGCCAGTTCAGCCCCCAGGGCCAGAATGCAGGCCGTGACACCGGAGCCGCAGCTGAAGATCGGCGCTGTCTGGCTGCCGAGCAGGGCGGCGAACTGTTGTTGCAACTCGGCCACCGGTTTCATGTGGCCGGCTTGTTGCAGCATGGCGAAAGGGAGATTCAACGCACCAGGCATGTGGCCACTGCGTAGCCCCGCCCGAGGTTCTGCGGCCAGGCCGGCGAAGCGTTCGCTACTGCGGGCATCGACCACAGGGCGCCGTCCGCTGAGCAGCGCCGCGTGTACCGTATCGGCGTCGCAAAACAGGCCGGGTTGCTGGCTGGCAACAAAATCGCCCGCGGCGCCGCGGTAGTCGGCAGCGGTGGTCGTGGCGTGGCCGGCGGCTTGCCAGGCCGGCAGACCCCCATCGAGCACCGCCACCTGGGTATGGCCCATGGCCCGGAACATCCACCAGGCGCGGGGAGCCGAAAACAGCCCGATACGGTCATAGACCACAATCAGACTGCGCTGCTGGATGCCGAGCGCCTGTACTTCGCGGCTGAACAGTTCGGGGGCCGGCAGCATGTGGGGCAATAAGGTGTCCGGTGCCTTGATGCGGCCATCGAAGTCGAAGCGGCGCGCCCCGGGGATCTGCTGCGCGGCCTCAGAGGGGGCGGCCGATCCCGGCGGCGCCATGTGCGCGTCGAGGATCACCAGATCCGGGTGGTCGAGATGGGCGGCCAGCCAGTCGACGCTGACCAGTGGCGTAGGGAGCGTAATGGGTTGCATAGACCTTCCTTGGGTGCAGGGATGAATGCGTGGTTGTAGCGAGCATACTGGCCGCGGCGACACTCGACAATCCTTCGCCGTCAGCGCGCCCCGGCCTCCGCCAGCAGGTCGATCACCCCATAGCGCTCCTGATCCAGCACAGGGCGCGCGGCCAGTTGTCGCAAGGCCGCGGCGACCAGGTCGGCGCTGAGCAACTTGCCGCTGGCATGGTAGCCGATGAAGCGTTCGCGCTGCGGGAACTGCTCCGGCGTGGCGGCGCGGATGCCGGCTTGCATCGCGGTGTCCATCACGTAAGGATCCAGGTTGCAGACGCGAAACGGCGCTGCGGCCAGTGGCTCTTCGAGGTAGAGGGTGCGGATAAAGTTCTCCAGTCCTGCCTTGGCGGCGCAGTAGAGACTCCAGCCGGGGTAGCCCTTGTTGGCCGCGCCGGAGGAGACATTGATTAATGTCTTGCGGCACTGCGTGTGGCGAAAATCACGCAGCAGGTGGCCGATCAGTCGCAGCGACGAAACTAGATTGATCGTCAGATTGCGCTCGATGTCGGCATCGGTAAGGTGGTCGGCACGCTCAATGGGCTCCAGGGTGCCGGCGTTGTTGACAAACAACAGTTCCTGCACGGCCGAGACGTCGATGCGGGCTATTGCCTGCTGCCACTGCGCCGTCACCTGGTCCGGCCTGGCCAGATCCAGTGTGATGTGGCTGCACGAGTCGCCGTGGCGGGAGAACTCGATCACCTGCCAGCCGGCCTGTTGATATTGCTTCACCAGGGCTTGTCCCAACCCACTGGAGCCCCCTGTGATGATGGCCACTTTCATCCGTTACCTCCTGGTATCGACCGGCCTCGGAACCTGTATTGGGCCGGAATGGGGCCAGACGATACGCTGCGTGCCGGCTGGCGGCAAGCCGGGACAGGGCGTCAGAACCGGTAGGCGCTGCCCAGTGCCGAACTCAGCATGAAGCGCTGCTGTACTATGGGGCTGCGGCCGGCATCACCGACCAGCTCACTGCCATTGAGCATCATCACCAGCATCCAGTGGTCGCTGACGGCATAGTTGAGCGTGCCGCCCAGGCTGACGCTCTTGATGCCGGCACCGGGGGCGTAGCGCGCAAAGCCGCTGTTGGCGGCTTGTCTGTCATCGACGCCAAACAGTGACTGCATGTAGTCGCTGTCTGCCCAGCGAGTCTGCAGGTTGACGCTGCTGCTCCAGCGCGGCGTCAACTCGAATGCCCTTGCGACGCCGAGGTCGATCCAGATCCCTTTGTGGCCGCGTTCGAGCACATCCTGCATCGCCTGTAGACTGAAGCCGAGCGTAGCGACCTGGTATTGCAGCGCTATGCCGGCTTCCAGGGTGCTGTGTATTGCGCCCATGCCCGCCAGGTGGTTGCGATCGGCGTCCGTGCCGCGCAGGTTGCTGTGGGAGAAGGTCTCGTGGCGCCCACTGTCCGGTGCCAGCAGCAGAGTGGCTTGCCACTGCGCGTTACCCAGCGGCGTCCAGCCCAGGCCGGCATTGCCAAGTGAAAACTGGCCCAGGCTCTGGCTAGTCCAGGCGCCTTGCAGGTAGGGCAGCGGTGACAGGTTATAGGCGCGGCTGCCCTCATACAGCGGGGCCATCCCCAGGCCGGCGCCCATGGCCAGAGACCAGGGTTGTTCCGCGGCGGCAGCATGCTGCACCTGGTGCACCGCCTGTTGGCGGACATCCTGGCGCGCCCGGTTCGCTGTGGCCGCATTGGCCAGCGCCGGGATGCTAGCCAGCAACAACGTCAGACTCAGCGGTAACGCACGCATCGGTTAATCCTCTTGCTTCGAAGCGGGTTGGCTACCGAGTATCCGCACCACGGATTAAGATGGCGTTAGCGGCAGATTAACGCTGCATTAAGAGTGCGGCGGCGGTGGCTGCAAGCCGTCGGTGAATGCAGTAGGCTGCCAGCGGCATGATTGCGCAGAGGGACAAGGGAACAGGGCATGAAATTGTTATTGATCGAGGATGATCTGCAACTGGGCGCCGCCGAGATGCGGGCGCTGGAGATGGCCGGCTTCGAAGTGTGCTGGATCCGCCTGTTGCGCGACGCCGATACCATGCTGCTGTCGCAGGCCTTTGATGCGGTGTTGCTGGATTTGACGTTGCCCGACGGGGATGGCCTCGAGCTGCTGATCCGCTGGCGGCGGCGCGGTGAGCGGGTGCCAGTGATCATCCTGACGGCGCGTGATGCCGTCGAAGACCGCATCGGTGGTCTGGATTCCGGCGCCGATGACTACTTGCCGAAGCCGTTCTCGATCCCGGAGTTGATTTCACGGCTGCGCGCACTGACCCGGCGCGCGGCCGGCTTTGCCAGCCAGATCTGGGTGGTGGACGCGTTGGCCCTGGATCCGGTCAACCGGCGTGTCACGCTGGCCCAGACCCCGATATCACTGCCACCGAAGGAGTTTGATGTCTTGCAGGAGCTGATGAAAAACGCCGACCAGGTGGTGCGCAAACAGGCGCTGCTCAGCACCTTGTTCAGTGACAATGAAGGGGTCGAGAGCAACTCGCTGGAGGTGCATATTCATCATCTGCGCCGCAAGCTGGGTAATGATCGTATCCTGACGGTGCGCGGCATCGGTTATCTGCTGCAATCTTTTGACAAGGGCGCGGCATGATCCGCTTGCGCAGCATCTGGCTGCGACAAATCCTGCTGCAGGTCCTCTTCATCTGCATGCTATGGGGCGCCTTCTCGTTCTATTTTTTGACGGTCTGGCATGACAGGGCGTTCCAGACCCTGGATAACCAGCTGTCGATCATCTGTCGCGGTGTCGCTGGTCTGTATGACAACCAGGCGATCACGGCGGCGTCGGTGCCGGCGCTGATGACGCAGATCGATCGTATCTACCGCGAGGTGATGAGCCTCGATGACCATACCCGGCTGCACTATCGGCCCGTGTTTCAGATTGTCGACCGCCAGGGACAGGTGGCTTACCGTTCGGCGACGGCCCCCGCGACGCCCTTGCTGGATGCGCCGACACGTTCTGCCCGGCTACAGCGGACGGGGGAGGTCTGGCATGCCGTTGCCGAAAGCAGCGCCAGTGGACGCTGGTTGGTGATCGGGGCCGAATCGGCCCGTGACCGTGACGAGTTGATCGGTTCACCGACGCGCATCCTGGTGGTGGTGGCGATCTTCATCCTGTTCAGCATTGTCACCAGCTGGCTCAGCTTGCGCTGGGGACTCAAGCCATTGCGCCTGAGTGCGGCCGAGATAGCGGCGCGCCAGTCGGGCGACTTTTCGCCGATGCGTTTCGGTACCGACTACAGCGAAACGCGACCGCTGGTGAATGGCATCAATGGGCTGCTGGGACGACTCGAGCAGAATATTCGCCGCGAGAAGCGCCTGTTGGGCGATGCGGCCCATGAGTTGCGCACGCCGATTGCGGCCGTGTTGGCGCAGTTGCACCTGCTCGAGCAGGCGCAGGATCCCCAGGAGCGCAACAGCATGATCCAGGAGATGCATCAGGGACTGGAGCGCGCCGCGTCGCTGAGTCGGCAGCTGATTGCCATCGCCCGGCTTGAGGCCGACGACTTTACGCTGCGACCCCAGCAGCAGGATCTGGTGGCGCGGATCGCCGACTGCATCAGCCTCTACTATCCGTTGGCGTTGAACCATCAGATGCAGCTGGGGTATGACGGACCGGATAGCCTGTGGGTGCGCATTGATGCCCAGGCGTTGGCATCGATCCTCAACAACCTGGTGGAAAACAGCATCAAATATGGCGACGCCGGTGGCCAGATCCTGGTTTCGTTACACACGGAGGCCACGGCGTTGCGGTTGCGGGTCCGGGATGATGGCCCGGGCATCGCCGCCGAATATGCCCGCCATGTCTTCGAGCGTTTTTATCGGGTGCCTGGCTCCGGCGCCACCGGCAGCGGCCTGGGGTTGGCGATTGCCCGTGCGTTGGCCGAACGCATGGGGGGCAGTTTGACGCTGTGCGCCGGCTTGCGCGCGCGCGGTGTCGGCTTCGAACTACGACTGCCGTTGGATGCCGTTCTCCCCCCGGTCTGACGCCTTCATCTGGTCACGCGTGGCGCGCCGGTAGTAACCGGGAGCGCAACTGAGCTCGCGCTTGAATAGCCGCCGGAAGCTGCTGACGTCGCCATAACCGACTTCGGCAGCTATCTGCTTGATTTCCAGAGTGCTGCACTCCAGCAGGCGCCGAGCTGCCTGCATCCGCAACCGCTGCAGGTACTGCAGCGGGCTCGCCCCCAGCGTCTGGCGAAAGCGTCGCATCAGGGTGCGCTCGCTGGTGGCCAGCGCATCCGCCAAGGCACCGAGGACAAACGGCTGTGCCATCTGCTGCTGCAACCACTGCTGAGCGCGGGCGATCAGCGGGTCGTGGTGGCCGACAAATTGCTGAAAATCGGCATAGGGCGCCTGTGATGGACGATGACGATCCACCAGTGCCCGCTGTGCACAACGGATCGCCAGATCGCTGCCGCCGAGCCGTTCAATCAAGCGCAGCGTCAGGTTGTAATGGGCGCTGGCGGCGCCGCTGCTGATCACGCCATCTTGCTCGGCCACTACCGCATAGGGTTGTAAGCGAATTAGAGGGTAGCGTTGACGCAACCAGTCGATCAGCCACCAACTGATGGTGGCCTGACGCCCGTCGAGCAGGCCGCTGTGGGCCAGCCAGCTGACCCCGGTACAGTTGGCACAGACCAGGGTGCCTGTCGCATGGCAACGCCGGATCAGCGCGCCGATCTGCGGCTCGCTGTCGAGACGGCGTTGCAACTGTGACAGCTCCTGATAGCGGATCGCCGGCAACACCAGGGCATCCGCCTGGTCCAGTGCGGCAAAGTCTCCGGCGACGGCGATGGGGAGTCCGTTGGAGGCGGTCCGCGGCTGGCCATCCTGGCTGTAGAGGCGCCAGTCAAACAGCGGCGCGGAATCCGGTCCCAGCAAGCCGTTGGCTAACTGCAGCAGATCCAGTGTCGCGGTGACGCCGGTGGCATAAAAGTCTTCGGTGAGGATCAGCGCGATGCGTTTCATGGGTAGATGGCGATATCGGCAACAAGTGTGTCGATATTGCCACTGCCCGAATCGCTCGCCAAGCGGCATGCTGGATACTCGTTATTGTGCTCAAGGAGAGCCCCATGAATTCATCCCTGCCTCGTCGTGACGGCGAACATTTCACGGCAATTACGCTTGGCCCGCAGACGGCGTTGCCGAATTATCATTTCACGCTGCCGGATGGCCGTGACGTGCCCGGCAAGCTGTTTCTGCGCGAGTGGCTGGGCGCCAGCGGTGTCGAAATCTCCTGGGGCAGCTTGCCACCGGGGAGCGGCGTACCGTTCCTGCACGCCCACCGCGAACATGAAGAGATCTATCTGTTCACCGGCGGTGAGGGGGAGTTTCAGGTTGATGGTGAGATTTTTGCCGTCAGCGAAGGCTCTGTGGTGCGCGTGGCGCCCGAGGGACGGCGCGGACTGCGCAACAGCGGATCTGTGCCACTGACTCACCTGGTGCTGCAAGTGCGGCCCGGGACGATCAGTGGCGGGCCGATCAGCGATGGTTACCGCTTGCCGGAGCCGCCAAGTTGGGCGTAGTGGCGCGCACATGCATGCTGCGCGGGCGTGATGGGATCCCGGCATAAAAAACAGGCCGGCATGATGCCGGCCTGGTGAGCCCTGTGGGGTGTCAGTCGCGATCGCGCTCGAGCAAGGGTTGCAGGAAGCGGGCGGTGTGCGACGCCGCGCACTGCACCATCTGTTCCGGCGTGCCGGTCACCAGGATCTGGCCGCCGCCTGAACCGCCTTCCGGGCCGAGATCGACGATCCAGTCCGCGGTCTTGATGACATCTAGGTTGTGCTCGATGATCACCACGGTATTGCCGTTATCGCGCAACTGGTGCAGTACGCCGAGCAGCTGCTGGATGTCATGGAAGTGCAAGCCTGTCGTCGGCTCGTCGAGGATGTAGAGCGTCTGGCCGGTGTCGCGCCGCGACAGTTCCCGAGACAGCTTGACGCGCTGTGCCTCGCCGCCGGAGAGCGTGGTCGCCGACTGGCCGAGGGTGATGTAGGAGAGGCCGACGTCGATCAGCGTCTGCAGCTTGCGCGCCAGCGCCGGCACCGCATCGAAGAAGGCGCGGGCATCCTCTACGGTCATCGCCAGCACCTCGTGGATGCTCTTGCCCTTGTATTTGATCTCCAGTGTCTCGCGGTTGTAGCGCTTGCCTTTGCAGACATCGCACGGCACATAGACATCGGGCAGGAAGTGCATCTCGACCTTGATGACGCCATCCCCCTGGCAGGCCTCGCAGCGGCCGCCTTTGACGTTGAACGAGAAGCGGCCCGGCTGATAGCCGCGCGAACGCGCTTCCGGGGTGCCGGCAAACAGCTCGCGGATCGGCGTAAACAGACCGGTATAGGTTGCCGGGTTCGAGCGCGGTGTGCGGCCGATCGGGCTTTGGTCGATGTCCACCACCTTGTCGAAGTGCTCCAGCCCCTCGATGTCGAGGTAGGGAGCCGGTGTCTCGACGGTGGCACCATTGAGTTCACGGTGGGCAATGCGAAACAGGGTGTCGTTGATCAGCGTCGACTTGCCGGAGCCGGAGACCCCGGTCACGCAGGTCATGACGCCGACCGGCAGATCCAGATTCACCTTGCGCAGGTTGTTGCCGCTGGCGCCCTTGAGCTTGACCCACTTGCCGGTCAGCGGTGTTCGCTGTGCCGGAACCGCGATCTTCTTGCGCCCGGAGAGGTAGTCGCCGGTCAGCGACGCCTCGTTGGCCATGATCTCGGCCGGCGTGCCCTGGGCGACGATGTTGCCACCGTGGACGCCGGCGCCGGGGCCGATGTCCAGCACATGGTCGGCCAGACGGATGGCATCTTCGTCGTGTTCGACGACGATGACGGTATTACCGAGGTTACGCAGGTGGAACAGTGTCTTCAGCAGCCGCTCGTTATCCCGCTGGTGCAGGCCGATGCTTGGCTCATCCAGGACATACATGACGCCGACCAGGCCGGCACCGATCTGGCTGGCCAGCCGGATGCGTTGTGCTTCACCGCCGGATAGGGTCTCGGCAGAGCGTGACAAGGACAGGTAGTTGAGACCGACATTGACCAGGAAGCCGAGGCGTTCGTTGATCTCCTTGAGGATCTTCTCGGCAATCTGTGCCTTCTGCCCGCTGAGCTCCAGTTGCTGGAAGAACGCCAGCGCCTCGCCGATCGCCATCTCGGTGATGGTCGGCAGGTTGACGCCGGCGACGAAGACATGGCGTGCCGCCTCTTTTAACCGGCTACCGTGGCAGCTTGGGCACGGTTGGTTAGCAATGTGCTTGGCCAACTCTTCACGCACGCTATTGGATTCGGTCTCCTTGTAGCGGCGTTCCATATTCGGGATCACCCCTTCGAACGGATGGCGGCGAACCACGACGTCGCCTCGGTCGTTCATGTAACGGAATTCGACATCGGTACTGCCGGTCCCATACAGCACTGCCTTCTGTTGGGCGGCGCTCAAGGTATCGAACGGTGCCTCGATGTCGAAACCATAGTGGTCGGCGACCGATTTGAGCATCTGGAAGTAGTAGAAGCTGCGTTTGTCCCAGCCACGGATTGCCCCGCCGGACAGCGACAGCTCGCCATTGGCCACCACCTTGTGCGGGTCGAAGTACTGTTGTACGCCGAGGCCATCACAGGTCGGGCAGGCGCCGGCCGGATTGTTAAACGAGAAGATGCGCGGTTCCAGTTCACTGATCGCATAGCCGCACTCCGGACAGGCGAAGTTTGCCGAGAAGACCAGCGGCTCGGCGGCGTTGTTATCCATCTCCAGCACCGAAACCAGGCCTCCGGAGAGCGTCAGCGCGGTCTCGAACGATTCGGCCAGGCGCAGTTGCAGGTCGGCGCGCACCTTGAAACGGTCGACGACCACTTCAATGGTGTGCTTCTTGTGCAGCTCCAGTGTGGGTGGATCGGAGAGGTCACATACCTCACCATCGATGCGCGCCCGCAGGTAACCCTGGGTGGCCAGATTTTCCAGCAGTTGCTTGTGCTCGCCTTTGCGATTGCGCACCACCGGCGCCAGCATCATCATCTTCAGCCCTTCGGGCTGCGCCAGCACCTGATCCACCATCTGGCTGATGGTTTGTGCTGCCAGCGGTATGTCGTGCTGCGGGCAGCGGGGTTCACCAACCCGCGCAAACAGCAGGCGCAGGTAGTCGTAAATTTCAGTGATGGTGCCGACGGTCGAACGCGGATTGTGCGAGGTCGACTTCTGTTCGATCGAGATGGCCGGCGAGAGCCCTTCGATATGGTCGACATCCGGTTTCTCCATCAACGACAGAAACTGGCGTGCATAGGCGGAGAGGGATTCGACGTAGCGACGCTGACCCTCGGCATAGAGGGTATCGAATGCCAGCGATGACTTGCCGGAACCGGAGAGGCCGGTGACAACGATCAGCTTGTCGCGTGGCAGTGTCAGGCTGATGTTTTTCAGATTGTGGGTACGGGCACCCCTAACTTCGATCTTGTCCATGGCTGACCTGATAAGAAAAGCAGCAGGGTTGTCAGTATGGCATAGCCGATACTGGATGAATAGACAGTTATTGGCGTAAGATAACGATCGGAGCCGGATGGCGCGAGTTGCCAACTCTGCGCGTTTGTTCACGGCGGTAAGGATGCGAAATGGGGGCTGGGCTGGTAATATGCCTGCCTTATGAATTGGGAATGCCAGGTGCAGCCTGGCCAGCACATTAGCGGAGTGACACTATGGCCAGTCGCGGCGTCAACAAAGTGATTCTTATCGGCAACCTCGGGCAAGACCCGGAAGTGCGCTACATGCCTAACGGCAATGCGGTAGCCAACATTACGCTGGCCACCTCGGAGTCGTGGAAGGATCAGCAGGGGCAGATGCAAGAACGGACCGAATGGCACCGCTGTGTGTTGTACCGTCGTCTGGCGGAGATCGCCGGCGAATACCTGAAGAAGGGCGCCAAGGTCTATCTCGAAGGCCGTCTGCAAACCCGTGAATGGCAGGATCAGCAAGGCCAGAAGCGCTATACCACCGAGATCGTCGTCAACGAGATGCAGATGCTCGATGGTCGTAACGCTGGTGGCGGTGCTGGCATGGGTGGTGGTCAATCACAAGGCGGTGGTCAGGGTAACTGGGGTCGTCCGCAAGGTGCGCCAGCCGCACAAGGTGGTCAAGGTGGCTACGGTCAGGCGGCGGCAGCGCCTGCTGCTCAGGGTGGCCAGCCAGGTGGCTACAATCAGCCAGCCCCGCAAAATAATTTCAACCAGGCGCCGGCGCAGCCGATGTACAACGAGCCGCCGATGGATTTTGATGACGATATTCCGTTCTGATATGGCTGGCGCCTCTGCGCCAACGCTGTCCGAACCTCAACGCCCTGCTCCGCAGGGCGTTGTTATTTGTGCAACCGACAGCGGATAGTCGTCACTGTGCTTTGAGTCTCAGGCACCAGCTGATTGCTGACCTATTAAGGCAGAATTTAGGCTCGGCAGTATAGAATCGTCGCCGGGTCGGATGCGACCATCCGGGCGGATGGTCATCAGGGCGAGACCGTATACGGGGTATCCGCTATGCGGCCGCGCCGGCCAGTAAGAAAATAAGGAGCATGATGATGAAATTACGACGCTTGGCGGTCGCCATGGTCTTGGGTTGTGCCGGTTGGGCACAAGCGGCAACGCCGGTGCAGCTTTCGCTGCCGGGTGTGAACCTGCCAGCATCGCAGCAGGTGAAAGGGGCGCGCTTGAGCTTGCTATACGGAGAGACCGGTTCGGTTCAGGGGTTGGATCTGCCGCTGTTTGCATTGTCAGATACCCGTGATTTTACCGGCATCCAGCTCGGGCTCGGTGTCGGGGCGGGCCGGGTTCGGCAGTCGTTCAAAGGCGTGGCCTTGACGGCGTTGAACTGGCACGAAGGGAACGACAGTGGTGCCAACATCGGCTTCGTTAACCTGACCCATAACGTGCACGGGGTTAACTTTGGCCTCGTCAATGCCGGCCAGGATACTCGCGGTCTGAACCTGGGGCTGCTCAACGTTGCACAGGGCCGGGCACTGGCTAACGTGGGTGTGGTGAATTATGCCGAGCGTACGACATTCCAGCTCGGGCTATTTAATGCCACCCAACATCTGGATGGCGTGCAGATCGGGCTGGGGAATTATGCCGCCAACGGCATTTTCCCGGTATTGCCGCTGATTAATGTCAGTAAATCCTTCTAAGCCAATCTGCGCCGCACACAGGGCCCCGCTTGCTGGGCCCTGACATCACAAATCGATGCCAGAGGTGCTCGCCGCTACGCTTTACCATCCGCTAGACCATTGTGCGAAAAAAAACCACTTGAATAGAAATCTGACCGCATGATAACGTTTTCAGGCTTGTTGTCTGATGCGCTATGACGACCATGCTATGGCTCGCATGCGCGCACTGGCACGGCGTGGGATCGGGTTGGTTTTCAGGTAAGGCGGTTCGAGTATGTTGGTCTATCCCCTCTATGCGATGGCAATTTATTGCGATGCGCTGCAGCGGCATTATGGCGTGACGCTGCCACAGATTGAGGAGCGACTGGGGTGCTCGCTTCAGGAACTGGCGCAGGCAGAGCAGATCCACTTTCCTCATGGGGCTGCAGTGCGCCGCTTGGTGGCCTGGCTGGATGAACTGGGCTATTTTGCACGTTTCGAACTGGCACCCGGAGCATGGCAGGCGCAGCAGGCCGTGTTGCCGGCTTATAGCCGGCGCGTACTGAATGGCATTGCGGGCGAGGTGCTAAATAGCCGTTCTCTGGAGTCCTGCCTGTTGACGCTGGCTGGGCGGCTGACCGCACTGGCGCCATCGCACCGGTTCTGGGTTGAAAAAGAGGGTGAGGCGCTGCTGTTATGCCACCGCCAGAGTGCTGCGTTAGCTTACGGTGGACCGCAGTGGTGGTTTGTCTGGATCTGGCAGCGCGTCAGTGAAGCCTTTGCGCTGGCTCAGCAACCTTTGAATGTGACGTTTGCCGACGGTGCGCTGCGCGATGCGGCCGGTTTTGCCCGTCGCGTCCCCTGTGTGTTGCAGCAAACGGGGGCCATTTCATCGCTGCGGTTTGGTGGCCGCAGTGCCGAGCTGATCAATTCGCGCCACAATCCGGCGCTGCAAGAGCCGCTGCGCCAACTGGTGGATGGTTATTTCCGGGCTGAATCATCCGCGCCGGGAACCTCATTCGCGGTGCGTGAAATTCTTACCTCCCGTTTAAGCGCCTATGGCCGCTCACTGGATGCCGATGCGGTCAGCGTGCTGCTTGGCATGAACCGGCGCACCCTGCATCGCCGCCTCGATTCGGAAGGCGCCTCGTTTCGTGCTTTGCGTATCGAGAGCCGCATCGAACGTGCCAAACAACTGTTCTCGACCACCACGCTGTCGGTTGCAGATATCAGTGAAGCCGTCGGTTTTGCGGCGGTCAGCGGCTTCAGTCGTTCGTTCAAGGCCGTCACCGGCGTCAGCCCCAGCGAATACCGTGAGCGCCAAGAGTGACGGTCACTGCTGGCTATTGCACCTCTCAGGCAAGTGTTGACGCAAGTCACTTGAATCTGCATAAACCTACCTAATGACATCTATCCGGTGCGACCAGATAGATAGGCTGACTGTGCATCAAGGGGAGATAACATGGACAATCATCTAGTCGCGGTGGCCTTGGATAAGGCCTACCGCTTGCTCAATCACGGACCCACCGTGCTGGTCTCGGCACGACATCAGGGGATCAGCAATGTCATGGCGGCGGCCTGGTCCTGCGCCCTCGACTTTATGCCGCCCAAGGTGAGTGTGGTACTGGATAAGGCGACGGTGACGCGCTCGCTGATCGAGCAAAGTGGTGAATTTGTGCTGCAAGTCCCGACCGCCAGGCAACTGGCATTGACCCACGCGGTGGGCAATGTGTCGCTGGCGGAGGATGTCGACAAGCTGGCGCACTGTGGCGTGACCTTGTTTGACGCCCCGGACGGGTCTGGGCCCCTGGTACAGGGCTGTGCCGCCTGGTTGCATTGCCGACTGATCCCTGAGCCGCACAACCAACAGACCTATGATCTGTTTATCGGGGAAGTGACCGCAGCCTGGGCCGATGACCGGGTGTTTCGTGATGGTCACTGGCAGTTTGAAACCGCCGATCCGGAATGGCGCTCGTTGCACTACGTCGCCGGTGGTCACTTCTATGCCATCGGCGAAGCATTGGATGTGCCAGCCGATGAGGCCAGCGTGAATCTGTGATTCCCCGCGTGACATGCGGTGCACAGCGTGAACCGTCGCCGATTCTCAGGTCTGTTACGGCTCACTTTTTGACTAGAGTGAAGGAGTAATCAGTCCGACTTCGTGATAGATAACAAGATGATACCGGGACAGGAGTGACGGAATGCTGCAGACGCCACGAGGACGTTTCATCACCTTTGCTGTGCTGACCTATGTGGTGTTGGCGCTGGCCTGGATCTATCTGTCGGACCGTCTGCTGTTGTTGATCGTTGATGACGCGGCGATGGTGCAGTTGTCGACCATCAAGGGCGGGCTATTTGTGCTCATCACGGCGGTGCTGTTCTTCATGGCGTTGCGCGCTGTGCCGGATAATCGTGCCACTCCGACGCCCTTGTTGGGCTCGCTGCTGGCGTCGCCACCTCAGATGATGGTGCCATTGTGGTTGCGTTATGGCGCCGCGATTGTGCTCGCTGTCGCCATGTTGCTGTTTCGTCAGGCATTGGATCTGCACTCCGCCGACCATCCGTTGATGATTTTGTTCATGCTTCCGGTGATTCTCAGTGCCCTGCTCGGCGGTCTTGGCCCTGGATTGCTGGCCACGGCGACGGTGGCCATCGGTGTAGATTGGTTATCGTCACCGCCGATCCATACTGGCCAATTGCCGCCATTCGTGCAGTTGCAGTGGATTTTCCTCGTCATCAATGGACTGGCGGTGAGCGTGCTCACCGCCTTGCTGCACCACTCATTGCAGGCGTTCCGCCGCCAGGGGCAGCTGCTCGATGCCGTGGTGTCCGGTACCAACGACGCCATCTTCGTCAAGGACTCGCAGGGGCGTTACCTGTTAGCCAACGAGGCGGCAGCCAGTTTTGTCGGCCGGCCGGTGAGTGAGCTGTTGGGTAGCGAGGACAGTGCGCTGTTCGAGCCGGCCTCGGCGCAGCGCTTGCAAACCCTTGATCAGGGAGTAATGCAGGCCGGAGTGGTGCAAAACCATGTCGAGCAATTGACCACTGCCGATGGCCGCGAGCTGACGTTCATGGTGACCAAGGGGCCCGTGCTGAACGGGCGCGGCCAAGTCGCCGGCCTGTTTGGTATCTCGCGGGACATCACGATTCAATCCCAGCAGCAGCAGGCGTTGGAGCGTAGCCGTAGCGAACTGCTTGAGGCTCAGCGCCTGGCGCGGGTTGGGAGCTGGGAATGGGACCTGCGCAGCGATCGCCACACGTGGTCGGAACAGATTTATCACATCTATGGTCGTGATCCGGCACTGCCGCCAGCGGTTTATCCCGAAGTGTGTCAGTACTTCACCGCGCAGAGTTGGCAGCTGTTGACCGCTGCGGTCGAACGCTGCCGCCAGCAGGCAGAGAGTTACCAGTGCGAGGCGGAGGTGGTGCGTGCAGATGGCACCCAGTGCTGGATTCTGGCGCGTGGGGAGCCGCGGCAGGATGCCACCGGGCAGGTCGTCGCCTTGCATGGCACAGTGCAGGACATCACGGCGGAGCGTCAATTGCGTCAACAGCTGCAAGCCAGCGAGGCCCGTTTGCAACGCATGATGGATGCGACCAGTGATGGCTTCTGGGAGTGGGATTGTGCCACGGGCAAGGTGTATCGTTCGCCGCGTTATTACGACGTGACCGGTTATCCAGCCGAGCTGGATAATGGAGACTTCAATTTTTTCCAGCGCATGATCCACCCCATGGATCGGGAGCGGGTCGCTGCGCTAATTGCGGAACACCTGGCCGGCGCTTCCGAGGCGATCGCCTTTGAGTGTTGCATTTTCACCCACAACAATGAACTGCGCTGGTTGCAGGTCAAGGGGCGGATCATTGAGCGCGACACGGCGGGGCAACCACGCCGGTTGGCTGGTTCGGTGGCGGATATCTCGGAGCGTAAACGGGCGGATGATGATCTCCGGGTGGTGTTGAATGTCTCCTGTGATGCCATCTGGGTGAGTGATGACGCCGGGCGGCTGCTGTTTGCCAACCCGGCAGCGTGTCATTTAACTGGTTATTCCGAACAGGAAACCCTGGCACTGACCGTGGCTGAACTAATCAGTCCCAAAGAACGCGAGACGCTGGCGCCGCTACGGGCAGAGCTGGAGCGGAGTTTGTTTATCCGTCGTGAATGGCAACTGTTGCGCAAAGATGGTGTCGAGATCCCGGTTGAGTTGACCACGGGACGGATGCCGGATGGGCGTTATATGGCCTTTGGACGCGATTTGAGTGCCCAGCGAGCCGCTGCCGCCACCTTGCAGGAGCGAGAGCAACAGCTGGCCCGGGTGATTGAGGGCTCGGACCAGGGCTACTGGGATTGGAACCTGCAGACCAATGAGTTCCAGGTCAGTCCACGCTGGGAGAGCATGCTCGGTTATGCACCGGGCGAGCTGGATGTTCGCACCGAGCATTGGCCTGAGCTGGTTCATCCCGATGATCTCAAGGTAGCGATGCGCTCGATCGAGCGCCACCTGCATGGTGAGCAGCCGTTGCATGAGGTTGAGTTGCGATGCCGTGGCAAGAATGGTGACTGGTGCTGGGTGTTGTCGCGGGGGCGCATTGTCGCATGGGATGAGCAGGGACGCCCTTTGATGATGTCCGGTACTCATACTGATATTAGTGAACGCAAGATCCTCGAGCAGGCGCAGCAGGAAGCGGCGGTCGTGTTTGACAGCAGCTATGAGGGGATCATGGTGGTGAGCCCGGATCGCCGCATCGCCAAGGTCAACTCGGCGTTCACCCGCATAACCGGTTTTGAGGCGGCAGAAGTCATCGATAAATCACCTTCGGTGCTGGCCTCCGGACGCCATGATGCGGCTTTTTATCAGCAGTTGTGGCACTCGCTGGCCGAGCAGGATTTTTGGCGTGGCGAAATCTGGAATCGACGCAAAAGTGGCGAGGAGTATCCCGAACTGCTATCCATCTCGGTTGTCCGCGATGGCAGCGGCAACATACTGCATTATGTCGGTATTT
This sequence comes from uncultured Aeromonadaceae bacterium, assembly GCA_945957385.1. Classification (GTDB taxonomy): domain Bacteria; phylum Pseudomonadota; class Gammaproteobacteria; order Enterobacterales; family Aeromonadaceae; genus Pseudaeromonas. Next base: position 23,971 of record CAMFKP010000009.1, read on the forward strand.
TCTCCGATATCAGTCAGCTCAAAGCCCATGAGGCCGAGCTCGATCGGGTGGCCCATTATGATGCGCTGACCGGGGTGCCGAACCGCCGGCTATTGTCAGAGCGGCTTGAACAGACACTGTTCGAGTCAGAACGGCATGGCCGTAGCTGTGCTGTCTGTATGCTGGATCTGGATGGTTTCAAGCAGATCAATGACAACTATGGCCATGCGGTGGGTGACCAGGTGTTGGTGATGGTGACTGAGCAGCTGAAGTCGGTGTTACGCGCTCGAGACACACTGGCACGGCTTGGTGGTGATGAATTTGTGCTGTTACTGGCCGAGCTTGGTTCCATCAGCGATGGCACCCAGGTCATAGAACGGTTGATGACGGTGATTCAACAACCGTTGCGCTGCCATAACCAATTGCTGTCGGTGACTGCCAGTGTTGGCGTCAGCTTTTATCCACAAGATAATGCTGACCCGGATACCTTGCTGCGCCATGCTGATCAAGCGATGTATCAGGCCAAGGAAGCGGGCAAGAACCGCTATCAATTGTTCGATCCCGACCATGATCGCCAAGCACAGGATTACCGTCGCCAGCAGGAGCGCATGTTACAGGCGCTAGAAGCGGGTGAATTTGTGCTGTTTTATCAACCCAAGGTCGATTTGCGTGATGGCCGCCTCATCGGTGTCGAGGCGCTGATCCGTTGGCAACATCCGGAGCGGGGATTGTTGCCGCCGATTGAATTCCTACCCTACCTGCATGCCAGTGTGCTCGAAGTGCGTTTTGGTGATTGGGTGATTGCTACAGCGTTGCAACAGGCATCCGTTTGGCTGAGTGCCGGGGAGCGAATCCCGATCAGCGTCAACATCAGTGCTCGCCATTTGCTAACCGATACGTTCTATGAGCAGTTGTTACAAGCAATTGCCGGCTATCCGGAGGTGGCGGCCGAGCTGCTGGAGCTGGAGGTGTTGGAAAGTGCAGCATTGGCTGACATTGAACAAGCGGCACGAGTGATGCAGCAGTGTCGACGGCAAGGCTTCAAGTTTGCGCTGGATGATTTTGGCACCGGCTATTCGTCGCTGACGTACCTGCGCAAGCTGCCTATCAATACGTTGAAAATTGATCAGAGTTTTGTGCGCGACATGCTGACTGATCCGGATGATCTGGGGATTGTTGAAGGGGTGATTCGGTTAGCCTCGGTGTTCCAGCACCAGGTCATCGCCGAAGGCGTGGAGACGTGGGAGCATGGAGTGCGTTTGCGTCAGCTCGGCTGTCATCTGGCTCAGGGCTATGGTATCGCGCGGCCGATGCCCGCAGCGGAGTTGTTGCTGTGGTTGGAACAGTGGCGTCGCCTGCGGCCATGGGAAGTAAATTTGCTGGATAACTACGAGGTATGAGTTTCAAGGTTTATGGTGGCAAAATAAAAAGGCGGGGTTATCCCGCCTCTGTGTTAGTGCTGTGGCTAGATGCGGAAGCGGTGAGCCAAATCGCTTAGGTGGTGCGCCAGCGTACTCAGGTCTTTGCAAGCACTTGCGGTCTGCGCCGTACCTTCGCCAATCTCGCTGGAGACGGTGTTGATGTTGATGATGTTGCGGTTGAGATCCTCGGCCACCGAATTTTGCTCCTCGGTCGCGGTGGCAATATGGGTGTTCATATCCGAGATGTCAGCCACGGCCCGCGCTATGGTCTCGATGCTGTGACCGGCCAGCTCTGCTTGGTGTACGCACTGCTCGGCCATCTGTTGTCCCTGTTGTGTCGCTTGCACCGCCTCGTGTCCACGTTGTTGCAACGTAGCGATGATGGTGTTGATCTCTTGGGTTGACTGTTGGGTGCGCTGGGCCAAGGTTCGAACCTCATCGGCAACCACGGCAAAGCCACGCCCCTGCTCACCGGCGCGAGCCGCCTCAATGGCGGCATTCAGCGCCAGCAGGTTGGTTTGATCGGCGATACCGCGGATAACCTCCAATACGACACCGATGCGGCTACTGTCCTGGGCTAGCGCTTCGACAACCTTGGTTACTTGCTCTACTTCATGCGCCACTTTCTGAATGGTCTGGATGGTGTCAGTGACGACGCGGCCACCATTCACCGCTTCCTGATTCGCCTGTTGGGCGGCGGAAGCGGCTTGTGTGGTACTGCGCGCCACTTCATTCACTGTGCTGCTCATTTCGTTCATCGCCGTCGCCAGATAGGTTATTTCGCTCTGTTGACGTTGTTGCCCGGCGGCGGATTGTCCAGCTATGGTACTCACTTCTTCGGCAGCACTACCGACCTGCTCGACCGCAGAGGCGAGCTCCTGTACCAGATTGCGCAGATTTTGCTGCATACGGCCAAAGGCGCGAGCCAGAGTGCCGATCTCATCATGATTGAAGTGGCTGACAGCCAACGATGTGGTCAAGTCACCGTTTGCTACGCGTTCCGCCTGGTCCAGTAAACGATGCAGTGGTGAGCGAATCATGCTGCCCAAGCCCCATGCGCAAACGGCGACGAGAAGTAAGGCGACGACAATCAGGCCCCAAATCCAGATTTGCGCATCTGCATACAGGCGATCACCTTCAGCACTGGCATCATTCGCATCTTGTTGGCGCAGTTTAAGCGATGAAGCAATTTGATCCTTCAGCTGGCGGAACTGCTTGTCTCCCTGTCCGTTGAGTTGAGCCGCGGCCTCATCCAGTTTACCGGCCTGATTCAGCGCTACGATTTGATCGTGATTAGTCACGTATTGTTGCCAGAGAGCCAGTGTCTGACTGGTTTCGTCTTGTAACCTCGGCTCATTGGCCAGCTGTTTCATGTTATCAAATGCCGAATTCAGGGCTTTTTCATCCGCCATCAGCCGTTCGGCATACATCTGCGTTTGTTCGGCGTTGTGCTTTTCCAGCATGCGTAACTGCCGGCGGCGGAAATCGGATAACTTGACGTCTATGGTGGTCAATGCCAACAGTCGAGGCAGGTGTTTCTCGACGATGACAGTACTGCTGTAGTTGACGACATCGAGTTGGCGGATGCTGAACAGCCCCAGTGCGATGACAATCACCGCCATCAAGCTGAAGGCGGCCAGTAATTTTTTGCCGATCGGCAGGTTAAGAAAGAAAGACATAGCGGCTCCGGAGCAAAAGGTGGACTCGTTTAGCATAGTCCACTCTGTTTCTGGAACCTGATGATGCGATGAAAATGCGAGATCTGCAGTGAATGTGATTGGCTGAACTCTCTCCAGCTGGCTGCTAGAATGGTGCCGACCTTCATGCGGTTAGGGATGACCGATGCGATTAACCAGACAAATAGTGGCGTTGCTTTGCCTGTGTGTCATGGGTGCTGTCTTTGTGGTACTGCTAACGGGCGCATTCAGCTTGCATACGCTGACCGAACGTTATCAGCGTGATGAGCTGAGGGCTTTGGTTCGTATTTTTGAACAGGATGTACTGATGTCGCCGCAAGCGCCGCGGCTTAGCGCCTGGCTGCCGCCCATGCTGCAGGCCAATGGGGTCAAGGAGCTGACGATTCGTCTGGATGATGCGCCGCTGTTTCATTACCGTGAGCCGGGTTTTACGGATTCGGAATATCGCCTGCAGACCGTGTTGATGGCGGGGGAGTTTTACCCGGGATTGCATCTGCGTTTCGAGGTTCTACCCGCCCTGACCATGCTCAGCAATCAGCTTTCGCCATTGCGTTCACTAGCCTTGGGGGTCGGCACAGTGGTGGTCGGTGTCTGGCTGGCGCTGTTATGGTTGCGGCGCCAGTTACGAGGGGTCGAACTGCTAGCCCAGAGGGGGCAACATATCCTCAGTGGCAATCCTGGCAAACTGCGGCATGACGTTGCTCTCGAATGGCCTCCAGTGGTCAGTGCGGCACTGACCTATCTGCAGGATGAGTTAGAGGATGCCAAGAAGGAGCGGAGCCGCTTCGACACCTTCATTCGCCGCAATGTGTTCATCGACAAGCAGCTGGGGATTGGCAATCGGATCTTCTTTGATAACCGTGTCGAAGCGGCGCTCAGTGATGCCGAGTACAGTGCCGGCGCTATGTTGCTGTTGTCGATTGATGGCCTTGAGCTGCTGAAGAAAGAACACGGCGAAGGTACAGAACAATCCTTGTTGTTGCAGGCCAGCGAATTGACCGCCAGCTTCACTCAACGTTTTAGTGGGGCTGTGCAAGCCCGTTATGCCCGCGACACCCTGGCGTTGCTGTTACCGAATATTTCCAAGCAGGAAACACTGACCGCCGCCGAACAGCTGTGGCGTCAACTTTTGCGTCTGGATTGGCCGGCGCCGCTTGATCCTGAGCGGCAGTTGTTCATTGGTGCCGTCTGTTATCAACCGGGAGAGTGGCTGGCTCAGATCGAAGAAGAAGCCGAGATGGCACTGCGTGGTGCTCGATTACAACGCGAGGGTGGCTTCTTTCTATATGACAAGGTGCTGCGGGTTGAAGCGAACGGCAAGGGCAGTGTGCGTTGGCGCACCTTGCTTGAGCGCCAGTTTGCTCGCGGACAGTTAACCTATCAGATCCAGAGTGCGTGGAGCTGTCAGCCAGCTGAGCCGGTGTTACACGAGCTGTTGGCTCGTCTGCCCGATGGTCGGGGCAAGCTGCTACCAGCGGCGAGTTTTGTCACCATGGTGGAAAAGGTTGGCATGCAGCGCGAACTGGACCGCTTGATGCTGGGTAATGCATTGGCCCTGTTGCCGACAGAGCGCAGTGTGCCGCTGGCGTTAAATTTGCATCCCCAGAGTCTGCTGGATAATGCATTTCGTCACCAGTTGCTGATGGCGTTGCTGCGTATCGGTAAACGACGGGCCAGCCGTCTCGTGATCGAATTAAATGAAGCGTTGGTCAGCCGTTATCAAGAGGGCTTACGTGCACCATTGCGCGAGTTGCGTCTATTGGGGTGCCAGCTGGCTGTCGATCATGCTGGGCAGGATGTGGTTAGCACACATTACATCAAGGAGTTTGAGCTCAGCTATTTGAAGATTCATCCCAGCCTGGTACGTGATATCGCCAGCCGTCCGCTAAATCAGATGGCCGTGCGCTCGTTGGTCGGAGGGTGCCTTGGTCAGACGCAGGTGATTGCGGTCGGTATCCAGAATGAACAAGAGTGGCAGGTGCTGCAGTCACTCGGCGTGTCGGGTGGCCAGGGTTTTTGGCTGGATCAGGCCATGCAAGGAGACAAACGAGTTCTTATTGCGCCCAGAGGATGATGGGGCGCATATCTGACGCATGTCAGGGTTTAGCTTTGTTTAGGCTTCCCCTATTATAATTTGCCTCTTAAATGGATTTCGGGTGAAACATGCAGATGATAAGCCGGCTTTTTCATCGCCAGAACAAACGTCCTGCTGTTGCAATCAGTATTGCGCAGGACAGAATACTGCTGGCGAGCCGTGAACCCGAAGTTCGATTTGATCAGGAGCCATGTAATGGTCCTGCTGACTGGGCTCGTGCTATTGCGGCCCTGGTGCAGCGAACCCAGGCCGCGGGTGCTCCAGTCAGAGTTTTACTTCCCACCGCACTTTATCAGCAAGTGCAAATAGAAAAGCCGGATGTTCCGGATGATGAATTACCCGGTGCCTTACCCTGGGCGGTTAAAGATCTGGTCAGTGAACCCGTATTGCAGTTGGGGTTCGACTACTATCAGCTCCCAGCCAATCCGGCCAGTCGCCCTCGTTTGGCCGTCATTTGCGTCGGCAAGCCGCGATTGCAGCAAATCGCTAATGCAGTCAATAAGGTCGCGGAGTTACAGCAAATTACCATTGAGGAGCTGGGTTTGGTTGATCTGCTAGGCGCGTTACCCCAGTTGCAGCTATTACTGTTCCAGTCTCCAGGCCAGGATTTGCAGTTGTTGGCAGTATGCCAAGGGCAGCTGTGCTTTAGTCGTCAGTTGCGGGGATTTTCCCGTCTTGCTCAACAGACAATTGATAATCTGGATGCCGACTTGCTGGATAACCTCTCGTTGGAGGTTCAGCGTTCGATTGACTATCTGGTGGCGCAACTGAAATTGCCGGCTGCCAGTCAAATTTATGTAGCGATAGCGACGCCGGATCTGGGGGGGGTGATTCGTCATCTGGCGGCCAACTTCTCAGTTCCGGTCCAGGCTCTCGCTAATCCTGCGGTGACGGCGGGATTGGAGTATCTGCCGTTGTTTGGCAATTTGCAGGTAGCGGAGGTTGCGTGAAGTATAGGATTAACCTGTATAGCAGCGATCTGCGTCCCAAGCGACTGTGGCTGTCATTGCCCCACTTGTGTCTTGTTGTCAGTGCGGTATTGCTGCTTCTGCTAGCTATCGGCGCCATGTTGTCATCTCGGCTGCATTCACAAATGATGGCGAATCAAGCCTTGGTGCTAACTCAGCAGCAACTGCAGCTGGAGCAGGATCGCCTGCAAGGGGAGCTCAACCAGCGGCGATCTGATCTCGGATTACAAAAAGAGTATCAACTTAGCCAGGACGAACTCTCATCGCGCCGGCAGTTGCTGGAGGCTTTGCGTGGACGAGCCCCGTTGCGCAGCGCTGGTTATGCCGCCGTGTTGGAAGATTTAGCGCGCATACATTCAGCGGAAATTGCTCTGCAGCAGATTGATTTGCAACAAGAGCAGATGTCATTCCGTGGTCAGGCACGGAGTACCCAATCTGTGCCTGCCTGGGTGCAGCGATTTGCCTCGGCCCCCGCGTTAAAGGGGCGGGCTTTCGGCGAGTTGCAGCTGAATCGGGGGGCAGGAGGCGTGCTGCTATTCAGACTGAACAGCACACCGGTAGAGGTCAGTAAAGCGCCGGGAGACAAGTCATGAATGCGCAATGGCAAACCCTCAGTGCGCGCATGGCTGCATTGAGCGGTCGGGAGCGGGCACTCATTCTGCTCGTTTGTCTGGCGTTGATCGGGCTGCCGCTGTACAGCTTCTGGCTCGAGCCGTTGGCGTTGTCGCTACAGCAACAGCAACGTGAGGCGGAGCGAATTCAGCAGGCGTTGATTCTGTTGCAGCAGCAAAATGAGGCGTTGCAGCAAGCCTTGTTGCAAGATCCCAATCTCAAGCTTCGGGATCAGCTGGTGCTGGCACGGCAACAGATCACGGCATTGGATACCCAGTTGCAGTCGCAGATGGTGGATTTGATTCCAGCATCAAGGATGCCAGCGCTGTTACAGTCGATGCTGGGACACTCTAGTCACCTAACGCTGCAAGAATTGACCTCTTTGGCTCCTGAGCCGCTGATGGATGGCGATAAAGCGTTGCCTCTGTATCAGCATGGTATCCGAATGCGCCTTAAAGGGCGTTATTTTGACCTGTTACAGTACCTCAGGGCGTTAGAGGGGCTACCTGGCCACTTTTATTGGAAGACGCTCGATTACCAGGTTGACCACTATCCGGAAGCCAACATTGAGCTGGAGTTATACACCCTGAGTGACAGCAAGGAGTTTATTCGTGGCTAGATTCTGTATGGTCTGTTTGCTGGGGATGCTGTCATGGCCCTTGCTGGCCGATACCCTTGTTGACCCAACCATGCCGCTGGCCGGAATGCCTGACAGCGATAATCCGACGCTGAGTCAGCAGCCGCTGCCCCAGCTACAAGGCATAGTGATTTCCAACGCTGGGCGGTCGGCGGTGCTGAACGGCTTAAATGTGCAAATCGGTCAACAGGTTGCAGGTTATCGCGTGCTGGCGATTCACTCTGATGCCGTCATTCTGGAGCGGGATGGCCGACGCCAGACCCTCTCCCTCTATTCAGATAAGGTCCGTATTCAATGAACAAGTTGTCGGTTCCGTTTACGTTGCTCGCTATGGCCATCTGGATGGCGGGTTGTGTCACGTATCAGCATCCCAATCCGCAAGAGTCGAAGGATGCCCTAAAAGAGGCGGGTCAAACCGCGGCGTTGGCTGTTCCCGACGCGGTACAAGCCGAGCTGCTGCCAAATAATCCGATCGTGCCGCAAACACGAACCTATGCGCCGGAGCGGCGCTTTCGCGTGGCGGCCAAGGATGTCGAGGCCAGTGAATTCTTTGCTTCATTGATGAAAGATGGTCGCTACAGTGTGGCGGTCCATCCAGGGGTCACGGGGCGTATCACGCTGGATCTCAAGGAAGTCACGTTGCCAGAAGTGCTGGATACGGTCTCCAGTATGTATGGCTACGATATTCGCCGTCAGGGAACCGTGTTTCACGTCTATCCCGCCGGATTGCGTGCTGAGAGCTTTCCGGTCAACTATCTGATGTTGACGCGGCAAGGCAAGTCTCGGACCAGTATCACATCAGGTGGTGTGACCGAGCAGAGCAATAACAACAACTCGTCGAACAATAACAGCGGCTCTTCATCATCGGATCAGAGTGCAACCAATACCAACAATAACGGCACCATGATTGAAACTGCCAGTCGTAGCGACTTCTGGAAAGAGCTGGAGGTCGCGCTGCAGCATCTGGTGGGGTCCGGCGATGGGCGCGCTGTGATTCTGAACCCGCAAGCGGGCTTGGTAACCGTGCGGGCCATGCCGGATGAGCTGGCGGCCGTGCGTGATTTTCTCAAGCAATCAGAGCAGCAGCTGAAACGTCAAGTCATCCTCGAGGCCAAGATCGTTGAGGTAAAACTCAATGAGGGCTACCAACAAGGTATTGAGTGGAACAATCTCAGTGCAACCTGGAATACAGGCAAGGGCATCACCAAAGGGGGCTCTCTCGTCGGATTGCCCGCTGTGACCGACAAGATTGCGACGGCAATCGGTGGTGGTGCCGGGTTGCAATTCAGTGATGGTAATTTCGATGTAGTGGTTAATCTTTTGAAGACGCAAGGTGACGTCAATACATTGTCCAGCCCGCGAGTGACGGCGACCAATAATCAAAAAGCGGTCATCAAGGTGGGTAGCGATGAGTACTTTGTTACCAATGTTTCGACGGATACCGTGACCAGCAGTTCGAACAATGTTGTCTCTCCCAATATTGAGCTGACACCATTTTTCTCCGGTGTCGCGTTGGACGTCATGCCGCAAATTGATGGAGATGGCAACGTCTTGCTGCATATCCATCCTTCCGTCATTGATGTCACCGAACAGGAGAAAACCATCGATCTGGGTACCCAGAATGGCAACTCCAGTACCTATAAGTTGCCGCTGGCCTATAGCAATATTCGTGAATCCGACACTGTGGTTCAGGCCAAGTCTGGGGATGTGATTGTCATTGGTGGCTTGATGCGAACCAATAAAGAACAGGTGGTCAGCAAGGTACCTTGGGTCGGAGATATTCCCTGGGTGGGCGAGGCCTTCACAAACCGGAAAGATGCAACTTACAAGACCGAGCTGGTGATCATGCTCAAACCCCAGGTAGTAGAAAGTGATACCTGGCAAAAAGAGCTGGAGCGGTCGAACCAGTTATTGGAAAAGTGGTACCCGCAGGAGCGGTAAGTCGTGTATCAGGAACATTTTGGTTTGCAGGAACCCCCTTTTAGCCTGACGCCGAATACCGGCCTTTATTACGGCTTGCCGCCGCATGAGGAGGCACTGCAGGTGTTGCGCGTGGCGTTGGCCGGCGGTGAGGGCTTTATCAAGGTCACGGGGGAGGTCGGCACCGGCAAGACGTTGCTGTTGCGCAAGCTCATGGCAGAGTTGGCAGCCACACATCAGGTCATTTATTTGCCTAATCCGTACTTGGCGCCAGATGAGATCAGACTGGCGCTCGCGCACGAGTTGGGATTGGACTCGGCGCAAGGCGATCTTGCCGTAACGGATGCGATCCATCGGCGTCTGGTGGCGCTGCATCGTGAAGGGCGTTCTGCGATCCTGTTGCTGGATGAGGCGCAGGCACTGCCCGATGCGAGCCTGGAAGCGATCCGGTTGTTTGGTAATCTGGAAACGGAATCTTCAAAGTTGCTGCAGGTTGTGCTGTTTGGCCAGCCAGAGCTGGATGCGCGTCTGGCCAGTGACGCGTTTCGTCAACTGCGGCAGCGTATCTCGTTTTCCTACCGCTTGCGACCGCTGTTGCGTGATGAAACCCGAGCGTATCTGGAATACCGTCTGATGGCGGCTGGTTATCGAGGGCAGCCAGTGTTTGCTGGCGCGGCAGTCCGTCGATTATGGCGCGCGAGCCGAGGTATCCCCCGCCTGATTAATATCCTTGCACATAAAAGTCTGATGCTGGCGTACGGGCAGGGTTGTCGTCAGGTCTCTATGCGTCTGGTTACTGCGGCCATCCGGGATACGGAAGATGCCTCTGCACCGCAGTCATGGCTATGGTGGTGCTGGTGGGGGGGGCTGGCTGCGGCCTGTGCATGGTTGTTGCGAGGTGCGTTATGAGTGTCATCAATACGATGCTGAAGGATTTGGAACAGCGTCAGGCGCCGGAAGGTCATGGACGTTATCAGCCACCTCGACGCAGTGCGCTATGGATTTATCTGTTGCTGACCGGGTCGATGATGGCGCTCGCCGCAGGCGGGTCATGGTGGTGGCTGGATCATCAGGGCGCCGGTCGGATGAATGAGGGGCGTCAGTCACAACCGAATGTGACCGTTCCTTCGGTCGCGTCACACCCGGCTCCGGCTCAGTCTGCCGCCGAACCTCCAACTGCGACAATCTCCTCGGCAATCACCACGCTATCGCCACCGTCGTCGGCGGCGACCGCGGCTGCTATTCCGGTCAGTGTGGCGGCGGCTCCCGCGCCGGTGACACCTGTTGAGCCGGATAGTGTCCGTGCTGCCGCCTCGCCGGAGCGTTTCACATTGCCACCGGTATCGTCTACGACACCCGCAGAGACTGACGATGCCTTGTTGGGGCCAGACGAAGGTCCGCAAGTCACCGAAGCCTCGTTGCTCAATCAACCTGAAGCCCAGCCGAAGGGCGAGTTGCAGATCGAAGAAGAGCAGATGACTCCTGCGCAAATGGCCGCACTCGATCGCAGCAAGGGCATGCAGGCGCTGGCGCGAGGGGATCTGACTCAGGCCCGCGAGTTATTTGATCGCGCACTGGATAATGCCCCTCGGGATCGGGAACTGCGTGAACGCCTTGCCAGTTTGTTGTATGGCGAAGGCCGGTTGCAAGAGGCTCGACAGTTGCTGGAACAGGGGGTTGCGATTGATCCCGGTTACGCCAATTTCCGTTTGCTACAAGCCAGATTGGCCATGGCGATGGGCGATAAACCGGCGGCATTACAGGTGCTGGCGATGCTGGATCCCCTTGTCGCCGTCAACATGGATTATTACGCGACTCGCGCGGCACTGGCTCAGGAGCTGTCACAGTACGGTACCGCGACGCGTAGTTACCAACAGCTGACGCTGGCGCAACCCGGTGAGGGGCGTTGGTGGCTGGGGCTGGCGATTTCGCTGGATAAACAGGGGCGGACATTGGCCGCCCGAGATGCTTATCAACGGGCTTCAACCTTGAACCTGAGTACGGCCTCGCGCCAATTTGTTCTTCAACGCTTGCGTCAATTGGAGTCCTGACCATGGCACAACCCCGGCTCAAGATGCGTCTGGGCGATCTGCTGGTCGCCGAAGGCATTATCTCCGAAGACCAGTTGCAGATGGCGTTACAACAGCAGCGCCAGACCGGGCGCAAGCTGGGTACCACGTTGATTGATCTTGGCTTTATTGGCGAGGAGCAGTTGCTGAAGTTCCTGGCTCAGCAGCTGGCGATTCCATTCTTCGACCTCTCTAAGCTGACGATTCAGCCGCAAGCGGTACAGCTGATCCCTGAGGTTCATGCCCGTCGTTATCGCGCGCTGGCGGTAAACATCAACGGCGATGAAGTTACGGTCGCGATGTCGGATCCCGCCGACCTGGCGGCACTGGATGCCTTGGCGGCGATGGTGAGTCCACGGCAGATGCAGCTTGCCGTTGCTCGTGAATCGCAGCTGTTACTCTATTTCGATCAGCTGTATCGACGGACTCGTGAAATCGAAAGTTTTGCCGAGCAGCTGCAGGAAGAGTATCAGTCGACCGATTTTGATATGGGGTTGGCTGAGACCTCCAGCAACGAGAATGAGGCCACCATTGTTAAACTGCTGCGCTCCGTGTTCGAAGATGCGGTACAGGTGCGCGCCTCTGATATTCATATCGAGCCCGATGAAAAAGTGCTGCGTATTCGCCAGCGGATCGATGGCGTGCTGCACGAGAGCATTCTTAATGAGGTGCGCATAGCGCCATCGCTGGTGTTGCGTTTGAAGTTGGTGGCTGGTCTGGACATTTCCGAGAAGCGCCTGCCGCAAGACGGGCGGTTCAACATGCGGGTGCGCGGCCATGACATCGACGTCCGGATTTCGACCATGCCGGTACAACATGGCGAGTCTGTGGTGATGCGTCTGCTCGATCAATCTGCGGGTCTGCTCTCGTTGCAGGATACGGGGTTACCCGCGGACTTGTTGCATCGCCTGCGTCGTCAATTGCAACGTCCCCATGGCATGATCGTGGTCACCGGGCCGACCGGCAGCGGCAAAACCACGACCCTATATGGCGCGCTTTCTGAGCTCAATCAGCCCGGGAACAAAATCATCACGGTTGAAGATCCGGTTGAATACCGCCTGCCGCGCATCAACCAGGTTCAGGTCAATGCCAAGATCGGTCTTGATTTTTCCAGCGTGCTGCGAGCGACGTTACGTCAGGATCCAGACATTCTACTGGTCGGCGAAATGCGCGATCAGGAAACGGTCGAAATCGGTTTGCGCGGTGCCATGACAGGGCACCTGGTATTGACCACATTGCACACCAACGATGCGATCTCGAGTGCGTTGCGGCTGATGGATATGGGGGCTCCGGGCTATCTGGTAGCCAGTGCGTTGCGGGCGATCATAGCGCAGCGCCTGGTGCGCCGTATTTGCCGTCATTGCCATGAGGTGCATAGCGTGGATGCGTCCGATATGACCTGGCTGGTGGCCTTGTTCGGTGAGAGTGCGCGGCAACGCACTTACCATAAGGGACGAGGTTGCCAGAGCTGCAACTTCACCGGGTATACCGGTCGGATCGGGGTGTTTGAACTGCTCGAGCTCGATCAGCCGATGATGGATGCGCTGCGCGGTGGCGATCCGGAGCAGTTTGCCCGAGCGGCGCGTAACCATCCCGAATACAAACCGCTGGCCACGATGGCCTACGAGTATGCGACCCAAGGGATCACTACGGTGGATGAGGTGTTGCGTCTGGCTGAGGTGGTCAGCTGATGCCAACGTTTCACTATCAAGGACGCAATAGCAGCGGCGAGTCCGTCAGTGGCTCGCTGGAGGCGCCGAGTGAAATGGCCGCTGCCGATATGTTGATGCGGCGTGGTGTGTTGCCGACCGCGCTGCGGGCAGGTAAAGCCGCCCGTGAAGGCATTGATTGGTCGCGGTTGGTGGAAGGTGGCATATCACTGGAGCAGCTGGTGATGTTTACCCGCCAGATGTATGCCCTGAGCAAGGCCGGGATCCCGATCATGCGGGCGATTCACGGTCTGGTGGACTCGGCCCACAGCAAACCGCTGCGCAAGGCGCTGCTGGCGCTGGAGGCTGATCTGGGCAATGGCCGCCCCCTGTCACTGGCGATGCAATCTCATCCCCGTGTCTTCAGTTCTCTATTTATTGCCATCATTCATGTCGGTGAGAACACTGGTCGCCTTGAAGAGGCTTTCCTGCAGTTGTCGAATTACTTTGCGCTGGAGCTGGAAACCCGCAAACGTATCAAGGCGGCGTTACGTTATCCGCTGATGGTGATCATGGCGCTGGCGATCGCCTTGGTCATTCTGAACCTGAAAGTGATACCGGTGTTTGCCGGCATGTTTGCCAAATTTGGTGTTGAACTGCCGCTGATGACCCGCTTTCTGCTGGGAATGTCCGCGATGTTTGTGCGCTGGTGGTGGCTGATGGGGCTCACCGTCGCTGCTGTGGTCGGTGCCTGGGTCTACTGGATCCGCACTCCGAATGGGCGGCTGATCTGGGGGCGCTGGCAACTTAGGTTACCTATCATCGGCAGTATCATTACGCGTTCCTTGCTGGCCCGTTTTGCCCGCAGTTTTGCCATGATGCTGCGGGCCGGTGTGCCGCTGAATCAGGCGCTCAGCCTGGTGGCCGATGCCGTCGACAACGCCCATGTGGCACAACGTATCCGCGAGATGCGTTCTGGTGTTGAGCGTGGAGAGAGCCTGTTGCGTTGTGCCGCGGCCAGTCAGCTGTTTACACCGCTGGTGATGCAGATGTTTGCCGTAGGCGAAGAGACCGGCCAGGTGGAAGAGTTGATGCAGGAAGCGGCCGAGTATTACGAACGGGAAGTGGACTATGACCTGCGAACGCTGACGGCGCGAATTGAGCCGATATTGTTGGTGATTGTGGCCGGCATGGTGCTGGTGTTGGCGTTGGGGATTTTTACCCCGATGTGGGACATGTTCAGTGTGGTTCAAGGCAAGGGGCACTGATGTCGCAGCAGGAGGAGGCCAATCACCAGACGTTGGGATTGCTCAGGTTCTGCGTCTACCTGGCGGTCGTCTTGTTGATTATCGGTGCCCTGCTGTCGCATTTTGCCGTGTTCAGTTCTCGCACCCGGGATGCGGGATGGCAGGAGTCTGCTCGTCAGCTCAACGAGCGGGTGCAGTGGTTGCATGGCGAGTGGCTGATGGCCAATCGTCCTGCGCATCTTTTCATTTCCCGTCCTGGGCAGACCGCGCAGGGCTTCAGCATGAACCGTCATGGCTGGCCTGTCTCTCCTTGGCCAACCGGATCCGGCTCTGGCTGTCAGCAATTGTGGCAACTTTTGATGGAGACGGCGGACACGGCGGCAATGGTCATCGAAACGCGGGCCGATGGTTGTCTGTTTCGCCGTGGCACATATGCGCTGTATTACAGCTGGCAGAACGGTGGGATTAGCCTGGAACCCTGAACGTGCCGGATGACGTGCCAGCGCACGTTATTTCAGGTAAGCCATGGTTCTATTGAGTTTTTGTTTGATATCCTGATGTTATCTTCGTCAGCAAGCTGACGCAAAAGGAAGGCTCGATGAAAAACCGATATCGCTACCGGCAACAGGGCTTCTCGCTGATTGAGTTGGTCATTGTCATCGTTGTGCTCGGCATTCTCGCTGTGACGGCGTTACCACGCTTTCTGGATGTGACCGAAGAGGCTAAGAATGCCAGTGTCGAGGGAGTCTCGGGTGGCTTTGCCACCGGAACCCTGCTGGTGCGCGCCCAGTGGGAAGCCAAGGGCCGCAGCAAGGAGGGCGGGTTGAATACCATACTGTATGACGGCAACCGTTTTTACCTGACCACGCCCAGCCAGACTGAAATCGACAATGGCGAGATTTCGCCAGGCTACCCCATCGATACTGGCGACAGTGGCACTGTCGATGTCACCCCTGCCGGCTTGACCGCGGCGCGCTGCCTGAGTATCTGGAACGGTTTGATGCAGAACCCACCGAAAGCCACCGACACCTTCAGTTCGGTCGTCAATAGCAAGAATGATCTGAAATATTACGTCTCGGTCGATGGTACTGGTAACGATCGCGTGTGCCGTTACTACCTGGTCAGCGCTCTTGCCAAGACGGCGGATGGCGGTTATCAGGATCCCAATAACCGAACCGATCGCTACAAGAGCTTCAGCTATCGTCCCGCGTCGGGGCAGGTGGTTACCCATATCAACAATTGACAGGGCATTCCGTGTCAGCTTGATACACTCTGAACTAAAACAGGAAGGAAGAAGAACCATGAAACGTAACGCAGGTTTTACTCTGATCGAGCTGGTGATCGTGATCGTCATCCTCGGCATTCTGGCCGTCACTGCTGCACCTAAGTTCTTGAATTTGCAAGGCGATGCGCGCATTTCCACTTTGAATGGTGCTAAGGCAGCAATTAGCGGCGGTGCATCGCTGGTCTATAGCAAGGCGGTGATTCAAGGAAAGGAGACTTCGTCTTCAGCTACTGCCACAGTGAACAATGGTACCGTCAACACCGCATATGGTTATCCGAAAGCGACCGCTGCGGACTTGAAAATGGCTGCGGATCTAAACAGCAGTGACTGGACTTTCGCCGCTCCGGTTTCTGGGGTGATAAAACTGTATCCTGCCACTTTGGCATCCTCCAGCGGAGTACCGACTGCAGGATATGAGAACTGTTATGTGCAATACACAGAGGCTACATCCACCAGTGTTGCAACAACCATCGTTCCAACTACCGTGAACTGCGGTTAATTTTCTAGCCATCATCAGGGCTTTTTACGGGGTGTTGGCAACTATGTCACACCCCGTTTTAATTGTGTTTTCATGCTGAAATTATGAATACCCAACGCGGCTTCACGCTGATCGAACTGGTGATTGTGATAGTGCTGCTCGGCATTGTGTCGGTGACGGTGGCCAGCCGCTGGGTGGGACGTCAGGAGTATGAGGTCGACACATTAAGTGATCAGCTGGTGACCCGCCTCAGGCTGATTCAGCTGCGAAACATGAATGAACCGGATATCAGTGGCGCGACACCGGATGCCCGTTGCAGCTGGCTGCGGGTGGATGGTTACCGCTTTGGCAGCGCGACCACGGCAGGCACAGCGGCGACTTGCGCCCCCCCTCCGGCGATAGGCAGTTGGGATAGCCTGGCCATGGATCGTGGCAACATTGTGACCGGACAGAGCAGCGTACTGCTGCAATTAGCCTCGGGCAGCAGTCAGTTTGCGCTCCATTTTGACCGTCTTGGCCGTCCGCTGGGCAGCTGCCAGGGCGGCTGCCAGATCACGATCTCTGCCGGCAGTGACCAACGACGGGTGGTGATCGAGGCCGAGGGCTATATCCATGCTGGCTAAAGCGCGCGGCTTCACCCTGATGGAGTTGGTGATCACCCTGGTGCTGCTCTCCATTGTGCTGGTGCCCATGGTCGGGTTGCTGGTCGATCAGAGTCGCAAGGCGCTGGATCCGGTACAGGAGGTGCGCGCCAGCCAGCTGGCTCAACGCTTATTTAACCAGATGTTGTCCCGAGCCTACGATCAGAATTCCGATCTCAATGGCAGCCGGTGGCGTTGCGGTGAGGTGCTCAATGGCGTGACTTACCCGACGTGCACCGCCAGCGCTAGCTACGGCCCGGATAGTGGTGAGACCAGGGCCTATCTGTTTAATGATGTCGATGATTTTGATACTGCGGCGATCTGTAACAAGGGGCTGACAAGCTGCGACAGCGGTAACTGGGTCCGAGCCAGTTTCTTTACCCAGGACAGCAGTGGCGAGGCCAGCGAGTACGCCGGTTTTAGTGTGCATATCGCGGTCACGGCCGTGGCGGGGTGTGCGGCTAATTGCGCGCAGGCCAAGCATGTTTTGCTGCAGATCCGGCTGCCTGCCGGCGGCACCTTGCCGTTTGCATTTGAGCGGGGAAATTACTGATGCGGTCCCAGATGCGCGGTTTTACCCTGATGGAGATCGTCATCGTCATCGTGTTGTTGGGGGTGATGGCGCTGTTTACGACGCAATTTATTGGCAGTGGCACCCGCTTGTATGTCGATGCGGCGGCGCGTGAGCAGCTGATGAATGATGTCCGCTTCGGCGTTGAACGCCTCAACCGTGAACTGCGGGATGCGATCCCCGGGTCGGTCAGTGTTGCTGCTGGCCGGGAGTGTGTCACATTCTGGCCCGTCAAGGCGGTGACCCGCTATCTGCAGGCGCCGGTCAGCTCGGCGTCGACGACACTGATCCAGTTCTTGCCGGCGGTGAACAGTCAGAACATCAATGCCGGCGATCTGGCGCTGATCTACCCGGCCGGCCTGGATACGGCCAGCGCACCGTACCGCTGTAGCCATGGTGACTGCGCGTTGCAAGTGGCCAGCCTCGTCACCAGCGCGGCGCAGCAGACCGTGACGCTACAGGCACAAAGCGGCGCCAGCTACAACGGCGGCTTTGCGACGGCATCACCGGGACAACGCGTCTACTATGCCGACCGTGTGGTCAGCTATTGTCAGCGCGGCAGCCAGTTACAGCGCAGCGAGCAGCGTCTGGCTGGCGGCGCCGTGCAGAGCTCGGCGATGGCCGATGATCTGCAAACGGCGAGCTTCAGCATGGAAGACACGGCATTCAACAGCAGCGGCGAGGTGATGATTCGCCTGTTGTTCAGTCGTCGCGGCGAGTCGATTCAATTCAGCCATCTGGTGGAGGTGGTCAATGTCCCCTAATCCGGGTCGGCACAGGGGGGCCGGATTGATGGTGGCCCTGTTTGTCATCCTGATTTTCGGGCTGCTGACGGCGGCATTGGCGCGTCTGTTGACCGATAGCAGCGAGAAGCATGCGGTTGAGGTGCAGGCGTTGCGCGCCCTGATGGCGGCGCAGACCGGCATCGAGTACCAATTGCTGGCCGAATTTCCGCTCGCGACGGCATCACAGCCCGTCGTGCCGAGCAGCAGCTGCCGGCAGCCGGCACTGAGCCGTGATTTTGCGACCACGACCGGACTGGAGGGCTGCCGCTATGATGTCAGCTGCCAGGCCGTCTCGGCGGCAGTCAGCACCGGCGTACAGACCACTCTGCGTCTGACCAGCACAGGGCGTTGCGGCCATGACAGTAGTGGCAATGGGTCGGACTTTGCGGTTAGCCGCACCATAGTGGTTGAGGCATTCGAAGGGGGCCAACAATGATCAGAATCGGGATCCTGGGTGTGCTGCTGTGGATGCTGATACCCAGTGCCCAGGCAATCGACTGCAGTAGTGTGTTGCCCGGGCCGGCGCAGAGTTATGCCGCCGATGGCACCTTGTATATGCAGACGGGGGCTCGTATTACCAATTATTCGGCATTGGATTTATGTTTTGCCACTGTCACCGGTTACGATTATGAAATGAGTAATCAGGCGTGCGGTTCTGGAAAATGTCAGATTACGAAAATTCCTAGCGCCAGCCGGACGCGACCAATAATACCGACTAGTCCTGACTCCGGTTATTATACTGTGGCGACATGGACGACACCCTCAGTTATTTTGGGTTCTACCGCAGGATATGGTAGTCGGAATGCTTCGGATAGCAACCGCTGGGATATTGGAACGTTAGAAGTTAATGGGCCTAAGGCATCGGCTTCTTTTTCTAATAATTATTCTACATATGTTACTAAATCATTAGTCTTTTACAATAATGGTACGCTGACCCTCACCGCAGGGAAAACGTATATTGTTGATGGTTCGGTCTTTCTCAGTCAGGGCACCATTAATATCGTTGGGGTAGAGCCAACAACATTATATGTGAATGGTGACTTTAGACTCGACAATACCGCTGTTTTTACTGGCATGAGCAGTTTGGATGTCTATGTCACCGGCGCGCTCAATATGTCCGGAAATACCCAGACCCAAGGTGCATATTATGTCGAGGGCAATGCAACGCTGACTAATAATGCAACTTTAACGGGCCGGCTGGCGGCAAAAAATGTCTACTTGATGGGTAGTAGTCAAATTATTTATGACAGCACACCAGCATTGAGTTGTTATAGCGATGATTTTAATCGCTCGGCATTGGGTAGCGACTGGATATATAAAGCATTAGGCTCGTCGTTGCCGCCATATATTAATTCAAATCGTTTGAATGTGACTCAGGATATTGGAAATCAGGCATCATCTATTACTTATCAAAAATTATTTCCCGGCCAGTCCAATCTCGTGCAAGTGGAGTTCAATTATTTCGCCTGGTCGAAAAACAGCGGCACAGGTGGCGATGGATTGGCCATTATTCTCTCCGACGCCACCATTACGCCGCAGCCCGGTAGTTATGGCGGTGCTTTGGGTTATGCGCAGCGTGATAACGGTACGCCGGGATTTGCCGGTGGCTGGATTGGTGTCGGCCTGGATGAATATGGCAACTTCTCCAGTGCCAATGAAGGCAAGGTTGGCGGACCTGGGGTGCGGGCGCAGGCCATTGCGATCCGCGGTTCGGCAAAGTCCAATTACAAATACCTGACCGGCACCGCCGCCAACTTGTCGCCGACGATTGATAAACGCGCGACCACCAGTGCCGCTCCCAACCATAAATATCGGTTGACTGTCGACTCCCGTAGCAGCGGCAAGGCCATGGTATCGCTGGAGCGCGATGTCAAGGATGGCAATGGTTACCAGACGCTGATCTCGCCGTTTGATGCGGTGGCGATAACCGGTCAGGGTGCTGTACCAGACAATTTCTACCTGTCGCTGACCGGTTCGACCGGTGGGTCCTATAACAACCATGAGCTGGATGACTTCAAGGTGTGTGCGCTGAAGTCGAGCCCGGTTGGTACCCAGATTGACCATTTCGAATTTGATGTGTCCGGCAACCCGCTGACTTGTGCACCGCAGACCATGACGGTGCGGGCCTGTGCCAATGCCGCGTGCAGCAGCCTGATCACCGATAAGGTGACTGCGACCTTGTCTCCTGCCAGTCTGGCCGACGGCGGCTGGGTGGGCGGCAATGTCGTCACCCTGACCAATGGCACTGGCTCGCTGACGCTGGCCAAGCGTACGACCGGAACTGTAACCCTCGGTGTCACCGCCTCCTCGCCATCGACTAAACCACAAAGTACTACGCTGTGCCGCGTTGGTAACACCGGCAGCCTGACGGCAGGCGCCTGTACGCTGGACTTCCAGGACAGCGCCCTGTTGTTTGATGTGCCGGCGAAACTGGCCAACAAACCGGCCACCGGTATTACATTACGGGCCGTGCGCAAGAGTGACAGCGCCGATCTTTGTGTGCCGGCGTTTGCCGGCCAGACACGCAATCTCGCGTTCTGGAGTAGTTATGTGACCCCGGCCAGTACGGTCAATCCGAGCCGGCCGGCGGTCACTGTCAATAACACGGCGGTCGGGTTCAGCGAAGCGACGCGCACCAGCGTGCCGTTGACTTTTGATAGCAGCGGCAAGGCGACATTGAGCGTTAACTATGCCGATGCCGGCGAGATGCAACTGGATGCACGCTACACCGGCTCCACTGCGACCGGTGACGATACCCTGGTAATCAATGGCAGCGACAAGTTTGTCAGCGCGCCGGCGGGGCTCTGTATCCAGCCGGAAGCCACCTGCAGTGCGGCCAATGCCAGCTGTCCTGCCTTTCGTCGCGCCGGTGAGGATTTTAGCGTCAAGATCAGTGCGCGGGCGTGGCAGCAGGATAACGATACCGATCTGTGTACCGGTAATGGCCTGACCCCCAATTTTGCGCTCAGTGGCATCGCATTAGGCAGTCAACTGCTGGCGCCGCAAGGCGGTACGAATGCGGCCGTGACGACGGCCAGCTATGACCACATTGCCAACGCCAGTGGCGAAATGAGCCTGACCCAGACGCTGAGCGAAGTCGGTGTGTTCGCGCTGACGGCAACGCCGCCCAGTTACCTGGGCATGACGCTTCCGGTGGCCTCCAGCGCACCGGTCGGGCGCTTTACCCCTTACGACTACCTGATCCAGAATCCGGCATTGCAGGCGGCCTGCGCTGCCAGTGGCTTCAGTTATATGGATCAACCCTTTGCCATCAGCTATAACGCCGTGGCCCGTAACAAACGTGGCCAGACCACTACAAACTACGACAGCACACTGGCCAATGGTGCCTTCATTCGTGACAACACCACCCTGGTGGCGGAGAACGCGGATAACGGCGTGGCGCTGGATGGCCGCCTCAGTGCAATTACGGCTCCGTGGAGTCAGGGGCGGCAGAACCTGAGCCTCTACCCCGTCAGTTTCGGACGTCTGGCGGCCAATCAACCGGATGGTCCCTATGCCAGCCTGGCGGTCGGGGTCCGGTTAACGGGCACAGACCAGCTCTCGGTGCCGCTGAGTAATGCCGATATGCACAGCGCCAGTGCCGGGGCCTGTGGCAGTAACTGTGATGCGCTGAAGTTGGGGTCCCAGCAGCTGCGCCTTGGCCGGTTGAATGCCGGCAGTGGTCGCGCGGCACCCTCTTCGGCGCTGGCCGTACCGCTGCAATTTGAATATTTCACCGGTAGTGGCTGGGCGCTCAACGCGCTGGACAGCTGTAGTCGTCTGGACTTGCAAACCGCGGGGGCGTTGGTCTTCGATCGCCCGTACGCCGCGACCACGCGTGAATTGACGCTGGCGAGTAACGCCAAGAGTCAGCTGGCGTTGAGCAGCTCCCGCACTGTCCCCGGGACAGCGGCCAGCCAGCAGGCCAGCGCTGGCTATCTGTGGTTGCATTTTTCAGCACCCGGCGTGAATGACCGGGTGAGTTATGGCGTCGATCTGAGCAAACAGCCCGCGGCTCCCGTCTGGTTGCGCTTTGACTGGAATGGGGATGGCACAGCGGCGAATAACGAAGCCAGTGGCTGGGCCTATTTCAACCAGTGGCGCGGCAGCGACCGTATCATTTATCGCCGCGAAAAGTCCTGAACTGGGCTGTTCCATACTGGGTGCAGCGCGGCATTTTATCGCGTTATGCTGCGCCATAGCGGCGCTGCCGGCTCAGGATGTCTGCTTGCTCAATGAGCGACGGATTGGTAAAGTGAGCCGGCTTTTTCCAGTCTCAACATCAGGATCCTCCGTTACCATGTTCAAGAATCTCAGAGGCTTGTTCTCCAACGATCTGTCGATCGATCTGGGTACTGCCAACACGCTGATCTACGTCAAGGGCAAAGGCATTGTGCTGAACGAGCCGTCTGTGGTTGCTATTCGTCAGGACCGTGGCGGTAACGCCAAGTCGGTAGCGGCGGTAGGCCATGCGGCCAAATTGATGCTGGGACGTACGCCAGGCAACATCGCGGCGATTCGTCCGATGAAAGATGGCGTCATCGCCGATTTCTATGTCACCGAGAAAATGCTGCAGCATTTCATCAAGCAGGTGCATGACAACAACTTCCTGCGTCCCAGCCCGCGTGTTCTGGTCTGTGTGCCGTGTGGTTCGACGCAAGTCGAACGCCGTGCCATCAAGGAATCCGCGCAAGGCGCCGGTGCGCGTGAGGTTTATCTGATCGATGAGCCGATGGCGGCGGCAATTGGTGCCGGTCTGCCGGTGTCCGAAGCGACGGGCTCCATGGTTGTCGATATCGGTGGTGGTACCACTGAAGTTGCCATCATCTCGCTGAACGGTGTGGTGTACTCCTCTTCCGTGCGTATCGGTGGTGACAAGTTCGATGAGGCTATCATCAGCTATGTGCGTCGTAACTACGGCAGCCTGATCGGTGAAGCCACGGCCGAGCGCATCAAGCATGAGATTGGCTCTGCCTATCCGGGCGATGAAGTGCGTGAAATCGAAGTGCGCGGCCGTAACTTGGCCGAAGGGGTCCCACGCAGCTTCACACTGAACTCCAACGAGATCCTCGAAGCCCTGCAAGAGCCGCTGACCGGTATTGTCAGTGCCGTCATGGTGGCGCTGGAACAATCTCCGCCGGAGTTGGCCTCCGACATCTCCGAGAAGGGGATGGTGCTGACCGGAGGTGGCGCCCTGTTGCGCGATCTGGATCGGCTGCTGATGGAAGAGACCGGTATTCCGGTCGTAGTGGCGGAAGATCCGCTGACCTGTGTTGCCCGCGGCGGTGGACGAGCTCTGGAGCTCATCGACATGCACGGCGGCGACCTGTTCCACTACGAATAACACCTGAAGCCGGCCCCTCGCGGGCCGGTTTCGTATAGCGGACAGCATGAACCCAATCTTTGGCCGGGGCCTGGCCCTGCAATTTCGACTCTTCATCGCGGTACTGCTCTCGGTGACTCTCATCGTGGCAGATGCGCGTTTTCACCTGTTTTCCGGCGCGCGCCTTTATCTGGACTCTGTTGTCAGCCCTCTGATCTATCTGGCCGATTCACCGCGCAAGTTGGCAGATGGTGTCTCCGAACAGATTCAGACCCGTGCCGAACTACTGGAAGAGAATCGCAAACTGGAGCAACAACTGTTTTTGTTGCGTAGCGATCTGCTGCGTTCAACCCAGCTGGCTCAGGAGAACGAACGGTTACGCAAGCTGTTGGGTTCACCGGTACAGGCTGACTCACGCAAGATGGTGGCCGAGATCCTGGCTGTGGACTCAGATCCGTTTGTGCATCAGGTTGTCATCGACCGCGGCGAGCGCAATGGTGTCTATGAAGGGCAGCCCGTGGTCAATGACCTGGGCGTGGTTGGCCAGGTGATCAGTGTCGGCAAGACCACGAGTCGGGTGTTGTTGATCTCCGATCTCAGCCATGCGTTGCCAGTGCGGGTGATGCGCAATGATATCCGGGCCATCGCCAGTGGTACCGGTATTCTCGATGAGCTGACGCTGAAGAACATACCGCGCAGTGCCGATTTGCAGGAGGGGGATCTGTTGGTCACCTCGGGTCTGGGTGGCCGTTTCCCGATGGGATATCCGGTCGCCAAGATTTCCCGTTTCTCCTACGAGGAAGGCAAGCCGTTTGCCGAAGTGAAGGCCGTGCCGCTGGCCGCGCTGGATCGGTTGCGTTATCTGTTGTTGTTGTGGCCCGAACCGGCTACCGCCTCGGCGGCGCAAGCCGTCTTGCCGGCCGCCAGTGCGGCAGTTGCCACCCTGCCGGTGACACCTGTTGCGGATAAGCCCAAGGTTACGCCTGCCGCCGCGGCGAACAAGCCTGCAGCGGATCGCAAGGCGGCTCCCGTGCGTAAGACGAAATCCGCACACAAGGTTGCCACGAACACACAGACGGCACCGGTGACGGTACAACCGGTTTCCGGGGAGAGACGATGAACATTACCGGTCATGGGGTGGGCTCCATCTACTTGACGATTTTGGCGGCGTTGTTGCTGTCCATTGTGCCGATGCCGTCGGTGCTGGATTATCACCGTCCTGATTGGTTGGCGCTGGTCATCATGTACTGGGTCATTGCCTTGCCACACAGAGTCAATGTCGGAACGGCCTGGGTGGCCGGGTTGTTGCTTGACATACTGTTGGGCTCGACGCTGGGTATCCATGCGTTGGCGATGGCGATCATGGCTTATGTCGCGGCGTTACAGTTCCAGAAAATTCGGAATTTTTCGGTATGGCAGCAGGCGTTGGTGATGGGTAGCATCAGTCTGCTGGGATTGTTGACCGTGTTTTGGGCGGAGCACCTGTTCGGTGTGGCCGCATTGAATTATCGCCTCTTCTGGTCGGCGGCCAGCAATGTTCTGCTCTGGCCGCTGACTTTTCTGACTCTGCGCAAACTGCGCCGCCGTTTTCATATCCGATGATGACTTCCGCCCCTTGCCTCTATCTGGCGTCGGCTTCGCCACGCCGCCGTGAATTGCTGACCCAGCTGGGTGTCGCATTTGCGTTGTTACGTGTTGATGTCGAGGAGGTTCGCCGTCCTGATGAACCTGCGGAAACGTATGTGCGTCGTCTGGCCGCTGACAAAGCGTTGGCCGGTTGGCAGGCTTGCGCCGGGCAGCTGCCGGTGCTGGGCGCGGATACCATAGTGGTGCTGGACGGTGACGTGTTGGAAAAACCGCGCGATCAGCAGGATGCCGCGTGCATGATGCGTTTGCTCTCCGGACGAACCCACCAGGTGATGACCGCGATAGCGGTCGCCTCTGCCTCGGGCATCAGCCAGCGACTCGTCGTGACGGATGTGACTTTCCGCGCCTTGGATGAGGCAGAAATTGCGGCATACTGGCAGACGGGAGAACCGGCTGACAAGGCCGGCGGCTATGGCATTCAGGGCATAGGTGGCAAATTTGTCAGCCATCTGGCCGGCAGCTACAGCGCAGTGGTTGGACTGCCACTGCTGGAAACCGATCTGTTGCTGCGCGAGACACTTTAACCCTTCAGGCAAGGAACGTCCTTATGTCGACCGAACTACTGGTTAACGTTACCCCATCGGAGACCCGGGTCGCCCTTGTCGAACACGGGATCCTGCAGGAAGTACACATTGAGCGTCAGGCCCGGCGCGGTCTGGTTGGCAACATCTATAAAGGCAAGATCAGTCGCGTCCTGCCGGGCATGCAGGCGGCGTTTGTCGATATCGGCATGGAAAAAGCGGCGTTCCTGCACGCCTCCGATATCGTGCCCCACACCGAATGTGTGGATGTGCGCGAGAAAGAGCACTTTCAGGTGGGCAACATCGCCGAGCTGGTGCGCCAGGGCCAGGACATCATGGTCCAGGTGGTGAAGGACCCTATCAGCACCAAGGGCGCTCGTCTGACCACGGACATCACGCTGCCATCGCGCTATCTGGTTTTCATGCCCGGCAGTGCGCATGTTGGCGTCTCGCAGCGCATTGATAGCGAGTCGGAGCGCGAACGCCTCAAGCTGATAGTCCAGCGTCAGGTCGACGAACTTGGTGGCTTTATTGTGCGAACGGCGGCGGAAGGCGTTGGCGAGCGCGAACTCGAGCAAGATACCCAGTTTTTGAAGCGTCTCTGGCGCAAGGTGTTGGAGCGACGTTTGCTGAACAAGTCGTGCAGCATACTGTACGAAGATCTGTCGCTGGCGTTTCGCATCCTGCGTGACTTTGTTGGCACTGAACTGGACAAAATCCGGGTGGATTCTCGTCTGACGTTTGAGCAGTTGAAGTCGTTTACCGAGGAGTTTGTGCCCGAGATGGTCGACAAACTCGATTATTACTCGGGCGACTCGCCGATATTCGATTTGCATGATGTCGAGAATGAAATCCAGCGTGCGCTGGAGCGCAAGGTGGAGTTGAAATCGGGCGGCTATCTGATCATTGACCAGACCGAGGCGATGACCACCATTGATATCAACACCGGCGCCTTTGTCGGTCACCGCAATCTGGAAGAGACCATCTTCAATACCAATATTGAGGCGACGGCGGCCATTGCGCGCCAGCTGCGATTGCGGAATCTGGGTGGCATCATCATCATCGATTTCATCGATATGCAGTCTGAGGATCACCGGCGCCGAGTGCTGCAGAGCCTGGAACAGGCGTTGGCGCGTGATCGTGCCAAGACCTCGGTGAATGGTTTCTCCCATCTGGGGCTGGTCGAGATGACCCGCAAACGTACCCGTGAGAGCCTGGAGCATATCCTCTGTTCCGAGTGTCCGGAATGCAAAGGCAGAGGTCGCGTCAAAACGGTTGAGTCTGTTTGTTACGAGATCCTGCGCGAGATCCTGCGCGTCAACCGGGCCTACGATGCCGATCAGTTCGTGGTGTATGCCTCATTGCAGGTGGCCGAAGCGCTGCATGTCGAGGAGTCCCACAGTCTGGCCGAGTTGGAGGTGTTCATCGGCAAGCAGGTCAAGGTGCAGGCTGAGCCGCTGTACAGTCAGGAACAGTTTGATGTGGTGATGATGTAGTGATTCGCCGCTCACTGTTTCATGCCTGGCGCCTGAGTGCGCTGACACTGCTGTTGATCGCCATCCTGGTGACGTTGGCGCGTTTCGGACTGCCCTGGGTGCAGACCCAGCGGCAGGCCATGCTGGATGCGTTGCTCGATGGCACCTCATTGCAGGCTGATGTGCGCTCGCTGGGCGTTAGTTGGAGTGAGTATGGTCCGGCCATCACGCTGCATGATCTGGCGGTCAGCCCGCGTCAGCACCAGGGGTGGGCGTTGTCGATTCGTGATGCCGAGATCCGGATCCGCCCCTGGCACAGCCTGATGGCCCGTCGCTGGGAGTTGGGCGGTTTACGCTTCGCCGAGGTTCACCTGCGTGTCGACAGTCAATGGATCGAGCAGCAACAGGGTGATAGCTCGGCAGCTTCCGCCGACTGGCAACCCTTGGCGACCCTGCTATTGGGACAATTTCAGCATTTCACGTTGGAAGACAGCGATATCAAGCTGCGTACTCCGATGGGCGAGCTGACGCGATTGCAAATTGTCAATCTCAGCTGGAGCAATCGTGGTCTGCGACATAGTGGTGTCGGTGAACTGGCGTTTTCGCACCCGGGAGTGCGTTCCCATCTGCAATTGATTGCCGATTTTCATGGTCGTGCCGACACGCCTGCGGCATTGGATGGCTCGCTGTTTTTACAGAGCTCGGCGCGTTCGGATGCGTCTGATGTACAGCCTGCTTTGCAGGGAGAACTGGATTTTCGTTTCTGGCTGAAACGCCAGGCACGAGCCTGGCAGCTGGCCCAGCTGCAGTTGGGTGAGAACGCGTTGTCCTGGCAACGCGATGGTCAAACCCACAGCGTGGCGGCCCGAGGTGGTTTGCTGCAGTGGAAAAAACTGGCCCAAGGTTGGCAGCTGAGCTCCCAGGGGCTCGAGGTGCGAGATGAGCACCAGGGCTGGCAGCCGTGGCAGTTGCAGCTGGACATGCAGGATCAGCATCTCAGTGGCGAACTGGACCCGATCAACCTGGCGGCCGTTACCCCGGCCTTGGTGCTGTTGTCGGGTACGCAAGGCGAGTTGGGTCAGGCGCTGCAGCAACTGCAACCGAAAGGACGGGTTGATGACATTCGCGTGCAGCACCGCCTGGGCAGTGATGACTGGCAGCTGGAGGCCCGTCTGCAGCGGGTGGGGTGGCAGCGTTGGGGGATGTTGCCCGGTGTGCAGCAGATGGACGGTCTGCTCGCGTTATCACCTGCCGGGGGGCAATTACAGCTCGCTCTCGGCCCACAGACGCTTCGCGTCGGTCCCTATTTTCCCGCCGATATTCCGTTGACGTCATTAGATGCCGCGCTGGCGCTGCAGAAGCGGCGGGATGGCTGGGTTCTCATGGCCCAGGGTGTGCAGCTGCGCACCCCTGCGTTGTCGGTGAACAGTGATGTTCGTCTGACACTACCCACGACAGCGGCGCCAGCACTCTACCTGTTGTCGGACATAGATCTGCATGATGCGGGTCAGGCATGGCGTTACTACCCGCGTCTGGCGATGGGGCAGCGGCTGACCGATTACCTGCGCAGCGCGTTGCAACAGGGCTCGGTCGATGGGGCTGTGCTGTTGTGGAATGGCCCGTTAGATGCGTTTCCCTACCATGATGGCGGTGGCCGTTTTCAGGTTCAGGTACCGTTGCGCAACGCCCGTTTTCAATTTGATCCGCAGTGGCAACCGCTCACGGATCTGAGTCTCGATCTGCTGTTCCAGAATGATACGCTGGCGATGCGCAGTACGGCAGCCACCTTGGGTCAAGCCAAATCAAACTACATAGATGCCTGGTTTCCGGCGCTGGCGGAGGATGCGCGCCTGTATATCAATGCCGATGTGCAGGGTGAGGCCGCCGCAGTGCAGCAGTATCTGATTCACTCCGGTGTTGCCGACTCTGTGGGCAGTGCCATGCAGGCTCTGCCACTCCGCCACCCGTTACAGGGGGCGGTGCAACTGGTCATTCCTCTGGATGGCAGCCCGGTCGATCTGTTGGGCCATGTTGATTTTGCCGGCAACGAGTTGACGGTTCGCGATCTTGGATTGTCGCTGTCGCGGTTGGATGGGCGGCTGGAGTTCACCCAACAGGAGACGCGTTTCAAAGGGTTGACGGCTGCTTGGCAGGGGCAACCGGTGCGGTTGGACTATGAGGGACGCCAGCAAGGCGACAGCTATCTGGTTGATCTGCAGATGGATGGCATTTGGTCGAGTGCGGCGGCAACGCTGCCTGCCGGATGGCAACCCGTAGTGCAAGGTCGGACGCCCTGGCAGGGCAAATTGCAATTAACGCTGCAACCACAAGGTTATCGTTATCAGGGGCAGTGGCAGAGTTCGCTGCGTGGTCTGGCACTAGCACTGCCGGCTCCCTATACCAAGGCGGCATCGGATGCACGGCCTTTCCGGCTGTCGGCGCGCGGAGATCAGAATGCAAGCCAGCTGCAGGCAGAGTGGCAGCCTGGCTGGCGTTGGCAGGGGGATTGGTTGCCAGCCAAGCAGATGTTCAGTCGTTTCTGGCTCGGCAACCAACAATTGGAACCGACGGGACAAACGTGGGCGCCCTTTCATCTGCAATTGAACTTCCCGGAGCTGGATGCGGATGCATGGCAAGCATGGTGGCAGCGTATTCAAGCGGCCGACGCGTCGGCATCGACCTCCTCCTCCCAGTTGCTCAGTAGCTTGCCGGTACAGCGTTCCTGGCAGCTGGTGGTGCCTAAATTCCGCTGGCAACAGCAGTCTTGGGACAAGTTGACACTCAGTGGCCGTCAGGATCCGCAGCAGCAAGAGTGGAAATTGTTGGCCAATCAGGTCACTGCCAGCGCGCGTCGACAGGGGACGCAACCCTGGTCGCTGGATCTGGTTTATCTGGATTGGCATCCGGATGACAAAACGGCTGCCGCTGCACCAGCTCCCATGCCCAGTCGTGCTGAGCAACTCAGCACGCTGGCCGCGATTCCGCCGTTCAATCTGACGTGTCAACGCTGTGTATTGGGCAAACAGCAGCTTGGACGCCTCGAGATGCAGGTGCGTCCGACGGCGACGGGATTAAAAGTCGATAACTTACTGCTGCAACAAGGCAATAACAAAGTCAGCGGCCAAGGCGCCTGGCAGCTGACTGCGGGGGCCTCCCAGAGCCAGCTGCAGCTTAACGGCCAGATTGCCAGCCTCGAGACCTGGCTACAGGCTCTGGATTATCCCTTGGGCTTCAGTGGTACCCCGGCCAGCTTTGACTCGCAATTGACCTGGCAAGGCCCTTTGTATCGCTTTGATAAACCGTCACTGGCCGGCAAATTACGTTTCGAGAGTGGCGAGGGCATGCTGCGGAACATGGGGTCTACCGGGACACGCCTGTTGTCGGTGTTTTCGTTACACGCCGTAATGCGCCGCTTGAGTCTTGATTTTAGTGATCTGTTGGAGAAAGGCCTCTTCTTCCGGCGGATCCGCTTCCATAGCCAAATCGACAACGGCGTGATTCACAGTGATGATTTTCTGCTCGAGGCGGATGCCGGCGATATCAAGGCCAAGGGCACGCTGGATCTGAATAGCCAGAAGATCGATTATCGCATCAGTTTCCGCCCGCAATTTGCCAATGAGCTGTCGTTGGCCACTGCGGTCGCGGTCACACCGGTGACGGGTATCTATGTGCTGGCCGCGTCCAAACTGCTGTCGCCGGTGTTGGATGTCATCACCGAAATCCGCTTTGCCGTGGGCGGGACTCTGGGGGCACCGGAAGTGATAGAAACCGGTCGTGACACGCGTCCCGCCGAGGGGAAGAAATAATGAAACTAGCCGTTCTACAGCTGAATAGTCAGGCGCAGTGGGAGCCCAATCGACAGCAGATTGCCGCGCTGTTGATGCGTTTGCCTGCCGAGCGGCCGCTGCTCGTGCTATTGCCGGAGAACTTTGCGGCGCTGGGTAGCACCGCGGATTACCAGGCGATTGCTGAACCTGTCGGTGAGGGGCCGATTCAGCAACAGCTCGCGAGCTGGGCTAGGCAGTACGGTATCTGGCTGGTTGCCGGATCCTTGCCGACGCAAACGGCCTCTGCCGAGCGCTTGCATACCACAACACTGGTGTATGATGCCGATGGCCAGCTGCGCGGACATTATCACAAGCTGCACCTGTTCGATGTCGATGTCGCCGATGGTCATCGCCGCTATCGGGAATCGGACAGTTTTGCCGCCGGTAATGCGTGTCAGGTGGTCTCTTCACCTTTTGGTGGTCTGGGTTTGTCCATCTGTTACGATGTGCGCTTTCCGGAACTCTATCGCCGGCTGCGGGTGGCCGGCGCCGAGATCCTGCTGGTGCCGGCAGCGTTCACCGCTGTGACCGGTGCCGCCCACTGGCGTCCCCTGTTACAGGCGCGAGCCATTGAGAACCAGTGTTATCTATTGGCCGCCAATCAGGGCGGCGAGCACGATGGCGGCCGGCGCACCTGGGGGCATTCGTTGATTGTGGATCCGTGGGGACGCGTGCTGGGTGAGCTGGATGATGAGCCGGGCGTGCTGATAGCGACCCTGGATCCACAGCTGATTTTACAAGTCCGCACCGATATGCCGGTGCTGGAGCATGCCCGGCTGACGGGCGCCTGGAGAGATGAAGCGTCATGTTGTTGAATCAAGTTTCTGAACGCCTGCTGCGGCCCCATGAGCTGGATGAGGCCATTCTCGCCCGTATGCTACGCCAGCTGATGACTCATCAGGTGGATTTCGGCGACCTCTATTTCCAGAGCAGCTATCACGAGTCCTGGGTACTGGAGGACGGTATCGTCAAGGATGGCAGCTACAACATTGACCAGGGGGTCGGGGTTCGCGCCATCAGCGGTGAGAAGACCGGCTTTGCCTATTCGGATGAGTTGACGATACACGCGCTGAGCCAATCAGTGATCGCCGCGCGCGGCATAGCGCAGAGCGGTGGCAGTGGTGAAATCCGCATCTGGCAACCGGCTCAGGCGCCGCTGTTGTATGCACCGCTTGACCCCTTGGGCTCACTCGACAAACAGCAAAAAATCGCGTTGCTGGAACAGATGGATCGTTTTGCGCGTACTCTGGACCCGGCGGTTAACCAGGTCATCGCGTCCCTGTCCGGTGTCTATGAAGAGGTGTTGGTGGCAGCCACCGACGGCACTCTCAGCGCCGACATCCGGCCGCTGGTGCGCCTGAACTGTACCGTGCTGGTGGAGCGCGGTGGCCGCCGCGAGCGAGGCAGTTCTGGTGGTGGTGGCCGGTTTGGCTATGACTACTTCTTTGATCCGGTCGCCGGCGAGATGCGGGCGCTGGGGTATGTCCGCGAAGCCGTCCGGCAGGCTCTGGTCAATCTGGAGGCGATCGATGCGCCCGCCGGTACGCTGCCGGTAGTATTGGGACCGGGTTGGCCTGGTGTCTTGCTGCATGAAGCGGTCGGACATGGTCTGGAAGGCGATTTTAACCGCAAGGGTTCGTCCGCTTTTGCTGGACGGATTGGTCAGAAGGTGGCGTCCGAGCACTGTACCATCGTCGATGATGGCAGTCTGCCGGGCCGCCGCGGTTCGGTCAGCATTGATGATGAGGGGACGCCTGGTCAGTACAACGTGCTGATCGAAAAGGGCATCCTCAAGGGGTATATCCAAGACAAGCTCAATGCCCGCCTGATGGGGGTCGCGCCGACTGGCAACGGCCGCCGCGAGTCCTATGCCCACTTACCGATGCCGCGGATGACCAATACCTATATGTTGGCCGGCGAACATGATCCGCAGGAGATCATAGCGTCGGTGAAACACGGTATCTATGCCCCGAACTTTGGGGGCGGACAGGTGGACATTACCTCCGGCAAGTTTGTGTTCTCGGCCTCTGAAGCTTACCTGATCGAAGATGGCAAAATTACCGCACCGCTCAAGGGCGCAACATTGATCGGCAATGGGCCGGATGCGATGCAGCAAGTCTCCATGGTCGGCAATGATCTGGCACTGGATGCCGGGGTCGGCGTGTGTGGCAAGGATGGCCAGAGCGTGCCGGTCGGTGTCGGCCAGCCTACTCTCAAGCTCGATATGATGACGATCGGCGGCACCCGCTAGCCGCGGCGACAGACCCGCAGCCAGAGCTGGCGCAGATGAATGTACAGATGAAAAAGGGCGGAATTCTCCGCCCTTTTTGCATCTGCTTGGCGCAGGGCCGTCAGATGAGGGTTTCCAGCTCGTCGCGCAGGTATTGGAACAGTTCACGGAACGCGGCGGGCGGCTTGTTGCCCTCACGCTCCTTCTTGGCCTGGCGCACCAGCTGACGCAGCTTCTGCCGATCCAGTTCATGGTACTCACCCAGCAGGGCGTTGATCGCCTCGTCGCCATCGGCAATCAGCTTCTCGCGCAGTTGCTCGAGTTTGTGCATGCGCGCATTGCCGGCCACATGGCGGCTGCGGATCACCTCCAGCGCCTGTTCGATGGCGTCAACTTCACTGTTGCGCATCAGGCGGCCAATAAACTGCAACTGGCGGCGAAAGGCTTCGCGCTTGCCTTGCAGACGGTGAGCGAGGGCGATGGCATCGAGCATCTCCTCGTCCAGCGGAACCTTGGCCAGTTCGGTCGGCTTCAGGTTCACCAGTTCGGTTCCCAGCTGTTGCAAGCGTTCGGATTCACGCTTCATTTCACTCTTGCTGGGGCCTTCGTATTCCCACTCGTCGTCGTGGGCTGTCTCGTCGAATTGATTATGCATGTGTCGGTTTCCACTTCAGTTGCCCGATATGTTACCAGCTTCTCCCGTTGATTGCTGGCCTGTGATAGGCTGGACGGCTAATGAGAACAAGACAGTAGTGACTATGGATCTGCAGCAGCAAATACGCCAGGAACAGACCCAGTTGGAATCGGCTGTTGCCGATGC
This sequence comes from uncultured Aeromonadaceae bacterium, assembly GCA_945957385.1. Lineage (GTDB taxonomy): Bacteria > Pseudomonadota > Gammaproteobacteria > Enterobacterales > Aeromonadaceae > Pseudaeromonas. The sequence continues at coordinate 57,868 of CAMFKP010000009.1, forward strand.
GCTGGCCATTGCCCGTTCGCTGGGCGCAGACAGTGCCGAAGTGTCGATCAGCAAACAGACCGGCTTGTCGGTTAACACCCGTGGTGGGGATGTCGAGAGTATCGAATTCAACAAGGATGGGGCGCTCGGGATCGCCGTGTATCGTGAAGGGCGCAAGGGCTCATCGTCGACCACGGATCTGTCGCCGGACGCCGTGCGACGCGCCGTCGAGGCGGCGCTGGATATTTCGCGTCACACCGCAGTTGACCCGTTTGCCGGTCTGGCTGATGCCGACTGGCTGGCGTGGGAGGCTCCGGATCTGGATCTGTTGCACCCGCTGGCCGCCGATCCTGAATATGGCATCGAACTGGCACGGGCTTGCGAGCAGCACGCCCTCTCCCTCGACAGCCGTATCAAACACTCTGACGGTGCTGGTTTCAGCAGCCACCATGGCATCAAGGTCTATGGCAACAGCCATGGCTTTGTCCGTGGCTATGCCGGATCTCGCCACTCGTTGAGCTGTGTGCTGATCGGTGAGCAAGCGGGTGAGATGCAGCGTGATTACGGTTACTCCTCATGCCGGCATATCGATGATCTCTGGACGCCTCAGCGCATCGCCGAAGAGGCGGTAGAGCGTACTGTCTCCCGGCTCGGCGCGCGCAAAATCGGCACCTGCAGCGTGCCGGTGCTGTTTTGCCCGGAGTCCGCCTCCGGTCTGTTTGGCCATCTGGTGTCTGCGATCGGTGGCGGTAACCTGTATCGCAAGTCGTCATTCCTGCTCGATTCGCTGGGGCAGCAGATCTTTCCTGACTGGCTGACCATCACCGAGCAGCCATTGCTGCGCGGCGGCTTGGCCAGCGCGCCCTTTGATTGCGAAGGGGTGCGCACCGTGGAGCGCAACATCATCGAGGCCGGCCAGTTGCAGACTTACCTGCTGACCACCTACTCCGGACGCAAGCTGGGTATGCCATCCACCGGCCACGCCGGTGGCATCCACAACTGGCAGGTGCAGGGCGAGGGACAGAGCAAGGCGCAGCTGCTGCGGCAGATGGGCACCGGCCTGCTGGTGACCGAGCTGATGGGGCAGGGAGTCAATATTGTCACCGGGGATTACTCCCGTGGTGCGTCCGGATTCTGGGTCGAGAATGGCGAGATCGCCTATCCGGTCGAGGAGATCACCATTGCCGGCAATCTCAAAGAGATGTTCCGTCACCTGGTGGCGGTCGGGGCCGACTGGGATCCGCGCTCCAGCCTGCGTACCGGCTCTGTGCTGCTGGATACCATGAAGGTGGCGGGTAACTGACGCACGTTGGCCTCATGCTGGCGCATGGCCATCAATCACAAGGGAGTCATGGATGAGACTGCTGAATCACCTGTTTGAGCAGAACCGTAACTGGGCCGAGAAGATCAAGGCCGAAGACCCGCAGTTCTTCGAGAAGCTGTCGCAGCAACAGGCGCCCGAGTATTTGTGGATCGGCTGTTCGGACAGCCGGGTGCCGGCAAACGAGTTGCTGGGGCTGTTGCCGGGCGATGTGTTTGTGCATCGCAACGTCGCCAATCTGGTGATCCACACCGATTTTAACTGTCTGTCGGTGATCCAGTACGCCATCGATGTGCTGAAGGTAAAGCACATCATCGTCTGTGGCCACTACAGCTGTGGCGGTGTGGTGGCGGCGATGGGTAACGATGAGCACGGCCTGATCGACAACTGGCTGCGTAACATCAAGGACATCTACTTCAAGTATCGCGAGCAGATCGAGGAGATAGCGGATCTGCATGAGCGGCAGGATTATCTGTGCGAACTGAATGTGTTGGAACAGGTGGCTAACGTCTGCTGTACCACCATAGTGCAGAATGCCTGGAAGCGCGGTCAGGAGTTGGCGATCCATGGCTGGATCTATGGTCTCAAGGATGGATTGCTGCGCGACCTGGGGGTGACCATCAACGCCCTGGATCAGATCCCGGATGTTTATCGCTCCTCCCGCGAGATCGTCACTCAGTACCACAGCCCTGACGTGGGCAAGGATTGATGACTGACATGCCTCACCCAGCCTGGTGGGGCATTATTTGTGGTTAATGCTCGAGCGACAAACGATATATCTACGCTGAGTTAGCTCGACTAATCCGTATATTTTCTTGGCTCAGGCAATATAAATATTGTTTTAATTTCAAATGGTTGTGAAATATTTCACCGCTATTTAAATAGTATTTGCTGCGCAGGATGCAGGTGGCGATATTAATACCATGCTGGCGGAATAACTATTATTGCCGGCCCTGTCATCGTTGACTGGTATCGTTATTTCCGTGGTGCCAGCGCATAAAAAAACAGGGGCCGAGGCCCCTGAATCGGTACGGAGGTGGTGACGACTTAGAAGTCGTAACGGGCTGCCAGCTGGTAGTCGTTCTGTACGGCTTCCGGCTTGGTGGCATCCTTGGCATCCAGACCCTGGATACGGTATTCGCCAATCACGCGCAGTGACTTGTTGAACTTGTACTGGGCGCCCAGGGTGTAGTAGTCAACGGTATCGCTCTTCACGCCGTTGGTCTTGGCTTCTTGCTTGTCATACAGCGCCATCAGGCCGAAACCGTTGGCGAAGTTGTAACCCAGCGCCGCTTCCCAACCGGTATGGTCGGTGCCGGTTGCCAGATAGTCGCTGCCGTCGGCATAGTTCAGTGCGGCGTACAGTGACTTGTTGTCAAACATGATGCCGACCAGAGCCAGCTTGGCATCGCTCTGGCCAGTCTTGTCGCGCAGGCCGACGTTATAGGCAGCGCCGAAACCCAGGCCGTTGTTCAGGTAGTAGGCAGCGGACAGACCGTAGGCGGCATCGGCAGAAGCGCTGGTCGTCTGTTCGGTGTTGTTGCCATCGAACTTGTAGCTCAGGTCAATCTGGGCGCCCTGGTTGGACTTGCCGGTTTTCAGATCACCGAACTTGGCGGAGTACTTCAGCAGGTCGGAAGAGCGGCCAGTCCCGAACTTGTCGGCACCGTGGCCCAGCGCATCGGCGCCGTAACCGTCAGACAGCGCCACGTCGGTCCAGTCAGCGATTTGGGAGACGGCACCCTTTTGGCGACCGAAGGTCACTTGGCCGAAGTTATCGGACTTCACCCCGGCGAATGCCAGACGGGTACGCAGCTTGTCGTCCTGGCACGTGGTCTTCAGGGTGCCTTGATCCGCATTACCATCTTCCTTGGCATCGGTGCTGGTGGTGGTACAAGCAACGTTGTTAATCTTCTCGCTGTCACCGATGTACATCTGGGTTTCGTATTGGGCAATGGCCTTCATGGTGCCAGTGATGGCGCTGTCCGCCTTGACACCCAGACGAATGAACTGGTTGGCACCGATCTTGGCGCTGTAATCGTCGCTGCCGTTCTTCTTGTCACCAAAGAACTGACCGGCATAGATACGGCCGTACATGTCGAGGCTCATCTGTTCGTTTTTATAAACTTCGGCTGCTTGGGCGGCGGAAGTGGCGGCCATCAGGGCCACGGCAACAGCAGTCAGCTTTTTCATCATCGATCCTTGTAATGGATGGCATTTATGCCTGAGGGTTAACAACGGGGGCCATGCTAGAAGTTGCAGATGACGCTTCTGTTACGCTGCAGTGAAACTTTTATTTCCTGGGAACTTTTCCGCGAGCGGATTGACGGCATCTTGTGTGGATGCCATGGATTGATACAGGCAAAGGTTTTCCCTTGGTGTTAGAATGCCGCCGTTTTGACGAATCCATTCCTTTTCCACAGGTAGAAGCAGCTATGAGACGTGAACTGGCGATCGAATTTTCCCGTGTGACCGAGGCCGCCGCCTTGGCCGGTTACAAGTGGCTCGGACGCGGGGACAAGAATCTGGCCGACGGTGCCGCCGTCGAGGCGATGCGCCTGGTGTTGAACCAGGTCGAGATCGATGGCGAGATTGTCATCGGTGAAGGCGAAATCGATGAGGCACCGATGCTGTATATCGGTGAGAAAGTGGGCTGTGGTGGTGATGCCGTGGATATCGCGGTCGATCCAATCGACGGTACCCGCATGACGGCGATGGGCCAGGCCAATGCCGTGGCCGTGTTGGCGGCCGCCGCCAAAGGCGGCTTCATGAAGGCCCCGGATATGTATATGGAAAAGCTGATTGTCGGTCACAAGGCCAAGGGCGTCATCGATCTGGCCCGCCCGCTGGTGGATAACATCCAGGCGGTGGCTAAGGCGCTGGAGAAACCGGTCAACCGCCTGACGGTGATCACGCTGGCCAAGCCGCGTCACGATGAGGCGATTCGCCAGATGCAACAGATGGGTGTGCGCGTGTTTGCCATTCCGGATGGTGACGTGGCGGCATCGGTATTGACCTGTTTGCCGGATAATGAAGTCGACATGCTGTACTGCATCGGCGGCGCTCCGGAAGGCGTTGTCTCGGCGGCCGTGGTCCGCGCCCTGGATGGTGACATGCAAGGACGCCTGTGGCCCCGCCACAAGGTGAAGGGTGACACCGACGAAAACCGCAAGCTGGGTGCCGATGAGTTGGCGCGCTGCGAAAAAATGGGGATCCAGGCCGAAGTGGTACTGCAGCTGGACGACATGGTGCGTACCGATAACGTCATCATCTCCGTTACCGGCATCACCAAGGGGGATCTGCTCGAGGGCATTACCAGTGACGGCACATTGGCCACTACGGAAACTCTGCTTATCCGCGGTAAGTCGCGGACCATTCGCCGTATCGGTTCGACCCATTATCTGGATCGCAAGGATCAGCTGCTGCGCGATATCATACTGTGATGTGCTAATGTTGTTGGCCCGAGATGGGAAGAGAGCGCCGTGGCGCTCTCTTCGTCTTTTCAGGACTCAGTGATTCAGGGTCAGCAGATAGCGGTTGCCGTTGCGGGAAAAACCGTTGTGTAGCAGAAAGGCATTCAGGGCTGCGTGCTCTTCCGGGCGGGCCGCATGGGTCGAGAGCATGGCTTGTGCACAGCCTTGTCCCTGCATCCAGCTCAGGGTCTCGCTCAACAGATACTGACCGATGCCGCGCCGGCGGGTGACGTCGCGGACGGCGAAGTAGACGAGTTCCTCGTCGCGGGTGACGGCAAGGCCGACAATCCTGTCATTGAAGGTGGCGACATGCCAATGGCCGGCATGCAGGAGCTGCTCGTGATTCAGGTTGTCGGCAGCAAGCAGCTTGTTCAGACTGTCCAGCCAGTAGGGTGAGAGTTCGGAACTGTGATGAACGGTGAGGCGCATAAGCATTCTCCTCAGGCGATAGCGCGTGGCGATGCCAGTAAAAAGGCAGAGTGAGTATCGTATGAGGCAAGTTTAACACGTCTGCCCCACGCTGGGGCGGCGCCATGACGAGGTCAGGATGGAGTGTCGATTAGGGTGTGGTGCTTGTTGTATCGCACCGAGTATCAGTTCAGCGATCCCCGGCATGCCCGATGGCAAACCGGCAGGAGTTCGCTGTGTCCAGCTGGATGACGCCAACCTGTGTCTGCTGTTCGGCTCGCCGTTGCGTCCTGCCGTGTGCAGCGGTTTCCGGGCGATGGATGATGTGTGCGGTAGCAGTAACGGCCAGGCACTGGCGTTACTCAGCGAATGGGAGCGGCTAACTCTCGATTAGCTGAGGGCTCAGGGCGCTAGCCAGGCCGTTGGATTGACCGGTTTGCCTTGCCAGCGAATTTCGAAGTAGAGACCGGATTGCGGCTGGCCGCCACTGTTGCCGGCGCGGGCTATGGTATCGCCACTGCGCACGGCGTCGCCGCTGCGTTTGAGCAGGGTATCGTTGTTGCCGTACAGGCTTAGATAACCGTTGCCGTGGTCGACAACCATGACATTACCGAAGCCATCCAGCCAGTCGGCAAAGACGACGTCGCCGTCGGCGATGGCACGCACCGGTGCGCCATTTGCAGCGCCGATGAGAATACCTTTCCAGCTGACTTCACCACTACGGTGTTCACCAAAACGCCGTACCAGGGCGCCTTTAAGCGGCCAGGGCAGATGCCCGCGCAGTTTGCCGAGACCTTTGTGATCACCGAGGGCTAGCGTGGCGTTCGCTTTGGCTTCGGCGGCGGCTTCGGACTTGCCCTGTTCACGCGCTTTGGCCCGGGCGCGGGCAATGGCTTCGGCTTTTTTGCGCTTGCGCTCAGCTTCCAGGCGCTTGCGTGCCTCTTCAATCTTGCGTTCGAGCTGCTTCTCGGCGACCTGCAATTTCGCCAGCTGGGCTTGATCGTCGGCCAGCGATGACTTGATGGCGGCCACTGTCGCTTCGCGTTCTTGTTGCTTGGTTTGCAGGCTTTGCTTGTCTTGTTGCTGACTCTTCGCCAGGCCACTGAGCGTGGCTGTGGTCTTGGCGGTCGCGCGCTTGTTTTGTTCCAGCTGGCGCAGCGTCTCTTTCAGATCGGCAATCGCTTTGAGGCGGGCATCATTGAAGTAGCCGTAGTAGTCCAGCGCACGACCTATGGCGGCCGGATCCTGCTGGTTTAACAGCAACTTCAGGTAGTCGTGTTCTCCCATGCGGTAAGCATGGTCAAGCTGTTCGGCCAACAACTTTTCCTGGCGTTGTTGCGCGGCTTTGAGTTCACGCTGCTGTTGCTCGAGGGTGCGTAACTGCTTGCGGGTGGCGTTGAGTCGACTCTGGGTGGTTTGCAATCGACTGGCCAGTTCGGTGACCGCGTTTTCGTCTTTGCGCAGCTGTTCGTGCAGGCTGCTCAGATCCTTTTTCTGACTCTGGATCTCTTGCTGCTTCTTCTGGATCTGTTCGCGGACTTTTGTTAAATCCTGATTGCTGGCAAGCGTTGCCGGGGCGATAAAAAACAGCGCGCCGGCCAGCAGGCCGACGCGAGTCATTATCTTCAGGATGGAATCTGATATCCGCATGGGGCGGATTATTTCAGAACCATCAAGGGCTTGCCAGTCATTTCCGCCGGCACGTCCATGCCCATCAGTGTCAGCATGGTCGGAGCCAGATCGGACAGCTTGCCGCCCTCAACCGCGGTGGCTGGGCGCCCGAAGTAGATCAGCGGAACCGGCAGGCTGGTGTGCGCAGTGTGCGCCTGACCAGTCTCTTCGTTCATCATCTGCTCAGCGTTGCCGTGGTCTGCCGTGATCAGACATTCACCACCGACTTCCTTCAGTGCTTCGATGACGCGACCGACGCTGGTATCAACGGCTTCACACGCCTGGACAGCAGCTTCGTAAATCCCGGTGTGGCCAACCATGTCGCCATTCGGATAGTTACACACGATGACATCGTACTTGCCGCTCTTGATGGCTGCGACCAACTTGTCAGTCAGCTCGCCAGCACTCATTTCCGGCTGCAGATCGTAGGTGGCAACCTTCGGGCTCTGGATCAGTTCACGCTCTTCACCCTTGAAGCAAGTCTCCTCGCCACCGTTGAAGAAGAAGGTGACGTGAGCATACTTCTCGGTTTCAGAGATGCGCAGCTGAGTCTTGTCGTGCTTGGCCAGCCATTCACCAAGGGTGTTGACCAGGGCGGTCGGCGGGTAGGCACAGGAGGTTTTGATGTCGGCGGCGTATTCGGTCAGCATGACGAAGTCAGCCAGCTTAGGCTGCTTGGCACGTACAAAACCGGTGAAATCCACATCGACGAATGAACGGGTGATTTCACGGGCACGGTCGGCACGGAAGTTCATGAAAATCAGCGCATCGCCATCTTCCAATACGGCGGCTTCGTTGCCGATCACGCTCGCCTTGACGAATTCGTCGTTCTCATCACGCGCATAGGCTGCAGCCAGGGCGGCAGTAGCATCGGCGTAGTTGGCGAACTGGCTCTTGCCTTCGGTCAGCAGCTCGTAGGCTTCCTGAACGCGATCCCAGCGGTTGTCACGATCCATCGCGTAGTAACGACCGATCATCGAAGCGATGCGGCCTTTGCCCAGCTTGGCAAACAACGCGTCAAAGCGGTTGATGGAGTCCTGGGCACAGCGCGGGGCGACGTCACGGCCGTCGAGGAAGGCGTGGAAATAGATCTTCTCGGCACCACGTTGGGCAGCCAGCTCGATCATCGCCATGATGTGATCTTCGTGGCTGTGAACACCGCCTGGTGACATCAAGCCCATCAGGTGTACGGCCTTGCCTTGAGACACGGCAGCATCTACGGCTTTGCACAGCGCGCCATTCTTGAAGAAATCGCCATCACGGATCTCTTTGGTGACGCGCGTCAGTTCCTGATAAACGATACGGCCGGCGCCAATGTTGACGTGGCCAACTTCGGAGTTACCCATCTGACCATCCGGCAAGCCGACGTCCATGCCAGATGCAGAGATCAGGCTATTGGCATAGTTGGCGCACAGGGCGTCGAGATTCGGGGTCTTGGCGGCGGCAACAGCGTTGAATTCCTGCTTGGTGCTGTAGCCCCAACCGTCCATGATGATCAAGACCAACGGTTTCTTGGCGGTAGACATGAGGGTGTCCTCTTGGAAGTGAAAGAATGGGAAAACCACTGGGGCGGCATTTTACAACATCTGTTGAAATAGTCACCTGACTCACACATTTCTGCTGGTCAGCTTGACTTGCCGTTGCTGGGAGCCGACTCCCAGCTTTCACTACGTGGCGGCTGCTATTCTGGTCCCCCCCATGTATACTGCCCGGGTTTATTTTTTAGCGACTGGATCTGGACCAAGATGCAAGAATATCTCGATTTTATCGGCCGCAATCCCATGCTGGCTGCCGCCTGGCTCGGCCTGTTTGTGGCGCTCATCTATACCACCATCCGAGCTGCGCTTTCACCGATCAAGAGCGTTGGCAACAACGAAGCTACCCTGCTGATCAACCGGCAGAATGGTGTCGTGCTTGATGTCCGAGCGCAGGACGAGTTCGACAAAGGGCACATTGCGGGCTCAGTTCACATTCCGGTGAGCCAGATCGAGGCAAATAACGTCACCCAGATTGAAAAGCATAAGGATGCCCCCACTATCGTGGTGTGCGAAACCGGCATGCGCGCCCAAACTGCGGCACGTGCCTTGAGCAAGGCCGGTTTCAAGCAGGTTTTCGTACTGCGTGGCGGGCTGACCAGCTGGCGGGGTGATAACCTGCCAGTTACCAAAAAACGTTAATCGCCCCGTTTTATTTTGAGCTCGGCTCATTTTTACAAGGAATTAAGTCATGTCTGAAGCAGCCAACAACGAAGTCAAGCAACCTGAGTTCCATATCCAACGCGTTTACATCAAGGATGTCTCCTTCGAAGCGCCGAATACGCCGCACATTTTCCAAAAAGAGTGGCAACCTGAAGTCAAACTGGATATGGATACCAAGACGGTCGTCCTGGCTGAAGATATCTACGAGGTTGCACTGACCTTGACTGTAACCTGCACCCTGGGCGAAGAGACGGCGTTCCTGTGTGAAGTGAAACAGGCTGGCATTTTCACGGCGGCTAATCTGGATCCGCAACAGCTGGCCCATTGCCTGGGCTCCTACTGCCCGAACATCCTGTTCCCGTATGCTCGTGAAGTGGTTGCCAGCCTGGTAACCAAGGGTTCGTTCCCGCAATTGAATCTGGCTCCGGTTAATTTTGATGCCCTGTTCGCTTCTCATATGGCCAAGTTGGAAGCCGAGCAGCAACAAAGCGCGAGCCACTAAGCCATGGCACAGGACGTTGTAGTATCTGTCCTGGGGGCGGGGTCTTATGGCACCGCCCTTGCTATTTCATTGGCCCGTAAAGGGCTGCGCGTGCTGATGTGGGGCCATGAACAACCGCACGTCGCGGCGCTGCAGGCTGAGCGCTGTAATAGCCAATTTTTACCGGACGTGCCTTTTCCAGATACGCTGGAGGTGACGTCGGATTTGGCTTATGCCGTTCGTTCGACGCGCACGCTGCTGGTCGTGGTGCCGAGCCATGTGTTCGGTGCGGTATTGACCCAGGCTAAACCTTTTATGTCTGCCGATTGCCGTGTGGCATGGGCGACGAAAGGCTTGGAGCCGGATAGTGGCCGTTTGCTGGGCGAGGTCGCCCGCGATGCATTGGGGCCGGATGTGCCCTTGGCGGTCATCTCCGGACCTACGTTTGCTCGTGAGTTGGCAGCGGGAATGCCGACGGCAATATCGGTGGCAGCTACAGATGACGCATTTGCCGATGAGTTGTCTGATTTGATGCACTGTGGCAAGTCATTTCGCGTCTATACCAATCCTGATTTCATTGGTCTGCAACTGGGTGGGGCTGTCAAGAATGTGATTGCCATCGGTGCCGGTCTGTCAGATGGTCTCGGGTTTGGTGCCAATGCGCGTACGGCGTTGATCACCCGTGGCTTGGTCGAGCTGCAACGCCTTGGTGTGGCGTTGGGTGCGGATGCCAAAACCTTCATGGGGATGGCGGGTCTGGGTGATCTGGTTTTAACCTGTACCGACAACCAGTCGCGAAATCGTCGTTTTGGTTTGGCTCTTGGCGCGGGTAAATCCGTTGACCAGGCGATGGTCGAGATTGGCCAGGTGGTGGAAGGATATCGCAATACGCGCGAGGTTCACTTGTTGGCGGCCCGTATCGGCGTCGAAATGCCGATTTGCGAGCAGATTCATGCCATTTTGTATGAAGGCAAGCCACCGAAAGAGGCCGCACTGGCACTGCTAAGCCGCAATAAGAAAGACGAATAAAAGGCCCTGATGGGCCTTTTTTCTAGGTGTGTCATATCGCGTAATCAGTAGAACGAGTGGTCACCACGTTGATGTTCAGTGGCATCCCGAACCCCTTTTATCTCGCCGGCAAATAGCTCCAGGAACTGCTTTTCAATGCCGTCCTTGAGGGTCACATCGACCATCGAGCAACCATTGCAACCACCACCAAATTGCAAGATGACATAGCCATCATCGGTGATTTCCAGCAGGGTAACTTTACCACCGTGACCGGCCAATGACGGGTTGACCTGAGAATGGATGACATATTCGATACGTTCGATCAAAGGAGCATCATCGGCGACCTTGCGCATCTTGGCATTAGGTGCTTTCAGGGTGAGCTGCGATCCCATCTGATCAGAGACAAAGTCGATCAGCGCTTCTTCCAGAAAAGGAGCGCTCTGAGGATCTATCAGTGCCTCAAAGCCATCAAATGGCAGATGCAGATCTTCGGGTTCGACCGCATCAGGTGGACAATAGGAAACACCACATTCGGCATTCGGTGTGCCTGCATTCATCACAAAAACACGAATGTTGGTGCCTTCGGGCTGGTTGACCAGCAGTTTGCGGAAGTGGGCTTGAGCGCCCTCGGATATGGTGATCATCGCCATGCTTTAATCCTGACTAAATAGCTCGGAAATTATCATACTCCGTGATGCTGTCCCCGCCTAGCCTGTTTTAGTGTTCCTGAGTGCGACAAATGGCCCAGATTTCAACCCGTTGAACCCCTGCTGTTTGCAGCAGTGAGCACAGAGCCTCAGCGGTACTTCCAGTTGTAACAACATCATCAACGATCGCGACATGCTGCCATGGCACTGGCGCGAGTCTAAAGGCTTGATTCAAGTTACGTTTGCGCTGACTGCGACTCAGTCCAACCTGGGGCGCTGTTGCTTTGACCCGATGCAGTCGTGAGCCATCCACAGGAATCTGATAATGCTTGCCCAGCTCACCAGCAAGTAACTGTGCCTGATTGTAACCACGGCGCCATTGGCGCCATGGGTGCATCGGGACGGGAAGCAAGATCTCTGGCAAGGAGTTCAATGCAATACGTTGATAAAACAACCTCGCCAGCAGACGGGATAATTCCGGTTGATGATGGTACTTGAATTGCTGCATGAGAAATTTCCACTCGCCGCGATAGTCTGCGATGACATGCATTTGGTTCCAGCGCGGAGGATGAGTCAGGCAATGTCCGCAAACGCTGTTGACGCCGCTTGGCAGCGGGTATCCACAGCCAGGGCAAGGCGTGATCAAGTAGTCAAGCGCGCTGGTACAGCGCGCGCAAATGAGAGCGGTGTTAGAGGCCGGCTGATGGCACAAGATACAGTCACCAATCCAGGGGGCGCGTTGAAGCCAGGCAAACCAATTGTTTAACGGCATCGTTGTCTTATCGGGCGAAATGCCGAGTCTAGACAATAAAAAGGGCGCCTTAAGGCGCCCTTGCTGAAGTGACAGCCGTGATTAGTAGTTGTAAGCACGCTCGCCGTGGGAGGTGAGATCCAGACCCTCACGTTCTGCTTCAACTGGTACACGCAGACCGACCAGCTTGTCGACAATGAAGAAGGCAACAAGAGAGATAATACCGGACCAGACGACAGTGGTGACCACACCGATGGCTTGGATCTTCACTTGTGCGGCGATGGAGTAATCGGCGACCACCGCATTGGATACGTAGTCCCATACACCGGTACCCCCCAGGTCTGGTGAGGCAAACACCCCCGTCAGGATGGCGCCGAGAATACCGCCGACACCATGAACACCGAATACATCCAGTGAATCATCGACATTCAGCAGACGCTTGAGGCCATGCACACCCCACAGGCATACAACCCCGGCGATACCGCCGATGATCATGGCACCACCCACTCCGACATAACCCGCAGCAGGGGTGATCGCTACCAGCCCGGCAACCGCACCAGAGATAGCACCGAGCAGCGAAGGCTTACCCTTCAAACCCCACTCCGCCAACAGCCAGGTAAACGTTGCGGCAGCAGTGGCAACCCAGGTATTGACCAGTGCCAGACCTGCGACACCGTTAGCTTCCAATGAAGAACCGGCATTGAAACCAAACCAGCCAAACCACAGCAGGGACGCGCCAATCATCGACATGGTCAGGCTATGCGGGGCCATTGATTCACGACCGAAACCAACACGCTTACCCACGAAGTAGGCACCGACCAGACCGGCTACTGCCGCATTGATATGTACGACGGTACCACCAGCGAAGTCGAGGTCACCATGCTGGAACAACCAACCGGCGGTGGCATTCGCGGCATCAGCGGCGGCGGCACTGGTGTATGCATCAGGACCAGCCCAATACCAAACCATGTGAGCCATCGGGATGTAGGAGAAGGTGAACCAGATAATCATGAACAACAGAACAGCAGAGAAACGGATTCGTTCCGCAAAGGCACCCAAGATCAGACAGCAGGTGATAGCAGCAAATGCGCCTTGGAACACGACATAACCGAACTCGGAGATCCCTACTCCCTTGGAGAAAGTGGCAGCAATAGAATCTGGTGTTATGCCTTTGAGGAACAGTTTGCTGGCACTGCCAAAGAAGGCGTTACCCTCGGTGAATGCAAAACTGTATCCGTATGCGACCCATAGTAATGTGGCCAGTGCAAAGACAACGAATACTTGAACCAGCACCGACAGCATGTTTTTGCTACGAACCAGGCCACCGTAGAACAATGCAATGCCTGGAATAGACATCAGGATAACAAAAGTCGCGGAAACAAAAATCCAGGCGTTGTCGCCCTTGTTTACCGTGACGACGGGGGCCGGGGCAGCGGCAGGTGTTTCGGCTGCCGGTGCGCTGGCGACTGCTGTTGCCGGTGCGGCACTTGTAGTGGCCTCATCGCTCCAGGCCGGACTGGTGAACCCGAAGGCTCCTACCAGTGCCAGAATTGCAAATAAGCGTTTCATTGTAGGTATCTCCCTGAAAGAATCGTGTCCTGGTATTCGCACAGACAAGGTCTGGTGAACTTGGCGGCTGGACAGGATGTCACTAACCTGTCTTTCCTTCGCAGGAAGCGTGCCAACCTTTAAAACAGGCGTTTGTGGCGATATGGCCAGCTGTTTTACCGCGCCCTGCGCAAAAAACGAGCGCCCTGCGACCCTGTTTGATGCATTAGCATACAGGAATGAACAAAAATGGTGCGCACGCTTGGTGCGATGCCGTTATCTGAACAAGCAGGGTGCGGGAAACCCAATAAGGAACAATTGCATGTCCATTTATATAGAAAGCAGGGGCCAAGGCAGAGATCTCGTGCTGCTGCACGGTTGGGGTATGAATGGTGCTGTATTTGAGACATTCGCGACTGAATTGACATCTTTTTGTCGAGTGCATGTCGTGGATTTACCTGGATATGGCCATAGCCAGCCGGTTGCGGAAGCGCATTTAGAGTTGGATGTGTTGGTTGCGCAGTTGAGTGCCGCACTCCCACAAAATGCCATTTTGATGGGCTGGTCGTTGGGGGGCATGTTAGCTTGGCAAATGGCATTATCTGCACCACAACGTTGGGTTGGCGTGATCACTATGGCCTCTTCGCCCCGCTTTGTAGCAACCGAAGGCTGGCCTGGAGTCGCACCTTCTGTGTTGCAAGGCTTTGCTCGCTCATTACAACAGGACAGTTCACGGACGGTGGAGCGCTTTCTTGCGATTCAGGCCATGGGGAGTCCATCGGCACGGGAAGACGCACGCCGGATGAAGGACCGATTGGCGTGCCGTCCAGCGCCTACCCCTGCGGCACTCACTGCGGGGTTGGCTTTGTTGAATTCGCTAGATCTGCGCACGCAATTGTCCTCGCTATCCATTCCGATGCTAAGTCTCTTTGGCCGCCTGGACGCTTTGGTGCCGGTGGCGGTGATGGAGCAAAGCTGCTGGCAGCGTCCCCATCAGCAGACCATCTGTTTGACCGCCTCTGCCCATGCCCCGTTTTTGACCGAACCGGAGGCTGTTTACCACTTAGTACAGCAATTTATATCTCGGTTATCGGTGCTATGACTTTCACTGCTAGATGGATTGGTTAATAATTAAACTGTCATAACCTGCAATACATCGAGGCGACGGATGAATATTCAAGACGCCATGAGCAGCGGGATCTCGGGATTCCAGCGTGCCAGTAATCAGGCTGACCAGGCTGCAGCTAAAATTGCCTCTGGGGTTGTGGTTGCTCCTCAGTCTGGAAATACCGTCAATATGACGGATGAAGTCGTAAATCTGAAGATTGCCGAACAGGCCGGGTTGGCCAGTGGCGAGGTGATTAAGACGGCAGACGAAATGATGGGAACCCTGATCGATATTCGAGTCTAATCATGAACATAGCACCGAGCTACCCCAATTTGGTGCCGCTGGCCCTGCATCCGGCAACGGAGGCGGCTAGACGAGATACCCGCCAACGCGAACTGGTGCCTGCGACAAGCCAGGGGGAAGCTTATGCTAGCGAATCACAGGTCGGCAGCGAGAAAGATAAAGCCCGTAGTAACGAAAACCGTCCTGTAACGTATGGCGCCCTGACCTCGACTGTGACTCTGACAGAGCAGGCTGTACAGTCCCGTCAGGATGAGGAATCAAAAGGCAAACAGCAACAAGCTAAGCAGGGCAGCCAGCAGCAAGATGCCAGTAGCAGCAGTGATGCAAGCAGTACCGATGCTTCTCAGCTGACAGAAACGGAACAAAAAGCCGTTAAAGAGCTGAAAACACGTGACGATGAGGTGCGTCGTCATGAGGAGCAACATCAAAGTGCCGGTGGTCAATACGCGTCGAGTCCGACATACGATATGACAAAGGGCCCTGATGGGGTCATGTATGCGACCGGTGGCGAGGTGCGTATCGATCTTGCTAAAGAGTCGACGCCGCAGGCAACGATCGACAAAATGAACCAAGTTCGTGCAGCGGCACTGGCTCCGCAGGAGCCCTCGGCCCAAGATCGGCGGGTTGCGGCACGTGCGGCCCAGCTGGCGGGCGAAGCGCGTGCTGAATTGCTGGCACCGCAGCATGGGAGAGACAGTGGGCAGTCGAAACTGGAACAGAAAGAGCCCGCGATTGCCAAGGTCGTTGGCAGTATTAGCGAGTCAGGTGAGCAATACACCCCGTATATGACGTTGCGCGGTCGTGTTATCGCTGATCGTTACGCTTCCTCGTGGCAAGTGACCAGTAGTGAAGGGCTGAGTCGCTATGCATGAATGGCGTTTCGGGCTGAAGAAAAAGATAAGGGAGCCATTGGCTCCCTTTGTTCTCTTTAGACGCCATGATTAGCGGCGCTTGGCATTAGCAAACGCTTCAGCAAACGCATTACTGGTTACAGGTGATTTATTGCGTTGTGCCTCTTTGCCGATCTTGGCTGGTTTCGCGGATTGTTGTAGCGGCACCGACTTGGTGGCGGTTTCATCTTGCAGACGCATGGTTAAGGCAATCCGTTTTCGCGCTTCATCGACTTCGACCACTTTAACCCTGACGATATCGCCCGCTTTGACGACCTCGCGCGGATCTTTGATGAAACGATCTGTCAGTGCAGAGATGTGTACCAAGCCATCTTGATGTACCCCGATATCCACAAAAGCGCCGAAGTTGGCAACATTCGTGACACAGCCTTCCAGTACCATTCCCGGTTGCAGATCCTTGATGCTTTCCACCCCGTCGCGGAAGGTGGCGGTACGAAAGTCCGGCCGCGGATCCCGACCCGGTTTATCGAGCTCGGCAATGATGTCTGTTACCGTCGGGATGCCAAAGCGCTCATCAGTAAAGTCTGCAGCACGCAGGGTGCGTAACAATTCGCCATTACCCAGTAACTCCGATACCGGTTTTGAGGTCCGAGCCAGAATCCTTTCCACCACCGGATAGGCCTCCGGGTGTACCGATGAGGCATCCAGCGGGTTGTTACCGTTAGCAATACGCAGGAAACCGGCGCACTGTTCAAATGCCTTGGGTCCTAGTCGGCTCACTTTCAGTAGCTGCTGGCGATCACTAAATGGGCCATGTTCATCTCGATGCAGCACGATATTTTGAGCCAGCGTCTTCGTCAGCCCGGAAACTCGAGTGAGTAATGGCACTGAGGCTGTATTGGCGTCAACACCGACGGCATTAACGCAATCCTCGACAACCGTATCGAGGTTTTTGGCCAATTGGCTCTGGCTTACATCGTGCTGGTATTGGCCCACACCAATACTTTTGGGATCAATTTTAACTAATTCGGCTAATGGATCTTGCAAGCGGCGAGCGATGGAGACGGCGCCGCGTAATGACACATCCAACTGTGGAAACTCTTGTGCGGCCAGTTCGGAAGCGGAATAGACAGATGCTCCCGCTTCGCTGACGACGACCTTTTGCGCAGCCAGACCGGGATACCGCTTTAGCAGTTCACCAACCAGGCGATCGGTTTCACGGGAGGCGGTACCGTTGCCAATACTGATGAGCTCCACTTTATATCGCTCACACAGGGTTGCCAGTGTTTTCAGGGTGGCTTCAACTTGTAAACGTGGTTCAAATGGGTAAACCGTGTCCGTTGCTACCAGCTTCCCGGTGGAATCGACCACGGCGACCTTCACTCCGGTACGGATGCCGGGATCCAGGCCCATGGTTGCTTTCATTCCGGCGGGGGCTGCCATCAGTAAATCCTTGAGGTTACTGGCGAAGACTCGTATTGCCTCCTCTTCAGCCTGTTCGCGCACGCGACCGATGAGTTCTGTTTCCATTTGCGGTGCAAGTTTGATTTTCCACGTCCAACTCACCACCCCGGATAGCCAGCGATCAGCGGGGCGGTTGGCAAGAGCCAGATTCAAGTGTGCAGCGATCAAGCCTTCACAGGGGTGGGCAGCGCCGTCTTCACCGGCGCGTAGGTTTAGCGACAAAAAGCCTTCGTTACGGCCACGCAACATCGCCAGCATGCGGTGAGATGGTACCTTAGCTAGCGGTTCCTGATGCTCGAAGTAATCCTTGAATTTAACCCCTTGCTGTTCTTTCCCCGGAATAACATGCGCTTGTAACTCGGCATGCTGCCATAGGTAACTACGCACTTTTTCCAATAACGCCGCATCCTCGGCAAAGCGTTCCATCAGGATATAGCGAGCACCGTCCAGCGCGGTTTTGATATCTGGAACGTTCTGTTCGGGATTCAGAAAAGCTTGCGCTTCACTCTCCGGATCCAGCAGGGGGTTGGCCAGCAGGGTGTCGGCTAGCGGTTCCAGCCCTGCTTCGATGGCTATCTGCCCTTTGGTTCTACGCTTGGGTTTGAATGGCAGGTAAAGATCTTCCAGGCGCGTTTTAGTGTCTGCAGCCAAAATATCGGCGCGCAGCGCAGGAGAGAGTTTGCCCTGTTCTTCGATGCTGCTCAGAATACTTTGCCGACGCTCTTCGATCTCCCTAAGGTACCCTAAACGCTGTTCCAACATGCGTAGCTGGGTGTCATCCAACCCGCCAGTGACCTCCTTGCGGTAACGGGCAATAAAAGGCACGGTTGCACCGTCGTCCAGTAGACGGATAGCTGAATCCACTTGCTCGATCCGAGCCTGTAACTCCTGGGCAATGATGTGGCTGATTGCGGTCATAGCGATTCTCTGGATTGGTCTTTTTCGGGATTGCAGCATAGCTGAGGAGAGAAGGAAGACCTAGCCACTATCAGGCGTGAGTTCATGGGTTTTTAACCTTTTGTTTAAGTTTCGTATGGTAGTATCCCGCGCTCGTAAACAGTGAAGATGAGCCCTATCTGCTATGCCGGCGCCTCTTCAGACCCGTGGTGTTATAAACTTCGGAACATAATAATGACAATTTCCCGTGCTCCTTCTGCGTTTAGCTTGCGTCATCTTGCCAAGTTGGCTCACCCTGCCACCAGCCGAAATTGGCGTCTGCATCGCCTCGGTTTTGTGCTGCGAGGCAGTCTGTATCGCCGTTCATTGGCAACGGTCTGGACTGCGTTTCAACCGCCAGAGCTGCAAGCCTTGCCGGTAAAAGAACCGACGCTACTAGGCAAGATAATGCGGCCATATCTGCATGCCCGCGCCACCCCTGAACAATCTGCTCGCATGCTGGCAGGGCACTACCATTTCTTGCATCAACATTTTCCAGAACAGATCGCTCCCATCTACCTTGATGGCGGCATGACCTTGGGGTGTTTTCCTGTTGCCGATGAACAGGGGCAAGAGTGGCGTATTTTGTTGCGCTATGAACCGCGATTTCGGCGTGAGGGTGAACTGGCCATCTCGATCGTCGATGCCCAGGCCCGGCGTTGGTATACCTGTGCTTTCTCTATTATTCCTCATCAAAGTGGACATGCCTTGGCCATTGGCGTCATGCAGGGGCCATCGTCAGTGCCGGCTGAGATGGCCAAGGAGCAGATTCGCCAATTAACCCGTATGGGATATGGCTTACGGCCCCGTCAGTTAATGCTCGAACTGGTTATGCAGTTAGCGCAGCAGTGGCAGTTACAACATGTTTTGGCCATTACCAGCGGTAGTCATGTCTTTTGTTCTCGCTATTACCGTCATAAAAAGCAGGGCAAGATCAAAATTGATTACGATGAACTTTGGCAGGAATGGCCGCATCAACCATTTGATGACAGCTTCATCGAGCTGCTGCCTTCTGAACATAAACCCCTGGATGAAATACCGTCACGCAAGCGAGCCATGTACCGCCGCCGTTATGAGTGGCTCGATAGCCTGTCTGGAGAACTGAGGCAGCTGTTTTCTCGCTCGTCTACTCAGGTGCATTCAGCCACGGAGTAACGGATAATCCAGCCATTCATGGAGGGATGAAATGAAGACCTGTCTGAT
This sequence comes from uncultured Aeromonadaceae bacterium, assembly GCA_945957385.1. Lineage (GTDB taxonomy): Bacteria > Pseudomonadota > Gammaproteobacteria > Enterobacterales > Aeromonadaceae > Pseudaeromonas. The sequence continues at coordinate 77,218 of CAMFKP010000009.1, forward strand.
TACAAGGGAAGGTTACGAGGGCTTGCGGCAAGAGCTGGACTATTTGTGGCGCGAACTGCGACCCGAAGTGACACGCAAAGTATCGTGGGCCGCCAGCCTAGGTGATCGGAGTGAGAATGCCGATTATCACTACAACAAGAAGTTGCTGCGCGAGATCGATCGCCGGGTTCGCTATTTGTGCAAGAACCTGGAGTTGTTGAAGGTGGTGGATTATTCACCGCAGCAGGAAGGTAAGGTCTTCTTTGGTGCCTGGGTTGAAGTTGAGAATGACGACGGCGAGGTCAAGCGTTTTCGGATTGTCGGGCCGGATGAGATTTATCAGCGCAAAGAGGTGATCTCCATCGATGCCCCCATGGCACGCGCTTTGTTGAAACGGTCTGTGGATGAGGATGTCGTTGTCCAGACGCCTTCTGGGGCCAAGACATGGTATATCAACCTGATCGCCTACCAGCAGCCAGCAGGCTGGCCCTTGCCGGAGCCGCGGAGTCGCTGGCAACGCGATGATGAGCAATCAACGGATTAAGTCATCGTAAAAAAGGGCCCTTCAGGGCCCTTTGCTTTAATTAACCAGCTCAGGGGAGCTGGGGACCTGCGGCGATCAAGCGCTGCCCTTCTTCATTATCGGTGTACTGAACGAAGTTTTTAATAAACCTAGCCGCCAGATCTTCAGCCTTGGCTTGCCATACAGCTGGTTCGGGGTAGGTCGCTCTGGGGTCCAAGATACGTGGGTTTACGTTGGGCAGATCCAGCGGCATGGCCAGGCCAAATATCGGCAGCGTCGTCATGTGTGCGTTATCGATGGCGCCATCAAGAATCGCATCAATGATGGCGCGGGTATCCTTGATCGAGATGCGCTTACCCGTGCCGTTCCAACCTGTGTTCACCAGATAAGCTTCAGCGCCACATGCCTCCATGCGTTTGACCAGCGCCTCACCATATTGGGTGGGGTGTAATGTCAAAAATGCCTTGCCAAAACACGCCGAAAAAGTGGGCTGCGGTTCGGTCACGCCGCGTTCTGTCCCGGCCAGTTTGGCGGTAAACCCGGACAGAAAATGGTATTTGGTCTGATCTTTCGTCAACTTGGAAACGGGGGGGAGTACGCCGAAGGCATCTGCCGTCAGGAAGATAACTTTGCTGGCGTGCCCAGCGGCTGACACCGGTTTGACAATATTGTTTATATGGTAAAGCGGGTAGGAGACGCGCGTATTCTCTGTCCGGCTGCCATCATCAAAATCAACGTTGCCATTGTCATCGACAGTGACATTTTCCAAGAGTGCATTACGACGGATAGCATTGTAGATATCCGGTTCTGCTTCCTTACATAGTTTGATGGTCTTGGCGTAACAGCCGCCTTCGAAATTGAAGACTCCGCTGTCGTCCCAGCCATGCTCATCATCACCGATCAAGGCGCGCTTCGGATCGGTAGACAGAGTGGTTTTTCCAGTCCCGGACAGACCAAAGAAGATGGCCACATCACCATCCTGACCAACGTTTGCCGAGCAGTGCATAGAGGCGATACCCCGCAGCGGCAATAGATAGTTCATGACCGAGAAAAGCCCTTTTTTCATCTCTCCGCCATACCAGGTTCCACCAATCACCTGCATATTTTCGGTCAGGTTGAAGGCGACAAAATTCTCAGAGTTCAGACCTTGTTCTTGCCATTGCGGGTTGCTGCATTTCGAGCCATTCAAGACAACAAAATCCGGCTCAAATCCGACAAGTTCTTCTTCCGTAGGCCGAATGAACATGTTTTTGGCAAAATGGGCCTGCCAGGCCACCTCGGTGATGATACGGACTCGGAGGCGGCTGTCGGGATGGGCGCCACAAAATCCGTCAATGACAAACAGACGTTTCCCGGAGAGCTCCTCCTGCACAATGGATTTCAAGTGATTCCAGACATGGGGGCTAATGGGTTTATTGTCATTTTTTCCACCATCGCTCCACCAGACACTATCGCGGGTGGTGTCATCCATGACCAGATACTTGTCTTTCGGGGACCGCCCGGTAAAAACCCCGGTATCTACTTTGACCGCGCCCAGTGATGTGAGCGTGCCGCGCTCGTAGCCGGTCAAGGCCGGGTTCAGTTCTTCAGCATATAACTGCTCGTAAGAGGGGTTGCGAACGATTTCGGTCACATCGTGGATGCCGTAACGGTCGAGGCTCAAGACATCAGCCAGGGTCGTATGTGTCGTCATAGTCTTCTCCTGGTGTGCAGATAAAAAGGGCGGTTGTTCTGGATCTGAGTCTAGACACAGAGTACGAGGCTAAACGCGATAGTGTTCAAATTACGGGGACTTGGCTGGATACAAGCCTCCAGATAAATGGCTGTGTTTTGGTTTTTTGTGCTGTTTTTTTTGTTTTTTCGACACCTTCATCTGCAGAGTGTGGGGCAAATATGAATTAACCCATGCTAATCATATGGTTACTGTGTATGAAATCGGAATGGCCCCTGGTGCGAATAAAAAAGGAGACCTCGGCCTCCTTTATCAATCAGAACAACTACTCAGTGCGTATGGGTGTCGACGGGATGCCCGTTGTCGTGAAACAACGCCTGGATGTCGACGGCATCGAAGCGATAGTGGCTGCCACAGTAGTCGCAGTGCATATCAATTTCGCCCTGTTCAGCGATGATGGACTCAGCTTCGGATTGTCCAAGTTGTGTCAATGCGTCAGCACAGCGTTCACGTGAACAGGTACAGCGGAAGGAGACCTCCTGTGGCTCGAAGAGTCGCACCTCTTCTTCATGGTATAGGCGGTAAAGAATCTCCTCGGCTGGGAGCGTGAACAACTCTTCGCTCTTGATGGTGTCCGTCAGCGTTGCCAGATGCTCAAACTCATGTTGATGTTCATCGTGGTTGGCGGGCAGGGCCTGCAGCAGCATGCCGGCAGCCTGGGGCTGTGCCAGATTGTCGTTGGTCCGAATCCAGATCCGCGTTGCCAGTTGTTCTGACTGGGCAAAATACTCTTCCAGACATGCCGCTAAGGTTTCGCCATGGAGCGCGACTATGCCTTGGTAACGTTCACCTTGTTGTGGCTGAATGGTGATGACCATAAAGCCTTCCCCTACCAGATCGTGGAGTTTGGCTTCGGAGGGTAATTCGCCTTCCCAGCGTGCGACCCCCCGGAGTTGCTGCTGATCATCACCGTTGATAACAGCCAGCTGGACAGGTCCTTTCCCTTGTAGTTGAACGGTTATCGAACCCTCGAACTTCAGGGTGGCGGTTAACAGGCTGGTGGCAACCAGTAATTCACCAAGTAATTGGCGAATGGGCGCTGGATAGGCTTGTGATTCGAGTATGCGGCTATAGCTTTGTTGCAGTTGAACCAGCTCGCCACGCACCTGATGGTGCTCGAACAGATAGCGGTGCAGTTGATCCTGTAGTGTCATGACATTCTCTCTTATCGGCCAAGCGGGGGAGCCCCGATTCAGTCGTTTTGACTCTCTTTCCAGCGTTGCAAATCACGACGCTGCTTCTTGTCAGGTTTGGTATCTGGGTGTGGTGCGTACAGGCTGTTAAGGCGTCTGGCCTCAGTCAATTTCTCGCGCCGTTCGCGGCTGGCATCGCTCTCAAGATAGAGCTGCATCGCTTCGGCTGCGCCGCGACGCTGTTCACTCAGCGCCAGCACCTGTATCTCTTTTTCATCATGGCCTTGCCAAAGGCGGATCGTGGCGCCGATCTCAACCAATTTGCTCGGTTTGCTACGCTGCCCATTGTAATGAACTTTGCCACCTTCGATCATGGCGCGGGCCACAGCACGCGTCTTGTAAAAACGGGCGGCCCAGAGCCATTTATCGAGCCGAAGGGAGGGTTTAATTTCCTCTTTGCTCATTGGCGCTTTCCAAATGTAACAAAAGACCAGTATAACAGAGCAATTTGGTTGGCAGGATTCACGATTTTGAACTACGGCCAGTCAATCGGGTTGTCAGCGCAGAGCGCAAAGGTAAGAATACCTCGCTCACTGGCGGCGTAGTGCCGGGCGGCTGCAAGCCATATTGGGAAATCACAAATGCTAGATCAGGATCGTTTGCGTAAAGTGTTGGCCCGATTGCCAGCGACGCGTTTCAGTCAGGGAATATTTTTCTTATTACTGATACTGAGCTGTCAGCAATTGGCCACCTTGACCTGGCAACTCCTTCCGGGCAAAGAACTGCCCCGCCGAATCGATTGGGCACCACCCAAGGCAAGCTCGGCCGCGGCGACAAATCCGTTAGATGTCCGCTCTTTGTTGGCCGTAGCGCTGTTTGGGCGTCCTGTGGCGCCAGAAGCGCAGGCTGCGGCGGTCGCCAAGACTTCCGCGCAGGGCCATGTTGAACAGAATGCACCGCGCACTCGTCTCAATCTGACGCTGACCGGCATCTTGGCTAGCACGAATGATCCGGCGCGTTCAATTGCCATTGTGGTCAATGCCGGCGATGAGAGTGGTTACGGCATCGGTGATCTCATCACCGGCACCCAGGCGAAGGTTCGCGCCATCCTGCCGGATCGCATCATTTTGTCAAATCAGGGCCAGGACGAGACCTTGATGCTGGATGGTGAGGAATATAAGGAGGTTGGCAGCGCCACCCCGGCCACGGCATCGCCTGCCGCGGCGGATACCAACCTCAGGCAGCTGCGTGACGATCTGGTTAAAAATCCGGGTAAGCTGCTCGACTACATCAACATCTCGCCGATCATGCGGGATGGCAAACTGGGCGGCTATCGTATCAATCCGGGTAAGGATGTGGCTTTTTTCCATCGAATTGGCTTGCAATCCAACGACTTGGCGATTGCTATCAATGGATTTGATCTGAGAGACAATGCTCAAGCCATGCAAATCATGGGGCAGTTGTCCTCCTTGACCGAGATGAACCTGACTGTTGAGCGCAACGGCCAACAGCAGGACGTCTACATCAAACTGACAGAATAACGAGAAGCGGAGTTGAGTCGTTAATGAGAATGAAGGGAAGGTCTTCGCTGCTGGCCGCTGTAGTAGCGTCAGTATTGCTGGCGTCGCCGCAGGGTATGGCGGCCGAGTTTTCTGCCAGTTTCAAGAACACTGATATTCAGGAGTTCATCAATACGGTCGGCAAGAATCTGAATAAGACGATCATTGTAGATCCGTCGGTGCGCGGCAAAATCAATGTTCGCAGTTATGATCTGCTCAACGATGATCAGTACTACCAGTTTTTCCTCAGCGTGCTTGATGTTTACGGCTTTGCTGTCGTGCCGATGGACAATGGCACCCTCAAGGTTGTGCGTTCCAACACCGCCAAAACCTCGGGGATCCCGGTCGTCGATGATGCCGCTCCTGGCTCGGGAGACGAGATGGTGACCCGAGTGGTGCCAGTGCGTAATGTTTCGGTCCGAGAGCTAGCGCCGTTATTGCGCCAGCTGAACGATAACGCCGGTGGCGGTAACGTGGTGCACTATGAACCATCCAACGTGCTGTTGATTACCGGCCGGGCCATGGTGGTCAATCGGCTGGTGGACATAGTGCGCCGGGTTGACAAGGCGGGTGACCAGGATGTTGATATTGTGCGCCTGAAGTATGCCTCTGCGTCCGAAATCGTGCGTTTGCTGACGGCCTTGACCAAGGATGATCGTTCCGGGGGCGGCATGGGCTCCCTGATGACGCCAAAGGTCGTGGCGGATGACAGAACCAACTCTGTGGTGGTCTCGGGCGAGCCGAAGGCGCGTCAGCGTATGTTGCAGATGATTCAGCAACTGGACAAGGATCAGCAAAGTGATGGCAATACCAAGGTTTACTACCTCAAATATGCCAAGGCCAAGAATCTGGTCGAAGTGCTGACCGGTGTCAGCAAGAGTATTCAGGACAAAAAGGCCGGTGCGGCACAACCGCCTGGCAGCAATGACAAAAAACTCAGCATTGAGGCCGATGAACAGACCAATGCACTGGTCATCACCGCGCAACCGGATGTGATGCAAGAGTTGGAAAAGGTCATCGCCCGTCTGGATATCCGTCGCGCCCAGGTGCTGGTCGAGGCGATTATCGTCGAAGTCGCGAACGGTGATGGCGCTCAGTTTGGTATCCAGTGGGGTAATACCAATGGTGGCATGGTGCAGTTTGCCGATGCCGCAACCTCGCCGATCCCGGTCACCACCTTTGTCGACAGTCTCAGTGACAAACCGGCTGACTCGACCAAGTCCGCGATTGCCGGACTGTCCGGAGCCGCACTCGGTTTCTACCATGGTGACTGGTTCGGCCTGATGACCGCATTGAAGACCGATTCGAAGAGTGATGTGCTGGCGACCCCGAGTCTGTCCACCATGGATAACCAGGAAGCCGAGTTTAATGTTGGCCAGGAAGTCCCGGTATTGACGGGATCCCAGACCTCGACTGACGGCTCGAATATCTACAGCACGGTAGAGCGC
>CAMFKP010000010.1 GCA_945957385.1 uncultured Aeromonadaceae bacterium
ATCCTATATATCCTATATATCCTATATATCCTATATATCCTATATATCCTATATATCCTATTTGTTATTCATTCGGTTAAGATGGCGCGCTTAATAACCTCTTGAATGTGAGTAGCGCAATCTGATGGTGACGGTTGTGGTCCGCAGGTGGCCAGGCGAAACCTCGCAATGGATGCCGCATCGGGCCATGCCTAGTCAGGCGCTGCCTGCTCTGCGCATAATTCTCCCTCCAGATTCAGCGCCAACGCTGGCGTATCCGCTGGCGAACGATGGTTAACTATTGGCACCGATAACCTGTTGCAGAATATTAGGGTCACAGTCTGTTTGCAGGGGCGGGCGTAATGCACTGCATGGCATCTGTTTATATCGCACGGAGTCTAATTCATTGGGGTTTGATATACGATGGCAGCTCGATTCGTGGACATTGAGTTAATTATGCTGGTATTTTGCTGGGGCTATTGTTTGTTAATAATGTGGCGTGCTTTTATTGCAAAGCGCTCGCCAAATAATCCGGCAGCCAATTGCTGTCATGCATATTAGGTTTGTAGTCGGTCTGTTGATGTTTTTGCGTTGATAATGGCGCATTAAATAAAAGCCAGTCGCCTGGGGTCTATTTCATGGTGCCACTTAATATGCGGCGTAAATATTGGGCGGTGTTTTGTTGAATATCAATAATATTTATCTCGCGTCACGGTATTTCACCCGCGGGGGTTGTTGCTTACGCTTGGGGGCAACGGGCTGCTGGCGCTGCGCCGTGTCAGCGTGCGTCGCGCCATCTCATCGGCGTTTGCACCCAACGGCGCATCGGGCAGGTGGAGGCCATGGCCACAGTGCAACTGATCTACAACTAGGGTGTGCGAAAAACACAGAGCCCAGCGGGGCTGGGCTCTGGATGACATGCCAAGGAGAGGGCGGGATCAGTGGTCCAGATACAGGTAGTGCATCCAGCTGGTCATGCGTAACAACACCTTGCGCATCACGGCCACGTGGCTGAAGTGCTGGGTATAGATGGCCACCTGAGCCGAGACACCATCCGGCAGCTGGTAGGCATCAATTGCCGGGTCGAGTTCGATCTCGGCCATGATGCCGTTACGGGCATCAAACGAGATGCTTTGCAGCGCATTCTGGGTCTGATAGGCCCCCTGTGGTACGACGGGCATCACCTGTCTGACCTTGCCGTGGAAAATGGTGCCGGGAATACCGGTAAAGGCCACTTCGGCGTCATCGCCGACGCTGACGCGGAGCAGCGAGTTTTGGCGGAACGACGCGACGATGGATCTGCCCTGTTTCGGAATGAAGAACATCGCCGGGCGGAACGGCATGCTGTTGACATAGCTGCCGGGTCTGAGCAGTACCTGGGTGACATAGCCATCGCTCAGCGCACGCACTGTGGTTTGTGCCAGATTGTATTCGGCTTCGCGTAACTGGGCTTTCAGGCTGACGACCGCGGCGTTCTCGCTGCCGACCAGGGCGTCCAGTTGGCTCTGCACCTGCTCTTGCTGGGCCTCGGCGGTTGCCAGTCTGGCCTCCATCGCCAGGTAGTTTTGTTTGGCGTTTGTCGCTTCCTGTTCAGTGAACGGGTTGACCGCTTTGCCGGCCGCGCGCAGGAAGCGAGAGAGATCCTTTTTCGCCTTGTCGCGTTCGGCTACGGCACGATCCACTTCGGCTTTGGTCGCTTCCAGTTGTGCCTGTTGCGACTCAACCTGTTGCTGGGTTTTGACCAGATCGGCTTTCAGGCGATCGACCCGTGCCTGATAGACGGTAGGATCAATTTTAAACAGCACTGTGCCGGCCTTGAGCAGCTGGTTTGGTGTCACTGGTACCTCGGTGACCACACCGGACACCTGCGAGATCACCGGGATGGTGACCACGGCTTTCTGCGCTATGTAGGTGTAGGGATGGTTGTAATTCATCGCCAGCAGCAGACCGGCGATGAGGAACACGCCGCCGAGCATCGCGGTCGGAACCGTCCACTTGTTGACCGGGATCTTGAAGATTTTGAAACAACCATAGGCCAGGGCGGCGTAGGTCATGATCAGGAGTAAGTCCATGTTGATTACGCTCCCTGTTGGTCGTCATTTGAGGATGGGCTGGTGATAGCCGCGAGCTGTGATTCGAGCGCCTGAATGCGCTGTTCGAGTGCAGCGAGCTGCTGGTGATCGTGTGTGAGCTGTTTTTGTGTAAATCCCCAACCGCGCTCCGGGCGGTACAAGGTCGCCCAAATCCACAAGAATGGCCAGATGGCATGCAGGGTAAATAGGCTGACCCAGCCGGCGGCGTGGATCGCATCCTGATGGGGATGCTCACGTTTGACGGCTATTTCATAGGGAATGTCATGGATGACAATAATTCCGTAAAAGCAGACCAGAATGACTATCAGTAATACAGCAAGCGCAAAGTAATCCAGAAACATCATCAAGCTCCTTGTGCATTATCGCGAGACCGCGATGTGCACTCTGCGAGGTATTTCTGCCGCCAGTGATTCGGCTGCAGCCTTAAAAATTGAACGTAAATCCGATATTTGCCTGTAACTGGCCGGTAAATTGGCTTTGGATTTTCGCCCCACAGGCAATGGCCGGATCACAAATGAATTCGCTATCGCTGCTGAAGGCCGTGCCATAGCCGCGCAATTCCGCCATCAGTGCCATCCGGTCATTGATTTTGGGCTGTACGCCCACCGCTAACGACATCGAGGGTTTGATGACGCTGTCATAGGCGCTCAGACGGGTGATCCCCAGACTGGCGCCCACATAGGGGGTCAGCGGGTTATCCGGGTAGCGCAGGGCACCGGAAAAATGCAGGTATTGGGTGGTGAGATCATCATGCCCCGAGGGGGAGATATCACTGTTTTGGTAACTGTAGATAAAGCCGATTTCTCCTTGATTTTCCACCTCTTTGTGCACCATGAGCCCCCAGTTATTGCTGGCTTTGCTATGCAGCGTCGAGCTGTCGGTATTCTCGAAGTTCATCTGGGTGCTGTAACCCAGATAGGGGGTGACCATCCAGGCGGGCTCGGCGGCACTTGCCATTGCGGTTAATCCCCAAAGGCAGGCGGCTGAGGCCAGCTGCCTTGCGGATACATGAATGTCCATGTGGCTCTCCTTGGCATTGATTACGGACTTCCTATTAATGGCTTTTTTTTATCCGGTTGTCAGTGGGCGCCACTCGTTTTTTTATTTGTAACCGGCGGGGTGTGACCGTATTCATATATTCATTGATGGTGTTGCGGTGAATAAGAGCTGAATTGGCGGTGTATTGCGTGCTGTATTTCTGGTGCGAGGGCTTTTTAGCACCCCGCGCGGATGGCGAGCTGCTTGGTATGGGGGGGCTGAGGTGAACATGACAATGTAATGCGACTTTATGTTCGCGGATTATATTTATTTAATTATCAGTAGTTGTCGCGTGAAAACAAAATCGGTAACTAATTTTGGAAATATAAATCAGCTCACTCATCGCTATTATGAAATTCAGATTAACTGGCGATAGGAATATCAGATTTATTCATCACCGACGGCAACATAGACACTCCGGTCATGGCGCGTGACTTTTTTGTACCGTAAATGACAACTGGCTGCGGTGTGGTGCGTGGCGAATGACGCCATAGCGACTGATACCAGCCATTAGCCAGGGCAAAAGCTGGCTGAAGAATGCGGCCGCGGTTTTTGTATGCAGATTGGCGGGCGCCGAAAGCAACAACGCCCTGCCGGCATGCCGACAGGGCGTTGTGATTTATTGGTGGCCCCTGTTGGGTTTGAACCAACGACCAAGCGATTATGAGTCGCCTGCTCTGACCGCTGAGCTAAGGGGCCGAATGTGCGGAGGATTATAAAGATCCTCTCCCGACTCGTCCAGATATCAACAGGTTAGGTGCTTATAAATGCACCAACCTGCGATAACACTACTCGTCCAGGAAGCTGCGCAGCACCTCGGAGCGGCTTGGGTGGCGCAACTTGCGCAGCGCCTTGGCTTCGATTTGACGGATCCGTTCGCGGGTGACGTCGAATTGCTTGCCGACCTCTTCCAGCGTGTGGTCAGTGTTCATATCGATACCGAACCGCATGCGCAGCACTTTGGCTTCGCGCGCAGTCAGACCGGCAAGCACATCGCGCGTGGCGGCCTTCAGGCTCTCTGCGGTAGCCGCATCGGCCGGCAGTGCCAGCGTGGTGTCCTCGATGAAGTCACCAAGATGGGAGTCTTCGTCATCACCGATGGGGGTTTCCATCGAGATCGGCTCCTTGGCAATCTTCAGCACCTTGCGGATCTTGTCTTCCGGCATGCCCATGCGCATGGCCAGCTCTTCCGGGCTAGGCTCACGCCCCATCTCCTGCAACATCTGCCGCGAGATACGGTTCAGCTTGTTGATGGTTTCGATCATGTGCACCGGAATGCGAATGGTGCGAGCCTGGTCAGCGATGGAGCGGGTAATCGCCTGCCGGATCCACCAAGTTGCATAGGTCGAGAACTTGTAGCCGCGACGGTATTCAAACTTGTCGACGGCCTTCATCAGACCAATGTTGCCTTCCTGAATCAGATCCAGGAATTGCAGACCGCGATTGGTGTATTTCTTGGCGATGGAGATAACCAGACGCAGGTTGGCTTCCACCATCTCTTTCTTTGCGCGGCGGGCCTTGGCCTCACCGATGCTCATCCGGCGGTTGATATCCTTGATCTGGGCGATCGACAGGCCGGTTTCCTCTTCAACCTGTTGCAACTTGACGACGGCGCGTTCGACGTCTTCAGCCACATCTTCCAGCGCGGTTGACCAGCTCTTGCCGGCAGCTCGTGCGGCGTTGAACCAGGCGACATCTGATTCCTTGTTGGTGAACAGCGCAACGAAGTTTTTCTTCGGCATCTTGGCGCGTTCAACACAGCACTTCATGATCAGGCGTTCTTGGATGCGAACGCGTTCCATCATGTCGCGCATGTTGTTGACCAGACGATCAAACTGCTTCGGCACCAAGCGGAATTGACGGAAGACATCGGCTAGCTTCTGGATTTCCAGCTGGGTGCGATCATCTTCACGGCCGTGTGCCTTGATCGCATCGCGGGTTACTTCGGACTGAGCACGCAGCTCACCGAACTTCTCGCGCGCGACTTCCGGATCCGGGCCACCGTCGTCATCGCTGTCGTCGCTGTCACCGTCTTCGTCTTCGTCTTCATCTTCGTCGTCTTCATCCGCCAGCTCCTCTTCATCGAGCTCGGAGCCGATGTGGGTGGCGGTAGGCGGCATGTCGTCGGCTTCATCAAGGCTGACGAAACCGGAAATGATATCACCAAGGCGAATTTGCCCGGCTTCATGTTTGTCGTACTGATCCAGCAGGTAGGTGATCGCCTCTGGATACTCGGCAACTGAACTTTGGACCTGGTTGATACCGTCTTCGATGCGTTTGGCGATGTCGATTTCGCCTTCGCGCGTTAACAGTTCGACGGTGCCCATTTCGCGCATATACATGCGCACCGGGTCGGTCGTCCGGCCGATTTCCGATTCGACAGATGCCAGCACCTGTGCTGCGGCTTCTGCGGCATCTTCATCTGCTGCCGGTTCGGTCAGAATCAGGTCATCGGCATCCGGGGCGCTTTCCACCACCTGGATACCCATGTCGTTGATCATCTGAATGATGTCTTCGATCTGATCCGAATCAACAATGTCTTGCGGCAGATGGTCGTTAACTTCGGCATAGGTCAGGTAACCCTGCTCCTTGCCCTTGGTAACGAGGAGTTTAAGCTGCGACTGCGGGGTATGCTCCATAGAACTCATCCGGTTGGTGTTGCTAGAGTGCGCCAGAATGCGCGTGGGTGCGCAAACCGCCGATTTTAGCAAAAATCGACCAGTTTTGCACACCGACCATGATGAATGCGTAAAAAGACCATGGCCCGGCGACGTTGGTCAGGCTAGTTGGTCTCTGTGATGCTGTTATCTTCAATTTCAGTTGATATTCCCGATCGTCGGGCGTGCACATGATATAGGGACTGGTATGGGGGTTTGCAACCCCGAAGTGCGAAAATCAGTGACTTTTTTGTTTGGTCTCGGCCAACAGCAGCAGCAACTCCTGCTTTTCTTCGGCATTCAGCATGCTCTGACTGGCTTTACTCTGCAGTTCTGAGAGGCGTTGTTCGAAGTAACGATTGATGAAACCGAGCATCGTGTCCTGTATCTCACCCAGAATATCGGGTGTCTGATTGAGATTACTATCAAACAGGTCCAACATCGCCAACTGGGATAGAATCTCGCCCTCTTTGGTGCCTCGCCATTGCTCCAACAAAATGGCGGTGTTGGCTTCAGGCTGATGACTTAAACGTTCCAACAGCTGCAACATAAAGCCAATACCCGGCTCACGCAGCTGGCTCAGTTCAGAGGGGAGCGGGGGCAGTTGAGCGGCTACCTGCGGGTGCTGGATGATCAGCGCCAGAGCGCGCCGCACCGGTGTTAGCTTGATTTTAGGCAACCCTGCATTGGGTTTTTGTTCTTCTTTTTCCTGACGAGCAAAGATCTCGCGCAATCGACGCTCGTTCTCGCCCCAGCGCAGGTGTTGTGATAACCGGGTGATTAATCCTTCGCGGGTAAAGCCTTCCGGTACGCGTCGAATCATGGCGGCAGCCTTGTTAGCCAGTTCATACTGACCCGCTTCGCCGGAAAGGTTCAGGTCGCGTCCAAGGCGTTCAAACAAAAACTCACCAAACGGTTGTGCATCATCCAGGTAACGCTCAAAGGCCTCGCGGCCATGGGTGCGAACAAAGCTATCTGGATCATGTTCCGGCGGTAAAAAAACAAACTTCAGGCTGCGACCATCTTGCAAGCACGGTAGTGCGTTTTCCAGGGCTCGCCAGGCGGCTTCACGTCCGGCGTTATCGCCGTCGTAGCAACAGATAACCTCTGGCGTAGCGCGAAACAGCAATTGCATATGGTCTGCGGTGGTCGAAGTGCCAAGGGATGCGACAGCATAGCGAATGCCATATTGAGCCAACGCCACCACATCCATATAGCCTTCGACGATCAGCAGGCGTGAAGGATTGCGATCGGCTTCTCGAGCTTCGAACAGACCAAACAGCTCTCGTCCCTTATGAAAAATAGGGGTTTCGGGTGAGTTCAGGTATTTAGGGGTGCCGTCGCCGAGCACGCGGCCGCCAAAGGCAATGATGCGACCCCGTCGATCCCGGATCGGAAACATCACTCGATCCCGGAAGCGATCGTAGCTTCCGCCTTGCTCCTTGGCGATCAACATCCCTAGCGTGATTAACTGCTGCTCTTGGTCGCGACTACGGGCTAAAAGCTGTTTTAAGCCATCCCAACCTGCGGGGGCATAGCCAATGCCATAAGCTTTGACGATCTCGCCACTGAGTCCGCGCCCTTTCAGATAGTCAATGGCTGCGGGGGATTGGCGTAATTGGGCCTGAAAGAAGCGACTCGCCTGTTCCATTAACTGATACTGGTCGGCGGTCACCGCCGGCTGAGGCGCTGCGTTGTTATAGCTGCTGCTGCGCCCCTCTTCACGGGGGACCTGAATGCCGAACTGACCGGCGAGTTCCTCGATTGCATCTGGGAAACTGAGGCCGTCATACTCCATTAAGAACCCTATGGCGTTGCCATGGGCTCCACAACCGAAGCAGTGATAGAACTGTTTTTCATGGCTGACGGTGAAAGAGGGGCTTTTCTCATTATGAAAGGGACAGCAGGCCTGATAGTTCTTTCCAGCCTTTTTCAAGCGGACACGACTGTCTATCAGCTCGACGATATCGGTGCGAGCGAGCAGTTGTTCGATGAATGATTGGGGGATCTTGCCTGCCATCCGGACTCCGCAAAAAAGAACAAGCCGCGGCTCGTTTCCGAGGCGCGGCTCATCGTCGCTATGTCGTCACGCTATGGGTTCAGACCAGCCGCGCCTTGATTTTGGCACTGACGGCACCCATGTCGGCGCGTCCCTGTAGCTGAGGGCGGAGTGCATTCATTACGGCTCCCATCGCCTGCATGCCACTGGCACCCAGTTGGTCGATGGTGGCGGTAATCAGGGTATCGATCTCTTGCTCGCTCAGCGCTTGTGGCAGGAAAGCTTGTAGTACCAGAACTTCGGCCTGTTCAGCATCGGCCAGGTCCTGACGACCGGCGGCTTCGAACTGACTGATAGAGTCCTTACGCTGTTTGACCATCTTGGTCATTACGGCAATGATCTCGTCATCACCCAACGTGGTACGGGAATCGACTTCCTTTTGCTTGACCTCGGCCATGATCAGACGAATGGTACCAAGGCGCGCCTTATCTTTGGCGACCATGGCAGCTTTCATTTCACTCTTCAGTTGTTCCTGTAGAGACATGACCGAGCACTCCGTCAGCGGGATTAGTACAGACGGTTACGACGTGCGTTTTCGCGAGCCAGTTTCTTGGCGTGACGCTTAACAGCAGAAGCCTTGGCGCGCTTGCGAATCGTGGTCGGCTTTTCGTAGAACTCACGGCTACGAACGTCGGCCAGGATACCGGCCTTTTCGCAAGAACGCTTGAAGCGACGCAGAGCAACGTCAAACGGCTCGTTTTCACGTACTTTAATTACTGGCATGTGCCTCTCACCTCAGAGATATATAAGAGCGACTGGCCGCGTGCGGGCAGTCCAAATAAAAATGGTGCGAAATTCTAATCCGATCATCACGGGCCTGTAAACCCTTATCGGAATAGACTGGTTTAAAAAACCGGCGAAGGGTAACATACCGCCCTCGATTTGCCACCGATTTTTCCCGTCATGCGAGTTCTAGGTATTGAAAGTTCCTGTGATGAAACCGGCATCGCCATCTACGATGACGAGCTGGGCATCCTCTCCCATCAACTCTACAGCCAGGTCAAGTTGCACGCCGATTACGGCGGTGTTGTCCCTGAACTGGCTAGCCGTGACCATGTGCGCAAGACGCTGCCGCTGATCCAGGCGGCGCTGGCCGAAGCCGCCTGCGCTCCGCAGCAGATTGACGGTATCGCGTATACGGCCGGCCCCGGTCTGGTGGGGGCTCTGTTGGTCGGCGCCACAATAGGGCGCAGTCTGGCGATGGCCTGGGGTAAACCGGCTGTCGCGGTGCACCATATGGAAGGGCACCTGCTGGCTCCGATGCTCGAAGAGCAGGTACCGGCATTTCCGTTTATTGCGCTGCTGGTTTCCGGTGGCCATACCCTGTTGGTTCAGGTTGATGGCATTGGTCGGTATCAGATCCTGGGTGAGTCAATAGATGATGCAGCCGGCGAGGCGTTCGACAAGACGGCCAAACTGCTGGGGCTGGATTATCCCGGTGGGGCGGCGTTGGCCCGCCTGGCCGAGCAGGGGACGCCCGGGCGCTTCGTGTTTCCGCGGCCGATGACGGATCGTCCGGGACTGGATTTCAGCTTCTCCGGTCTGAAGACCTTTGCCGCGAACACCATTCGCAGTGAAGGGCAGGATGAGCAGACCCGTGCCGACATCGCCCATGCCTTCCAGAGTGCCGTTGTCGATACCTTGGCCATCAAGTGCAAGCGGGCGCTGAAACAGACCGGGCTCAAACGTCTGGTGATTGCCGGTGGCGTCAGCGCCAATCGACAGTTGCGTCAGCAATTGCAGCAGATGATGCAGGAGTTGAAGGGCGAGGTGTTCTATCCGCGTCCGGAATACTGTACCGATAATGGCGCCATGATTGCTTATGCAGGGTTGCAACGACTCAAAGCGGGGCAAACTGTCGGGCTGGCGATTGAGGTGCAGCCACGCTGGAGTCTGGAGGCGCTGCCTCCAGTCTGAGCATGACGGGTTTGTACTTCGAAGACCACACCACGCCGTCCGTCAGGGGCGGCGTGTTTTTTTCCGGTTCCAGATGCGCTTTTCCTGGCCACTGAGCAGGCGCTGTATGTTTTCGTGATGGCGGTAGATGATCAACCCGCACAGCATGGCCACCGGCAGCGTGAACTCGGGTTTGAGCCAGTAGGTATACAACGGTGCCAGCAGCGCGGCGATCAGTGCGGCCAGCGACGAGTACCCCGAGGCAAACAGCACCAGCAGCCAGGTGCCGAGCATCATGGCACCCATATCCAGTCCGATTGGCATCAGGGCGCCGAGTGCGGTCGCGACACCTTTACCGCCACGGAAGTGAAAGAAGATCGGATACATGTGCCCCAAGCAGGCGGCAATGCCGATCAGCCCTAAAAAGAACGGGCTGACGCCCAGGTACCATGACAAGTACACCGGGACAGTGCCTTTGAGCATATCGGCGAGCAGCACCCAGAGGGCTGCCAGGCGGCCACCGAGGCGCAACACATTGGTGGTCCCCGGATTGTGCGAACCATGCTCCCGCGGATCGGGCAGCCCGTACAGGTGGCTGATCAGCACGGCGCTGGAGATGGATCCGCCCAGGTAGGCAAGCATGATCATGATGATGGCGAGTGGCGTCATCCGTGGGCTCAGGGTTGTGTTGGGACGGCCGTGCGGTAAGATCCGCCGCGGATATGGGCGGATAATAGGCTCAAACGGGAAAAATAGGTATCCGACCTGTGGGGCATTTTGACGGAGAGATGACGATGGACAAGGTATTTGTCTCCGGATTGGAGGTGATGTGCACGATTGGCGCTTACGACTGGGAGAAAGGCATCCAGCAGAAGCTGATCTTCGATCTGGAGATGGCGTTTGATAATCGTCCGGCCGCGGCCAGCGACGATCTGGCGTTGGCGCTGGATTATGCCCGCGTCTCGCAGAGCGTGATCACCCTGGTGCAGTCTGCGCCCCACGAGTTGGTCGAAACCGTCGCCGAACGTGTTGCCGCGCTGATCCTGCGTGACTTTGCCGTTCCCCGGGTCAAGGTACGGGTGACTAAGCCCCATGCCGTTTTGGCTGCCCGTGGCGGGGTCGGCGTCGAGATCATCCGGGAGGCCTGATGGCGACCATCTATATCGGCATTGGCAGCAATATCGAGCGCGAGGTTCACCTGCGGGCGGGCCGGCGTTCGCTGGCGGCGGCGTTCTCCGCGCTGCGGCTCTCTGCGGTCTATGAGAGCGCCGCCGTCGGTTTCGACGGTGCTCCGTTCTACAACCTGGTGGCCGAGGCGCACACCACGCAGTCGGTCGCCGAAGTTTGCGACACGCTGCGCGCGATTGAATTTCGTCATGGCCGGCCGCAGCAGGCGCGCAAGTTCTCGTCGCGGACGCTGGATCTCGATCTGCTGGCCTATGACGATCTGTGTCTGACGGAGCCGGTGGTGCTGCCTCGGGAAGAAGTGCTGACCCATGCGTTTGTGCTGCGGCCGTTTGCCGAACTCAATCCTGACTATCGCCATCCCCGGATGGCGCAGACCTTGTCGGCGTTGTGGCAGCGTTTTGATGCCGGGCAGCAACCGCTGCGCCAGGTTGAGTTTGATTGGCAATGACCTGGTCTGAGCGTGACGCAGAAAATATTATTTCCGCGCGCGATATTTTAAATCCAGCCTGGATGCATGCCCGGCATCCAGCTTGAGATAAATAAGTCAAATAAGCGATTAAAATAATAAAATTGAATATAAACAAAGGCCTGCGATTTTTTATTGCCGACATTTTTTTATATGTTGCAGAAGTCTGACGTTATTTATCGAGGTGAGGTTGCACCGGTCGATACTTATTTTCTGCGCCCTGTCATCGTTGACAGGTAATGGCAGGTAAATAGTGCAGTGCAGTTCAGTGCAGTGCGGTGGGCAAGGGCGTCAGCGCTCCAGCCAGCGACAACGCACCTCCCGGATGGCCTTCTGCCGCGCGCGCGCCAGTTGCTGGCGGATCGCCTCACCTCGGTAACCGGCGGCGATAATCGGCTGTACCGGCACCGCCTGGGCGGCGGCGAAAGCTTCGGCGACATAGTCCGGCTCGGGATAGGCTTTGTCGGCAAAGCCGAGGCGGCCGTGAAAATCAGCGCGGCAACAGTCGAGCAACTGTTGCAGGCGTTGTGGGCGGCGCCAGGCGTCGAGACGGTCGAACAACCGGAGCAGCGTCACGGTGCGCAGTTCGGGGGCGATATGGACCAGACAGTGCAGCTCACTGACCAGCAGCGCGACATCGCGGCATTCGTTGGGTACCCGATAGCGCTCGCAGAAGGCGCGGATCGGCGCCAGGCCGCGTTCGCCGTGGCCATGATGGCTGGGCAGGATCTCGGCTGGGGTCAACGCCTTGCCGAAGTCATGGCACAGGGTGGCAAAGCGCACCACCAGATCATCCGAGCGCCGCGCAGCCTGCTCGATAGCCATCAACGCATGCACCCCGGTGTCGATCTCCGGATGCCATTGCGGGCGCGCCGGAATGCCGAAGAGCCGATCCAGCTCCGGAAACAGGACGCCAAGGGCGCCGCAGTCACGCAGTACTTGAAAGAAGATCTGCGGGTTGTCGCCGCGTAGCACCTTCTCCAACTCTTTCCAGACCCGCTCCGGGGTCAGGTGTTCCAGCTCACCGCTGTGGCTCATCTCATGCAGCAGCTGCCGGGTTTCGTCGGCGATGGTGAAGCCGAGATGATAAAAACGTGCGGCGAAACGGGCCAGACGCAGGACGCGCAGCGGATCCTCACGGAAAGCCGGCGAGACATGGCGTAAGCAGCGCGCCTGCAGATCGTGTACGCCGCCGTAAGGGTCGTGCAGGGTGCCGTCGGCGGCTTCGGCGATGGCATTGATCGTCAGATCGCGGCGCAGCAGATCCTCTTCCAGCGTGACGTCCGGTGCCGCGTGGCAGGCAAACCCGGTATAACCATGGCCCTGCTTGCGTTCGATACGCGCCAGGGCATACTCCTCCCGGGTTTGCGGATGCAGGAAGACCGGGAAGTCGCGCCCCACGGGCTCAAACCCCTGGGAGAGCAGAACGTCGGCGGTGGCACCGACGACCACATAATCCCGTTCGTGCACCGGTAACCCCAACAAGCGATCCCGTACCGCACCCCCGACCAGATAGATCTGCACCCGCTGCCTCCGAATTCTGTTGTCGCTGGCGGGCCATGTGAGTTGTGATGGCACCGCGCTGGCAAGATGCCGACAGTATATCCGCTTTGACATCAATGTACGCTGGCTTTAACCTGCCGCCTGTTATGCCGTCCGCCGAGCGCCAGAGGGATGTCCCGCGCCGGGAACGGAGCCTGGAGAGTCAGCATGTACAAAGCGTTTTTCGGTCTGTCCGAGAGTCCATTCTCGATCTCGCCGAACCCCAAATACCTCTATATGAGCGAGCGTCACACCGAGGCGCTGACGCACCTGAATTATGGTCTGCGCGAGGGCGGGGGCTTTGTGTTGCTGACTGGCGAGGTCGGCACCGGCAAGACCACGGTGTCGCGCAGCCTGCGCCAGCAACTGCCGGAGAATACCGATCTGGCACTGGTGCTCAATCCGACCTTGACCGAGCGGGAACTGTTAGCCGCCACCTGCGATGAGTTTGGTGTCAGCTATCCGGCCGATGCGGGTCTCAAGGAGCTGGGGGATGCCCTGCGTGCTTTCCTGATTGCCAATCATGCCGCGGGCCGGCGCTCATTGCTGCTGATCGATGAGGCGCAGCACCTGAGCGCCAAGGTGCTGGAACAACTGCGTCTGCTGACCAATCTGGAAACCGACGATGCCAAGTTGCTGCAGGTGGTGCTGATTGGCCAGCCTGAGCTGCAGGCGTTGCTGCGCCAGCCGCTGCTGCGCCAGCTGGCGCAACGCATCACGGCCCGCTACCACTTGTTACCGCTGTCGCGTGAGGATGTGGATGCCTATGTCCGTTTCCGCATGCAGGTGGCCGGGTGTGTGCAACCGGTCTTTAGTGCATCGGCGATCCGCGCGTTGCATCGCCTCAGTGGCGGGATCCCCCGGCTGATCAACCTGATTGCCGAGCGCGCGTTGCTGGGGGCCTTTGCCGCCAACGAGCACAAGATCAATGACAAACTGGTGATTCAGGCCGCCTACGATGCGTTGGGCGTCGAGGATCGGGGGACCAGTGGCTGGGGCGTGCTGGCCTTCACGTTGTGCGGTGTGTTGATGCTGGTAGCAGGTTGGTTTGGCTGGCAGAAGTGGGGCGTGTTCCCGGTGCCGCAAGTGAACCGCATTGAAGTGCCGGTGACGTTACCGCCGGATGCCAAGCTGATGAAGCGCTTTGAGACGGCGTTGACGCAGGCCAGTTATCAGGACGAGGCGATGCTGACGCTGTTCCGGATCTGGGGCTTTGAACCCTCATTGGATGACGCGACCTGTGATAACGCCGCCCGGGTTGGCCTGATGTGCCAACAGGGGAGTGGCAAACTGGAGGAGGTGGCGGCGCTGGATCACCCGGCCGTGGTCCGGTTGTTCGATGAAAACGCCACCGAATTCTACGCCGATCTGCTGCGACTGGATGACAAGAGTGCCGATCTGCTGATTGATGGTGAGACCTGGACCGTGACACGGCCCTGGCTTGAACAGGCATGGGGCGATGATTACACCCTGCTGTGGCGGTTGCCGAAGAGTGGGAGTCGCAGCATCAATGCCAATAGCAGCAAGGCCGATCTGCAGTGGCTGGAAAATGCGTTAAGCCGTGCCTTCAAGGAGCGGCCGCGCAAGGTCAGCAAGTTTGACAGCCAGCTGGCGGAGAAGCTCAAGCGTTTCCAGCAGGCCGAAGGATTGAAACCGGATGGTGTGGCGGGAACCCAGACCCTGATCCGGCTTAACGCGCGCGGACGCGAACCGATGCCGCGCCTCGACCGTCCGGCCGACGTGGCGGACAGCGGTAACGATGATGCCGCCAGTGAAGGGAGTGCCAGCTGATGTCGATTTTGCTTTCTGCCAAACGCCAGCACGAACGGCCAAGTTCGGCCTTTGAGGCGAGCCTGGGGCGTGGTGTGGAGCGTGAACGCCGCTGGATGGGGCCTGTGCTGGCATGGGTCATCGGCATGCCGCTGTGCCTGTTGCTGGGGGCGGGAGCCAACTATGGTTGGCACTGGTGGCACAACACGCCGCGCGAAGAGCGTATCGAGATCCGCAAGGAGACGCCGCTGGCTTACCGGCTGGCCGAAAAACAGCAGGAGTTCACGACGATCCCGTTCCCGGCACCGGCTGAACCCGAACTGACGACGGTATTGCCGGCCGCCCCTGTGGCACAGAATCAACCGGTCGCGGCCGATCCGCTTAACGGCGTGGACATGAATGGTATTTCTCCGGCGCTGGCGCAACGCTTTCGCCAGGCGGTGGCTAACTCGGCCGGCAGCGATGAGGTGCGGGCTGTGCCGGATACGGCGCCTCCGGCGGCGACACCGCTGGCCGATTTGCCGGCCGCGGTCGGCCGTCAGGTGCCACCGCTGCGCTATAGCTCCCACGTCTACTCATCTACGGCAGCCAACCGCATCATCACCCTTAACGGTCACGATTACCATGAAGGGGAAGAGGTCGCGCCCGGCGTGCGCTTGTTGCAGATCCAGGCTGACTACAGCATCTTCCGGGTCGGCGGCCAGAGTTTCAGCCTGCCATCGCTGACCGACTGGAGTGGCGTGCCGTAAGCGGCACATCCTGGTAAAAAAACCAAGGCCCCATCGGGGCCTTGGTTTTTTGCGATGTCAATTCATCCAGCGATCCTTGCGCCGACGTGGCCGTGGCAGCCATGGCAGCAACAATCCAATCACCAGACCGGCTGCGGCTATGGTGGCGCCTTCGCGCCACCAGCGGTACTGGGCGTCCTGCTCGCGGGTATCCAGACTGGATTGCAGGGTTTTGTTTTGCTGCTGCAGCTCATCCAGTGCCGTTTGCTGCTTGGCCAGCTGTGCGCTCTGCTGTGCCGTCTGTTGGCGCAGCTGTTCCAGCTCGGCTTTCTGCGTCTTGATCTGTCGCGCCTGCTCGCTATCGAGATTGTCCAATGTGTGCTGAAGGGCATCGATCTTTTGCTGCAACTTGGGGGCCTGGACCTTGAAGCTCTCGCCGGGTTGCAGCGATTCACTGGCTATCCAGGCGGTTCGCCCCTTAGGATCGATGATCTGGCTGTATTGGCCATCCGCGCTGTGTCCCAGCAGCTGTACCGGTTCGCCAGCCTTGATGCTGCCAATGATTCGAAACTGTTTGCCGGGCCCACCGTGCATGAAGGTGTAGAGGTTGTCAGAAACATACTGCAGCGCAGTGGGCGAGGGGGCCGGCGGTGTCGCCGGGTCCGCGGCGAATGACAAGGCTGGCAGCAGCGCCAGTAACAGCACAGAAGATTTCACGATCACGGGTTCCATCAGACAGTTGAGCCTCCAGCATAAACAGACGGCAGGGAGAGGACAATCCTCTGCCGGCCGTCGAATGCACTAAGGAGGGTTAGAGGAACATCCAGCGCAGCAAATAGAAGATGACGATGGCCAGCAAGGCTCCGGCCGGCAGCGTGATGACCCAGGAGACGACGATATTCCGCACCACACCCAGATTGATGGCGGCGATACCCCGCGCCAGACCCACGCCCATGATGGCGCCGACCAGTGTTTGCGTAGTGGAGATCGGCAGACCGGTACCGGAGGCGATCACCACAGTGCTGGCCGTAGCCAGCTGGGCGGCGAAACCGCGGCTAGGTGTCAGTTGGGTGATGCCGCTGCCAACGGTCGCCATCACCTTGTGACCCATGATCGCCAGGCCCAGCACGATACCCACGGCACCGAGTGGCAACACCCACCAGTCAATCCGGGTTTTAGCGGCGATTTCGCCGGCATGACTGACGGTGGAGACCACGGCCGAGAGCGGGCCGATCGCATTGGCCACATCATTGGAGCCGTGGGCAAAGGCCATCGCACAGGCGGTGACGATCATCAGTACCGCAAACACCTTCTCGACATTGGTATAGTGCATGCGGCTATCGGCTTCCGGGTTGAAACGCAGGCGCTGAATGATGAACCAGCCGAGCAGGCCTATCAGCAGCGAGATGGCCAGCGACAACAACAGGCTCTCGACTGTGCTCAGATGCAGACCGACGTGCTTGAGCCCTTTTTGCAGTGTGACGATGGAGATCACCATGGCCGTCAGGAAGATATAGACGGGGCCAACCTTGCGTGCGCTGTTGAGCGGGTTTTCGGTGTTAAAAATCCACTTCTGCACGCTGATAAACAGGCCATAGGCCAGCAGACCGGAGATGGCCGGCGTGATGATCCAGGAGCCGACGATACCGCCGAACTTGCCCCATTGCACCGCTTCGGCGCCGACACTGACCAGGGCAAAGCCGACGATGGCGCCGATGATGGAGTGCGTCGTGGAGACCGGCCAGCCGTAATGCGACGCCACAACCAGCCAGATACCGGCAGCCAGCAATGCCGAGATCATGCCGAGAATCAGCCATTCCGGATGACCGGAAAACGCCATGGTATCTATGATGCCGTCTTTGATGGTCGAGGTGACTTCGCCCCCGGCCAGATAGGCACCGGCAAACTCAAAGATCATCGCAATGATGATCGCCTGACGAATGGTGAGTGAACGGGTACCCACAGATGTGCCCATGGCATTGGCCACGTCGTTGGCGCCAATGCCCCATGCCATCAAAAAGCCAAAGGCGGCCGCAATCAGCACCAGCGTGGTGCCGTAGTTTGCAATCATTTCCATCAGTAGTCGGGTCTCTTCGGTTAGCGTCGAGCGAGCATCAGTTCAAGGCGGGCACCTACACGGTCGGCCTGATCGGCCAAATCGCCGATGTTTTCCAGCACCTTGTACAGGAACATCACATCCACCGGATTGAGGTTGGCTTCCAGCGCGTAGAGCTTCTGGCGCAGCTGCACTTGCAGGCGATCGGTGTCATCCTCGATTTCGTCGAGCTGCTGCACCATCTGTTCGACCAGTTCGATCTCGCGGCCACGAAAGCCGGTTTCCAGCAGATCATCCAGCTCGTTGATCGCCTGGGTGGCCAGAGCCGTGGCATCCTGACAGCGTTCGAGGTAGGTCAGCAGATCTTGCCCCAGTTCATGCGGAAAACTCAGCTGTCGTCCCAGCATCAGGCCAGCGATGTCTTTGGCGCGGTTGGCGATCTTGTCCTGTTGCGTCAGTAATTCGAGCAGATCGGTGCGCGCCAGCGGCATCAGCAGGCCATGTGGCAGACGCAGGCGAATACCGCGCTTGAGCTGATCGGCCTCGCGTTCGAGATGATCGATGCGTTGTTGCCGCTCTGTCGCCTGTGTCCAGTCTTGTGCGAGAACGGCCTGAAAGAAGGGCAGCAGTTCGCCGGAGCACTCATGCACCTTCTTCATATGTTGTTGCATCGGTTTCAGCGGAGACTTGGCAAACAGTCCCAATATGGTATTTACTGGCATCTCATACACCCATGGTGGTGAATTCTTATTCGTTTGACTTGCGGTGTCGCAGCATAGCCGATGCATTCTGGGGTGCATACCGCAACCCGATATCGTCATTATATGTGTTTAGCCTCCGTTCAGTTTTATCTCGCCTTGTTCGGTTTTTGACGGATTTTCCGATGACCACAGAAGTAGAAATGAAGTTTTTTGTCAGCCGCGATCTGGATGCCGATTTGGAACGCTGGCTCAGCCGGCAGACGGTGCAATCCAGCAGTGATGCCCAGTTGGGCAACATCTATTACGACACCGATGACCGTCTGCTGCGTAGCTGGCAGTGTGGTCTGCGCATCCGCAGTCAGAACGGCCAGCGCGAACAGACGATCAAGTGCGGCGGCCAGGCGGTAGCGGGCTTGCATCAGCGCCCGGAATACACCACTGCAGTTGGAGGCGAATGGCCGGAGCTGGGAGCGTTTCCGGCCACGATCTGGCCCGCCGGGACCGATCTTGGACAGCTGCAAGCGGCGCTGCGCCCTCAGTTTCGGACCGACTTTCGTCGCCAGGCCTGGCGGATCTCACCGGCGGCGGGGAGTGTTATCGAGTTGGCGTATGACAGGGGCATCATTGCTGCGAATGGCCGCGAACTGCCGATCAGCGAACTGGAGCTTGAGGTGGTCAGTGGCGATGCGGTTCACCTCTTTGCGCTGGCCCGCGAGCTGGTTGCCCTGGGTGGATTGCGGCTGGGCAGTCAGTCGAAGGCGCAGCGTGGCTACCGGCTGGCCGGCCTGACACCGGAGCCCGAGGTGCGGCGCATGGGTTTTGTTGCCGTCACGCCGCAGATGTCGGCGGCCGAGGCGCTACAGGCGGTGTTCGGCTTTGCGCTGGAGCAGTGGCAGTACCATGAACAGCTGTTGCTCGAGCAACCCTCTCTGGCGGCATTGACCCAGCTGCGTAATGGCGTAGCGCTGTTGCAGCAGACCCAGTTGTTCTTTGCCGATCTACTGGTCGAACTGGCTCCGCGCCATTGGCAGGATGAACTCGGCTGGCTGGAGCAGCAGCTCGGTTGGCTGGATGAGGCGCAGGCGCTGGAACGACTGACGGCCGAACGGGGGCACTATTTGCGCAACCTGCAGGGGCACGCCGCTGTGCTCGCAGCGTTGCAGGCGCGCCAGCAGGCGCTGCCGACATTGGCGTCGATGCAGCAGTTGTGTCAATCCTATCGTTATACCCGTCTGTTACTCGACATCAGTCACTGGTTGTGGGCGCTACAACAACAGGCGTTGCCGGCTCGGGCTCTGCAACCCTTACCCGAACTGGCGTGCCAGGTTCTGGAAGAGAGTTGGCAGGAGCTGCATGGGCCAGAACTGGCGGTTCCGCATCTGGACGATGACAGCTACCTGATGCTGGTGGGCAAGCTCAGGCGTAACCTGCTGGCGGGGGTCAGCTTTGCGGCGTTGTTTGATGCAGAACAGCAACAGGGATTCCGCTTGCCCTGGCTCAATCTGTTGCGACGCATGGAGGAGCTGGAGCATTTTGCGGTGCTGGATCAGCTTTCCGCCAGCCTGCCGACCAAGGTGCGATTGGAGCTTGGTGAGTGGTTGACCGAGCGTATCGCGCCGCGGTTGGTCGAGCTGGATCAGGCGCGATTGCAAGCGTTGGACATGGTGCCCTACTGGCGAGAGAGCGAAATCTGAGCCGGGTGACGACTGGCCGCGTGCCGGTCGTTGCTTTTGGCGCTCGGTTGCTGCCTGTGGCGGGCAGAGGTGCTAGATTGGTGCAAAGGGCGCGTAACCGGCGCCGCATGAACCAAGGAGCCCCTGGCCGATGCATGATCTTCCCCCCGTGTTACTGACGCTGGCTGAAAACCAGTGGCAGCGTTTCTTTTCTCAACTCGATGAATCCCAGCAAGCTCAGGTGCAACCGCGTGAGGCGGAGGTGCGGCGGGCGTTTGCGTTGTCGGACTTCATCGCCGAATCTGCCATCCAGACGCCAACGTTATTGCTGGACGTGCTGGCGAGCGGCGAGCTGACGCAAGCCTGCCGTTACGAGGCGTATGCTCCGGCGCTGGCGGCACAGTTGCAGGATCTCTTCGATGAAGAGGCGCTCAAGCGTCAGCTGCGCCTGTTCCGCCGGCGCCACATGCTGGTGATCGCCTGGCGTGAACTGCTGGGCCTGGCCGAGGTTGAGGAGAGCTTTATTCATCTCACCCGTCTGGCCGATACGCTGATCGGCCAGGCCCGTGACTGGTTATATCGCCGTGCGTGCCAGGAGTGGGGCACTCCCTATGGTGAACAGGAGACACCGCAGGAGCTGGTGATTCTGGGCATGGGCAAGCTGGGTGGCGGAGAGCTCAATTTTTCATCGGATATCGATCTGATTTTTTGCTATCCGGAAAATGGGCAAACGCGCGGTGGCCGGCGCGCCATGGAAAACCAAACCTTCTTCATTCGCCTTGGACAGCAGCTGATCAACGTCTTGCACCAGTCGACACGGGATGGGCAGGTGTTTCGTGTCGACATGCGTTTACGCCCGTTTGGTGATGCCGGCCCGTTGGCGATCAGCTTCGCGGCGATGGAGGATTACTACCAGCACCATGGCCGGAGCTGGGAGCGCTACGCCATGGTCAAGGCGCGGGTGATCGGTGCGTCGACGGCGGCTGGCGAAGCGCTGCAGCAACTGTTGCGCCCGTTTATCTATCGTCGCTATATCGATTTCGGTGCGATCGATGCATTGCGCAAGATGAAGTCGATGATCGAAGCCGAAGTGCGCCGCAAAGGACTCAAGGACAATATCAAGCTCGGCGCCGGGGGCATCCGCGAAGTGGAGTTCATTGCCCAGGCCTATCAGCTGATCCGCGGTGGCCGTGAGCGCAGCTTGCAAATTCGCCATCTGCCGGAGGTTCTGGCCGAACTCGGCCGTTGCGGTGCCTTGCCGCCGGCTTCGGTGGCGAGCCTGCTGGCTGACTACCGTTTCTTGCGCCGGGTGGAGAACCTGCTGCAGGAGATTGCTGATCAACAGACCCAGACCCTACCGGACACGGATCGTGACCGCAGCCGTCTGGTGGCGGCACTGGGCATGGCCAATTGGGATGCCTTCTATCAGCAGCTGTCTGCGGTGATGACGCGGGTGCGTGCCGAGTTTGTCGCCGTGGTGGGTGATGACGAGAGCGAGCAGGACGATGTTCCGCAGCTGTGGGGTGACCTGTGGTTGACGCCGTTGTCCGAAGCGGAAACGGCGCCACTGCTGGCCACGGTCTGCGCTGTGGACCAGGCCGCGATGACGGCGTTGCTGGTGCGTTTTCGCCAGGAGTGCCAGCGGCGGGCTATCGGGCCCCAGGGGCGCGAGGCGTTAAACCGCCTGATGCCCCGGTTGTTGATGTTGATCTGCCAGCAAGATGCGCCGGCGGCGTTGTTTGAGCGTATTCAGGGCTTGTTGCTGCAGATCATCACCCGCTCGGCCTACCTGCAGCTGATGGTGGAAAACCAGGGGGTGCTGAACCAGTTGCTACGCCTGTGTGCCGCCAGTGATGTGGTGGCGCGTCAGCTGGCGCGTTATCCCATCCTGCTGGATGAATTGCTGGATCCGCAGCATCTCTATCATCCGACACCGCTGGATCAGTACCGCGACGAACTGCGTCAGTATCTGATGCGGGTGCCGGAGGAGGATGTCGAGCAGCAGATGGAGGCGTTGCGGCAGTTCAAGCAGATCCAGCTGTTGCGCATCAGTGCGGCCGATATCGCCGGAGCGTTGCCGCTGATGAAGGTCAGCGACCACCTGACCTGGCTTGCCGAGGCGATTCTCGACGAAGTGGTCGGCCAGGCCTGGGGCCAGCTGACCGAACGCTATGGGGTACCGCCAGAGACGGTACGCAGCGGTGAGCGCGGTTTCTGTGTCATCGCCTATGGCAAGCTGGGCGGCATCGAGCTGGGTTATGGTTCGGATTTGGATCTGGTGTTCCTGCATGGCGGCGATCCTGCGGGGATGACCAATGGCGACAAGCCGATCGACGTGCGCCAGTTCTATGTTCGGCTGGCACAGCGCATCCTGCATCTGTTCAGCACGCGGACACCGTCAGGCATTCTGTATGAAGTGGATATGCGGCTGCGACCGTCAGGCGATTCCGGCTTGCTGGTGTCGTCGCTGCATGCCTATGAACACTATTTGCGCCACGAGGCCTGGACTTGGGAGCATCAGGCTCTAGTGCGGGCGCGGGCTGTCGTCGGCGAGCCGGCGCTGGTTGCGGAGTTTGATCGCATTCGGCGCGAGGTGCTGGCATCGCCGCGTGATATCGCGACGTTGCGCCAGCAGGTGGTCGACATGCGCGACAAGATGCGAGCCCACCTGTTGCGTGGCGGTGACTGCGAGTACGACCTCAAGCAAGGGGTGGGGGGCATGACCGACATCGAATTTATTGCCCAGTATCTGGTGCTGGCCCATGCCCAGTCTGAACCTCAGGTGATGACGCGCTGGAGTGACAATGTGCGGATTTTCGACGCCTGTGTGGCGGTCGGGTTGCTGGATGAGGCACAGGCCCGACAACTCAAGGCCGCCTATCTGGCGATCCGCGATCTGGCACATCGCTGCACCCTGTCCGGCCGCAGCCGGATTGTGGCCGACAGTGAGCTGGTGGCCGAACGCAGCTGGGTTGCGGCGCTGTGGCAGCAGCTATTGCTCGCACCGTGCTGAACTACTCCACATGTGGAGTTGAAAACGGCAAGGGCGGGTCATTGACCCGCCCTTGCCGTTCTGCGCTGGCCCTATCGAGCTAGCACGATTCGTGGTTGTCGCAGCGTGGCAGCGCGTCCAAAAAGGCATCGGCGGGCAGAAAACCATCAATGCGGCCTGTGGTCTGAACGCCATCGAAAAACAGGATGGCGGGCAGGCCAGGCACCTGTAGCCGTTGCAACAGTGTTTGTTGCGCTTCCCCCGGGGCCGAGACGTCGGCACGCAACAGACGGTAGCCGGCGAGCGACTGTCGCACCCGTTCGTCACTGAAGGTCTCGCGTTCAAACTGATGACAGGCGGTGCACCAGTCGGCATAGAGATCCACCATGACCGGCTGTCCCAATCGTTGCGCCTCATCCAGCTGTTGTTGCAGCTGACTCCAGTTGGTGATGGGTTCAAACGGCAGTGACCGGATCTGGGCGGGCCACAGTTGCCAGCTCAGCATGCCGGCCAGCAGGGGCGCCAGCGCGAGCGTGGCGATGCGCCAACGCGGGGTTGGCAGACAATACAATGCGATAAACAACAGCAGGGCCAGCAGCCACACCCCCCAGATCAGCGGCGGTAACCAGACCGGAAGCAGACGGGAGATCAACACCACAGGCGCCGCCAGCAGCACGAAGCCGAACAGCTGGCGTACCCGCACCATCCACAGGCCGCGTCGCGGTAGCCAGCGATTGCCGACGCTACCGAGCAACAGCAATGGCAGGCCCATGCCCATGGCCAGCGCGTAGAGCAGCACAGCCCCCTGCTGCCAGTTTCCGCTCTGGGCGACATACAGCAAGGCACCGGAGAGCGGAGCCGTGGTACATGGCGAGCAGACCAGTGCCGACAGCGCGCCCATCATAAAGACGCCGGGTAGCGATCCCCCTTGCTGACGACCGGCCAGGGTTTGCAGACGGGTCTGGAGTGCCGCAGGCAGTTGCAGTTCAAACAGGCCGAACATCGGCAATGCCAGCAGTAAAAACAGGGCGCTGAAGCTAAGCAGCACCGCAGGTTGTTGCATCCAGGCCTGCAGCGAGGCACCCAGTGCGGCGACGGCCAGGCCAAACAGGGTGTAGGTCAGCGCCATCCCCTGGACATAAGCCAGCGACAAGCTGACGGCGCGCGCCGTAGTGAGGCCTCCGCGGCCGAGAATGATGGCGCTGAGGATCGGATACATCGGCAGCACACAGGGGGTAAAGGCCAGGCCGAGCCCCAACAGCAAAAACAGTGCCGCATTGCGCCATCCGCCCTGGGTCGCCTGCGAGAGAAAACTGGCGCCGGCCGCCGCTGGCGCCGGGTCGGGCTTGAGCGCGCTGTTCGGCGTCGCGGTTGGTGTTCTGGTGGCTTGAGTTTCGCTCTGGTGGCTCGCCCCGACCAGCGTGACGCTGGTCTCCCGCGGCGGGTAACACATGCCGGTGGTGCAGCCCTGATAATGCAGCGTCAGCCGTTGGCCTGTGGTCTGCGGGGGCAGGGGAAGATCAAACTGCACGCGATCGGTGTAGACCTCGGTGGTGCCGAAAAACTCATCGTCATGAGGCTGTCCGGGGGGCAGTGTTATCTGGGGGAGGGTCCCGGAGTCCAGGCGCCAGCTGAGCTTGTCGCGATACAAGTAATAACCGGGGGCGATGTCGATGGTGACACTCACCCGCTGCGAATAGGCGTCGAGCTGGACGGCAAAGGCCTGCTCGGCGGGCAGGAAGCGTGGATTCGGCTGTGTCGTCGTTTGGGCCACACCCAACTGGTCGAGGAGGGCGTCGGCAGCGTTGGCGGGTAGCGCCGACGCCATCCACAACACAGACAGTAACAGGGCGCTGGCATACCGTACCAGCGCCAGCGTATTAATGGACCTCGGAAACATCGGTTACCTCTTGTAGCCAGGCCAGGTAATCGTCGTCGATATCGGCAACGGGCAGGGCCACAATCTCTGGAATTTCATAAGGATGATGCTGGCGAATGAAGCGGCGCAGCGGCGCAAACAGGCTGGCACGAGTTTTAATCACCATCTGGCACTCCTGACTCTCCTCTACCTTGCCTTGCCACAGATAGATAGAACGGACATCCGGGGTCAGATTCACACACGCCGCCAACCGGTTTTCGATCAGCTGACGGGCCAACAGCGTGGCCACGCCCTCATTCGGGCTGGTGCACAGCACCAGGATTGCATCGTGCATAACGGGTCTCCAGTGAGGAACACTGGGATGCCACTATAGCCAACCCGGATGACAAAATCACGGCAGTCAGTCCGCCGCGCGGCACGCATTACGCCGGGGTTTATGCTTGGCGGAAACGCCGGGCCTTGTACGCCGGGTGTTTCATGTTCTCCACCGAGAAGACCTCATCCAGTTGTTCGGCGCTCATCAGCCCCAGCTCCAGCACCACATCGCGCACACTGCGGCCGGTCGCCGCACAGATTTTACCGACGCGATCGCCGGCTTGATGACCGATGAAAGGGTCGAGCAGCGTGACAATGCCGATCGAGGCGAACACATAGGCCTCGCAGACGGCCGCATTGGCGGTAATGCCCCGCACGCACTTCTCCTCCAGGGTGCCGCAGGCCTGCTGCAACAGCTGCAAACTCTCGAACAGCGACTCGGCAATGACCGGCTCCATGACATTGAGTTGCAACTGGCCGGCTTCGGCGGCGAGCGTGATGGTGACGTCATTGCCGACCACCTTGAAGCAGACCTGGTTGACCACCTCCGGAATCACCGGATTGACCTTGGCCGGCATGATCGATGATCCCGCCTGGCGCTGTGGCAGATTGATTTCGTTGAAACCGGCGCGGGGACCGGAGCTGAGCAGCCGCAGATCGTTACAGATTTTCGAGAGTTTCACCGCCAGCCGTTTCAGCGCGCCATGCAGCATCACATAGGCCCCGCAATCCGAAGTTGCCTCTATCAAATCTTCGGCGGCGACAAATGGATGGCCGGTGATGGCGGCCAGATGCTGGATGGCCAGCGCCGAGTACTCTGCCGGTGTGTTCAGGCCGGTGCCGATGGCGGTGGCCCCGAGATTGACCTCCAGCAGCAGAGCCTGGGCGCGACGAATGCTCTTTACCTCTTCGCGCAGCGTCACGGCAAAGGCATGGAACTCCTGTCCCAGCGTCATCGGCACCGCGTCCTGCAGCTGGGTGCGCCCCATTTTCAGGATGTTGTCGAACTGCCGGGCTTTGTCATCGAAGGCGTCGATCAGGTTCTGCAGCACCGGCAACAGCTGGGCGGTGGTGTCGTACAGGGCGACTCGCAGGCCGGTCGGGTAGGCATCATTGGTCGACTGGCATTTATTGACATGGTCATTCGGGTGCAGGTGCTGGTAGTCGCCTTTGGCATGTCCGAGTTGTTCGAGGGCGATATTGGCCAGCACTTCGTTGGTATTCATGTTGACCGAGGTGCCGGCGCCCCCCTGAAACAGATCGACCGGGAACTGATCCAGGCCGATACCGCGGCTGAGCAGGGTGTCGCATGCCTGCACTA
The DNA here is from genome assembly GCA_945957385.1 of uncultured Aeromonadaceae bacterium. Lineage (GTDB taxonomy): Bacteria > Pseudomonadota > Gammaproteobacteria > Enterobacterales > Aeromonadaceae > Pseudaeromonas. The sequence goes on from CAMFKP010000010.1 coordinate 26,354, forward strand.
TGCTGGCGGCGATGTCGGCCGCTAGCGTGCCCAACTCGCCGTTGGCCAGGGCGGCCGCCTTCTTGGTCAGCACCATGCCGCGGATCAGCGCCGGTATCTGGCTGATGCAGCGACCACTGATCTGGAAATTCTCGATGGCGCGCAATGTATGAATGCCGTAATAGCAGTCGGCCGGCACCGGCAGGGTGCCAAGCAGGTCTTCTTCCAGGCGGTAGTGTTGCGGATCGAGCAGTGTGTTCAGCACCGGGGTATCGGCTTGGCTAAGGACGTCAGACTCATGCATGGGACACCTCGACGACAGCCCCGCTCAGCGTGACGTTCCGCTGTCCGTGTTCCCTGATCAGAACGGGGTTAATCGCAGTGTAGTACGCTGGAGATCCGCTGCCTGCGAAGCCGATCAAGTTGCCAACAAATCAGGTATCCAATATGAATCATTGCCAAACTGGCGTGGCTAAGGACAAAAAAACGGCACCGCGACTTGAAATCCGGCATCCAGCCCCCATCTATAACCGGTCAGCGGGCCGTTTACCCGCACTCACTACGAGGTGAACATGGGTAAAGTGCTGCTGGGCCTGGTAGGCCTGTTCTTTGTCGAAATCTGGGTGCTGATCAAGGTCGGCTCGGCGATTGGTGCTGTGACAACGCTGGTGCTGATGGTGGTGGCTGCGGTGCTGGGCGCACAGCTGGTGCGTTCACAGGGCATCATGGCGCTGCTGAAGCTGCAACCTCGGCTGCAGGCCGGTGAAGTCTCGCCGACCGAGTTATTGCAGGGCATCTGGTTGCCGGTGGCCGGCTTCCTGTTCATCTTCCCGGGATTCATCAGCGATGTGCTCGGCCTGCTGCTGTTGCAGCCGGCGGTACGCAAGGCGCTGACCGGACTGGTGCTGGCGCGGGGTGTGCGGCTGTTTGCCAATCTGCCCACCGGCGCCCGCCCGACCGACAGTGCGCCGCCGTTTGAGCGCGTGACGCCGGATCAGCCCGATCAGCCGTTTGGCGGTGAGCGTCCCGGCGGCACCACCATTGATGGCGAGTACGAACGCAAGGACAAAGAGTAGGCGTCATCCGGTAAATTTTTTTCGCGATGCCCCCTTGAAGCCGGGAAAAGTGACCCCAGATCGGGTGGCGTCCCTGAATATCGAATTCGGCCATAGATGGCCGTTGTTAAGGTAACAACACTCATTAGGAGAGTTATCGATGAAAATCCGTCCATTACATGACCGCGTCATCATCAAGCGCACTGAAGTCGAAGCCAAGTCTGCCGGCGGCATCGTCCTGACTGGCTCTGCCGCCCAGAAGTCCACCCGTGGTGAAGTTCTGGCAGTGGGTACGGGTCGTATCCTGGACAATGGTGACGTCAAGCCGTTGGCGGTCAAGGTCGGTGACAAGGTGATCTTCAACGAAGGTTACAGCACCAAGACCGAGAAGCTGGATGGTCAGGAAGTGCTGATCCTGTCCGAGACCGACATCCTGGCGATCGTCGAAGAGTAATCGTCCGCGCGACGACTGTGATCTCTTAACTCTTACCTATTTAAGGATTGTGAAACATGGCTGCAAAAGACGTTCTGTTCGGTAACGACGCCCGTGTGAAGATGCTCGAGGGCGTCAATGTTCTGGCTAACGCTGTCAAGGTAACCCTGGGCCCGAAGGGCCGTAACGTCGTGCTGGACAAGTCCTTCGGCGCGCCGACCATCACCAAGGATGGCGTCTCCGTTGCCAAGGAGATCGAGCTGGAAGACAAGTTCCAGAACATGGGTGCCCAGATGGTCAAGGAAGTCGCTTCCCAGGCCAACGATGCGGCCGGTGACGGTACCACCACCGCGACCGTTCTGGCTCAAGCCATCATCACCGAAGGCCTGAAGGCCGTTGCCGCTGGCATGAACCCGATGGATCTGAAGCGCGGTATCGACAAGGCAGTGATTGCCGCTGTCGACGAGCTGAAGACGCTGTCTGTGCCTTGTGCCGACACCAAGGCGATCGCCCAGGTCGGTACCATCTCCGCTAACTCCGATGCCACCGTCGGTAACCTGATCGCCGAAGCGATGGAAAAGGTCGGCCGTGATGGCGTCATCACCGTTGAAGATGGCACCGGTCTGCACGATGAACTGGATCTGGTAGAAGGGATGCAGTTCGACCGTGGCTACCTGTCACCTTACTTCATCAACAAGCCGGACACCGGTTCTGTTGAACTCGAAGATCCGTTCATCCTGCTGGTGGACAAGAAGATCTCCAACATCCGTGAAATGCTGCCGGTGCTCGAAGGCGTGGCCAAGGCTGGTAAGCCGCTGGTGATCATCGCCGAAGACGTCGAAGGCGAAGCGCTGGCGACCCTGGTGGTCAACACCATGCGCGGTATCGTCAAGGTGGCTGCCGTCAAGGCGCCGGGCTTTGGCGATCGTCGCAAGGCCATGCTGCAAGACATCGCGATCCTGACGGCCGGTACCGTGATCTCCGAAGAGATCGGTATGGAGCTGGAGAAGGCTTCGCTGGAAGAGCTGGGCCGTGCCAAGCGCGTGGTCATCACCAAGGAAAACACCACCATCATCGATGGCACCGGTGAAGTTTCCGCGATCGAAGCTCGTGTGGCGCAAATCCGTCAACAAATCGAAGAATCTACCTCCGATTATGACAAGGAGAAGCTGCAAGAGCGCGTGGCCAAGCTGGCCGGCGGTGTTGCCGTGATCAAGGTGGGTGCGGCCACCGAAGTTGAAATGAAAGAGAAGAAGGCCCGTGTCGACGACGCCCTGCACGCGACCCGTGCGGCAGTCGAAGAAGGCGTGGTTGCCGGTGGTGGTGTGGCGCTGGTGCGCGTTGCCGCCAAGCTGGCCGAGCTCAAGGGTGACAACGAAGATCAAACCGTCGGTATCCGTGTTGCACTGCGCTCCATGGAAGCTCCGCTGCGTCAGATCGTCGCCAACGCCGGTGAAGAGCCGTCCGTGGTCGCCAACCGCGTGCGTGAAGGCGAAGGTAACTTCGGTTACAACGCCGCGACCGAAGTCTACGGCGACATGCTGGAGATGGGTATCCTGGATCCGACCAAGGTCACCCGCTCTGCCCTGCAGTTCGCCGCGTCCGTGGCCGGTCTGATGATCACCACCGAGTGCATGGTCACCGACCTGCCGAAGAAGGATGCCCCGGCAGCCCCGGATATGGGCGGCATGGGTGGCATGGGCGGCATGATGTAATCAGCCTGCTCAGGCAATCACATGAAAAAGGCCGGTCTTGAACCGGCCTTTTTATTATCCGCTGTTAACTTGTGTCACGCCAGAATATGCACAAATAGGCAAAAGTGGCATGGTGGTGGTTATTTATGGCTGGCGATATTGTTAATTTTAAGGCGATATCTACACTCCGGTCGCTTATATAAAGCGGAGGAGTGTTTTGCCGTTTTTATTGCTGGCTGAATGTTTTATGGCGGTTTGGAAGTTATGCATATTAAATACGTGCGATACCGGTGCTAGTGCCGGATTTTCGTTTAAATATTTCCACAACTGCTTTTCAATTTCCGCTAATTTTTCACTCGCGAGTTGATTTAGCCAGGCGTCAATACCAAAGCCGCGCCAGGTTATATTTTTAAATAACATTGTCGCGGTGTGCAGGGTGAAGCTTGAATTATCCAGCAGGCCATATGATAACAAGGTGCCTAGCGGTTTAATTTGTTCTATCAGTGTCGGCGTCTGTTTGCCACCAACGGGATCCAGGATGATATCAAAATGAATATCGGCTGCGGTCAAACATTCGGCGGCCGAGGTGGCATGACTGATGGTTTGTTGCGTTTTAAGGTCTAATAACTGATAGCCACCGGTATTGCGAATTAACCCAAAGGGGTGATGTCCCTGGGCAATGGCAATATGGGCGGATTGTCTGGCGACGACAGCATTCGCGGCCGTATATAGAATAGTGCTGTTGGGGTGTGTGACTGACATATCCAGCAGACCCCAGGCAGTCAGCGAGTTGAGCGCGAATTGGGCCGCCACTTCCGGCGCGGTATCTGGCGCGGCAATATAGGTTCTGCTGACATCAGCAAGTGCATATTTAGCCCAGGCCCCCGTTGTCCTGAAGGCAACGACATCACCAATGTTTCTGGTATTGACCTCAGCACCCAGCGCGATAATTTCACCATAGCCTTCAATGCCGGCGATTTGTGGAAAAAGCGGTTTGACTCTATATCGACCGTTGATAAATAAGAAATCAGCCGGTTGAATCGGTGCCAGTTTTACTTTGATTAATACCTGATCCGGTTTCAGGGTTGGTATCGGTTGTGTCGTTAAATGCAGAACGGAAAGCGGATCGCCGGCGTGACTAAATGTAATGCTTTGCATGATGGAGGACCTCGTTATGACGTCATCACACCGTACAAGTTAGAGTATGCTCTAAGTCAAGGGTTTTAATTTATCGCATTTCTTCATTTTGGCTTCGAGGGTGGATAAATGAGATTGCTCTGTCTTGATACGCTCATTCAAGGCGTCACGGTGTGTTTCAAGAATAGCGCGTCGTTGTTGATATGATGCTGGCCCGGCAGCCTGTAGTGCCCGATATTGTTTAATTTGTTCCAGCGTCATGCCAATGGATTTTAATTCGGTAATGAATAATACCCACTCAATATCTTCCTGGGTATAAATTCTGCGGCCAGCGTGATTGCGAGAGATATTGGATAATAAACCTAATTTTTCGTAATAACGTAGCGTGTGAGCACTCAAATGGGTTAATTCCGAAAACTTGGCAATATTCACGCTCTGCTCCAACGCTCATCTATGGGGGCACCCGCTTACAGGTGCGCGGTGCGATGGCGGACTCGCCTGCCGCTAGGCTAGCGCAATCGCAGGTCTGGTGAAACCGTGGCGCGTGGCCACAAGGTGTTTGCTGGTACGGCCGCGTGATGGCCAGGAGGAACAAGGAGGGGCAAGGTGGGGGTCGACGGCGAGACACGCGCAGGGCGGCCGCGCGGGCGGCCGGCCCGACGGATTAGTCGAAGAAGTCGCTGATCTCCTTGTTGTTGTACTCCGCCAGCTGCTGCCATGGCCGCGGGGTAGGCAGGCCGGGTTTCAACGTGACATTCATCCGGTACTGTTTGTAGCCGTCGCGGCTGTGGCGCTCCACGGCGAGCGCCAGTTGCAGATCCTGCGACCAGAGCACGCGCAGGATCTGGTTATCCTGCTCCAGGTGGTACCAGCGGGCATCGCGTGCCACCTCCGGCAGACTCTGGACATCGGGCTGGGCCGTTTCAGGCTGCATCAGCGCCAGGGTGGCGGGGGAAACCAGGCGGCTCAGGTGCGGCCAGTCGGCAATAAAGCCCGCCTGGCTGTACTCGATCGGCGGGTAGTGCACCAGATTCTGGTGATAGGCATCGGCGTAGTTCAGCTCCAGCGAGCCATCCGGCTGGCGGGCCACCCAGCGCGCGGCCATCTGGTACATGAAGTGTTTGTGCGGGATCTTGGCGGTATCGTGCTGCAGGTGGAAGGCGCGGGCCACCGGTAACGGGATCAACCGCTCGCTCCACAGCATGTCGCCGTCACGGATCCAGCGCTCTTTGTAGCTGTGTTGCTGCGTGATGCCATCCGGACTCACCTCGAGCGTGACATAGCTGATCAACGCCTGCAGCGGCGGTAATGCCGCCTCTTCGACCTGTGCTGTCGGGACCGCGGCGTGGCAGGAGAGGGGAAGGAGGAGCGCGAACAGCGTCGCGCGCACCAAATGATTCATTTCGACCTCAGAAGCAAAAAAGGCAGGCCATGAGGCCTGCCAGTGTGGACCAATGATTACAGACCCAGAGCCGTCTTGACCTTGCTGAACACCTTGGTGTTATCCAGCGTGCCCTTGAACAGGTCGGAATCGACTCCCTTGGCGAACAGCATGACATCGCCGCCACCGTGGGTTTCGGAGCCCAGCTTGACGCCGGTTTCTTGCAGGTAGTTGTCATCCAGCACCTGGGCACTGGTCAGATCCTCACGCACCTGCTTGCGGTTCGGACCGTTACCGAACGCCAGCGTGGTGATGGCCATGCCGTTGATGTCGCGCTTGATGGTCTTGTCGCTGCCTTCCTTGACCAGATCCAGCACGTTGTTGCCCTTGGCGGAGTAACCGTTGATGGTCATGGTGTGGTCGTGGTCGGCGGTGACGACGATCAGCGTATTGCTCAGATCCACCTTGCCCAGCGCGGTCTTGATGGCGTCATCGAATGCCGAGGCATCCTGCAGCGCGCGCTTGGCGTTGGTGCCGTGCAGCGCATGGTCGATACGCCCGCCTTCCACCATCAGGAAATAGCCTTCCGGTTTCTTGGACAGCAGATCGATGGCCTTGCTGGTCATCTCGGACAGCGACGGCTGGGTGCTGGCGGCATTCTTCTGCCGATCCAGGTCGTAGTCCATGTGCGAGGTCTTGCTGAACAGGGCGATCAGGCGTGAGCTGCTGGCCGGATCCACCGCCGCCAGTTCACTCTTGGTGGTGGCAGTGGCGTAGCCCTGGGCCTTGAGTTCGGCCATCAGATCGCGTCCATCGGCGCGGCCGCGCTTGTTGTTGTCCTTGTCGTACGGTGTCCAGTAGTTGGCACCGCCGCCCATCAGCACATCGACGCCATCGCCGAGGGCGGTATTGAAACCGGCCCCGCCGGGGATGGCCTGGGCTGCGATGTCATAGGCGGCATCACGGTGACAGATGTGGGCGTAGGTCGCCGCCGGCGTGGCATGGGTCAGCTCGGTGGTGGTGATGGCACCGACCGCCTTGCCTTTGGCCTTGGCCAGCTCGAGCAGGGTGCTGACCGGCTGGCCGTTGCTGCTGGCACAACCGCTGAGGCCGCTGTTGCCGTTGGCATCCTTGCGTGGCGATTCGGCCACGGTATCGGAGCTCATCGAGATCACTTCGTTATTCATCTTGACGCCGGTCATGTAGGCCGACATCGACGGCGCCGAGTCGGTGGTCTGGGCATCGTGGGAGAAGGTCTTGATGCGCGCGGTATGGTCCAGCGTCTCCATCGTCAGCTGGCCGGCTTCGCCCACCTTGTACAGGCGGGTCGCGGTGACCGTGGTCGGGCCCATACCATCGCCGAGGAAGAAGATGACATTCTTGGCCGTGGCAGCCTGGGCGCCGCAGGAGAGAATGGCCGTCAGGATGGCGCTGCTGAGGATCATGGGTTTGAACATATCGGGAACTCCTTGTCGGGGGCTTACAGGCCGGCGGCGGTTTTCAGTTTGTTGAACACGGCGGTGTTCTCGAGGACACCGTGGAAGCTGTCGGCGTCGTAGCCGATGGCGCCGAGGAACACATCGGTGCCGCCGTGGGTTTCACTGCCGGGCGCGCCGACGTTGAAGACCACCTCCTGACGGTAGTCATCGGCGCTGCTGATGGCGTCGTCGATGGCATTGCGCGGACCGTCTACCCGGTTGGAGCCGTTACCAAAACCGATGATGGAGTAGGGGGCGCCATCGGCATCCAGCGTCGGTTGGCCGATGTTGCTGCCACCGTAGTTCTTGACCACGCCGAGCACGCCGGCCTGGTTGCTGGTGGTCTTGCCGGTGCGTTGGGCATAGCCGTTGAGCACCAGCGTATGGTCGTGGTCAGCCGTGACGACGATCAGGGTGTTTTTCAGATCCGGATCTTTGACGCGCATCTTGTCGATGGCCACCTTGATGGCATTGTCAAAGGCGACGGTGTCCTGCAGCGCGCGCTTGGCGTTGGTGTCGTGCAGCGCGTGGTCGATACGTCCGCCTTCCACCATCAGGAAGAAGCCTTTCTCTTTCTGGCTCAGCATGTCGATGGCCTTGGCAGTCATGTCGGCGAGGGCCGGCTCGGTCGGTGCCTTGCCATTGAGGCGATCCAGGTCATAGGAGAGGTGGCTGCCGTTGAACAGGCCAAGCAGCGGCTTGCTGTTGTCGGCGGCGATCAGCTCGTTGAGCGTGCTGGCATAGGTGTAACCCTTGGCCTGCAGCTCGGTGATCAGGTTACGGCCATCGGTGCGGCTGCCGGCATTGGCTTTCGGCAGGAACTGCTTGGTGCCGCCGCCGAGCACGACATCGACACCGCTGCCGAGGGCGCTGTTGAAGCCTGCGCCACCGGGGACCAGTTGGGCGGCGATGTCGGTTTCCAGATCGCGGTTACAGATGTGGGCATAGGTGGCGGCCGGGGTCGCATGCGTCACCCGGGTGGTGGTGACCACGCCGGTTCCCATGCCCTTGGCCTTGGCCAGCTCCAGCAGTGTGGTTACCGGTTTGCCGGCGCTCTTGCTGCAGTCGGCCAGCTGGTTGGCATCGCCATCCATCGAGATGACGCCATTGTTGCTCTTGACGCCGGTCATGTAGGCCGACATCGACGGTGCCGAGTCGGTGACCTGGGAATCGTGGGAGTAGGTCTTGATAAACGCGGTTTCCGGCAGCGTGTCGATGGTCAGGTTGCCCTCTTCGCCGACGGCATAGATGCGCGAGGCGGTCAGCGTGGTGATCCCCATGCCATCGCCGAGGAAGAAGATGACGTTTTTGGGGGTAGCGACAGTCGGGGTGCTGGTGTTGCTGTTGTTATCGCTGTTGCAACCTGCGGCCAGCAGGCCGGCGGACAGCAACAGGGCAAGGGGTGCCATTTTGTGCATTGGGTGTCTCTCCTTGGCTAAAAGTGATGCCGATGCTATGCATCACAAATGACATTTTTATTTAGGTTCCGTTAAGGATTGATGCACGAAGATAAAAGGTTTTTTATCTATCGCATTGATTGTTATGTTGTAACGTTGTGGTGGCGAAAAAAGCCCTTATTCGGCAATTGAATAATTATGCGAAGTTGGCCCGATGGGGTACCACCAGGCCGCAGCGGCAGCCGGCGCACAGCGCCGGCCGGGTTTCAGGGCGCTTGATACGCGGTGACGGCATCGGCCTCCAGGCGGTAACCGGCATTGGCCAGATCGCTGTGCGAGGACTCGACATGCAGGCGCCCGCTGACCTTGATGGCATCCCACAGCGCGTCGGCCGCGACGCCACCAGGGACATTGACCAGCACCACCTGGTTAGTCGGTGGCGGCGGCACATGAATGCAGGCGCCAAAATAGGGCACCAGCAGGAAGGCCGTCACCGTCTGGCCATCCCCCTCCAGCGGTACCGCATAGCCCGACAGGCTGATGGCGTGGCGATCCAGCGCCGGGTTGACGGCGGCGCTGGGTTGCACCGCCACCTGGTTATGCTGGCTGGTGGTGTTGGCCTGGGGCTGGGCATGGGGGTGTTCGCCGGGGGCCAGCAGGTTGTTCCAGTTCAGCTCGCGGTAATCCGCGGCGTAGCCCGGGCTGGCCAACCAGCACAGGCTCAATAGTGCTAACAGTCGTAACATCAGCGCTTCTCCTTGTCAGACGCGGATCGTCATGCCATCGCTCAGGCTGTAGCGGTAGGCGCGCAGAGCCGGCAACAAGCCCGCCAGCAGACCGGCGCCCCAGACCGCGGCCAGCCGCTGCCATTGGCTGGCATCCGGCCAGCTCCACGCCAGTTGCAGGCCGTACTGTTGTTGCAGCAGCGGCGCGGCCAGCCCCTGGGCCAGATAGAGACCGCTGAGGCCGAGCAGCAGGCCGAGCGAGGTCAGCAGCAGGGCTTCGACGCCGAGCAGCAGGGCCAGGTAGCCCGGTCCGGCACCGAGCGAGCGCAGGATCGCCAGCTCGCGGCGGCGGGCATCCAAACTGGCCAGCTGGGTGGTCAGCATGCCGATCAGCCCGGCGATGACGACGAAGCCGGCAATCACCGACAGCGCGGTCTGCGCCACGGCCATCAGGCTCCACAGCTCCTGCAGCGTGGTGCCCGGCAGGATCGCCAACAGCGGCTCGGCACTGTAGGTGTTGATCTGCCGTTGCAGCTGGAACGCCTGGATCGGACTCTTGAGCCCCACCATGAAGGCGGTCAGCGTCTTGGGGGTTAGATCGAGCTGCCGCGCCTGTTCGGCATTGATGGCCTGGGATGGCATGCCGCCTTGCCAGCCATAGTGAATCGCCTCGATGCCGGCGAGCGGCACATGGACGGTGCGGTCGACCGGGGTGCCGGTCGGCGCCAGAATGCCAACCACGGTAAACGGCAAGTTGTCATGCTGGCTGAACGACACCTTGCCGGCGCCGTGGGCGATGACGATGGCTTGCCCCAGACGGTAACCGAGTTTTCTGGCCACCTCGGCGCCGAGCACGGCCTCGAAGGTGCCGTGGAACGGGTGCCCGGCCTGCAGCGTCAGCGGTTGGCGGTGGCCGTAGCGCAGGAAGCGGAAATAGTCGTCATTGGTGCCGAGCACGCGGAAGCCGCGGTGCGAATCGCCCAGCGCCAGCGGTATGGTCCAGGCGATGGCCGGGCTGGATTTCAGCGCCTGGTAGCTGTCCCAGCCGACGTTGTTGGTCGGATTGCCGATGCGGAACACGCTGTAGAGCAGCAGATTCACCGGCCCGGAACGGGCGCCGACGATCAGATCGGTGCCCGATACCGTGTTGGCAAAGCTGTCGCGGGCCTGACTCTGCAGGCGATCGACGCCGAGCAGCAACATCACGCTAATCGCCACCGACAGCAGCGTCAGTCCGGCCGTCAGGCGGCGCGCCAGCAGACTGTAGAGGGCCAGTTTCAGCATGTCGGCCTCCGGTTCAGGAGCTGCATGTTCTCGGCGCGATCGAACAGCGGCTCGAGTTGGGCGTCGTGACTGACGAACAGCAGCGTGCTGCCCTGGCGCTCGCACTCGGCAAACAGCAGTTGCAGGAACGCGGTACGGTTATCACTGTCCAGTGCCGAGGTCGGTTCATCGGCGATCACCAGCGGCGGCGCGCCGATCAGCGCGCGCGCGGCGGCAACCCGCTGCTGCTGGCCGACGCTCAGGCGATGCACCGGGCGCTCGTGCAGCGCGGCCGGCAGCTGCAGCGCCGTCAGCAGGCGTCGGGCTTCCTGACGTGGATCGCCGGCGATCCGCGCCCGCTTGCTCGGCGAAAAGGTCAGCGCGCACAGCACGTTGTCCAGCACACCGAGGAACGGCAGCAAGTTGAACTGCTGGAAGATGTAGCCCAGGTGGTCGGCACGAAAGCGGTCGCGGGCGCGGGCCGACAGGCCGCCGAGGGAGTGATCGAGTACCCGCAGTGAACCGCTGCGCGGGATCTGGATGCCGGCCAGCAGGCTCAACAGCGTCGACTTGCCGGAGCCGGAAGCGCCTTTGATAAACAGCCGCTCGCCCTGCTGCACCTGCAGGGCCGGGATATCGAGCGCCAGCTGGCCGTCTGGCCAGGCGAAGCTTAGCTGGTGCAGTTCTATGATGTTCATCGCGTCACCATTGCAGCGTCGGTTGGCTGGCGCTCAGTTCGCTGCGATCCGGTGTGCCGGGCACTATGGCTTGCAACGAGACCTTTTCCAGCGTCGGGTAGTGCGCAAACAGCGTCAGCGTCAGGCGGTTGAGCTCGGTGGGGTGCTGGCAATGGAAGGCATATTCGGCCTGGATATCGCTGTGCTGATGGGCCGCGTCGTGCTCCGCGGCCGGTTGCCGGGTCTGGGCTGCCGCGCTGGCCGGCTCGGGTTCCGCCTCATGGCTGGCCTGTACCTGCTGTTGTTGCAGCTGGCAACCGGCGGCGGCCGGCAGGACAAACAGGCGATCGGCATGTTGCAGTGATTCCAGAGCCTGGGCCTGCTGCTGTTGCTCCTTGGCGTTGCGTGGCGGGTGTTCGAAACCGATCACATCGGCGGCAGGCGCGTGCAGCTCAATCAGCAGCTGCTGGCCATCGATGGCGAGGTTGAGTTCGCCATGGCCGTGTTCATGGGCGGCGTGTTCCTCGGCGAGGGCGCTCAACGGGATCAGCAGGGTACAGGCGGCCAATGACAGGGTTGTGGGATGCATGGAGTCTCCTCGGTAGTCCAAAAACAGCAGGAATAACCGAGGAATGTGACAGTTTTTGTAGCGGTGTGCGCCGCGTCACGGCGCCGGTCTGCGCCAAATCGTGCGGAATAAAACCGAGCCATGACTTCGAAAATAATATCAATATTAATTTTATTCGGGCGGCTTTAAATAATTATCTGGGTGAATTAAAAACAGATGAGCATTATTTTTTGTTCGGAAATAATTATGCTGATGGTTCGGTTTTTAAATATGTAAATATGGGGTGTTATGTTGGTGATTTTGATTAAGATATTGAATGTAATGGATTATTTAATTTTTTCATTTGGTGTTGATTTAAGGGTTGTCGCGCTGAAATAGTCGGTGTGGTTAATGAGTGGATGCGGGCTGTCATTATTTATTCATCTGGTCTGGTTAGCGTTTTTAACGAATTTTAAAACGGCTGGGAGGCCAGATTAATATGCAAAGTGTGAAGCGTGGTTATTATTACGGCGTGCTCAGTGCGGCGATTGCGTTGGCCATTACTGGCTGTGGATCCGATAGCAACAACAGCAGCGGCACGCCGTCCGTTTCCACACCCAAGGCGCCGAAAAATATCATCGTCATGATCAATGACGGCGCCAGTTACGGCACCTGGGACATGGCGGCGTACTGGGAAGCCGGGGTCAAGGCCAATGAGCTGGACATCTTCAAGGACATGAACGTGCGCTTGGGGATGACCACCTATCCGCTGAATACCGAGAAGAGCCCGACCTACAACGACATCTCGACCGTCGGTTATGACGCGGCGATGGCGTGGGACAACAGCCACGGCGAGTCACTGAAGCAAGACGGTTACGAGTCGACCATCGCCGGCTACAAGTACCTGCGCCGCGCCTACACCGATTCAGCGGCGGCAGGCACGGCGATGGCCACCGGCACCAAGACCTATAACCAGGCCATCGGTTACAGCAACATGAACGAGCCGTTGACCAACATCACCCAGATCGCCCATGCCCGTAACAAGGCGACCGGGGTCGTGACGTCGGTCCAGGTCTCCCATGCCACGCCGTCGGCGTTCTCGGCTCACAGCCCGAGCCGTTATGACATGGTTGCGCTGGCCAAGGATCAGCTGACGAACGGCTATGTCGATCTGCTGATCGGCACCGGCCACCCGGAATATGACAACAACGGTATCCGCGTCGCCGGCATGAGCGAAGCCGAGTGCGCCGCCGTCTCCTGCAACTGGTGGGATGTCGAGAATCCGGAAAGCACCATCGGCGCCAGCGAATGGCAAGCGCTCAAGGCCGGCAGCCTGACCCGAAGTGGCGTGGCGTTGCCGAACTACCTGATCACCAGCAAGGCCGAGTTTGAGGCGCTGGCCGCAGGCGATCTGCCGGCGGATCTGGCGGCAGGACAGCCGCTGGTCGGGATCCCGGAAGTGCGTTCCACGCTGCAACAGGGGCGCAACAAGGCCGCTGTTGGCTCCGATGGCACTCAGCCGAGCGGCATCAAGCTGATTCAGGGGGTGCCGGATCTGGCGACGCTGTCGACCGGGGCGCTGAACTACCTGGCCAGCCGCAACAAGGACGGACTGTTCTTGATGATCGAAGGCGGCGCCACCGATTGGTCGGCACACGCTAACGACACCGGTACGTTGATCGAAGAGGCCTATGACTTCCACAAGGCGGTGCGCGCCGTCAAGCAGTGGGTGGAGACGCACAGCTCCTGGGATGAAACCTTGCTGATCGTCACCACGGACCACGGCAACGCGCTGCCGCTGCATCCGGATTCGGCGTTCCAAGCGTTTGCACCGATGAACAACGCCGGTGCCGGCAATGTGCCGCTGGACGGCGTCGATGTGCGCTACTGGTCTACCCAGCATACCAACGAGCTGGCGCGGCTGTGGGCCAAGGGCAATGGCACCGACGCCTTCGCCGAAGTGATCAAGGGGGCGGATTATGACTTCGCCAAGATCGTCGGCCACAACGACACCGGTTACTATGTCGACAACACCGACATCTTCAACGTGGCCAAGCGCCTGCTGACCCTGCAGGCCGAATAAGCCAATGTCAGCTCCGCGGGCGGCCAAGGGTCGCCCGCGTCTGTTTTTACTTTCAGGAGAGCACGATCATGCTGCGTGTCTACCCAACTGCGGCGCTGGCCGTCGGGTTCTGGCTGCTGTTGACAACGCCGGGGGCGGCCAGCCAGTTGTGTCGCGATCCCCAGCAACAGGATCAGCCGATGCGTATGCGGCATGCCGCTGACAGCGAGTCGCTGCAGCCGCGCTTCATCGCGCTGGATGCCCAGCGGGTGCGGGATCGCCAGACCGGGCTGGAGTGGCAGCGGTGTAGCCAGGGAATGTCGGGGACGGATTGTCAGCATGGGACGCTGGCCCGTTACTCGATCGCCGAGGCGTCGAATCTGGTGGCCCGCTTGCGACGCGAGGGATGGGCCGGTCATCGCGACTGGCGACTGCCCACCCGGCACGAGCTGCAAAGCCTGGTGAAACCGGAGTGTGTCAATCCGGCGCTGGATACCACCGCCTTTCCGAATACACCGGCGCTCTCCTTCTGGAGCGCTAGCGGCAAACACAGCGCCTATGTCTATGTCGACTTCAGGGATGGCTATGTGGATCAGGATGACATGAACCTGGCCAATCCGATCCGCCTGGTGCGCCAGGGAACGCCGCCCGCCGCCCCCTAGAGGCCCAGCGGCGGCGCGTCGTCAAACAGCATCTGGTGCAGCCCTTCGAGCAGGATGGCGCCGGTATGCTGGTGCAGCCCTGCGCGCAGCTCGTGCGGCAGGTGCTCCATCAGGATCAGCGTCTCGCCGAAGGCCATCAACTGCTGTTTAAACAGCAGGCATTGTTGTGCTGGCAGATCCTGCTCCAGTTGCTGACGAATGGCATGCAGACGGTGGAACGGTCCATCCGGATGCAGGTACTCCTGATGCAGCCACTGGGCGGCATTGCCGCCTAGCTGCAGCAAGGGCTGAAACAGTGCCTGAAACGAGGGGTGCTGGCTGAGGGCCACAAAGCGTTGCCGCTCCAGCGGCGAGAGCTCGCCCTGCGGCAGGGCTGTGAGCAAGAAGATCTGGACCGGGGCGCTGGCCATCGCCTGCAGCAACGGGACATCGTCGTTCGACATGGTGCGTGTTTATCCTGTGCGGGTGTTTTTGTTGTTGTCGACCGCCGTCAGGCGGCCCGCCAACGATAACCATATGAGGCTTGTTGCACCAGGTTCGGTATAACAAATAGCCAACGCGATCACGCTGGCCTGCCGTGCAGGCCAGCCTGTACGTTAACGCGTCCGCTTCCAGATCAGCAGTTGGCCTGCCGAGATGGTGACCGTCACTGTGCCTTTGGCATTGCTTTGGGCGCTCGCCTGGGTGCCGAACAACGGTTGCCAGCGGGCATTGGCCTGACGGGTCTCCAGCGTCAGCGTCTGTGGCTGAGCGCCATAGTTGATGGCCACCAGCACTGTCTGCTGCTCGTTGTGCCGCAGGAAGCTCAGGGTCTGATCTTCGCTCAGCAGCGTCAGATCGCCGCGTTGCAGCGCCGGGTTGGCCTTACGCAGCGCAATCAGCTGTTGATAGTAGTGCCACAGCGAGCCCGGAGTGGCCTGCTGATCGGCGGCGTTGTAACGGGCCAGATTATCCGCCGGGGCGCGGAACAGCTGGCTACTGCTGCTGAATCCGCCGTTGGCCTGCCAGCTCATCGGCGCGCGCAGTGCCCAGTCGCCGGCGTTGCCGGCACTGTGTCCCATGCCGATCTCCTCGCCGTAGTAGATGAACGGCTGGCCGGGCAGCGTCATCTGGGTGGCGACCGCCAGGCGGTACTTGGTTTCATCACCGGAGAAGGCTTCGATCAGGCGTTCGCCGGCGTAGGAGTCGTGACTCCCCAGGATCAGACCCATGTTCGCCAGCGGGTAGCTGGCTAACACCCGTTTGAGGTCAGGGGTCACTTCGCCAGCACGAACCGAGGAGCGGACCGCATCGTTGAAACCAAAGGCGAACGCCGAGCCACAGGCCTGTTTGCTGGCGGCCCCCACCGGATCGGTCGGCTCTTCACAGACCATGAACCCCTTGGGGTAGGTGCCGGTGACCAGTTGCTGCAGCTCGCGCAGTATCACCTTGTTCTCCGGCTGGGACTCATAGGCGTGTTTGCCGTTTTCCACTAACTGACCGACGGCATCGAAGCGGAAACCGTCGACTCCCAGGTTCATCCAGTAGCGCAGGTTATCGTGATGGTAGGCCAGGACCTTGGGGTTCTTCAGATTGAAGTCCGGCATCTGTTCCCAGAATACCCCGTAGTAGTAGTCATGCGTTGGCTTCACCCGGTGCCAGCTTTCGCTGTTATCCCAGTTGACCCACCCCGGATCATGATCCTGCCACACATACCAGTCACGCTTGTCATTCAGGCGATTCTTGGAGTCGAGAAACAGCGGGTTCTGGTAGGCGCTGTGGTTGATCACATAGTCCATGATCACGCCAATGCCACGGGCGTGAGCCTGGGCGATAAATTCGCGGAAGTCGGCCTCGGTACCGTAATCCGGCTCCAGCTTGCGGTAATCGGTGACGGCATAACCGTGGTCATGGTCCTGGCTCTGGTTGACCGGCATCAGCCAGATGCCTTGAACCCCCAGTTGTTGCAGGTAATCGAGCTGGCTGGTCAAGCCGCGGAAGTCGCCGATACCATCGCCATTAGAGTCTTTGTAGCCACGCACATAGATCTCGATAAAGACGGCGCCTTGGGCCCAGTGCGCCGGCAGCGCATTGACAGGCGGCTGGGCCGTGACCGGTTGCATATTCAGTGTGGTTGAGGTGGCGTCGACTTTTTTCGGCGTGATAAGCGGTGATGGGGTCGGTGTGGCGCTGGTGGCAGGGGGCGTGCTCCCCTGTGAGCAGGCGATCAGACCGCAACTCAGGGCCGCGACGAGCAGGCTAGGGCGCATGGTGATCCTCGGTGATGGCAAAAGCGCCATTCTAGAGGGGCAGCCCGGCAGCGTCTGTGAGGCGCCGCCGGCTACTGAGGTTAATCTGGGTCTGTATCCACTGGCAGAGGATGGAACACGCGATGCGCGTCAGGCGATTGTTGCGATCGAAGACCGGATGGGACTTCATGGGGTCGCCAGGATCGATTATGCTCGTCGCGGTTTGTTCTCTTGTTGTTGCCGGGTACCTTGCGATGTTGAAAAAACGTGTTCTTGCCTTGCTGCTGCTGGCAGCCTGTTCCTCTTCACCTCATCAGGCAAAGCAGGCGGCGCCGTCCAGCCGGCTGCAGGTGCCTGCCGCATTGGCGATTCCGGTTCCGGCTGAGCTACGCGGGGCCGATCGTCGGCCGCAGGAGGCACTGCAGGCGTTTATCTACTCCTGTCCTCGCATGTCTGTGCAGTGGCAGAGCCTGTGCCGAGAGGCGCGTCTGACCCCAATGACGGCCAGCGACGCGCAACGTTTCTTCCGCGATAAATTTGATAACTACAGCTTTGATTCGGGCAGTGGGTTGTTAACCGGCTATATGGAAGCCCAACTCAGATGTAACTGGAGACGTTCGCCAAACTACTCCTACCCGGTACATGGCGTGCCGAGCGATTTGCGCAAAGGGGTGCCCTACCTGACCCGACGCCAGATCGAAACCGCACCGACGCCGGCACTGCGTCGCGCCGAGTTGCTCTATTGCGATAAATTTGATGCGTTCGTGCTCGGGGTGCAGGGGTCGGGACGGGTCGTGATGCCCGATGGTCAGGTGGTCAAGCTCACCTATGCCGGCAAGAACAATCGCGCCTATACCTCGGTCGGGCGGGTGTTGATCGATGCCGGCGAGGTGCCACGCGAGCAGATGAGCATGCAGGCCATCAAACAGTGGGTGCAACACAATCCGGATCGCATCGACTGGCTGCTGCAACAAAATGAGTCCTATGTGTTTTATGAGATTGATACCCGGGCTGATCAACCGGTCGGCCCGCCGGGGGCGATGGCGCTGAAGGATGGTCTGATGCCGTTCCGCAGCGTGGCGGTCGATCCGCGACATATTCCGATGGGTACGCCATTATTCATTCGCAGCCAGTGGCCGGATCAATCACCGTTTTCGCGGATTGTGATTGCTCAGGATAAGGGGGGGGCGATCAAGGGGCGCATCCGGGCGGATCTGTTCCTGGGACATGGCGATCTGGCCGATGAACTGGCCGGACGGCTGCAATCCCCGCTGGAGTTGCAGGTATTGTGGCCCAAAGGCTGGCCATTACCCAATCCGGAGTGGGTGCCAGCCCCAGTGCTCGGATAAGCGGGGACGTCCTGCGTCCCGATTTTCATACTCGATTGTTCTTTAGAGCGAACGCTAGCCGTTCGCTCTTTTCATTTTATTTCTTCGTGACCAGAAACACTGGGGCTCGCCAGGTTCACTGTTCCTGTCTGAAAGCCGCGGCTTTTGCATGCGTATGAGGCCATTTTTCTCTGCGTTACCTCTGAAAGCGCTACCGCTCCCAGAATGTAAACGGTTCCCAAGCGCCGGATCACACTCTTTGTTGATAGCCAGCACAATTATCTGGCTACCCCTTAGCATCAGCCATTACTGAGCGGACTCACAATATCAATAACCATCAGCACCACCCCTCCGCCAGGACATCCGAAGGGTAAACAACACAAGGAATGGCTATGAAAAAGTGGTTGATGCCGGCGGGGATCTGCCTGCTGGCCGGTACCAGTCTGCCTGCAATGGCGGACTATTACTTCCGCGGAACTGCCAATAACTGGGCTGCGACGGCGATGACTGCCGTCTCTACTACCCAGTACGAGACATGTCAAAGCTTTACCGGCGGCGATGCGACAGGCGGGCCGCGTTTCAAGATTGATCGTTACGGCGACTGGAAAGAGTCCTATCCGACTGCTGACTACGCGGTGACGGCCAATACCAGCTACAAAATCAGCTTTAACACCAGCACCAAGACGGTCAGCGCGACCAGCGTGACCAGTTGCGGCACGACGCCGCCGGCGAGCGAATGGTTCTTCCGCGGTACGTCCAACAGCTGGGCCAGCACCGCCATGACGCTGCAAAGCGATGGTCAATACTGTACCGACCAGACCTTTGGCGCCGCCAGCACATCTCCGCGTTTCAAAATTGACCGTTATGGCGACTGGAAGGAGTCCTATCCCAGTGCCGATTACACGGTCAGCGCCAATACCACGTACAAGGTGTGTATCAATCCGACCAGCAAGGTGGTTACGGCCACGGCGGCTCAGGTGGCGGATACCCAGGCACCGGTGGCGGCCACAACGCCTGCGGCTGGAACCTATAGCGGCGCTCAGTCGATTAAACTGACGGTCAGCGATAATCAGGATGCGGCACCCAAGATCTATTACACGATTGATGGGTCCACGCCGACCACTGCGTCCTCCTTGTATGGCGGAGAAACCATTCTCACACCGAGCAGTGGTACTTTCACCATCAAGACATTGAGTGTGGATGCCAGCAAGAACCAACAGGTGCAGAGTTTTGCCTTTACGCTGACAACGGCTCCGGTCGATAACTGGTTCTTCCGTGGCACGTCCAATAACTGGGCGGCGACGGCCATGATCCTTGGTTCTGATGGACTCTGGTGTACCACTCAGCAGTTTGGTGCCAGCAGCACGAATCCACGGTTCAAGATTGATCACAAGGGTGACTGGACTGAAGCCTATCCGGCTCAGGATTACACCGTTAAGGCCGATACGAGTTACAAGATCTGCTTCAATGCGGTCAGTAAGGCGATCACGGCCACAGCTCAGGGCACGGTGGATACACAGGCTCCGGTGGTCAATGCCGATCCTTCTGCCGGCAGCTATACCAGCACGCAGTTTGTCAAATTGAGCGTCACGGATAATGTCGATACGGCACCGAAGGTGTACTTCACCACCGATGGTAGCGAACCGACAACCACGTCCACGCTCTACAGTAATCAGACGTTTACGGCTGAGGACAAGGTGAGTGGTTCAGCCGCCGATCTGGTGATCAAGACACTGGCCGTGGATGCAACGGGGAATCAAGCCAAGAGCACTTTCAGCTATGTGATTGGTCAATCGGTTGTCAGCGGTGATTTCCGTGGCGAGACGATCTACTTCGTGCTGACAGCCCGTTTCAATGATGGCGATAGCAGCAACAACTACTACAACCGTGATCGCTACAAGGCCGGTGATCCGCAATGGCGCGGCGACTTCAAGGGGCTGATCGAGCAACTGGATTACATCAAGGATCTGGGCTTTACCGCCATCTGGATTACACCGCCGGTAGAGAACCGCTCTGGTCTGGATTATCACGGCTACCACGCTTACGACTGGTACAAGGTCGATCCGCGTCTGGAGTCAGCGGATGCAACTTATCAGGACTTCATCAACGCGGCGCATGCCAAGGGATTGAAGGTGATCCAGGATGTGGTCATCAATCACTCCAGCCAGTACGGTATTCGTGACGAGGTCTGGATCGATCATTTACCGATCAAGTACTACGTGCCGGCCGGCTCCAGCCAGGGCCTGGTCAACAATGGTCCCTATCAGGGCAATCTCGGTGACTACAAGTCAGTAAACCGGGATGACAACGACAACAGCGTTGCTCCGTCCTGGTTCCAGGCGCTGCACAACAGCGATCCGGCAGGCAAGGTGCCGTTTGTCGATCCCAAGACCGGCACTACGCTACCGAAGGCAGGTTTTGATGCCAATCGCTTCTTTGGTATCGATGCCGCAGGCCTGGATCCGAACTGGTATCACCTGGATGGCTTCATGTCCGGTGGTGACTGGGAAAATCCGACCTCGCTGCAACGCAAGCATATGGCCGGTGACTGTGTTGACCTGGCCACTGAGCGCCAGAACGTCAAAGACTATCTCAATGGTGCGATTCACAAGTACCTGGATATGGGCGTAGATGCCATCCGTCTGGATACGGCCAAGCACATCGAGCGTAATGAGTTGCTGACCTACACCCACGATTGGCAGGCATACAAACCGGGCTTGTTTGTCTTCGGTGAGGTATTGGTCAAGGGGGCCGGCTTTGGCTCCGAAATCACCAATGACAATGCACCTGCTGACATTCGCCCATGGTGGTACACCCGTACTGGCAGCAGCAAGTCGCAGCCGAGCGGTGACTCCAAACTGTCCGTGTTCGATTTCCCGCTGTTCTCCACCTTCCGTGACAACGTCACCAAGGGCAGCTTGGGGGGCATCAAGGGCATTCTGGACTACGACTGGACTTATGCCGATCCGACTCAGCTGGTCACGTTCTTCCAAAACCACGATGTGGGTCCGGATAACGACTTCAAGTACCGCTTCGGTGGTCAGCAAGCCTATGCCGCGTTGGCGTACAACGTGCTGTGGACGCTGCGTGGTATCCCTGCGCTCTATTACGGCGAAGAGGTGATGTTCCAGGGCGGCCTGCCGCAGGACATCAGTGGCAACAGCGACACGCTGGATCAAACGGGACGTGCCTATTTCGGCGACAAGCTGGCTAACCGTGCTGCTCTGCAGGCTCATCCGCTGTATCAGCATATCAAGCGGTTGAACCAGATCCGCAAGGCTGTACCGGCGCTGCAGAAGGGCACCATGTCCAATGTCAACGAATGGGGCAGCGGTATGAGCTTCATTCGGGATGCTGGCACCAGCTACGCCGTGCTGGGATTGGCGACGGCGAACAGCGAAGCCATCACTGTCTCTGGCGTGAAGAATGGTACCTATCGTGATGCGGTAACCGGGCGCGAAGTCACTGTCAGCAATGGCACTCTGAGCTTTAGCGTTAATCCGTATTCCATTGGTGTCTACGTCCTGTCCGGTCCGGGCAAGATTGGCGCAGATGGGACCTGGCTGAAATAACGGTGCCCGCCGGCTGGCGGGTGGCCGATGCATGACGAACGTCATGCAGGTTGGGCAGGGGGGATCTCCCCTGCCTTTTTCACTTGCGGGTTCCGGATCCTGCGCCGGTGGTCTTGTGGTAGCTCGAAGGTCCATGCAACCCATGGAAAGCCAGTGTGTGGTTGGCTGGTTTGACCTCAATGCCCGCTTATAACAAGGAAAGTAACACACCATGCATAACATGAAGGAAATCGCGCCAAGGAGGCTGGGACGGGGTGTCTCGGTATTGGCGCTGGGGGTGATGATAGGGCTGTCGTCTGCTGCGCAGGCGCAGATTTCGGCGACGCACATCTATCACAACCATATGCCCAACTTCTGGCCGTACTACGATGTCAGCAAATATGACGCCCTGCCTGTCGGGTCGCCGGTGCGCTACATGTACGATGGTCAGGTGAAACAGCTCAAGGCAAGTCCACCGTCTGGATACAGTTTCTATATCCCCAACACGACGACGCCGATGCCCCACGACGATCTGCAGTCTTACTACGCACACCATGCGAAGCAAGGGGCATATCTGACCTGGCCGATGGAGACGGCAGCGAGCAATGCCAGCAATCATCCGATGAGCCAGACCCATGTCACCATGTCTGCGGCGGTGATTAATAACGTGCAGAGCTTTGCCGAGCTGGGAAATCAGGACGGCTATGGCCTGGGATGGGGCAATTACTGGCGCTCCACCCAGCAGGCCTACAAAACGACCAATGGTTTCAAGGCGCTGGATACCATCCATTTCACAGGTCACCACAGCATGGGGCCCCTGGTGGGCAACGACTATTTCCTCAAGGATTTGATCTACCACAACGTGACCTTGGCGCAACCTTACTTCCTCGGTGACTCGTTTACCTCTTCCAAGGGATTTTTCCCAACCGAGTTGGGTTTCTCCGAGCGTTTGATTCCGGTTCTGAACAAGCTGGGTATCACCTGGTCCGTGCTGGGTAACGTTCACTATTCCCGCACGCTGAAAGATTATCCCTATCTGAACGATCCGGGTGTTGACACTGTGGTATCGCCGCCCAACCGCGCTGATTTGCAGAACGAAAGCAATGTCGGCTCCTGGGTGTCGCTGAACATGTTCAACGAAAAACAGGTCACCCGGAACAAGTTCCCGTTTGCTTCGATTCCGCACTGGGTTCAGTACGTCGATCCGGAAACGGGGGCTGTCTCCAAAGTTGCGGGTATCCCGGTCGAGCAAGCCAGCTCATGGGAAGAGGGGTATCAAGGCTCAGTGACTGCGGCGGCCATCAAGCCGTTTGAAACCGCGGCCGCGGCGCTGGGACGGACGCAATATTTTGTTATCGCTCACGACGGGGATAACAGTTCCGGTCGTGCCGGTGACGGCGGGACCTGGAAGAATTCAGGTTATGTCACCTACTCTGATGCCGGTGTGACGGGGCAGGGGGTTGATGAATACCTGAAGGCGCATCCTATTCCGGAAAATGATGTGGTGCATGTCCAGGATGGATCCTGGATCGACACGCGTGACTCATCTGCAGACCCGACCTGGTACCACTGGCATTTGCCGATGGGCGTCTGGAATGGTCAGCTTGCCGCGTTCAATACGGCGCATGGCACCAGCTACACCTCGTTGTACGCAGCCAATGGTGACTTGCGTCAGCATCTGCCATCGCTGGAGTATGGTTACCACTATCTGGAACGTAACTTCGCATTGTTGCAGGCGGCGGAAAACTACGCCAAGACGGCGGAACAGATCTGGCTGGATACGCACCCGAACTATTGGTCACCGACGACGGCGCTGGATAAACAGGTCACCTATGCAGGTAACCAGTTGAATCCATGGATGCTCTCTTATCCGAAGAAAGGGGACGCCAGCAAGGATTACGCCGGTGGCGCCAATCCGGCAGAGTTGGGGTGGTATTTCCTGATCGCCAGTATCGATTCTGGTTTTGGCTACTACGACGAAAACATCGATGATGGGGTCAAGCCGACCATTTCGTTCAATCAGTCTCTGTACTTTACCGAGCCTTATGTCACAGCCAATTTGGCCAAGGACAAGACGGGGCCGTCACTGTGGTGGCCGCAGCGTTACCCGTACAATCCGGGTAGCGCCAACGCCTCCAAGGCGGAGGGTTGGGCCAAGATGTACATGGATAACGAGTTTGCCATCTACACCTATGCCTATGACGTCAATGATGTAGCCGATATCCAGGTCAAGGTGCGTGTGCATACTGCCAAGTCTGCCGATCCCAAGGATAAGACTTATCAGCTGTACGATCCTGCAGCCCACGCTGGGGAGGCGAATGTCAATCCGGCCAATGTCGGTGACTGGGTTTCCTACGACATGAAAGAGCGCGATCTGACGCCGGATATCAATGGTGTCAGTTGGCAGCCAAGCAGCACTGCGGCCTTCCAGGTAGTGCAGGCCAAGAAGATTGGTAATCTCTATTACACCTACCTCAACAGCTATCGTGACCAGCTGCTGGATTATTACATTGAGGCGACCGATTCCAAGGGCAACGTCACCAAGAGTGTGATTCAGCAAGTCTATGTTGGCGCCGGTCGCTACAGCATGGTTGATGGCAAGAAAGTGGAGGATATCAACGGGTCGATTGTCGGCGAACATGCGTTCTTCACCGATAAGGCTCCTGCCAAGAATGTCACCGTGTATGTTCAGGGCAGCGCGGATGGTATTGCCAGTCTGAATGTGGATACCAAGGATCAAGGTGCCACGAACTGGGATAACCAGCAGGTCGCGCCGTTGGCGGGAAGTAACCGTTATTTCCGCATCAAGGATACCTACAGTGGCGATGTCGCTGGAACCTACTTGCGCTATCAGGAAGCCGGGAACAGCAGTTACAAACCAAGCAGCAGTGGTCAGTTGTTTGCCGAAGGGGTATACACCCTGGCGGCTGATGGTTCAGTCACGTCCGGTAAACCGGCGGATCTGAAGCTCAGTACGACCATTTACTACAAGAACAGCAATTGGAGTAAGGCTTGCCTGCACTATCGAGTCGATAGCGGCGCCTGGACAACCTCTCCTGGGTCGGTGATGAATGGTCCGGTTAACGGTTGGTTCTATTACACCGTGGATCTGGGCACCGGCGAGCAGCTGGAGTTTGACCCGAACAATTGCAGTGGGAGTTGGGATAACAACGGTGGTGCTAACTACAAGGCCGGTGCCGGTGAGTGGAGTCTGAGCAGCGGTGCGTTAATTTCAGGGGCGCCTGATATTAACGTCAACAAGGCTCCGGTGGCTAACATTACCCCGGGTAGTCAGACGGTTGCTGCGGGTACTGTGGTATCGCTCAGCGGCGCTGGCTCTACCGATAGCGATGGTTCGATCGTCAGCTATAAATGGAGCACGGGAGCGACGACACCTTCCATTTCGCTCACGGTAAATCAGACGCAGACGGTTTCGTTGACGGTGACTGATGATGATGGTGCCTCGGCAACCACGACTGTGACCTTGACGGTCCCCGCCAATCAGGCGCCGGTGGCCAGCATTTCTCCGGCCAGCCAGACGGTCAAGGCGGGGACTATCGTGACGCTGAGTGGCGCAGGTTCAAGCGACAGTGATGGCTCGATCGTCAGCTATAAGTGGAGCACGGGTGAAACGACTCCCGCCATTGCGGTGACGGTGAACCAAACCCAGACGCTGACACTGACGGTGACCGATGATGATGGTGCTACCGCAACGGCTTCGGTCACGCTGACCGTGGCAGCGAATCAGCCGCCAGTAGCCAGCATTACACCGGCCAGTCAGACGGTAGCCGCCGGGACGGTTGTCACCCTGAGTGCTGCAGGCTCAACGGACAGCGATGGTTCGATTGCCAGCTATAAGTGGAGCACTGGTGAGACGACGTCCAGCATCAATGTCACGGTCAACCAGACCCAGACGATCGGTGTGACTGTCACCGACAATCAAGGTGCTACCGCGACCGCGTCGGTCACGTTGACGGTACAGGGCACAGACTACAAGCACAACTTCAGTCAGCTCTATTACCGCGGTACCAGCAATAGTTGGGGCAAGACGGCGATGACCCTGGTTGCCGACAATACCTGGCAGACGACGGTGGTGTTTACCGGGGCGGCGGATAGTTCAGGTGCCCAGCGCTTCAAGTTCGATCTCACCGGCGATTGGAGTACCAATTATGGTGATACCAACAAGGATGGCGTGCTTGAGAAGACCGGCAGTGATATCTACAACACCGCCGTTGCCAGTTGCGTCGTCAAGGTAAATGACGCGACGCTGGCTTACTCGGTCACCTGTCCAGCCGCGCCGGTTGTGACGTTGACCCCGGCTAGCAGCACAATCTTGAAGGGCAACAGTGTGACGTTTACCGCGACAGCCACAGACAGCGATGGGACCATCCAGAGCTATTTGTGGGACAGTGGCGAGACCAGCAAGACCCTGACGCGGACGTTCAACACCGCGGGTACCTATACGGTCAAGGTCACGGTTACGGACAACTCAGGTCTCACCACAACGGCGTCGGCGACTGTGGTGGTGACGGACAACTATGCCAAAAACTTCAGTCAGCTCTACTTCCGTGGCACCCCGAACAGCTGGGGTTCAACGGCGATGACGCTGGTGGGGAATAACACTTGGCAGGCGCTTGTTACGTTTAGCGGGACAGGTGATAGCAACGGAACCCAACGCTTCAAGTTTGATGTGAATGGGGACTGGAGCAAGAACTACGGCGATACCAATGCAGATGGCACGGCCGAGCAATCCGGTAGCGACATCAAGACGTCGGTAGTCGGTAGCTATAAAGTCATCTTCAACGACAGCACACTCAAATACAGTGTGACTGCGCAGTAACACACCAGCAGGCCCCATCGCGGGCCTGCTTTTTTCCGCTCACGCATCCACATTGCACCAGCATAAGCTCGCCGCTGCCTTAATCACCGGTGGCCAGCAACTCGCGTAATACGATATGTGTCTTGATCATCTTCAGGTGGGGATAGGCCTCAATTTGCTGACGAATCGCTTCGATGCGTTGCAGATGTTCGGCTTCGACGGCAACCAGCAGATCGGTGTCGCCACTGATGCTGTAGCATTGCCTGACCTCTGGGATCTGGCGTAGTAACCCTGCGTACTCCTCACAGCAAATCATGCGGAAACTCAATTCGAAGAAGGCTTTGACACCTTCACGTTCCGCGGGCCGAATATGCGCATGGTAGCCGGTGATGATGCCTTCCTCTTCAAGGCGGCGTAGGCGTTCGCTTACCGCAGAGCGGGAGAGAAATACCGTCTTGGAGAGTTCTGTGATGCTCAGCCGGGCGTTATCTCGTAACAAGGCGAGCAGTTTTTGATCGAAGTGGTCCACATTGGGTTCCCGGTGGGCAAAATGACGAAATAGGCGTCATTTTGGCGAGTCATTCCGTCACTGTGCTGGGTTACTTGGGTCAGCTGCGCGCCTAACATAGCAAAAAACACGGATGGACCAAACGCATGTCGCGATTGAAAAAGGAGTTGGGGTTGTGGCAGGGCACCGGGCTGCTGATGACCTCGTTATTGGGGACCGGTATTTTTGTCGTTCCAGCAACAGCCGCAACCTTGGCCGGGCACTCATCGCTCTGGGCCTGGGCGTTACTGATTTTATTAGTGCTGCCGGTGGCATTTACTTTTGCCGCCTTGGGCAAGGCGTTCCCCCATTCAGGTGGTGCGCCCCATCTGGTGGGACTGGCTTTCGGTCCGCAGGCTGAACGTTTTTCGGCTTTCCTGTTTCTGGCGGTATTGCCGGTCGGGCTGCCTGCCGCCTTGAATATGGCGTCCGGATTCTGGGATGCCGTGTTACCACTCTCGGATGCTGGGCGTTGGGGCATACAGATGATGACGTTGCTTGGTGTGCTGGCCATTGGTTATCGCGGGGCTGGGGCGTCGGGCAATGTACAGGTGATTATCGCGGCTCTGATCATGCTGGTGACGTTGTTGATCGTGCTTAAAGGCGACCTGATGCCAGCCGATCTTGGGGCAGCCATGCCGGTGGTTGATGAGTGGGCTGGGATCGGACGCGCCTTATCAGTGATGTTTTGGTGTTTTGTCGGCTTGGAGGCGTTTGCGCATATGGGGGAGGAGTTCCACCGCCCGCAACGCGATTATCCTCTGGCACTATTGCTGGGGGTCGTTCTGGCGGGTGGCATCTATTACCTGCATTCCGCGGTGGTGCTCAAGGCCGGAATGTTTGGTAGCGAGCGAGTGAACGGCATGGCGATCCCGCAGTTACTGGCTCAGCAATATGGTCCAGGCGCGCGCTGGGTGGCCGCCATGCTTGGCTATTTATCCTGTTTTGCCAGTATCAATATCTATTTGCAGGGGTTTGCCCGTTTGTTATGGAGTCTGGCGGAAGAGGGGAAGCTTCCTGCAGCTCTGGCCGTTCGCTCATCACAAGGTGCGCCGCTGCGCTCTTTGTTGTGCGTATTGATCGTCTGTGCCGTTGCAGCGTCGGTTGGCGCGCATTGGCAACTCTCTTTGGATAACCTGATTCGCTATGCCAATGGCAATTTTGTTCTGATTTATCTGCTGTGCATGTTGGCGGGGGCGCGTTTGCTGCATGGCCGCTGGCGGATGCTGGCATTCGGTTCGGCGTTCCTGTGTCTGCTGGTGTTGATCGCGCTTGCGCAGAGCCTGCTCTATGCCGTGACGTTAAGTGTGCTGTATGGCATTGTGCTTCTGGTATGGCACTGTCGGTGGTGGCGGCAGAAAAAGGTACGATGTGCTCAAGTTTCTATTGGGCTGACCGATAACCAGGTGTGAGGAGGAGCACGATATGAACATTACGGCTACATCTGCAAATTATGGCCAGGAGGCCATGATTGCTTCATTAAGCAAAAAACAGCAGGAAGCTGAAGGACAGGCGGCACTGCAACTCTTGCAGAGCGCGACCCAGTCCGCACAGGCTGTATCGCGTCCAACTCCGGAAGGAAGTTCGGGTATGAACGTGGATGTCTATGCCTGATTGGTTATCCCGATGAACGTGCATAATCTAAAGGGGGCCTGGTGGCCCCCTTTGTCATTTTTTCCGCCATCATTCCTTGCCGAAGACATTATTTTCCTGCTCGCGGACACGAATAAATGTGGTGCGTTTGGTGAGTTCTTTGAGTGTGGCTGCGCCGACGTAGGTGCAAGTAGAACGGACCCCGCCAAGAATATCGCGAATGGTCGTTTCTACCGGGCCGCGAAATGGCAGTTCAACCGTCTTGCCTTCGGACGCCCGGTATTCTGCGACTCCACCAGCATGTTTGTCCATCGCGGAAGCTGAACTCATGCCATAAAACTGCATGTAGGATTTGCCATCGCGCTCCACCATGTTGCCGCCACTTTCGACGTGCGCAGCCAGCATTCCGCCCAACATGACAAAATCAGCGCCACCGCCGAAGGCCTTGGATACATCTCCAGGGCAGGTACATCCGCCGTCACCGACGATGTGGCCTTTGAGGCCGTGGGCTGCATCAGCGCATTCGATGATCGCTGACAGCTGCGGGTACCCGACACCGGTTTTGACACGCGTGGTACAAACTGACCCTGGGCCTATCCCCACTTTGATGATGTCAGCACCGGAGAGGATCAGCTCTTCGACCATCTCACCGGTCACGACATTACCTGCACAGATGACGTGGTGCGGGAAGGTGTCGCGCATTCGCGTGACGAAATCGACAAAATGTTCGGCGTAACCATTAGCGACATCAACGCAGATGAAGCGTAGTTGCGGAGACAGAGCCAGTATCGTTTTGACCTTTTCATAATCCGAGCTTGAGGTGCCCGTAGATACCATGACATGACGTAATACGGAGTCATCTGAACTGGCGACAAAGGCTTGCCACTGCTCGACACTGTAGTGCTTGTGTATCGCCGTCATCATATCGAAACCCGCCAGCGCGCGCGCCATCGCGAAGGTGCCGACGGTATCCATGTTGGCGGCAATGACGGGCACGCCGCTCCATTGACACTGGGCATGACGGAACGTAAACTCCCGCTCCAATTTTACTTGGGAACGACTGTTCAGGGTTGAGCGCTTGGGGCGAAAGAGCACATCCTTGAAGCCAAGTTTCAGATCTTCTTCAATACGCATAGTCTTGATCCTGTGATTGCCGCAGATTGCGGACACAAAAAACCGGAGGTTGTTGAGGCCTCCGGTTTTCAGCATTCTAGCCAGAATATCTTCATCTACAAGTCTGCAAAATTACATTTATTCGACGTATGATTGGCGGTTAAGCAGCGCTTTGTTCCGCCGAGGTGGCGGCTCAAGGCAACACGAATTGCTTGACCAGGGTTAACTCGCCAGCACGGCGCAGCGGAACCCGAAATGTCTGTTGCTGTTCATTCGCCTCACCCTCGTCGGTAATAATGCTGACTTGCGCGGTTGTCACGCTCTGCTCATCTTCGCCGCTGCCGTAATAGTTCACATACACCAGATAGTTGCCTGCTTGCGGGGCAGGGGAAGAGAAGATCTCCGGGCCATAGCCTGTCGTGACATCAACATCCAGCGCGCCACCGTTATTCAGCACCCGGTTGGCGTAGAACACATGTTCACCATCCGGGGTGACGACATGCAGATCCAAATCGGTGTTGTCTGTATCCCAGGCGAGCAAGATGCGTAACTTGGGGCGGGCCTGGCCTTGTCGCTCATCATAAAATTGTACCCGTCGTTGTACCAGTCCGTCAGGAGAGCGCAACTCGACACTGTTGCTGCCACTGGCAAAGGCGTAAGGGCGGGCAAAACTGCCATCATCATTAATCTGTTGTGGCATCGGAATGCCGTTGACGACCAGGGTGTAGGGACCGCGTGACTCTTTGGGGCGATCATGGATTTGACCGCGGATCAGGCTCTCCTTGCCCTGATCCGGCGCTGCCGAGACAGAGTTGGCGGGATAGTTGATTTCCTGCAGATAGCCATCGGCATTGTCGGTTCCAGAACGCCAGCCACCACTGGGGTGTTGTAGTTCGATAGACTCTTTTGCCTGCAAGGCTGAGCCCACTAAGCCGGTGAGCAATATCAAGGCGGTATGTAACAGGATGTGGTGCTTCATAGTTCCCCTCTCACCAGCCGGCGGGCTAGCTGTTCAATATAGGTTTCATCGGCACCGGCTGGATGGTGAGCGAGCGCCAGATGCAAATATTCATGGGTGAGCGTGATTCGACTATCCAATGTAGTCGCCGGGCGCAAGTAGATACGTTGCGCCTTCTGATCGGCATAGGGCCGGCCCTGATGCAACAGACAGATCTGGGGGAGGGCAATTGCTTCGTAACCGGGTAGCGTGTCCAGTACTGATTGCCATGTGATCAGTTGTTGTTTCAGCCAATGTGCGGGTTCCTGCAATGGTTGGCACTCGGGATGTCCCTCTGCACCACGCCACGTCAGATGTGCATCCGGATAGGCGCGAGCCAGAATTTGTACAAAGTCCAGCCCCTGCTCTTGCCAGGCAAGTGCTTGCTGCCAGCTCAGACGATTGCGCGCACCTTGATGCTGATGGTATTGCACTGTCACTGCCGAAAGTTGTAACCCGGAAGTAATACGTGCCGCACTGAGGGCGGCTACCGATGCCGGTAATGAGGAGACCCGTTGTAGTGCCGACGTATCGTCGATACTCAGGCACTCGCCCTGGTAACGGGTGTGTTGGTACAGATAGCTGCGAGCCGCAACAGCCAGTGCCTGGGCAGCTTGTTGGGATGGCGCTTTTCCTTCTCGGTCCACGACACGCGCCACGTACTCTGTTTCGGAAAGACGTCCATACAATGCCAGCTGTCCTATTGAATCTGCTTCCAGCCAGAATGGCTCGCGACCGCTTTGCCAAGTCAACTGTTGTCCGTTTGTAAAGGTGAATGTGTAATGTCCAGCGAGCGGTTGCGTGACTGCCGCTAACCGCTTGCCTTGGCTATCTTCTACCGACTGCAGAGGGTAGCGGGCAAAGAAATGTACACGGACACAACTGTTGTCTGCGTTGCGGCGAGCCAACAGAATCTTGGCGAGTTGAGGAGCTAACCGGTGCATCACCTGCTGGCTGTTACCCAAACCTGAAAACCAGATCGGTACATCATTCTGCGTCCAGCCAGCACCGCCACCTAGGCGTGTACCATCCAGGGGCTGTGTGAATGTTTTGACGATAGCCAAGGTTCCCAATGTGGGTAATGCGTCGCGCCCGCGGCCTTGCAAGTTATTGCCAATTAGTGCCGCTTTGGCTTGTTGGCGGGGCTCTGCCGGTATGTTGGCCAGTAGTTGCAACAAGGATGTGACGGTAACCAACTGATGTTCATCCAGCTGCTGTAGATCTGACAACCACTCGGGAGCTGAGCGCTGCGACCAGTACGAACGCCAAGTGACGGGATCGATATGTAGTCTGGCCGGAGAAAAATAACGTCCGCAGGAGCGGCTTAACGCATCACTGCGATCGACCGATTGTTGTGGTTCACAGCAATAACGATCCTCAGCCGGATGCTGGCCGTCACACAGCATTTTTTGCTCGGGTTGATGGGTATCCACCAGATAGATAAAAACAAACAGCTTCCACAAGCTACCCAGTGGGGTCAGCAAGCGTGGCGGCAACGTACCTTGGGTGCGCTCCCCATTATGTTGCCATTGCCACCACTGCGCTGTGTCATGTTCAGCCAGGGCCAACTGGTCGTTACCCCGGCTGTTCATGGCACAACACGCTATGGCCAGCGTGAAAGCGCGTGCCAGCCAGCGCTTAGTCAATGTGCCACTGTGCTGTTTGGACATCAGCTTCTTGCGCCTGTTGGTCTGGCTGATACATCAGGAACAAGCGGGCAGCAGGGAGCGTAAACTTGCCGCGACTCCCGAGGCGAAGTAATTGCCGTTGCACCAGTTCACCTGAAAGCTCAGGTACGGGGACCTGATAACTCAGTACTCCCTCTTCAAATTGGCTGCGGGTGAAGTCAACCGGAGTGTCGTTGCCATCTAAGCCTGCAATGGCAATACCCCAGGTTGAGGGTTCGATACTGCCTCCTGGCGGTAGTGGTACTTCAAGTAATCCGTATCGGTAACGTTGTCCTGCTTGCGGTTGCAACTTTACTTCGTCAACGTACAGGCGGTTAGTCTGCAACGCTGTAAGTGAAGTGACTGGTTTGGCTTGATAGCCGGCATTGTTTTCCAACGGAACCAGTTCATACAACGTGCGCTTGATGCTCACCGGCAGTGTATCCGCCGTCGTGGTACGACTGCGGTACTGCAGCGTCAGCGTGTGTTCGCTACCCGTGTCGCCCGTGATGCGTAATGACTGTGGTGGCACCTTGCCCTGCCAGTGCCAGACAGTTGCACCACTGATACTGGTTTGGGCACGCCAGTCCCCTTCTGGAGTCATGTGGTCGTTAGTCGTAGCCAATGATGATTGCCGGATCCAGTCGAGCAGAACAGCTCGATCCAGAGTCGGCATGGCGCGTGCCGCCGAGATGATCTGCTGGTCTGCGGCGGAGTCAGATGGGCGAATTAACCATTGTATCAGTGCTGAGTCGGCAGTTTTGGCAACATCCTGAAGTGTCTGCAGACGTTGTTGCAAGGCCGCGGCAGGTTCGCTGTGCAGTTGATGATGCAGGCGCTGGCTGAGTAGTGTCGCCAAAACCAACCCATCATGGCTGTCGGGGGACAGCATGATCAGACTGGCACCAGGTGTAACGATTGTGCGGTCGTTGGTCTCTGGAGGCTGGCCCCATTGAGCTAATAACGCGTCATCTGCACCTTGTAATAGGTTTTGGATAGGCAGCCCCATCTGCTGCATCCAACCAAGAGCCAATAGACGATGCAGTAGTGGTTCATTCTGGCCATTCTGCTGGTAAAGAGCCAACAGCGCATCACCTTGCCCTTCGGGCAGCGGGAGGCCCAGGCTTTGCATCGTGAACCAGTCGACGTAGTAGGCATAACTGCTTAATAGCAGGGTGCCCTGTGTTTGGTCTCCCCACCAGCCAAAGCTGCCATCAGGATTAGCCATGTGCACGAGACGCAGACGCTGGGTCAGTAAGGTCTGGCGCAGCGGTTCTGCTAGTTGAGGATCGGTCTGTAATCGGTAGGCGATAGCCAGTGGTAATAAACGACTGGCCGTTTGCTCGAGACAGCCGTACGGGTAGTCGATCAGAGAGTCCATCAGGTTGCGTAGCGCCGCCGCATGGGAGTCATCAGCGTAGAGCTCAATCTTGTCGGCATCAGCAGGGAGTGACAGCGTGAGGTTATTCCCGGGCTGAATTTTTTCCAGGCGTTGTTGGTGCTGGCTGCGCCAGTCGACAGGTTCAAGCGATATGGTTGTTTCCAGCGCATCGGTTTGTGTCGCTGCTTGCAGCTGCACTGGAAGTGGTTGTGCCTGATGGAGGTGAACGGATTGTCGCAGCCAGTTTGGTCCGGGAGCCAGTGCGATGGATGAATCTTGTTGCAGCGATGGCCACTGGATGGTCGCTGGCTGCTCTTTATCTCCACGATTAAAGGCAATCCATTCCAGAGTAGGTTGATCACCCTGACGGAAATGGGTCGGCCCGCTCCATTTGAGGTAGAACGGTTTGTCAGACAGAACGGTTTGTTGCTGTTGGCCGACGATTCCATCATCGGTATAAGCACGCACCACCACGCGCCAGCGTGTTAGCGCATCGGGCATCACGAAGCTGACTTCTGCCTTGCCATCGGCGTCGGTAATGACGTCAGGGCGCCACAAGGCGGTATCCTGGTCGTCGCGTCGCGGTCGCTCCAATACCTTGACTCCGCGCTCATGTCGCTGGTTGGCGGGGGTGATACCGTTGCCCAGATGCGGAATAGACATATCATAGGTAATGAAGTTCAGGCTGGAGGTCGTTCTGACATTGTTACGGCGCGGATGATAGAAGAACTGATGAATATCTGGCGCCAGCTCTGGTTGCAGCAGATAAACCATTTCATCCACCACACTGACGACGACATGGCTGGACTTGGGCTGGCCATTGACGTGGGTATTCAATGTGAGTTTGACGTTTTCTCCTGGCAGATAACGGGATTTGTCACTGCTAATACCGATCGTTACCTGTGGTTGGCGAACCAGCAGGCCGACATTTCGGAATTGATAGTCACCATTTTGTACGTTCAGTACTGATAGCGTCATGTTCGGTGCGTATTCTGCCTGAATAGGTATTTTCAGCTCCCACTGGGTGGCATTTAACTTGCGCGCTTGCACCCAGTCCGCGCCTTCAGACAGCAAGGCGTGGTGTTCAATGCCATCACGTTCTAGCGTTACCAGGGCCTCATCGGTGGCGGCAGGGAACGAAAGCAGCAATGTGGCGGTTTTCCCCGCATCGTAACGCGATTGATCAGGGTGAATCTCGATGACGCCAGGGGCGGTTTGCAGTCCTGGTCCGGCGACCCAGTGGCTGGTGGCGGCGATCAGATTGCCGGCTGAATCGCGAAGTGTGAGACGATATGACCCTGGGTCTGACAAGGGCAAATCCAGCGAGTTACTGCCCGCGGCCAATGCTCCCTCCACCAGTTTGCGATCCTCAAGACGTAACCACTGGTACCGGGCCGGTGCTTCAGCTGGATTGGTGTTTTGACCATTGGCGGTATGCCAGCTGAATGTAATGGTATCTCCGGGTTGACTGAACTGGCGTGGGGCTTCGATTCGATACGGAGTCATGCCGCGCTCGATCAGGATCTCCAGTGTTCGCTTGACGCGCCATGCCGCATCGTCATTGGCCAATAACGTCAATACGTACCGACTCGGTTCTGAGGCAGGAGGCAGTGTGAAACTGGCTTCCCCCTGAGCATCACTTTTTAACTCCTGTTGTTGCAGCTTGACTGGAAACTGGGCGGAGAAGCGCAACTCATCTTCAACCATGCTGAGTTGCTGACCTTTCAAGCTGGCTGATATGTCAGCATTGGCCACTGGCGTGCCATCGGGATAATGTAAGCGAATCTTGCCGGTGACAGGCTCTCCCGTTTTGAAGTTCGGTTTGTCCAGCTGCATCTCGATGTCAAAGTGTGGCTTGATATATTCGGCAACCCGAAATGCGGCACTATAGCTATCGCCATTTAGCGTGGCCCGAATCTCATATCCACCAGGAATGGCATTGTCTGGCAAGATCACGCTGGCATCGGCCCCCGAACTGGCTTGCCAGGGTCGATGCTGCTCCAATAACGGCAGGCCGGAGGGATCGATCACGCTGACCGTCAGTTCATTGGCATTGACTAAAGTGGAGGTCCTGGCGTCGGTAAAATGCCGAGCCAAGAACTTCATTTGTACCTTGTCACCCGGACGATAGAGTGGTCTATCGGTCACTGTATAGAGCTTGGTGTTGTAGATTTCACTGTCGTAATAGAAGTTTTCTGCAATCGTCAGACCGCCCTGTTTATCGAGGGCCAACAGATAGCTGTGCTCTGGGCTGGAATGGTTAAGCAACGCTAAGCCTTGCCTATCGGTGGTCTGCCGCTTCAATGTCCCCAAGCCATCAGTCCAGATGACATCTGTGCCTGTAGCGGGCTTGCCACTGTGCCTATCTACGCTCCATGCCAGCAATTGTTGGCCCGCAATCTTGCTGATCAATACCGAGTTGGAGACAAACACCAGAGTGGTTGCCCGATGTCCACCTATGATCGCCTCAACCAGATACAGTCCGGGAGCCTGTTTGCCCAGTGGCACCATGACATTGCCGGGACGTGATGCGATGAAGTCACTACTACTGCCTTCGAGCCGGACTCCATTTGGTGGTGTAATACCTTTGGCCTGCCAAATGGGGTAACGGAATTGGGTGATGAGAGGTAGGGATTTTAATGGTGCATAGGGTGCAGGTGCCTCATAACGCGTAGGTTCCGGAATGTATTGGCTGGTGGCTAGCTCCGGAACATGGGCGGTAACCTTTTGTCTTCCCTCTGCGGAAAAAACGCGTTGCCATGAGCGGCGCGAGCTCTTGTACCATGAGTCCCACAAATAGCTCAGTGTATTGGCCGCACCTTCACCGCGGTATTCGGCCTTCACCAGAACGCGGTGCAGATTCTTTTGCTGTTGCAAAAAACTCAGCGGATCTGGAATGCGGTACAGGCGGATATCTGCTCCGCCATACTGCTCCAGATAGTATTGCTCCCGGGCATTGGCCTCGATACGAACGCGCGCCTCTTCATCACTCCCATAGCTGCTGTCACTGAGGAGATAGAAACTGGATCCGCTCAGCGGGGTATAGTTGCTGACAGGGACCGGCTGCAGGGATGCCTGCTGCTCAGCCAATGTTGCCCTTTGCTCATCAGGTGTTAGCGTGTCGCCATCAGCTTTCGCCAGACAGGGTAGACAGCTCAGCGTGACAAAAAGCCCAGCCGATAGAAGCCGAGAAAATTGGGATTGTTTTCTGTAGGTTGCCACCGTGTGTCCTTCCATTGCGTCATTTGTTGCAGGCTGACGGCACGCAGGCCGTTGTCATTGGGGGTGATGGTTCCTGTGTGATAGGCGATGTACTGTCCCATCCATACCATCAGGTGTTGTGCATCCCCCTGATCAAAAAACAATAAGTCGCCAGGTTGTGCATCATTAACAGAGCGGCCGACAAATACACTGTTGTGTTGAACCAATGCCTGCGCTGTGACGAATGCTTTAATCTCGCCATCAATGTCCTGCCAACGGAAACGCAGTTGTTGTCGTTGCTGTGCTTGCAAGGTTAATGGCGGTGGCAGTTTTTCAGCCGCAATACCGCTGGCTTGTTGCCAGCGCAGATCGTGTTCGGCCAGTGCCTCACTGACAGCAAAACGGATCAAGCCAGCGCAGTCCCTGTGTACCCAGCGAGGCGATGGCCGCCGGATTTGCTCATCCACTAAACGCACGAACCAGGCACGAAAGCGTTGTGACTGCTGACTATTCAGTTGCAAGCCTTGTGCTTGCGAGTCAACTTCCAGGCCTAGCACTGGCGTCGTCATCAGCAGCACAGAGAGCAACAGCCACTTCATTGAGCCTCATCCTGCCAGCGCAGTGGATACCAGTGACTGCCTTCTGTAAGCGTAAAATGTTGCCTTACCTCGGTTTGAATGGAGAGCGGTGGCATGCCGGCGAGTGTTTTCAGTCGCGGCTGAAGGTAATAGCGGGCGGACTCGCGAAATAGCGGCTCGATCTGACCAGGAAGCGCTGCGTACATTTCCCGCTCCAATAGTGCCGACAATTCAGCTGGTCGCGCATAGGCAAGGGTATTTGCTGCGCGCTGCATTTTTTCAGACAGCGCCGGATATTGATGCCGTGATACAGCTAGGGCCTGATCGACCAGACGGCCATCAGGTGAGAATAACAGTCGCTCATTTTCGATGGCTAAGGTGACGGGAAAATAGCGAGCAGCAGAGAGCTCATCACGAAAGGGCTCATTACTCGCTAATTGACTACCATATCGTGCGCTCACAACACGCCGCCAATAGGCACCTGATGTAGAGGTGTTCTCCTCAACGGGAAAGCGTTCTGAGCGTATATATTCTCCAGCACCGATCAGGCTGGAAAAAAGTGATTTTAAAGCAGCCTGATGCTGCCTGGCGGCTGCGTTGTCCTTGAAATTTGCCATGAATAATGGCGATGCCAGACGGGAGCCTGGATACCAGCACACCCCCAGTGGGCCGGTTAGATCATCAAGGAGGCGTTCCCAATCCTTTTTCTCGTTGGTTTGTTCAGAGAAAAGCTGTTTACCGGCAATCCAGTCCGCAGGTAAAGCGAGGCAAAGGGCGGCTCCTGCGGGTGTTTGTTGCCATAGTGTCGAGGCGTCGAGCTGATCGGAACGCAAGCCGTTATCCAGCTGCACATGGCTGCGCCATTGGCCATCGTTCGTGAGATCAAAGCCGATGGCACGCAATCCTGGGAAAAAGTGCTGATAGCCGAATGATAAAAAATGGGCGTCGATAATAATCGTCTGGCGAGGAGGTTGAGGCGAATTATCCAGTCTTAGTGATTCTGTTTGCTGTTCTATCCCCGAAGTCAGGATTTGCGCAAGCAGTGTCAGCTGTTCTGTTTGCAGTACTGGATTACCTTCCGGTGTTAATTCCCCCTTATTGCTGGCCAGCATTCCCTGATCGGAGAGCACCAGCATGTTGTTGTTATGGTTAACGAATACCAGATGGTGTTGATAACCATAATCGAGGCGGTAGATGGGCTCATCCGTGCCGGCAATGGTGAGCGTACCAATGCGCAGTAGTTGGCTATCGCTGGCGGCGACCTTGGTCAATTGAGTGATTAGCTGGGTTAAAAGATTGGTTTTCAGTTGTAGCATCCAATAACCAAGTCGGCCGTCGTGGCTGCGCCACAAGCTGATTGTGGCAGGCGCATCGAGCAGGCTCTGTAGGAGATGGTCTTGCACAGTCAGCTGATGTTCATAGGCCAAACGACGAAAAGATCCGTCTAGAGCCATTTTTTGACTCTGTTCATCGTAATAGAAGGCAAACTCTTCTGTGAGTAACAATTTTAACTGAGGCTGCAGCAGAATATCGCGTGGTAAAGAGGAAAGTCGTTGGCTGATGATGCGGGCATCCGGGTGTAACAAATCAATCTGAACTTGCGTTGCGGACAAGTGTCTGGTGCTGGGGTTGATCGCTGGCAAGGCAAAGCGTATGGCAATAAAAGCCGCCGTCGCTACGGAGGCTAAGGCTAGCAAGATAACTAAGCCCACTATTTTGTGCCGGCGAGTCATGTTGAGCATCCTGTCTCATGGGCCGGCTGGGTGAGTTCCATGCGGGCACGACTATGTTTGTGCGCGCATGGTATCCGAAGGGATCTATGGCTGCAACCGGTCTGCCATCCTATTGTGGGCGGGTTGGCAGACCGTCATCGCGTTAAAAAATATCGTCGGTACTAGTGCCCGGTTCAGTCGAGCCACCTTCGCCAAATAGGGTGTCATTTCCTGGATTGGCCAGGGTTGGTTCAGAACCTTTTTGGAAGAATTCAACACGGCTATTACCGCTCTCATTGCTGCTGAGCATGCCGGAGACATTATCAATGCGAACGCCAACAACATCATCAGGCTGTGGAACGGGAGCCTCTGGTGTCCCTGCTAATGCGACCTTCATAAACTCGATCCAGATGGGTTGTGCTGCGCTTGCACCATACTCATTCCCTGCAATCGAACGACCCAATTTACGTCTGTGATCGTCAAAGCCAACCCAAGTAGTGGCGACCAGCTTGCTGTTAAAGCCAGAGAACCATGCATCTTTAGCCTCATTGGTTGTCCCGGTTTTGCCCGAGATGTCCTGTCTGCCGAGCTCTTTGGCGGCTCGCCAACCTGTACCCAACCAAGAACCCTGCATGCCACGATCTTTTCCGCCAAAGATGGCGCTATGCATGGCTTCAGAGACTAAAAATGCGTTGGCATGAGGGATGATCTGTGGTGCCAGCGGCGGCGTGTTGGACGTGGCGTCACCCAGCGGGGTTGCCGCAGAAGTTGCAGCTGAATCGGCACTCACCAAGGCATTGCTGCAGCTTGCACATGCTACAGGGGCATTAGTGTCAAATAGTACCTTGCCATCGGAGTCCTCGACCCGGGTGATAAAATGGGGCGTCACTTTGTAACCGCTGTTGGCGATAGCGGCATAGCCAGTAACCATCTCCAGAGGGCTGACTTCTATCGCCCCCAGGGCCAATGCCTCATTGCGCTGTTCGGGTTTAACATCGAAGCCAAACAGACGTAAATGGTCCATAAGTTTGCCAATACCGATGCTACGTAGTAGTCGCACCGAGACGACGTTTTTCGAGCGGGCTAATGCCTCACGCAAAGTGATGGGTCCATCATAGACGGGTGGCGAGTTTTTAGGGCTCCATGCTGTCCCGGAAGCGGTATCCCATTGATTGATCGGCGCGTCGTTAACGAGTGAAGCAAGAGTAAAACCAGAGTTAAATGCTGCCGAATAAATAAAGGGCTTAATATTTGAACCGGCCTGCCGCTTGGCCTGATCGACGCGGTTAAATTTGCTTTGTTCAAAGCTGAACCCACCCACCAAGGCCTGTATGGCACCGTTTTGCGGGTCCATGGCGACAAACGCGGCATTAACATCCGGGATCTGAACCAGTCGCAGGCTGGTATCATCTTCAGGCCAAACCCAAATCAAATCACCGACATGCAGAATATCGGCGGCCCGTCGTGGGGCTGAACCCTGACGTTCATCAGTAATAAACGGGCGAGCCCACTTCATGCCGTCCCAAGTGATGGTACCTTCCAGTCCACCTTTGATGACGACATCCGCTTGCTTGTCGCGAATACGGGTAACAACGGCTGGTTCAAAGGGATCACTACTGGCTAAGTCATTCAGGTATTCATAAATACGGTCACTGCTCCATGGCGCTTCTTTCGCCTGCCACAGACGCTTTTCTGCGCCGCGATAGCCATGCCGCAGGTCATAATCCAGCAGGCCTCTGAATACGGCATCATCGGCAGCTTGCTGCAATTTGGATGTGATAGTGGTGTAGACATTGAAGCCCTTGGTGTAGGCCTCATCACCATAGCGATCAACCATGAACTTCCGCGCCATCTCACCGATATAGGCTGCATTGAGCATAATGTCAGCACCGTGATAGCGGGTGGCAACAGGTTCTTTTTTCGCTGCCTCATATTGTTCTTGGGTAATTTTCCCCAGCTCAAGCATGCGACCTAACACTACGTTACGGCGTGCTTCGGCACGTTGTGGTGAACGGATAGGGTTGAGCATTGAAGGAGCCTTTGGCAACCCTGCGATGACGGCAATCTGCCCCAATGTCAGCTGATCGACCGGCTTACCATAATAAACTTGGGCCGCAGCACCGACACCAAATGCGCGATAACCGAGAGGAATCTTGTTCAGATAGAGTTCAAGAATCTCGTCTTTGGATAGCTCTTTCTCAATGTGCCAAGCTAGGAATACTTCTTTTACCTTACGAAGAATTGTTTTCTCTCTACTCAAAAAGAAGTTACGCGCAACTTGCTGGGTTATGGTGCTGGCACCTTGCCGCATCTGGCCTGTTGTCAACCAGACGACACCTGCACGCATGATCCCGATGGGATCTATGCCTGGATGCTCGTAAAAGCGTGAGTCTTCGATTGATAAGAAGGCATCGATCATCTGCTGTGGGATTTGATTGATTTTCAGCGGAATACGGCGCATCTCGCCATATTCCGCGATCAGTGCACCGTCTGCACTGTAAACGCGCATTGGTGTTTCAAATTGCGTGTCTCGCAAACTGGTGACATCCGGCAGACTGTTTTCCAATGCGAAATAAAAGGCGGAGATCCCGGCAATGCCAAGAGCCACCATAAACAAGCCAAACCAGAAAAGTCGTTTTAGCCATGTAAGCATGATTAGATGTCACCGAAAGGGCTGCTGTGCCGGAAATGGCAGGGAGTATATTTGTTAACTAGCTCAAATTCGAGCGTTTTGCTTGCTACTATGGAGTAGTTTTGGCTCGCTCCTATGTATAGGATTGGGATACAAAAGAATATCCTTCTTGCCTTGTCGCGCACGGATGCATTTATGTTGGGTTTATCTAATCAAGGTAGTCTGTACCCCATGATAGGGGTCGACTTCGGCAGTCAGACCATCAAAGCGGTGGTCATTTCCGGCAAGCCGGGGCGTTTTCAGATCGATGCTTGCATTGAGGTTTTGACCCCCAAAGGGTGTCTTGTTGACTATCAGATGCAAGATGTCGAACGAATATCTCAGTCGGTTAAGCAACTGGTTAAATTGCTACCTGGACGTCAGCGATACGCTGCAACTGCAGTATCTGGTTCTAATGTCATCACGAAAGTGACTCAAGTTGACAACAAGATGGGGCCGTCCGAACTCGAAGGCCACATTGAGATGGAAGCTGAGCAGTTGATCCCTTTCCCGATGGATGAAATTAGCCTGGATTTTGAAGTTCTAGGCCCCAATCTAAGCGATCCTACCCGAAATGATGTGCTGGTCAGTGCAGCCCGTACGGACAGTATTACTGGGCGGGTGACGACGTTACAAGACTCTGGTTTGCAGGTAAAAGTTGTCGATGTCGGTTTGCATGCTCTGGCTCGAGGGATTGTTGCCTTGTTGCCTGAGCTGAGTGGTGAAAAATCACAGGCGGTTTGTGCGCTGGTTGACATCGGGGCTGTGTCACTGACCTTCGGTGTAATGGTTAATGGCGAGATTATTTATTCTCGTTTGCAGAGTTTCGGTGGTGATAATTTTACCCAATCAATTTCATCATTCTATAACTTGCCAACTGATGAAGCCGAACGCACGAAGGTGCAAAACAGATTGCCGGCCGATGCCGATATGGATGTGCTGGCTCCGTATATTACCTTGCTGGTACAGCAAATAAGACGAAACATTCAATTGTTTTGCAGTTCGTCTAATTATCGCGAAGTCAATATGCTCATTTTATCTGGCGGCGGCAGCTTAATCCCTGGGCTGGCTGAACAGCTGGCGATGGAATTGCAGATAGAAGTTAAGCATCCGGATCCGTTTGATATAACCCCTCGTCACAGAAGTGAGTTTGTCAAGCATGGAGCAAAATATATGACAGCTCTCGGTTTGGCGTTGCGGAGTTTCATACCATGTCAAATATAAATCTTCTTCCTTGGCGTGAAGTAGCGAAGCAGCGGCAAAAAAATATATTTTTAGCCATGTTGGGTGTGACTGTGATTTTTAGTTGCGGCGTGGTCGTGTTGGTTTACTTGTTCTTTCAACATGCGATCCAGCAACAAGAAGAACGTAACCAGTTTTTGCAAAGCGAAATAGTTTTGCTGGATGCTAGGATTGGTGAAATAAATAAGTTGAAAGCTAGGCGCCAGCAATTGATTGATCGGATGAACCTAATTGATCAGTTACAACAAAGCCGTAATCAAGTTGTGCATTTGTATAATGACTTACCTAAGTTGGTTACCTCGGGTGTTTATTTGGACTCGCTGGGACTTATTGATGGTCGAATCGATATGGTGGGTAAAACCGAGGCCCACAGCCGAGTGGCGAGTATGATGCGGATGATTGACAAGAGTGGTTGGCTTGGCCAGACCAATATCAGCTCTATTTTCGCTACGCCGCAACCGGAAGGGATCTCAACGTTGGCGTTAAGTGAATTCTCGATGATGTTCCGGATATTAGGGCATGACACCGAGCTTGCCAATAAGGTGCAGGGAGTGAAGAAATAATGAACCTGCAAGAGCTTAATGAACTGGATCTTGAAAACGTTGGCTCATGGCCGATGCCGGTAAAGATTATTGTGTCGTTGATTGTGGCTGTGCTCATCTGTGCGGGTGGCTATTATTATGTCATCTCTGATGCAGTTACCTCCTTATCGCTGTCGACGGATAAAGAGCGTGAGCTTAAAACTCAATTTGAGATGAAGGCTGCGCTGGCCAGTAATCTTGAATCATATAAACGTCAAATGGTTGACTTAGAGCGTTTATTACAAGCCCAGCTGCGGCAGCTGCCGGATAAAAATGAGGTTGCCGGGTTATTGGACGACATCAGCTTTATTGCGATGGATAATGGTCTCAAATTACTGCGGATAAATTGGGAGCCTGAAATTCAGCG
This sequence comes from uncultured Aeromonadaceae bacterium, assembly GCA_945957385.1. Taxonomy (GTDB): domain Bacteria; phylum Pseudomonadota; class Gammaproteobacteria; order Enterobacterales; family Aeromonadaceae; genus Pseudaeromonas. The sequence continues at coordinate 70,420 of CAMFKP010000010.1, forward strand.
CGATTTTTCTACTGAGTTGCCAATGAAAATAGAGGTCTCTGGCACCTATAGTCAGCTTGGTAAGTTCACCTCTGATGTCGCTGCATTGCCGCGTATTGTCATTATCGATAGCTTTACTACGGTGCGAGGCAAAGATGGTGATCAATTGCTGATGAGCATGTTGGCCAAAACTTATCGCTATAACGAAAAAATTCAGAGTGCACAACAAATTCAGGGAGGCGTGAAGTAATGAAATCACATGCACTGCTCCTGATGTTGTGTGGTTCTTTTTTAGTTGCATGTAGTAGTTCTGATGATCTTCAGGACTATGTGACTCAAGTTAAGGCTCGTCCACCATTGCCGATAGAGCCATTACCGGTTATCAGAAATTTTGTGCCGATGAAATATGAGCCGTTAAGCAGTCGGGAACCATTTATTCAGCCAAGCCCAGAATTGGCGGCCACAATTCAGGAAGTTAAAAAAGACTGCTTCCAGCCGAAACCAAGAGAAAAAGGCCCGTTAGAAAAATTCTCATTAGATAATTTATCTATGCGCGGCACCATGGGGCGGCAAGATGGATTGTGGGCATTGGTGTCTGCTAATGATGAAGTTTACAGGGTAAAAGAAGGGCAATATCTCGGTCTCAATCAAGGGCAAGTCATCAAGATTAATCCGGATGGTGTTTTACTTGAAGAGATCATTCCCGATGGGAAAGGGTGCTGGATTAAGCGCGAAACCAAATTGAATCTTGTAGTCGCAGAACAATAAGTCTTCAGGCAGGAATGGATATGAATCAATATAAATCAAGGATCGGACAATTAGTCATGCTGGCTATGGTGGCTGGCGTCTGGTTGCCTGCCGAGGCTGCCACTCGTCTACAGCAGATCAAGGTCAACCCGTTGTTGGCCGATCAAGTCCAGCTTGAACTAAGTTTTGATCAGCCGGTGGCGAGTTTTTCAGATCGATTGAATTACCAACCTAACCGCTTGATGGTGCAGGTTTCTGATGCTGCATCCGGGCTGAATATGAGCCAAATTCCCGTTGAACGTCAAGGTGTCCAGCAGGTCAAAGTGATTCCCAACGGGAGTAATCTCGACGTTCAGATTGATTTGAGCAAATTAATGCCATATCAAATCAGCCAATCTGGCAATTCCCTTCTGGTTACATTGGGGCAATCCAAGGCGGGCGAGTCCAATAAGCCTTTGGTTACCAAATCAGCTCCAGCTGCAACAGCCGCCGCGACAACGCCTGTCGCGAAACAGCCTTATAAACCGAGTGCAGGTAGTATCAATCGCGTCAAGAGTATTGATTTCCGCCGTGGAAAGAATGGCCAGGGACAGTTAATGGTTGGTCTGGATAATTCGTCGGCCGCGTTGGATGTCAGTAGCCGAGGCAATCATGTGATTGCCAAATTTCATGCGACTGATATTGGCGATGATTTGGTTGCCCTGATGGATGTGACCGATTTTGCCACACCGGTCGGTCACGTCGATGTTTCTCGTCAAGGCAATACTGTCGTGATGGATTTGTCGGTGACTGGGGGCTTTGATTATCGCTATGATCAGGCTCAAGACATGTTTATTGTGGAGGTTTCGCAACGCAAGGCGCCAACAGCATCAGCTCCATCTTCCGCCACGGCTAATAATTCCAGCACGGGTAAATATCAAGGCAAGCCTATTTCGCTGAATTTTCAGGATGTCCCAGTTCGCACCGTTTTACAATTAATTGCAGATTTTAATGGTTTTAATCTTGTCACGACAGATTCTGTTGCGGGCAATATTACACTGCGGTTAGATGGTGTGCCGTGGGAGCAAGCATTAGATACTGTTTTGAAGGTTAAAGGTTTAGATAAACGCCTTGAAGACAATATATTGCTTGTCGCGCCAGCAGAAGAAATAGCCAAACGTGAGAAGCAAAGTCTGGAAAGCAAAAACCAGGTTGCCGAATTATCACCCTTGGTGACCGAATATATCCAAATTAATTATGCCAAAGCCGGTGAAATCGCCGAGTTGCTATCGACGGATAAAACCCGGCTGCTTTCGAGCCGTGGTGCGGTCAGCGTTGATGATCGTACGAATACGCTGTTGGTCAAAGACACGGCTGACGTAATTGATCACATCAAGAAAATGCTGACGGTTCTGGATATTCCGGTTAAGCAGGTCGTCATTGAGGCTCGTATGGTGACTATCGATGATGGTGTTGATGAACAGCTTGGTGTGCGTTGGGGTGTGACTAAGGCAGAGGAAAATGGTTCTATCTCCGGAACTATAGAAGGTAATAATAGTGCTCAGTCTGGCACGGCCCCAGCGGTTGACAAGCGCCTAAATGTTAACCTTCCTGTCGGTAATCCAGCCGGTTCAATAGCATTCCAGGTGGCCAAACTTGCCGACGGTACCCTGCTGGATTTAGAGCTGACCGCGCTGGAGAACGAAAACAAGGCCGAGATTATTGCCAGTCCTCGCGTCACGACGGCAAACCAGAAAGAGGCGATCATAGAGCAAGGGACTGAATTCCCGAGCAATACCTCCAGTTCCAGTGGTGCGACAACTGTCGAGTGGAAGAAGGCGGTGTTGAGTCTCAAAGTGACACCGCAAATCACGCCGGATAATCGAGTGATTCTGGACCTCACGGTCACACAAGATACGATGGGGCAGGAGGTTAAAACAGGAACTGGTACGGGCACTGCAGTAAACACCCAGCAGATCAGCACCCAGGTCTTAGTTGATAATGGCGAGACGCTCGTCTTGGGGGGGATTTACCAACAAACCATCAAGAAGGATGTCAAGAAGGTGCCTGTTCTCGGTGATATTCCTGGTGTCGGTTTCTTGTTCCGCAACTCGAGTCAGACGAACAAGAAGCGTGAACTGTTGATTTTTGTGACGCCTAAGATTGTGACTGAATCGCTCTGAGGTATTGTGCTTAGAAAAAACCCCAGCTGGTCTGGGGTTTTTTTTTTGCGACAGACAATGAGCCCGTAGTTGACAAGGGTTAATCGTATGCGCATGAAGTTGCGGCCGATTATAAGCCGGAGTGATGGTTGCGATTCGGGGATCGCTGCTGCATAATTCCCCGTCCAGTTCCGAACTCAGGGATTTTTATCAGGTACCCGCCATTTTTGCGGGCAGGTTTGTTTTATTACTGACGACTAACATGGCTGAAAAACGCAATATTTTTCTGGTCGGGCCCATGGGGGCCGGCAAAAGCACCATTGGTAAACACCTTTCCGAGCAACTGCATATGGAGTTTTATGACTCCGACACTGAGATTGAACGTCGTACTGGGGCGGATATAGCCTGGGTATTTGATGTTGAGGGCGAAGAAGGATTTCGTCGTCGCGAGGAGCAGGTGATTGGTGATTTGACCGAATTGCAGGGCATTGTGCTGGCCACTGGTGGTGGAGCAATAAAGAGTGCTCAGACCCGTAACCGTCTCTCCGCGCGAGGCATTGTGGTCTATCTTGAAACCCCAATTGAAAAACAATTGGCTCGTACGCAGCGGGATAAGCGTCGCCCGTTGTTGCAAACCCCTGAAGACCCTCGTGACGTGCTCATTCGACTGTCAGAAGAGCGCGAGCCGCTGTACCGTGAGGTGGCTGACTATGTCGTACGCACGGATGAGCAGAGCGCTAAGCTGGTTGCGAATCAGATCGCCCAGCTATTGGGATTGTAACTATTACAAGGAAGCGCAACCATGGAAAGGTTGATGGTGGCTTTGGCTGAGCGTTCATATCCGATTTATGTCGGAGAGGGTGCTCTGGCACAAAAAGATCTTTTTGCCCCGGCAATAAAAGGGCACAGAGTGATGATTGTTTCTAATGAAACTGTCGCCCCACTCTATCTATCCAGCGTTCAAGCTACGCTGGCTGATTATCAGGTCGATGTGTACCTTCTTCCTGATGGTGAGGCGTATAAAACGCTGGATAGTTTCAACCTGATTATTACTGCGTTACTTGAAGGGCGTCATGGCCGGGATACCACGCTCATTGCCTTGGGGGGCGGAGTGATTGGTGATTTGGTGGGATATGCCGCAGCTAGCTATCAACGCGGCATTCCTTTTATTCAGATACCGACAACATTGCTTTCACAGGTGGACTCTTCTGTGGGCGGCAAAACGGGAGTCAATCACCCGCTGGGCAAAAATATGATTGGCGCCTTTTATCAACCTAAAGCGGTGATTATTGATACGGCCTGTCTTGATACTCTCCCTGCCCGTGAGTTATCTGCCGGTCTGGCAGAGGTTATTAAATACGGCATTATCTGGGACAGCGCGTTTTTTAATTGGCTAGAGCAACATGTAGAGCATTTGCGTACCCTGGACAAAAACTTGCTTAGTCAGGCGATTATCAAATGTTGTGGTATTAAAGCCGATGTTGTCTCCCAGGACGAAACCGAGTCAGGTGTTCGCGCATTGCTCAATCTGGGGCATACCTTCGGGCATGCTATAGAGGCAGAACAAGGTTATGGTGTCTGGCTGCATGGCGAAGCGGTCGGTGCAGGAATGGTTATGGCCGCGCGTACTGCAGCGTTAACTGGACGCCTGCAGTCGGTTGATGTGAACCGGATTAGCCAGCTGGTCCTTCGGGCTGGACTGCCGGTTCAGCCGCCGAGCGAGATGACATTTGATGTGTTCATGTCACACATGATGCGTGACAAAAAAGTACTATCTGGGCAGCTACGCTTGGTTTTACCGACGGCGATCGGTCAAGCCGAGGTGGTTGCTGACACGCCTTTAACCGTTTTACAGCAGGTGATATCCCAAGGATGATGTTGTGACTGCGCTCGATTTCCCGGAGCTGGAAAGCCAAAAGCAGCTTGTTTCTCGACTGAAGCATCTTTTTGGTTTTTCATTTCCCTTTGCTTTTTTGGCTGGGGAAAAGGGTAGTGGTCGCACCTCATTGTGCCTGCAGTGGTTGGCATCGGCTCACGCGGTAGAGCGGACTGCATATGTTTGTTGCAAGCCAGGCATGGCATTGCCGCGCCTGCGTGAGCAAATACTCAATAGCTTGCTTCCCAGTACGATCTTCGATCCCGATGATACGGTTGCCGACACGTTGTTTCGCTTGATGCAAGGTCGCGGCGAGCGTATTGCTATCGTTATTGATGATGCTGATTGTGCTCCGCACGAGTGTTTAGAAGAGCTGTGGGAGCTGTATTGTATTAACGCCGCTTTACCCCAACCATTGCAGTTGGGTGTGTTACTGTGTGGCCAGACTGATTGGGTATCGGCATCCGTGAAGAGGCTGGATACTCAAGGCGCCACGCCGCTGGAACTGGATATTGAGCCGCTGTCTGCGCACGAGCAAACCGTTTTGCTGGAACACTGTTTGCGCCGTGCGGATTACTACGCCTTTATGCCAAACCCTGCTGCGTTGGCAGAAAAACTGCGTCAATGTGGTGGTAACCCCGGGCTCATTGTTGCCCTGGCGGAGGAAATCATGAATCGGAAAAGTACGCTGAAACACAAAGAGTGGCCTGCTAACAAGGTGATGGCTTCGGTGGGTGTCGTCGCCGCAGTCGTGTTGTTATTAAGCTGGGTTGTTCCGCCGCTCCTTAAAGGGGGGAACCATGGCGCGGAACAAGCCGCAACCAGCGCGGCGGTCTCTACCGCGGTGCCAACGGTGATTCCGGCTGCAGATAGTGTCGCAGTGAACATTGAGCCCGCTAATTTACCTGGGGATGTTTCAGGCGCGACGGATCTTGGTAAACATGATGATGGCGATAAGCGTCGGGTGGTGATTGCCGATACCGTTGTTCGCGACATTATGGCCAGCCAGAATCACTCCAGTCCGACGGTCAGTGCGGCCGAAGGCTCATCTGCTAGTGTCTCGGGTGCAGTCACATCGGTAGAACAGTTAAAACCGTTGGTGAAGGAGATAACTTCGCCCTCAGCCGCCAGTGCGACCGAGCTGACAGCTTCTTCCAAGTCCGCCACGGCTAGTGCGCCAGCTGCCGTAAATGGCAAGAAGCCCGCCGTGCCACCGGCCGCGAAAAATAAGCCGGTCGCAGCGGTAGTGCAGGGCAATAATGCTGAACTTGCCAACAAACCGGTGCGTCACTATGCATTGCAGTTGACGGCGGGTAGCGACCGTAACGCGATTATGGCGTTTGTTGCCAAACAGCCGCCCGTTGAACGCTACTGGGTGTATCAAACGCAGTATCAAGGTAAGCCGTGGTTTGTCCTCATCCAAGGTGAATACGCGTCATCGGCGCAAGCTAAAGCGGCAGCGAATGGCTTACCTGCTGCACTCAAGGCCGGTCATCCTTGGCCCAAGTCGTTTGGGCAGATTCAAAAAGAGCTTAAATAGGCTTTCGGTAGCAAGTCATCTGTCGGGGGGCTACAATGCGCCCCCTTTTTATGGTTCGGACATTCCCGTAATGTGGCAGGCATGAAGAAGACACGTGCATTTTTGAAATGGGCTGGTGGGAAATACTCTCTGGTGGAGGCCATCACGTCGCGACTGCCGCGTGGAAGAGTACTTGTCGAACCGTTCGTCGGCGCCGGGTCTGTCTTTTTGTATACCCAAATAGATGCCGAATTATTTGCATAAAAACACCCCGAACGAAATGGAT
>CAMFKP010000011.1 GCA_945957385.1 uncultured Aeromonadaceae bacterium
CTTTGCAGCTGGCGATTTGCTATTGTGAGCCGGTTGGGCTCTGATGGGCTGCAGCGTTGTCATGGGAGGAGTCACTGTGGAGCTGATTGGTATCGCCCTGTCTGAATGGGCTTCTCTGCCCTATGAACTCCTGCCTGATACTCTCGTGGCGCAAGCAGCCAGCTACTCGCCATCGCGCCGGGCCACATTTCTGGCGGGCCGTGCTCTGCTTGCCGCCGTGTTGGCCGAACAGCGCCATCTCTCTACCTTGCCACCGCTGGTATTAGGGCCCCATGGCCGCCCGGCGTTCGCCGATCCTGAATTGCCCGATTTCAATCTCAGTCACAGTGGTGACTGGCTCTGGCTGGCGTTTGGCCGCGGCCCCCTCGGGCTGGATGTCGAACAGCAGCGCCCGCGGCGCAATCTGGATAAGTTGATGGCCCATGTGTTGTCGGCCGAGGAGCTGTGCTGGGTGGAGGCTGAAGCCGATCCGCTCACGGCGTTTTATCGGCTGTGGACACTGCGCGAAGCCGTGCTGAAGGCTTGTGGTCGCGGCTTGGCCGGGCTGGGTCAGCTAACGCTATCACCCGCGCTGCGGCAACTGCACACCCAGGCGTTGGCGCCCGGCGTCATCCAGGTGGCGGAATGGCAAGATTGCAGTCTGGCGTTGTATCAGGCGGGTTCCGGTGAGGCGATTCAGGTGCGGCAGTGGCGTGGCGAGGCGGGATTCGAGGCCTGCCCGCTGCTGTGGCAGGCCCCGTGGCAGCTATTGGCCTAGTTTACTTGGCCAGTGAGCTGAACAGCTTGTCGAACACGGCCAGCCCTTCGTCTAACACGTCCCAGTCGATGGTCAACGGTGGCAGGAAGCGGATGACGTTGCCGCGCACGCCGCACGACAGCAGAATCAGCCCGGCCTTGATCCCCTCACTGACCAGTTGCTTGGTCAGTGCCGGGTTCGGCACGCCATGGTCGCCACCGACTATCAGCTCTACGGCCACCATGGCGCCGAGGCCACGCACCTGACCGATGAGCTGTGGGTAACGTTGCTGCAGATCGCGCAGCTTGGCCTGCACCTTGTCGCCGACCTGAACGGCCCGCTCGCACAGTTGCTCTTCATCGATCACTTCCAGCACCGCCAGCCCGGCGACACAACCCAGCGGTGAGCCAACATAGGTGCCGCCGAGCCCGCCGGGGATCGGCGCATCCATGATCGCTGCCTTACCGATGACGCCGGAGATCGGGAAACCGCCGCCGAGCCCCTTGGCCACGGTGATCAAGTCCGGCTCGATGTCGGTGTGCTCAATGGCGAACAGCTTGCCGGTACGGGCAAAACCGCTCTGCACCTCGTCGCAAATCATCACGATACCGTGCTGGTCGCACAGATCGCGCAGTGTCCGCAGGAAGCTGTGGGGCGCGGCGTAGAAACCGCCTTCGCCCTGCACCGGCTCTATGATGATGGCGGCGATACGGCTTGGTTCTATGTCGCAATGGAACAGCTCTTCCAGTGCGGCAAGGGCGAACGCTTCGCTGATGCCGAGATATTCATTCGGGTAGGGTAAGTGGTAGATCTCGTTCGGGAACGGACCGAAGCCGATCTTGTAGGGATTCATCTTGCCGGTCAGCCCCATCGTCATGTTGGTGCGGCCGTGGAAGCCGCCCTGGAACGCGATGATGCCGGAGCGTCCGGTATGGGCGCGCGCGATCTTGATGGCGTTCTCCACCGCTTCGGCGCCGGAGTTGGCGAACGTCACCTTCTTCGGCGTCGGTCCCGGGGCGCGGCGTGTCAGCTGTTCGGCCAGCTCGATCAGGCTGGTATATGGCGTCACCATGCCGCAGGTGTGGGAGAAGCGTTCGATCTGCGTGGCGACGGCGCTCTGCACCTTGGGATGCAGGTGGCCGGTGTTGACCACGGCGATACCGGCGGCGAAGTCGATGAAGCGCTGGCCCTCAATGTCCCACAGCTCGGCATTCTTGGCCTTGTCGATATAGACGGCGGCCATGTTTGCCATGCCGCGTGCCAGAACCTGTTCCTTGCGGGCTTGCCACTGTGCGTTGCTCATTGTGATTGCTCCTTGCGTATTCGTGAATGCCCGGCTCAGAAGCCGCCGAGGCAGAGGTATTTGAGTTCCATGAATTCATCGAGGCCGTACTTGGAGCCTTCGCGGCCAAGGCCGGACTCCTTGACGCCGCCGAACGGCCCCACCTCGTTGGAGATGGCGCTGTCATTGATGCCGACCATGCCGTACTCCAGCGCCTCGGCGACGCGGAACAGGCGGTTCAGATCGCGGGTATAGAGGTAGGCGGCGAGGCCGGCGCTGGTGTTGTTGGCCAGCGTGATGGCTTCGGCTTCGTCATCGAAGCGCACCACGGCACTGACCGGGCCGAAAATCTCCTCGCGGGCGATGCGCATCTGCGGCTGGATGCCGGTCAGCAGCGTCGGCGGATAGAAGCTGCCATCCTGCGGCGTGGCCGTATGGCGGACGACACACTGTGCGCCGGCGGCCAGCGCATCCTCGACCAGCGCCTGCACCTTGCTGACGGCGGCGGCGTTGATCAGCGGGCCTATCTGGGTGTCGGCGTCGCTACCATGGCCGACGTTGAAGGCGGCGATGGCCTCACCGAGCCGGGCGACGAAGCGGTCGTGAATACCGCTCTGCACCAGGATGCGGTTGGCACAGATGCAGGTCTGGCCGGCGTTGCGGTACTTGGCGAGCAGTATGCCCTGGATCGCCTGCTCCAGATCGGCATCGTCGAAGACCAGGAACGGCGCATTGCCACCCAGCTCCAGCGACAGCTTCTTCACGGTGCCGGCGCATTGCGCCATCAAGCGCTTGCCGACGCCGGTGCTGCCGGTGAAGGTCAGTTTGCGCACCACCGGGCTGGCGGTCAGCACCTCGCCGACGTCGGCGGAGTGGGTAGTCGGGACGATATTCAGCACCCCGGCCGGCAGCCCGGCCTGTTCCGCCAGCTCGGCCAGTGCCAGTGCACACAGCGGGGTCTCTTCGGAGGGTTTGAGCACCACAGTGCAACCGGCGGCCAGCGCCGGCGCCACCTTGCGCGTGATCATTGCGACCGGGAAGTTCCACGGCGTGATAGCGGCGACCACACCAATCGGTTGTTTCAGCGTCAGGATGCGTTTGTCCGGGGTCGGCGCCGGCATCACATCGCCGTAGGTGCGTTTGGCCTCTTCGGCAAACCACTCGACGAAGCTGGCGCCATAGCTGACCTCGCCGCGCGCCTCGGCCAGTGGCTTGCCCTGTTCCAGCGTCATCAGCTGGGCCAGCGGCTCGGTCTGGCTGACAATCAGCGCGTACCAGCGCTTGAGGATCTGGCTGCGCTGTTTGCCACTCAGGGCACGCCAGGCCGGCAGGGCCGCTTCGGCGGCATCGATGGCGGCCTGGGCGTGATCTGCACCGAGATTGGCGACGTCAGCCACTATGCTGCCGTCGGCCGGATTGGTGACCGCAAAGTGCTGGTCGGCCGAGATCCACTCTCCGGCGATGTAGCCCTGGGTGCGGATCAGGGCGCGGACTTCATGTTGCAGTGTCATAACAGCTTCCTTTCGGCGACGCGTGGCCTGGCCACGCACGGATAAGCCATAGTAGATCCGCATATGCGTATGATAAGTTACGACGTATCAACTCATAGTTTGAGGAATATAAAACTATGGCCGGTAAAATTGCCGCGCTGGCGCAGATCGCCGATCTGGATTTGAAGCTGCTGAAGCTGTTCAAGACGGTGGTGGAGTGTGGCGGCTTTGCTGCCGCCGAGACCGAGCTGAACATCAGTCGCTCGACCATCAGCATCCATATGAGCAAGCTGGAGGCGCGGCTCGGCCTGTCGCTGTGCCAGCGCGGGCGCAGTGGCTTTGTGCTCAGTGAAGAGGGGGCGGCGGTCTATCAGGCGGTGAACCGTTTGCTGGAGCAGATCGAGGATTTCCGCAGCCAGCTCAACGGCCTGCATGTGCAGCTGGCCGGCGAGCTGCGCATCCTGACCAGTGACTCCGTGCTGCTGGACCCGCGCTGTCCGCTGACACCGGCTCTCGGCGAGTTTGCGCGGCAGGCACCCAAGGTGCGACTGGCGCTGGATATCGAGGCGATGGGCGAGATCGAACGGCGCGTGCTGGCCGAGGAGATCCACCTCGGCGTGATCCCGTTTCACCGCGAGCTCGATGGCCTCGACTACCTGCCGCTGTATCAGGAGCAGTGCTACCTCTACTGCGGCGCCGATCATCCGCTGTTTGCCGAGCATGACGACGCACGGCTCGCCGCCCGGCTGGCCGACTATCCGCTGGCCCACGCCGAACTGCAGACCCACCCCGAGATCAGTCGCCAGCTGGCGGGCTTTCGGCGCGAGGGCAAGGCCTACTACTACGAGAGCCGCGCCGCCCTGCTGCTCTCCGGTGCCTATCTGGGGTTCCTGCCGGATCAGTTCGCGGCGTCCTATGTCGCGGCGGGCCGGCTGCGCGCGCTGCTGCCGCAGCAACACCACTACCGGCTCGGCATGGTGGCGATCAGCAAGCGTCATGCGCGCGTACACAGGCCGCGGGATCAGTTTCTGGCGTTATTGCGTGCCCAGCTGGCACGTCAGGGCGGTCACTGACACGCCTGGCGGCGCTCAATGGGCGGAGGCAGAGAAGCGGGAGAGCGCCGGTGGCGGGCACCGGCGCTGGCAGGTTAATCGGCGACGCGCAGGTAGATGTGGGCGCTGAACGGCGGCAGCAGACCGCCGACCCCCGGTTCATTGCTGCTCAGGTAGAGTGCCCATTGCGCCTCCACCGGCACCTGGCAGGTTTCGGTAGAGAAGTTCAGCAGCGTCAGGCTCTCGTCGGTCTGGATACAGATCAGGCGGGTTTCGCTATCGGCGGCCAGGCCGATCTGCTGCTTGTCGCGCGGACCGAGCTTGCCGGCGCGCTTCAGCGCAATCATCGCCTGGTAGAAGTGGAACAGCGTCTGGCCATCGGTGCTACCGAGGCGTGACCACTGCAGCTTGGAGTCGGTGAACGCTGCGCGGTCGTGGGCATCCCGTGGTTCGCTGCCATCCTGGAAGGCAAACTCGCGGCGACGACCATCGCGCACCGCCTGGATCAGGTTGGCGTCGCTAAAGTCCTCAAAGAACAGGAATGGCGCCGTCTCGCCATACTCTTCGCCCATGAACAGCATCGGCACATAGGGGCTGGCCAGCATGGTGATGGTGGCCAGCAGCGCCTTGTCACGGCCATAGCTGGCGATCATGCGATCGCCCTGGGGGCGGTTGCCGATCTGGTCGTGGTTCTGGGTATGCACCACGTGCTCGGTGGCGGCGGTGCCACGGCCATCGGTGCCGAACAGGCGGTTGTAGAAGGTATGCATGCGGGTGCCGTCCAGCACGAAGCTGTCGCGCAGCGCCTTCACGATGTCTTCGAAGCTGCCAAAGCTGTCGTAATGACGCCCCTTTTCGCCGGTCAGAAACGCGAACAGCGCATGGTTCAGATCGTCGTTCCACTGGCTGTGGTAGGCGTAGCCATCGGCGGCGGTGACTTCGGTCTCGTTGCGCAGATGCTCGGCGATCATCAGGATCTCGCGCCCCTCGCGGGCGGCGATGTCGCGGGCCAGATCGGTGATTTCGCGCAGGATATGGCGCGGTGAGGCGTCGAAAATCAGCGACACGGCATCCATGCGGAAACCGTCGAAGCCGATCTCTTCCAGCCAGTAACGGGTGTTGGCCAGATAGAAGGCGCGGATGCCCTCGCTGTGGCCGCCGTCGAAGTTGATCGCCGCGCCCCACGGCGTATCGGCTTGCTTGGTGTAGGGGGCATAGGCCCAGCTGTAGTTACCTTCCGGGCCGAAGTGGTTGTAGACCACATCCAGAATCACAGCAATGCCCAGATCGTGGGCCGCCTCGATGAAGGCCTGCAGATCGGCATAGCTGCCGTAGGCGCCGTGCAGCGCGAACAGATAGGTGCCGTCATAGCCCCAGTTGCGCTCGCCGGGGAAGGCCGCCAGCGGCAGCAGCTCGATCACCGTAATGCCCAGCGCCTGCAGGTGCGGCAGCTTGGCCTGAGCCGCCGCCAGGGTGCCCTCCGCAGTGAAGGTGCCGATGTGCAGCTCATAGATGATGGCGTCGTCGATGGTGACGCCGCGCCAGCCCGCGGCCTTGACGCGGCTGGGGTAGGCCACCGCCGAGGCGCCGTGCACGCCGTCCGGCTGGGCGCGGGACGCCGGGTCCGGGTAGGCGGTGCCGTCCAGCTCGAAGCGGTAGCGGCTGCCCTCGGCCAGTCGTGGCAGGCTCAGGCTCCAGTAACCGGCCGCATCGCGCTGCATCGGCAGCGTGCGTGCCTCATCCTCGAGGCGCAGCGCCACCTGCGGGCAATCCGGTGCGAACACGCGAAATGCCGATTGCCCCTGAGCATCCAGATAGTGACCCAATGCGACCATAAACCCCCCACAAAATAGATGAATGCAACCGCCGGCTGGCGGTTTGTGTGCCTACTCTAGCCCTGCCGGCCACGGGCGCCAAGCCGGACCGGGTTGGAATTCGGGGGTGGGGGTGCGGGGATGTGATCTGGCTCCGGGGTTGGGTTCAGCCTCGACCTGGCGTTCCGTCCGGGTTCTGGAACGGTCGTGCCCGTTCCGCCCTTGGTCGGCCATGACGATTTGCCAACCTGCCGTGTGGCGGGGGCGGGTTAAGGGCCGAAGCCGCGGCCCTTAACAATCCTGCGGCTCGGCGTATGCCGACTGCCGGGAAGGCCCCTCGCTGCGGTGGGCTCTCCACCGGCCGCTCGCTACACGCCCTCCCTGGCGTGAAGCTCCCTCTCGCGGTCATCCTGACCGCTCACCGGCTGCGCTCCCCCCTGCGCTCGGCCCGACAGACGGCTTCGGGCTTTGGCGAGCAAGGGCATTGCCGATTGCTTGTCCGGAAGGTTAGCGAAGCCCAACCTAGGCATTATTTCTGTCTGATGCGGACGAATTACCAAAATGGGATGGCTATTTTTTCCCGGCCGGATCTGGGGTCAGCGGGGTATAGATACAAGAGACGCCGCCGTTGGTTAGCGCAATGCTGAATCTGTGATCGCAGTTCACTGCCGCAAATAGAATCGGCAGTTGCTCATTGCCCCAGCGATCAGGAAGAAACACGACCTTTTGTCCTGGTTTGCACTCGGCGGCAGTAACATCTTTTTGCCATCCTTTTACCTCACAAATGTCGTGCTGGTTTATTTCAGGCTGAGACTGATTGCAACCAGAAAGCAATAGGCCGGAGTAGAGGCATAATATGGGAAAGGTGTTTTTTTGTGGGGACATAGTTGATGCTCGTTGGTGATGAAAAATAATAAACCAGCCCGTAGGGCGCAATAGCCATGCGTATTGCGCCGTATTTAATCATGGCCATCTGCTATCACAGATATTCAATTGGTAGGCCAGCAAGGCATGATTATTTGAATATATTAACGGTAAACACAGTAACCTTGCATATTCATATAAATATATGGCTATGCTATTTATGGTTAATTATCGGCGTGCTTATTCCGTGATATTCGGCGCAATACGGCTCTGGTAATGCATTGTTTCGGTATTAAACCATGCGTGCGATTACGCTTCGCTAATCGCACATACGAGGCTGGTTTAATAATTAGACAGTGGGTGCATGATGTTTAATCGGAAATGATGTTATTCCTGATTGTCAGATGATCTATAGGTGTTAATTTGTATTTGTGTCCCAGTATTGGAAAAGCTGGAGATAATTCGATGAGATTCCAATAGCTCTGCTAATTTCAGATTTGTATCGTTTTTGTATAGTTTTGGGCGTTTACCGAATATTGCAATTTCACAATAAGGTGGTGGTAGTTTTTCAATGATGGCAATTGGATCAGAACCACTCCATATCTGAATATATTTATTTAGTAGTTGTATCTTTTCGTCAGAGTTGTTTGTGTGGAGAATCAGCTCTCGCATTATGTCTTGTTCTATTTTTGAACAATCGATGTCGTCTGGTGCCAACATTGGTGCTACTAGATTCACAAGAGTGCCAGATTTGATACTGGAAAGCGATATGTCATGACAAAGTTCAATTTTATGCTGCATTGGTATATCGGTTTTTAACAGCTCCTCTCTAATTTTGTCATTAATGTCATAATCGTCTTTGTTGTTTAAGTATTCACTTAAATTAGCTTTAATCAAGGTTGCTGAAAGTCGTGCGTTTTCTAATGATGACTCGAAGGATTCTGTTGTCAGCGCTATTTTGCCTGCTGCGGAAAGAGTAACTTTCTTGTCAGTCGAAACATCGGGGTAATCGTTCCACTCATATGGCAATTTTGCTATCAGCTCCCCATATGCAGATAAATGAATACCGTCGTTTTCAAATATAAAGTCTGCTGTCGTTGACCGCTCCTTTTCATCATGAACTTCGTTTTTCAGCGTTGAGGTTGTAAGTTTGTTTAGCCAGTCTTTTTCTTGGATTTTTTTTGTCGCCAGTTCAAGATCTGCCATCTCCGAAGATAAATACTCGGCTAAGTTTTTCCATGAGGGAGCCAGCTTGTCCTCGGTGAACACCTGTTGCCACCATTCTTGTTCTATGTTCGAGAAATCTTCAAAAATAATATCTTGTTTGGATAAGATTTTTTCTTTCTGTTCATGGTCCAATGATGAGTGATTTAGGAGGAACTTTATCGTGACATCATCTTCTTTTGTGTTGTCAGGCAAGTTAAGAAAAACCTGGTTTATGTATTCTGATACATTATTTAAAATGTATTGTTTAATTTTTTCGCATCCAGGCATGGAGAGTGACGTTAAGTTTTTTGTTAAATAAGCCTCCTTTTTATGGTCTTTTGAATATTTGTTCATCAAATAAAGGGTGTTGCTTTTATTTATTTCATAGAGATTGTGTTGGTGTGCGAAGCTGACTATTTCTGGCAGGTTGTTTAATTGATCTAATGCTTTAATCTTTACATCCAATTCTTTAATCGTCTGAAGGTCCGTTAGGGTGAATTTGTCAGAAGTAAATACAGTGAGCCCATGCTCAGCAAGGTAATTTGTTATTACTTTGTCTTTGTTCATTCTCTCCGCTATTTGAGTGGTTGGCACATAGCTAAGAATTAAGGCAATATGTTGTGCGGCGTTGATGTTGCTCAAGCTTGATGCTGCATACTCTGATCACTGCTCCGATAAAGCCTTTGTTAACTTATGGATCTTTTTTCCCGATGTCCAATATGCAGAAAAAAATTGGTCGCAATCGTTAAAGTTGTTGGCTATATAATTTAGAATTGATTTTAATTTTTGACGCTGGTTGTTTTCAATAAGGAAATCAACCAGTATTACATTAAGCGCATATATGTGAGAGAAATCCTCCGTTCTCATATTCTCAATCACTTCTTCTGGCGTATCTATTATCTGGAACGGATCAGGCGCCTTGAAATCTCGAATAGTTAGCAAGAAATCACGATCATTTATGGTCATTCGGCCTTCATGGAAATCCGATGTGTATAGATAATAGGTTTCATCGAGATAACCATTTTTAACTAAATAGATAAATAACTCAGGGGAGGATAAGCCTTCCTCATGAACAATCACGTCTATTGGTGATGGAGTGCTATCTTGTAATATCGCGGACAGTTGAGTGTGAGGAATCCTAATTTTCTCAAGGTCTAGTTTTTTTAATTCAACTTGGATTCTTTCTATAACCTGTCTTGATTGGTTTTCAATGTTCGTTTTTCTACGTGTGAAATCTGAACCA
Source organism: uncultured Aeromonadaceae bacterium (assembly GCA_945957385.1). Lineage (GTDB taxonomy): Bacteria > Pseudomonadota > Gammaproteobacteria > Enterobacterales > Aeromonadaceae > Pseudaeromonas. The sequence goes on from CAMFKP010000011.1 coordinate 9,688, forward strand.
GAATGCATGCTATCATTTACTGCATGCATGGATACCTGATGGTTTCTTTCATTCCAATACTGTGTTTCTTGTGTGCGAACAATAAATGTTGATTGTGTAATTACCCGCTCAAATATGTTCCAGTCTAGAAGCTGAGATAAAGTATATTCCTCCCCATTGCATTTTACGCTTAGTACTCTCTGACCGTCGTATTCCGTCACAAGGTGCCCAAAAAAGCTTTTTATTAGGTTTTCTATGCTGACCTCTGCTTCTCGCTGAGCTTCTAGAATTTTTTGTGATAATTCTGAAGATTGACTATTTAGTCTTTCTCTCCTGTGTTGTATGAATTCCATTCTTTTTTGGCATATAATGAAAAGAGCACCTTTCCCATGATGGAGTTTTTCAAAGTCATATGGATATACGTTCTTATATATCATCATGGCCAATAGTTTAGTGGCGTTTAGCTTGTCGCTTTTTAGTCTTTCAAAATAGACAGTAAATTCATTAAATATATTGTGAATTAGCCGCAAATCGTTAAGGTATAACGAGGCTTCTCTTAAGAATTGTCTGTCAATTTTATTAATGAGGCATGCTGAAACTCGCGAATCTATTTTATCTAAAGAGTTATAGCTGTTTATGACTGGTAATATGGGTATTATTATGTCAAAAAATTTCGTGCGTTCGCTGTTAGCGAACATGTCATCTTTCAATGCATATAGGAATTTAATGTTTCCTGTTGTCCCATTGTTTTCATTTATTAAGTTGTTAATTTCTCTTAGTTTTACAAATATTTCAGGTGAACCAAACCTGTCTAAGTCTTCAAATACTACGACATCATATTTTGTTGACTGAAAGAAATATATGATTTCGTCGATGTACTTATTAAGAATTGAGCCATCTGCGATATCTCCAGTTTCGATCTCCGCATTAGTGAGCGACAGCTTTTTGAAAGATAGCCCAAACGATATTTTATATATGTCTGCGGCCAGAACAACAGGGATGGATAAAGAAAATGAAATCCATAAAGAAACCCATAGTGAATTCAATGAAGCTATCTGACTTAATGCTGTAGATCCAATTATATCAACACCATTAAACCATAGGAACGATGCTGAAATACACCAAAGCAACATTATAAAAGATTTTATTAATGGTTGTTTAGGGATGGTGATTCTTTTAAATCTCGAATATGGAATTTTGTTTGCGCTCGCCCCGTAAAATATCTGTTGCAATATACTTCTTTCAATTAATGCATTTTGTTTGTCATTGGTGTCGGCATTATGTTGATTCTGTAATGTACTATTTTCATCGAATGATGCGAGCGAGATGTTTAAAAAGTTATAAGCATACTTGCTTTCGAACGTTTTTATTAAGCTGCTTTTCCCTGAACCATAAGGTCCAGTGATTGCTATGTTTTTTATTTTTTTGCTCTCTATGGCATCACCTAATACCTGGCAATAACCTTCAACTTCATCTGAGTTGTCCATAGGCATTAAATCAACAAGTTTTGAGTTCGCTTTGTTGGTTTTGGTGAGGTTTATGGATAAATGGAAATCACCAAATTTTCTTTTTAAAAGCATATGTAATACCCATTGATTCTGGCTGAACGCTTAAAGAGCGTGTAGGTTGGGCTGAATAAAATGAAGCCCAACGTTTACCGCGTGATGTTTAAATGGGATAAGCAAATTGAAATTTCAATTTCACGCTCAATTTCTGAATGAATAAAAGCCGTGACTGGCTGGGTGAACGCTGAACGCCCAACCTGCGGGTTCATATCCTTTTATTTGGCAACGGTCATGGCTACCGCAGGGGCTTGTGGCTGCCGCTGTGCCATCGGCGACCTGTGTATCACGACAGGCAGCTTGATCTTTTTGAGTCTGTAGCCTAGCGCAATCGTTTTTCTCAGGGAATGGCCTCAGTTGAGCTAGCACGCAGTTTATTAAGTTTTTATTCAATAGCGGGGCGCGGTAAACGTTGGGCTTCGCTGCGCGCTCAGCGCCAACCTACCCAAGCGCACTTGGGGTGAGGCTCCGGCTGGTGGCCACCACACAAAGGCATCCTGTTTTGACTTTGGCTTTGGCTTTGGCTTTGGCGGTTTTGCGAGGTTCAGCGATGCGCGCGCGTCTGGCGGGCCGAGCGGAGGGGAAACGCAGGCGGTGAGCGGTCAGGAGACCGCGAGAGGGCGCTTCACGCCAGGGAGGGCGTGTAGCGACCGGCCGTTGGAGTGCACTCCGCAGCGAGGGGTCTTCCCGCCAGTCGGCATACACCCAGCCGCAGGATTGTTAAGGGCCGCGGCTTCGGCCCTTAACCCGCCCCCGCCCAGCGGCAGGTGGGCAACCCCACCTTTGCCGACCAGGGCGGAACGGCCTCCGCCATATCGAATCCTACCCCTGTCACCCAGGGCGGAACGGTTCCCGCCATATCGAATCCTACCCCTGTCGCCAAGGGCGGAACGAGCCCCGGCGCACCCGCCGCGGGCGCCGACGCGGCCCGCTTAGCGGATGCGCGGCGAGCGCAAGTTCGGCAAAAACACCGTAATCACCCCGGCCAGCGGCAGCCAGGCGCACAGCTCATACACATAGCTGATGCCGTAGTGGTCGGCGAGGCGGCCGAGTACCGCGGCGCCAACGCCGGCGATGCCGAATGCAAAGCCGAAGAACAGCCCGGAGACGGTGCCGACCTTGCCGGGGATCAGCTCCTGGGCGTAGACGACAATCGCCGAGAACGCCGACGCCAGAATGAAGCCGATGATGAACGACAGCACGCTGGTCCACAGCAGGTTGGCGTGGGGCAGCAGCAGCGTGAACGGCGCGACGCCGAGGATCGAGAACCAGATTACCTGCTTGCGGCCGATGCGATCGCCGATCGGGCCACCGAGCACGGTGCCGGCAGCCACCGCGAACAGGAAGATGAACAGGTGCAGCTGGGCCGATTGCACGCCAAGGCCGAAGTGCTCCATCAGGTAGAAGGTGTAGTAGCTGGTCAGGCTGGCCAGGTAGAAGTACTTGGAGGTGATGAGCAGCAACAGCACGCCGAGCGTCAGCGCGATGCGGCGGCGCGACAGGCCGTTATCCGGCGGCGCGGCCCTGTGTTTCTGGCTGCGATGCTGATGTTGATACCACTGGCCGACGCGGAACAGCACCGCCATCGCGATGAGGGCGATGATCGCAAACCACGCCAGGCTGCCCTGGCCGTACGGCAGCACGATGGCCGCCGCCAGCAGCGGCCCCATGGCTGTGCCGCCGTTGCCGCCGACCTGGAAGATCGACTGCGCCAGCCCGTGGCGCCCGCCGGAGGCCATGCGCGCCACCCGCGACGATTCGGGGTGGAAGATCGACGAGCCGACGCCGACCACGGCGGCGCCGAGCAGCAGCAGCGGGAACGTCGGCGCGTGGGAGAGCAGCAGCAGGCCGGTCAGCGTCGAGCCCATGCCGATCACCAGTGAAAACGGCTTGGGATGGCGGTCGGTGTACCAGCCGACCACCGGCTGCAGCAGCGAGGCAGTGGTCTGGTAGGTCAGCGTCAGCAGGCCGATCTGGGTGAAGTTCAGATCGTAGTTGCCCTTGAGCAGCGGATAGATGGCGACGATCAGCGATTGCAGCAGATCGTTGAGAAAGTGCGACAGGCTGATGGCGGCGAGCACCTTGTAGCGGGTCTCGCCCGCTGTCGAGGCCGGAGTGGCCAGCGTGGATGACATGGAACACCTCATGGGGTTGTGATGCCGGGCATGATATCAGCTCAAAAAATGCCCTTCGTGCTACTATGCGGCAACCATCGTCGAGAAAAGGACAAAAGATGCGTCTGACCGACATGTCGCACCAGCAGGATGTTGGCCGCGCGCCGCTGGTGGCGCGCGCCTTCGATCGCGAGGCGGGCGAGGAGTCGCCGCGCCACTGTCATCCTACCGCCCAGCTGCTGTATGCGGTGCAGGGGGTGATGCTGGTGGAGACCGACGCCGGCCAGTGGATCGTGCCGCCGACGCGGGCGATCTGGGTGCCGGTCGGCGTCTGGCATCGCAGCATCATGCTCGGCGAGGTGCTGATGCGCACCGTCTATATCCGCAGCGAGCTGCTGGACGGCCTGCCGACCGAGTGCTGCGTGGTCGGCATCTCGCCGCTGCTGCGCGAGCTGATCCTGGCGGCCATCGCGCTGCCCTATGACTATGACCCCCAGGGCCGCGACGGCCATCTGGTGCAGCTGCTGCTGGATGAGATCCAGCGCATGCCGAGCCTGGCGCTGTCGCTGCCGGAGCCGCGCTCGCCGGCGCTGCAACGGCTGTGCCGGGCGTTGCGTGCCGAGCCGGACGAGTCGCGGCCGCTGGCGCAGTGGGCGCAGGCGCTGGCGATGGATGTGCGCACGCTGCAGCGGCGTTTTGTGCGTGAGACCGGATTGACGGTGGGGCAGTGGCGGCGGCAGTGCCGGCTGCTGCTGGCCTGCGAGCATCTGGCCCGTGGCGAGTCGGTGCTGGAGGTGGCGCTGGCGCTGGGCTATGCCAGCCCGAGTGCGTTCAGCGCCATGTTCAAACGCGAGCTCGGCGTGGCGCCGAGCCTGTTCTACCGCTGAGTGTTTCTAGCGTTGCGTGTGGGGTCGCGGCTCAGTCGCCGCGGCCGACGTAGGCGTGGATCTGGTTGATGCGGCCATCGGCATCGAAGCGCAGCACGTCGACCACATAGAGCTCATCGCGGCCGTTGATCAGAATGCGCAGCTCGCCGGCGACGCCATCGGCCGTTTCAAACAGGCTGAGGATGTCGATCTGCAGGCTGTCGACGCTGTCGAAGTTGTGGCGGGTCTCGGCCAGCGCGGCGGCCTTGCCCTGTACCGCCAGGTTCCAGTCGCGCAGCTGGATCTGCTCGGCAAACAGCTCGGCGATGGCCTCCAGATCTCGGGATGCGTAGAGGTGCAGGTAACGGCGGAAGGTGGCGGCGTGGGACATGCTGGCTCCAAATGACGGGGTGACGCCAGCCATACTAGCAGCCGGCCTGGCCGCCCCCAAGAGGGCGGCCGGACTGCGCAGGATCGGTGTGCGGCGCCGGGTGTTAGCGCAGCGCTGGCCAGAACTCGCGGTTGGCCGCCAGCAGATCGTCGAGCAGCCGTTTGGCGACATCGGCCGACGGCACGGTGCGGTTCAGCGTCAGCGCCTGCAGCGCCTTGCTGTAGGAGCCCTCCAGTGCCGCCTCGACGGTGAGCTGCTCATAGGCGTTCTGCTGCACCATCAGCGCGCGCTGGAAGTGGGGCAGTTCGCCGACGCCGAACGCCTCGACGCCATGGGCCGTCACCTGACCATGCACCTCGACGATGGCATCGGCCGGGAGGCCTTGCACCAGGCCGCGGTTCGGCACATTGACCGTGGTGCGGAACGGCTGGTTGGTGAGGATGGCGCGGGCATGGTCGACGATGAAGTCGCCGTGCACCCCGGCACAGAGGAAGCTGTCGGCGGCACTGCCGGCGGCGATGCAGCGGCGGCACTCGTCGAACACCGCCTTCTCGCGGGTGTCGATCACCCGGTTGGCGCGGGTGTAGTGCGGATCTTCGTGGGCCACCATCTCCTCACCGAAGTAGTAGTACTGCAGATAGGTGTTGGCGAGGAACTCGGGGAACAGGCGCATGCTCTTGCGCAGCCGCTCGAAGGTCGGGATCCAGTCGGCGTTGACGTGCTCATCCTGGAACAGCGTCAGCGGCCGCTCGGAGAGCAGATGCTCGCGCAGCTGTGGCAGCAGATCCTCGCCCTGGGGATTCCAGATATGGCGCCACCAGCCGAAGTGGTTGAGGCCGACGTACTCGAACGCCAGATCGGCGTGGCGGTAGCCGAGGGTGGCGGCGACCAGCAGCTCGATGACAATCGGCATGTCGCAGATGAACAGGCTTTTCAGCTCCGGGAAACGCTTGTGCCAGACGTCCGCCAGAATCGCCGCCGGGTTGGAGTAGTTGAGGATCCAGGCATCGGGGGCATATCGGCGCACATCCTCGCCGATGGCCAGCATGTCGGGGATCGAGCGCAGCGCAAACGCAAAGCCGCCGGGGCCGCAGGTCTCCTGACCGACCACGCCGTGGCGCAGCGGGATCTGCTCATCCAGCGCCCGCATCTTGAGGCCGCCGCTGCGGATCTGGGCGAAAAGGAACTCCATGCCGGTGAAGGCTTCGCGGCGATCGGTGGTGATGACCAGCTCGACCTCGGGGGCCTTTTCGGCCAGCAGCAGGCGGATGAAGCCGCCCATGGTGGCGACGCGCTCGGCGTCATTGTCGAGCAGCACCAGCTTGCGCAGCGGCAGCACGTCGCGGGCGTTGAGGATTGCGTTGACGATGCCGGGGGTGTAGGTGGCACCGCCGCCGGCGATGGTCAGGTGATAGCGTTTCATCGGGACTCTCCTGCGGATGAGTGAATTGATTTGCGATGTACTCAGCATGGAGCGCCGTTATCGGCTTAACAAATGACCTTTTTCGGCTCATGCTTGAGAAAAATTCATCTGTGAGTCCGGGAGGGATCATGCCTTTCGCCAGTTTCAGCAGCCTGCACATCTTCGCCCAGATCGCCGCCTGCCTGAGCTTCAAGGAGGCGGCCGAGGCGCTGCACCTGACGCAGAGCGCGCTGTCGCACCGCATCCGCAAGCTGGAGCAGGAACTGGGTTTCCAGCTGTTTGTGCGCCAGACGCGACGCATTGCGCTGACGCCGGAGGGCGAGCGCCTGTACCGCGAGGTGAGCCGCCACTTTGCGTCTGTCTGTCACGAGATCGAGGACATTCGCCACCAGGCGCTGCGTGGTACGCTGGAGGTCGGCAGCACGCCGACCTTTGCCCAGCACTGGCTGGTGCCGCGCCTTGGCCGGTTCTACCAGCGCCATCCCGATCTGGGCTTGCAGCTCAGATCCAAGGGCAGCCGGGTGGATTTCGCGCTGCATCCGGCCGATCTGTGGATCGACTACGGCGATGGCCACTATCCGGGTCTTGATAGCCGGTTACTGCTCGACGAAGTCTTGCTGCCGGTCTGCAGCCCGGCTTACGCCGAGCAGATGGGGTTGCTCGATGCGCCGGAACGGCTGGCGGCGTGCCTGCTGCTGCACGATGTCGAGTCGATCCGGCAGAGCGATCCACATAGCGAATGGCGTGGCTGGCTGGCGGCTGCCGGATTGCCCGCGGAAACCGGTCGCCATCACTACAGCTTCACCCACTATGATGCCGCCATCATCGGGGCCCGCGCCGGGCTCGGCGTGGCGATGGGGCGCTTCCAGCTGGCGCGGGAGCTGGTGGCCCGCGGCGAGCTGATCTTCCCGTTCGATACGCCTTACGATCAGGGGCTGGGCTACCACGTGGTGACGCGCCGCGAGTTCAGCGCCTTGCCGCGGGTGCGGGCCTTCCTCGATTGGTTGCAGCAGGAACTCGGGGCGATGGCCGCTGGCGATGACGCCGCGGCGGGGAGGTAACGTCAAGCTTTCACACTTCTGACATGTCGCTGTCATCTGGACTGCTTAGTCTGGCGCCGTCTTTTGAACACGAGTGCAAGGATGACCATGAACCGTATTACTTCTGTTTCTGCTGCCGTGGCGCTGGCGCTGCTGGCTGGCTGCAACTCCGACAATTCCACGGGCAATACCACTGCTCCGTCCATTACCGAGTACCAGTACAGCACCAAGGCGGTGTATGCCCCGCAACAGCAGGCCAGCAGCTATGAAGCGGCGCCGGCCGGTTTCAAGCCGGTGTTTACCGAGCTGGTGGCACGCCACGGTTCACGTTCACTCTCCAGCCCGAAATATGATGTGCTGACCAAGCAGATCTGGGAACAGGCGGCCAGCGAAGGTGCGCTGACGACGCTGGGCCAGACCCTGGGCCACAAGGTGGAACTGGTCACCGCGGCGAACCAGAAGCTGGGTTATGGCCTGTTGAGCCAGCGCGGCAAGGATGAGCACGCCGAGCTGGCGACGCGCCTGGCCGACCGCCTGCCCGCGCTGCTGGAGAACAGCGGCAGCCATTGCATCAAGGTGGAAACCTCCGGCAAGGACCGCGCCAACGAGAGCGCCTACTACTTCATGCAGAGCCTGAAGAAGAAGGTCGACTATGTGGCCGACAGCACCGACTGCTATGTCGCCCAGACCGATGCCTCGAAGATCGACAAGAAGCTGGCCAACAAGTACGAACTCTACTTCCACAAGACCACGCCGAACGATGCCCAGTATCTGCCGGCCTATGAGGCGTATCAGACCTTTATTGGTGACGAGGACAACGGCGTGGCTCCGGCCCCTGAGCTGGCCACGGCACTGGAGCAGCTGAAAGTGCTGCCGAAGACCAAGGTCATGGCCCGGCAGATGCTGGAGCGCCTCTATACCAAGGCGTTCGTCGACAAGCTGGCGAATGGCGATTACGAGTTTGTGGCCGTCAATCCGGAAGATGGTGGCAAGACCTATGCCCGCGACGAAGTGGATGCGGCGTTGATGCTCTACAACCTGTTCATCATCGGCCCCGGCATGGACCAGGAAGCCGCAGCCCAGGGCGACGAGAAGTGGAACCTGGAGCAGTATCTGACGCCGGAAGAGTCGGCGTGGTTCTCCTACCTCTCCGATGCCGAAGATTTCTACGAGAAGGGGCCGAGCTTTGCCAACAGCACGGCCACCTATGCCATCGCCCAGCCGCTGCTGGATGGTCTGTTCAATGAGGTGCAGACCCAGGTCGTGAACGGCGAGCACCTGCACATCGCCAAGCTGCGCTTTGCCCACGCCGAGACCATTATTCCGCTGGTGGCGCTGATGAAGCTGGTCGGCAGCCGTCAGGGCGCCGAAGTCGGTACCCTGATGACCCAGGACAACAACGAGTGGCGCGGCGGTTGGGTTTCGCCCTATGCCGCCAACATCCAGTGGGATGTCTACCAGAATAGCGACAGCCAAGTGCTGGTGAAGATGCTCTACAACGAGAAGGAAGTGGCATTCAAGGAAGGGTGTAAGCCGGTGGATGGCACCAAGTTCTTCTACACCTTCGACGAGCTCAAACGCTGTTACGCCTACGGCAACCACTAAGCCCGCTGCGCGATGCCGACACGACCTCCGCCCTTCCGGGCGGAGGTTTTTTTTTGCGCCGCTAGCCGGCGCTATCCGGTTGCAGTGCGGCGGCGAGCTGGCGCACCTGTTGCAGCGTGGCTTCGACACCGTCACGCGCCAGCGTGGCCACCAGCGCACTGCCCACCACCAGCAGATCGGCCTGGCGATTGAGTGCCGCCAGCTGTTGCGGCGTGCGCAGTCCGAAACCGAGCGCGATCGGCAGCGGCGTCAGCGTGCGCAGACGGGCGACATGGGCGACCAGGGCATCGCTGTCGGCGGCGGTGCTGCCGGTGATGCCATTGAGGCTGACGTGATAGACAAACCCCTCGGCGTGCGGCAGCCAGTGTGCCAGCCGCCCGGCATCGCTGCCGGGCGCGGTCATGGCGATCAGCTGCAAGCCGTGTTGCCGGGCGGCCGCCCGGTAGGGGGCGGCGTGTTCGAACGGCAGGTCGACCAGCAACAGACCATCGACGCCAGCCGCGGCCGCGGCAGCCATGAACGGCTCGACTCCGTACTGCAACAGCGGGTTCAGGTAGCCCATCAGCAACAGCGGCGTCGCCTGGTCATGCTGGCGCAGCCGGGACACCAGTTGCAGCGTGGCCGCCAGCGTCTGGCCACTGGCCAGCGCCCGCAGGTGGGCGGCCTGGATCGTCGGGCCATCGGCCACCGGATCGCTGAATGGCATGCCCAGTTCGATCAGATCGGCACCGGCGGCGCCGAGCCGGGTCAGCAGTGCCAGGCTGGTGGCGGCATCCGGATCGCCGGCGGTCAGGTAGGTGACCAGGCCGCTGCGCCCGGCGGCACGCAGCTGTTGTAAACGCTGGGTGAGACGATTCATGGCTGAGCCTCCGCTGTCATCTGCTGCAATACGGTGTCGATGTCCTTGTCGCCGCGGCCACTGAGGCAGACTACCAGCACCTGATCCGGGCCCATGGTCGGGGCCAGGCGGCGGGCGGCGGCGACGGCGTGGGCGCTCTCCAGCGCCGGCAGTATCCCCTCGCGCCGGCTCAACCAGTGGAACGCGGCCAGCGCCTCGTCATCGCTGGCGGTCAGGTAGGTCACGCGGCCGCTGTCGTGCAGCAGCGCGTGTTCCGGTCCGACGCCGGGGTAGTCCAGCCCGGCCGAGACCGAGTGCGCCGGGTGGATCTGGCCGTCGCCATCTTGCAGCAGGTAGGTCAGGTTGCCGTGCAGCACGCCAGGCCGGCCGCCATTCAGGCAGGCGGCATGGGCGCCGCTGGCCAGCCCCAGACCGCCGGCTTCAACGCCATAGCAGCGCACGCTGCGATCGGCGAGAAACGGGTGGAAGAAGCCGATGGCGTTCGAGCCGCCGCCGACGCAGGCCACCAGCGCATCGGGCGCCCGGCCGAGGCGGGCCTGCAGCTGATCGCGGGTTTCGAGGCCGATGACGCGCTGGAATTCGCGCACCATCTGTGGATAGGGATGGGGACCGGCGCCGGTGCCGAGCAGGTAGTAGGTGTCGTCGACGCGGGCCAGCCAGTCGCGCAGCGCCTCGTTCATCGCCTCTTTCAGCGTCGCACTGCCGAGGTGCACCGGCTCGACCCGGGCACCGAGCAGCATCATGCGCCGCACGTTGCTCTGCTGGCGTGCCATGTCTTCGGCCCCCATGTAGACCACGCACTCCAGCCCGAACAGCGCGCAGACGGTGGCGGTGGCCACGCCGTGCTGGCCGGCACCGGTCTCGGCGATGATGCGCCGTTTACCCATGCGCCGTGCCAGCAGGATCTGGCCGATGCAGTTGTTGATCTTGTGGGCGCCGGTGTGGTTCAGATCCTCGCGCTTGAGATAGAGGCGGGCGCCGCCGAGCTCCTGGGTCAGCCGTTCGGCCAAGTACAGCGGGCTGGGGCGGCCGACATAGTCGTGCAGCAGGGTGCGGTACTGCTGCCAGAAGCCGTCGTCGGCACAGGCGGCGGTGAACGCCTGCTCCAGCGCCTGCAGCGCCGGCATCAGGGTCTCCGGCATGTAGCAGCCGCCGTAGCGGCCAAATTGTCCCATTGCATCCGGGCCCTGTCCCAGATAGATTTCCGTCGCCATGCACTGCTCCTCGTGCTGTAAATTTGTCTCACAGCCTAATGCGGTGCTTGCCGCCTGAATAACGATGATTATTCACGGCAGCATGTTAGATTTTCTCACATCTGTTGTTCTGTCATCGCCGGAGATCACCGATGCGTTGCCTGCCGCCACTGAATGCGCTGCGTACCTTCGAAGCCTGTGCGCGCTGTCTGAGCCTGACGGCCGCCGCCCGCGAGCTGTGTGTCACTCACAGTGCCGTCAGCCACCAGATCCGCCAGCTGGAGAACTGGTTCGGCCAGCCGCTGTTCGTGCGCCATGCGGGCGGCATTCACCTGACGCGCAGCGGCGAGATCCTGCAGCGCAGCGCCGGTCAGGCGCTGGCACAGCTGGAGCAGACGTGTCAGCAGCTGCGCCAGGCGCCGTCGGTCGATGAGCTGGTGCTCGGGGCACCGGCCAGCTTTCTTGCCAACTGGTTGATCCCGCGCCTGGAGCAGTTCGAGCAGGCGGCGCCGGGCATCACGTTGCGGCTGCAGACCCGCAGCCAGGCCGAAGCATTGCTGCAAGGCAGTGTCGATCTGCTGATCGTCAGCAGCAATGTGCCGCTGCCTTCCGGCCTGCAGGTGACGCCGCTGCTGGCGGAGCGTACCGGCCCTGTCTGTGCGCCGTCATGGCAGCCGCGCCCGGACGGCGTCGCCGAGCTGCTGGCGCTGCCGCGGCTGCATACCCGTTCCCACCCCCAGGCGTGGCGTGATTGGGCACTCGCCCAGGGGCAAGCGAGCGATGCCCTGTCGGCGGGCCGGCATTTCGATACCCTGTCGTTGATGCTGGAGGCTGCCGCCGCCGGGCTTGGCGTGGCCATCGCCCCGGATCTGCTGGTGGAGCCCGAGATCAGCCGTGGCCGCCTGCTGGCACCGCTGGGGTTTACGGCCACCGGGCACAGCTTCGCCTCGGCGGTGCTGGCCAGCCGGGCCGCCGAGCCGGCGCTGGCACTGTTACTAGACTGGTTGCAGCACGCGGCGGGGCAGTTGGGGGAGGAGGGCGTCGCCGCGCGGGCACGCTAAAGAAGACGGGCGCCAGGGCGCCCGTCATCGCGACTCACGACGGACGGCCGTCGATGCGCAGCTGCACGCCATTGGCACTGTAGAGCGGGGTGACGGTGTAACCCGCCAGCGTCACCTTGCTGAAGGCGCCGTGCAGCGCGCCGCAGCGCAGCAACTGCAGCGTGTCACCCACCGTCGGCTGGTAGCCGGCCTGCAACGTGACCTGCAGCTCGCCTGCCAATACCGCATCACCCTTGATGGTCAGCCGTCCGGCGCCATCGTTACCCAGCACGCTATGCAGTATCGCGCCGGCTTGCTGGGTGTAGTGGCCACCGATTTGCAGCGCACTGTTGACCTGCAGGGTACCACCGCGCTGGTAGAGATCGCCGGCGCCGAGGGCCGAGTTTGAGCTGGCCTGTAGCGTGCCCTCCTGCAGATCGGTGCCGCCGGTCCAGCTGTTGTGGCCGCAGAGCAGCAGGCTGCCACTGCCGCGCTTGGTCAGCTTGCCGGCGCCGCCGATGTCATTGCGCCAGCGATCGCTGGCGTGGAAACCGCCTTCAGCAGCGTCCATCAGCAGGTCGACATCACCGTCAAAGCGGCCATAGCCATCGGCGGCGGCAAACAGGTTCAGCCGTCCCCAGCCTTCGGCGTCGTCCATCAGCGGATAACCGGAGGGCAGCGCCGTGCTCTGCAGCACCACGCGGCGCTGCTCGTTACTCAGGTAGGGCAGACGGGTTTCGAGCAGGATCTCGGCCCCTTTCGGCACCACGGCCGGTTTGTCGGTGGCGGCGATCGGTGTGAAGCCGAACGTCAACCGGCGCAGGTAGTCGGCCTTGATCTGATCATGGTCGGCGAAGCGATCCTGGCTGCCGCTGTGGGCGACTTGCCACAGCGCGTTGTCATCGCTGAGCCCCAGCTGCTGATTCAGCCAGTGATGGGTCTGGGTGTAAGCACTCTGTTTGAGGCTGCTCACCTCACTACGGTGCAGGTTGTAAGCGACTACCGCCAGGGCCTGCATGCGGCCACCGATCACATCCAATGGCGAGTGCATGCCGGCGAGGATGCGGTTTTCGCCGAGCTCCAGGCCGCGCGCCAACATCTCCTGATAACGCTCCGGCACCAGATAGGCCATCGCCAGGCTGTCACGCACCCCTTCGGCGGAGTGGCCGCTGATGAAGCCGCCGTCTGTGTTCGGGGTGCTGCTCTTGGCCGGTTCCAATGCCGGCACCACCTTGACGGCACTGCTCCAGCGCCAGGGCCGCGCGTACTTGAAGAAGCGCTTGGCCGGCTCGGTGGAACCATCGACGCTCAGCGCGTTGATGAAGTCGACCGCCAGCCCCATGTCGGCATTGCTGTCACTGCCGAGGCCGCGGTTGTTGCCCTTGTCGTCATATTTGACGCTGGTGGCATCGGCCGGGATATCGGTGATGGTGGTGGTCTGCTTGCTGCCGGCGCGCCAGGCATCGGTTAGCGGCCCCATGCCGTCGGAGACGCTGTAGTTTTTGCCGCGGCGATCATCCAGATAGGCCGCCAGCTCCTGGGCCGGCGTGCGGTTGGCGGTCAGCTGTTCGACATAGTGGATGTTGTAGGCATGGACGCTCGGGTTTTTCACTGTGCCATCGGTGGCCGAGTCGGGCAGGCCGCTCCAGTCCGAACTGGTGACCGCCGGACAGCTGCCGTCCGCCGGGGCTGTCACGCCGGCATCCACCAGACGTGTCCGCGGTTCCCAGATATCGAGAAAACCGGCGACGACGCGCACGCCGGCATTGGTCTCCAGCGTCGCCATACAGGCTTTGCCGCGCTGGTTGCTGGCCCCGTTGTCGATATAGGGGGCGGCCGTTGGGTTGCTGTCGGCGCTGGCGGCATAGCCGAGGCCGGTCGGCGCCGTCGGCGCGACATAGGTCTGGCTGGTCTGATTGTCGTTACAAGCGGTGAGGCCGGCCAGCAGGCAGGCGCAGGCCAGCGGTGTCAGCCGCAGGCGAGAGGGCAGAGCAAAAACCATAGGGCATCCTTGTTGTTTGTTGTCATTGTCAACCGGCGGCAACCGCGCCTGACCGGTGAAAGGGCATGCTGCGATGGGGTTATGGCAGCGGCGTGACTCTTGTGTGAATCATCAATGACGTTTTTGCTCTAGCCTGGGAGCCGGCACGCGAAGGGCGGGTGCAGCAGCAGGGGGGGCAGCAGGAGGTCCAGGCCGTGATGCGGCCGTGAGTGCTGGCCAGCGGTGTGACGGCGGCCAGCCTGGCTTAGCGGTGCGCGTCGCCGGCGTGGTAGCTGCAGACGCGGTTGCGGCCGTGGCGTTTGGCTTGATACAAGGCGGTGTCGGCGGCAGACAGCAGTCGCTCCGTGTTATCCAGCGCCTTCGGATCGCACATGGCCACCCCCAGGCTAATGGTGACAGGCAACGGTTGGCCCGTGGCCGTCTGCAGCGCCAGGGCGGCGATGGCGTGGCGTATGCGCTCGGCAATCAGACCGGCGGTGTGGTGATCACTGCCCCGCAGCAGGATCAGGAACTCTTCACCGCCATAGCGGCCGACGGCATCGTACTCTCGCACCTGCTCACGCAGCGTCTGCGCCACTGCTTGCAGCACCCGGTCTCCGGCGGGATGGCCGTGGCTGTCGTTGATCTGCTTGAAGTGGTCGACATCGGCCATGATCACCGCACAGGGGGTGCCGGTACGTTCACTCTCGGCCTGCATCTTGGTCAGGAACTCCATGATGGCACCGCGGTGCAGCAGTCCGGTCAAGGCATCGCGGCAGGATTGCTCCTTGAGTTGCGCCAGAGCCTGCATCAGTTGCTGATTGAGTTCATGCACCTGCTGATAGAGGTGGCTCTTTTCGATCAGCAGCGACACCTGGCGGGCAATGTTCAGGAAAATACGCTGGTGCAGCGCCTGATAAGTGCCGATCTGGCAGCTGGAAAAAAACAGGAAGCCGATGGCCTTGCCTTCGGCAATCAGCGGGCAGGTGAGGCTGGAGAGGATGCCCTCTTGCAGGATCAGCCGTGTGGCGGTCGATTCCGGATGCTGGTGCAGGTAATCGGCCAGGTTATTGATGATGCGCGGCTGGTGGCTGTGCAGGATCGGCTCCAGGCTGCTGCCGGCCAGACGGGCGGTGAAGCCGGCTTTGAGCAGCGGCGCGCTCTGGTTGCGTGAGCGAGCCCAGTAGGAACGTACCTGCTGTCCATCGTCGCTGAGCAGGGCACAGCCGATGCGGTCATAGGGGATGATGCGCTCGAAGGCATCATAGATCCGGGCCAATACCTCTTCGAGCAGGCTGCCTTGGATGATCTCGGTCGTCAGCTCCTGCAGGCAGGAAAACTCGGTAAAACGCGCCTCCAGCCAGCGGGCCAGCTCTTGCAGCTCCTCTTCAAACTGAGCCTCCTCGATGGAGGGGGCGGGGGAGGGAAACTGCAGCTTGAACTGTTCCCGTTGCAAGGCGAGCAGTGCCTGGCGGTAGCTGCTCAGTCTGTCAGAAAGCGGCATCATCGCGACTCGATAGGGTTTTTTGTCAGCATAGTGTCTGCCGACAAGGGTGAAAAGCCATGTTTTTAATATAACTTTTGGTTTTCAGCTGACAACGGCACGGCGCCTGGCCGTGCCGGAGGGGGACACAGGGGCGCCCGCCACGCCCCGTCGGTTACGCCGCTGTTATGGCCGGCGGTAGGCCTGCTTGCCGTTGACATAGGTGGCGACGACGTTGCGATCATCGCCCTGCATCATCAGGGCGAATAGCCGGTCGTCCAGCGTCCTGGCCTGGGACTGGCGCAGTTGCTGCAGCGGCGTGGCGCCCCACTCCAGCACGACAAAGTCCGCCTCCCGTCCCGATTGGAAGCTGCCGATGCGGTCGGCCAGTTGCAGTGCCTCGGCGCCGCCAAGCGTCGCCTGATACAGCCCTTCGCGCGCCGACAGTTTTTCCCCCTGCAGTTGCTGCACCTTGTAGCCTTCGTTCAGCGTCTGCAGCATCGAGAAGCTGGTACCGGCGCCGACATCGGTGCCGAGGCCGACCCGCACGCCGGCCTGCTTCAGCGGATGCAGCCGGAACAGGCCACTGCCGAGAAACAGGTTCGAGGTCGGGCAGAAGGCCACCGCCGCGCCGCGGGCCGCCAGGGTTTGCGCTTCGCCGTCCTCGAGGTGGATGGCATGGGCAAACACCGACCGTGGCCCGGCCAGGCCGTAATGGTCATAGACATCCAGGTAGCCCTTGCGCTCGGGAAACAGCGACTTGACCCAGGCGATCTCGTTTTTGTTCTCGCTGAGGTGGGTTTGCAGGTAGACGTCGGGGAACTCCTGCAGCAGCTTGCCGGCCAGTGCCAGTTGCTGCGGCGTCGAGGTCGGTGCAAAGCGCGGGGTGACGGCATACAGCAGGCGCCCGTGGTGGTGCCACTTGCGGATCAGCGCTCGGCTCTCGTCATAGCCGCGCTGCGCCGTGTCGCGCAGGTAGTCCGGCGCGTTGCGGTCCATCAGCACCTTGCCGGCGATCAGCCGCATCTGCTTGGCGTCCGCGGCCTCGAACAGCGCGTCCACCGATTGCGGGTGCACGGTGGTAAACACCAGCGCCGTCGTGGTGCCGTTGCGCAGCAGCTCGTTGATGAAGAAACCGGCACGCTGGCGGGCATAGCCGGCATCGGCAAACTTGCGCTCGGTGGGGAAGGTGTAGCTGTTGAGCCACTCCAGCAGCTGCTCGCCGTACGAGGCGATCATCTCGGTCTGCGGAAAATGGATATGGGTATCGACAAACCCCGGCAGCAGCAGCTTGCCGCGGTAGTCGGTGATCGTCAGCTGGCGCCGCTGTGCCGCCGGCACACTGGCGTAATCGCTGGCGGCGACGACGTGGCCGTCCCGGATCAGCAGCAGGCCATCTTCGAGGTAGTGCGTGGCGTTGGCATCCCGCGTCGGATCGGCAGTGAAATAGAGCAGACTGGCCCGATAGGCCTGGGTCGCAGCAGAGGCAGACATGGTCACCCCCAGACAGAGTAAATAAACAATAAAATAAACGGTCCTGTTCATGGAGCGGTTCCTGCAATCAGAGTTTATGTGGTCAAGAAATAAATCTGATTTTTGATGGCGCAGGCGGGATGGGCGTCATCGTCACGAGGGGAGTCTTCCGTTACTGATCTTGTTTGACGCAGTAACTGACTGAAAATCAGTAAAAGCCAGATGACAATAAAATAATTAAACCCAAGGCGTCAATAATAAATTTATCAGCTTAAACAATGGCTTTTTTGCTGACTTGTTCTGTTTTGCACAAATAAAGTAACGGATCATTTCAGTTATTTTGAAATAATCTGCAGTATGCCGAATGGCTGGGTTTATATTCTGCTTGGTTAAGTTGTTTTAATTAAAAAATAATGCGCTTCACTCCGGTTTTAATTTTATATTGTCAGTCGATGGCTATTAATAAATAGCCATCTGTGGTGCCGATAATATAAAAACACCCCCTGTCATCGCTGACAGGGGAGCTTATTACCACTTCACCATGACGTGGCGGGCGCAGGTGTACTCTTCCAGCGCATACATCGACATGTCCTTGCCGTAGCCGGACTGCTTGAGGCCGCCATGGGGCATCTCGTTGGTGATGATGAAATGGGTGTTGATCCAGGTGCAGCCGTACTGCAGCGCGGCGGCGGCCGACATCGCCTTGCCGACATCCTGGGTCCACACCGAGGAGGCGAGGCCGTATTCGGAGTCGTTGGCAAAGGCGACACCCTGCTCCAGATCGTCGATGGCGGTGACCGAGACCACGGGGCCGAACACCTCTTTTTGCACGATCTCGTCGCTCTGCAGCGCACCGGCGACCAGCGTCGGCTGGTAGAAGTAGCCATTGCCGTCGCCGACGTCGCCACCGGTGACGATCTCGATGTGCTTCTGCTCGCGGGCGCGGTCGACGAAGCTGACCACGCGGTCGCGGTGCGCGGCATAGATCAGCGGCCCCAGCTCGGTAGTCGGGTCATCCTGCAGCCCCATCTTCAGCGTACCGATGGCACTGCCGAGATCGGCGACCAGCCGGTCGTAGATCCCCTTCTGCGCATAGATGCGGCACGCGGCGGTGCAGTCCTGCCCGGCGTTATAGAAACCAAAGGTGCGGATGCCGGCCACCACGTCGTCGAGGTTGGCATCGTCGAGCACGATCACCGGTGCCTTGCCACCAAGCTCCATGTGGGTGCGCTTGAGGGTCTGGGCGGCGGACTCCACCAGTCGCTTGCCGGTCGGGATCGAGCCGGTCAGCGACACCATGCGCACCCGCGGATGGCTGACCAGCGGGGCGCCGACTTCGGCGCCGCGGCCGTGGACGATATTGACCACCCCCGGCGGCAGCAGCTCGGCTAGCAGCGGCACCAGTGCCAGTGTGGTCAGCGGCGTCACTTCCGACGGCTTGAGGATCACGGTATTGCCGGCGGCCAGCGCCGGTGCCAGCTTCCAGGCGGCCATCTGCAGCGGGTAGTTCCACGGCGCGATCGAGGCGACGACACCGATCGGATCGCGGCGAATCATCGACGTGAACCCCGGCACATACTCGCCGGCCGCCGAGCCATTCAGGCAGCGTGCGGCACCGGCGAAGAAGCGGAAGCAGTCCACCACCGCCGGGATCTCATCGTTGAGCATGGCGTGATAGGGCTTGCCGCAGTTCAGCGACTCGAGGCGCGCCAGCTCTTCTCCCTTGCGCTCGATGGCATCGGCCAGCGCCAGCAGGCGGCTGGAACGTTCGCGCGGTGGCAGTGCGGCCCAGGCCGGGAACGCGGCATCGGCGGCGGCGACGGCGGCCAGCACCTGTTCCGGTGACGCCTCCGGAATGCGGGTCAGTTCGGCGCCGGTCGACGGATTGAAGACCGGGAGTTCGCTACCGGTACCGGCCACCGGCTGGCCATTGATCAGAAGTAGGTTGTGCATGTCAGTCGCTCCATCAGTAAAAGGTCGGGTCGGGCGGCTACTTGCCACTGCCGGCGACCGTGTCGGTGTCCTTGGTTAGATAATAGGCGCCCAGAATCGGTAGCACGGTGGCCAGCATCACCGCCAGCGCCACCACATTGGTGATCGGCACGTCGCGGGGGCGGGTCAGCTGGCCCAGCAGCCAGATCGGCAGCGTCTTCTCGTGACCGGCGGTAAAGGTGGTGACGATGATTTCGTCAAACGACAGTGCGAACGCCAGCAGGCCACCGGCCAGCATCGCGGTGGCCAGGTTCGGCAGTACCACGTAGCGGAAGGTTTGCCAGCCGTTGGCACCCAGATCCAGCGACGCCTCGATCAGGCTCAGGCTGGTGCGGCGAAAGCGCGCCAGCACGTTGTTGAAGACGATGACCACGCAAAACGTGGCGTGGCTGACGATCAGCGTCAGCATGCCCGGCTCGATGCCCAGGCGCTGGAAACTGGCCAGCAGCGCCAGGCCGGTGATGATGCCGGGCAGCGCAATAGGCAGCACCAGCAGCATCGAGAACGCCTCCTTGCCGAAGAAGCGGTGGCGCCACATCGCCAGCGCCGCCAGCGTGCCGAGCAGCAGCGCCAGCAGTGTCGCGGCGGCGGCCACCTGCAGCGACAGTCCGACGGCGTCGAGGATGTCCGGGCGGCGCGCCGCGGCGGCAAACCACTGCAGCGTGAAGCCCTGCAGCGGAAAACTGAACGCGGCACTCTCGGTATTGAAGGCGTACAGCGCGATGACCAGCAGCGGCAGGTGCAACAGCCCCAGTCCGCACCAGGCCAGCAGTTTTAACAACGGTGAGGCATGACGGTCAGAGTGCATCGAAGGCCCCCAGTCGTTTGGCAAACCACAGGTAGAGGCTGATCAGCAGCAAGGGCACCACGGTAAAGGCCGCCGCCAGCGGCATGTTGCCGACCGCGCCCTGCTGGGTGTAGACCATGGTGCCGATGAACAGCCCGGACGGGCCGACCAGCGTCGGTATGATGTAGTCGCCGAGGGTCAGGCAGAAGGTGAAGATCGAGCCGGCCATGACGCCGGGCAGCGCCAGCGGCAGCAGCACAGTGGTCAGCACCTGACGGGGACGGGCCCCCAGATCGCTCGCCGCCTGCAGCAGGCTGGGGGCGATGCGCTCCAGCGCTGCCTGGATCGGCAAGATCATGAACGGCAGCCAGATGTAGCTGAACACCAGGAAGCGCCCCAGGTGCGAGGTGGCCAACGTGTTGCCACCGATCGGGGTCTGTAGCAGCCACAACAGCGCCGGCTCCAGCCCGAGGTGGCCGAGCAGCCACTGCAGCAGGCCATCGCGGGAGAGGATCGCCGTCCAGGCATAGGCCTTGACGATGTAGCTGGCCCACATCGGCAACATGACGCCGATGTAGAACAGCGCCTTGATGCGCGGGCTGGCGTAGAGCGCCATATACAGCGCGATCGGGAACGCCATCAGCGCATCGGCAACGCTGACCGCCAGCGCCATCGTCACGGTGCGCAGCACTATGTCGAGGTTGCCGGCGCTCAGCAGTTGGCGGTAGTTGTCCAGCGTCCACTCCGGCAGCACCGACATCGTAAAGTCATCGAAGGTGTAGAAGCTCTGACCGAGCAGACTGAACAGCGAGCCCAGATAGAGGCCGCCCATCCACAGCAGTGGCAGCACCAGCCAGATCAGCAGCATCAGATGCGGGTGCAGGAACAGCCAGCGACCAACGCGGCCGGCCGTTGACAACCCGGCCAGCGGCGAGCCGGCCGCGGGTGTGGTCGGGGTGAGGGCGGCACTCATGGCTGGCTCCCGCTGTCATCCTGCAGCGGCACCATGGCGCTGCGCGACCAGCCACAGCCGAGGCGGGTGCCAATATCCGGCAGCGGAGCATCGTCGCCATCACGGTGCGGCACATGGACCGCCAGCGTCTGCTGCTGGCCGAGATCCAGTTCCAGCCGGCTGTAGGCGCCGTGGTAGTGGACATGGCGCAACTTGCCTTCGATCTGCACCTCATGCTGGCCATAGGGGGTCAGCAGCTGCACATGCTCCGGACGCAACGCGAACGGTTGTGCCTGGCCGCTGAGGCGCTGTGCCAGTTCGCCACTGATGACGTTGGACGAGCCGACAAAGCGGGCGACAAACGGCGTCTGTGGCCGGGCGTACAGCGCACGCGGGGTGTCCAGTTGCTCGATGCGGCCGCGGTTGAACACGGCGACGCGGTCGGACATCGACAGCGCCTCGCCCTGATCGTGGGTGACATAGACGAAGGTGATGCCCAGATGGCGATGCAGCCGTTTCAGTTCGGACTGCATCTGCTCGCGCAGTTTCAGATCCAGGGCGCCGAGCGGCTCGTCCAGCAGCAGTACCTTGGGGCGGTTGACCAGCGCCCGGGCCAACGCGACGCGCTGGCGCTGGCCGCCGGAGAGCGCCGACGGTTTGCGATCGCCGTAGCCGCCGAGGGCCACCAGTTCCAGCGCCTCCTCGCTGCGTGCCAGCCGGTCACCGCGGCCGACGCCCTTGATCTTCAGGCCATAGGCGATGTTCTCGCTGACGCTGAGGTGCGGGAACAGTGCATAGTCCTGAAACACGGTATTCACGTCACGCAAATAGGGCGGCAGGCCAACGGCATCGACGCCGCCGAGGCGCACCACGCCGAGATCGGGCTGCTCGAAGCCGGCCATCAGGCGCAGGCAGGTGGTCTTGCCGGAGCCTGACGGCCCCAGCATCGAGAAGAACTCACCCTGTTCAATCTGCAGCGACACGCGGTCAACCGCCTTGACCTTGCCATACAGCCGGCTGACGGCTGAAAACTCTACGGCGAATGTCATACAGCCTCCCGGTTAACGGCCGCCCATGATGGCGATGTAGTCCTGCACCCAGCGGCTGTAGGGGACACAGCTGCCCTGGCTGCACTTGGCCTGGGGCGTCTTCCAGAACGCGATCTTGGCGAAGTTGTCGAAGCCGTTGGTGGCGCAGCCGGTCTCTCCCAGCAGGCTCGACGCCTTGCAGGCGGCCGGCACCGCCGGTACCGAGCCGAACCAGGCGGCAACATCACCCTGCACCTTGGGTTGCAGCGACCAGTTCAGCCACTTGTAGGCGCAGACCGGGTGGGCGGCATTGGCGTGCAGCATGGTGGTATCGGCCCAGCCGGTGGCGCCTTCGACCGGTATCGTCGAGGCGATGGGTTGTTTTTCGGCCTGCAGCGCATTGACCTGGAACGGCCAGGCGCCGGAGGCGACCACCCCTTCGTTCTTGAAGTCGCTCATCTGCACGTTGTAGTCATGCCAGTAGCGGTGGATCAGGCTGTGTTGCTGGCGCACCAGCGCCAGCACGGCGGCATACTGCGCCTCGTTGAGTTCGTAGGGGTCTGTGATGCCGAGCTCCGGCTGCGCATGCTTGAGGTAGAGCGCCGCATCGGCCAGGTAGATGGCGCCATCATAGGCCTGTACCCGGCCCTGGTTCGGTTTGCCATCCGGCAGCGGCTGTGCCTTGAAGACGACTTCCCAGCTGGTGGGCGCGGTCTTGAAGACGTTGGTGTTGTACATCAGCACGTTCGGCCCCCACTGGTAGGGGGTGCCGTAATGCTGGCCGGCGACCGTATGCCAGGGGGCGTTCTGCAGTCGCGAATCGATCTGGCTCCAGTTCGGGATCAGCGCCGGATTGATGGGTTGTACGCGCTTGCCGTAGATCAGGCGCAGCGAGGCATCACCGGAGGCGGTGACCAGGTCATAGCCCCCCTTGGCCATCAGTGACACCATCTCGTCCGAGGTGGCGGCGGTCTTGACGCGCACCTGGCAGCCGGTTTCCTGCTCGAAGCCGGTGACCCAGTCATAGGCCTTGTCGGTGTCGCCGCGTTCGATGTAACCGGGCCAGGCGATGATATCCAGCACCCCTTCACCCTTGCCGAGACGCTGCAGCGGTTCGGCCTGTGCCGAGGTGGCGGCGACGATGGCAACAGACAGCGGACAGGCAAGGGCGGCAAAACGGGTGCTGGGCTTCATGACGTACTCTCCGTGTATCCGGCAGGGCCGGTGATATGCCTCGGGGTAGAGGCGCTTAACGGAGACTATTCAAGGGCTGTGCCAGCCGGCTCGAGGCCTGTTGCCATCAGGGGTGCACGCTTTTTGCCCACAGGGCGAGCAGGGGGACAGCTCGCACCAAAGTGGAGCAAATGGTGAACCGAGGTGAGCCAGGGTGGCTCGCTATGTTTATCGCGACGATAAAAAAGCCGCCCGGATGGGCGGCTTGTGATCAGCGTGATATCTGAAGGGGAAAATTACTTCCACGCCTTCCAGGTGTTGATCAGGCCGTTGGTGGAGCTGTCGTGGCTGTCGATGGCCGCGCTGGTGTTCAGCTCCGGCAGGATCTTGTTGGCCAGCTGCTTGCCCAGCTCAACGCCCCACTGATCGAAGGAAAAGATGTTCCAGATGGCGCCTTGGACGAAAATCTTGTGTTCGTACATGGCGATCAGGGCACCCAGCGTCTTCGGGGTCAGCTGCTTGAACAGGATGCTGTTGGTCGGGCGGTTGCCTTCAAATACCTTGAACGGCACCAGATCCTTGACCTGTTCCAACGTCTTGCCGGCCGCCAGGAATTCGGCTTCGACCTGCTCCTGACTCTTGCCGAACGCCAGCGCCTCGGTTTGGGCGAAGAAGTTGGCCAGCAGCTTCGGATGGTGGTCGCCGATTGGGTTGTGGCTGATGGCCGGCGCCAGGAAGTCGCACGGGATCAGCTTGGTGCCCTGGTGAATCAGCTGATAGAAGGCGTGTTGGCCGTTGGTGCCCGGCTCACCCCAGATGATGGGGCCAGTCTGGTAATCGACCTTGTTGCCGTTGCGATCGACATACTTGCCGTTGGATTCCATGTTGCCTTGCTGGAAGTAGGCCGGGAAACGGTGCATGTACTGGTCGTACGGCAGAATGGCTTCGGATTCGGCGCCGTAGAAGTTGTTGTACCACAGGCCGATCAGCGCCAGCAGTACCGGGATGTTCTCGCCGTACGCCTTGGTGGCGAAGTGCATGTCCATCTCGAAGGCGCCTTGCAGCAGGGCTTCGAAATTGTCGTAACCGACGGACAGCGCGATCGGCATGCCGATGGCAGACCAGGAGGAGTAACGGCCACCGACCCAGTCCCAGAATTCGAACATGTTGGCGGTGTCGATACCGAACTCGGCCACGGCCTTGCCGTTGGTGGACAGTGCGGCGAAGTGCTTGGCGACATGGGCCTTGTCACCGGCGTGCTTCAGGAACCAGTCACGGGCGGTCAGCGCGTTGGTCATGGTTTCCTGGGTGGTGAAGGTCTTGGAGGCCACCAGGAACAGGGTGGTTTCCGGATCGATCTTCTTCAGCGTTTCGGCGACATGGGTGCCGTCGACGTTGGAGACAAAGTGCATCTCGAGGTGGTTCTTGTACGGACGCAGTGCCTCGGTGATCATCACAGGACCCAGATCGGAGCCGCCGATACCGATGTTGACGACATGCTGGATCGCCTTGCCGGTATAGCCCTTCCACTCGCCGGAGATGATCTTGGCGCTGAACGCCTTCATCTTTTCCAGCACCGCCTTCACTTCCGGCATCACGTCCTTGCCATCGACCAGGATTTCGCGGTCGGAGCGGTTACGCAGCGCGACGTGCAGCACGGAGCGGCCTTCGGTCTGGTTGATCTTCTCGCCGTTGAACATGGCATCGATCGCGGTTTGCAGATCCGTCTCTTTGGCCAGATCGATCAGCAGGGAGAGGGTCTCTTCGCTGATGATGTTCTTGGAGTAGTCGACGAGGATATCGCCACCAAAGGTGGTGGAGAACTTGTCGAAACGCGCCGCGTCGGCGGCAAACAGATCTTTGATCTGACGATCCTTGTTGGCGGCGAAGTGAGCCTCCAGCGCCTTCCAGGCCTTGGTCTGGGTCGGGTTGATGTTTTTCATCGGTTGGCTTTCCTAAGAGTCGAGGGTTGAAACCTGTACGTCCTGTGCACCTGCACCTGACCGGATCGACGCCTCTTCGGGCGCTGCCGGCCAAAAAACGGCGCTAGTTTACACGTTTTTGCCGCGAGTATGCTGCACTGATGAGCCAAGTTGCCTTGCGCTAGCGCAGGAAAGCGCTACCGATCCCGCACTGGGCGCCAATGTGGTCTTGCATCAGAGCGGCGGCCGGGTGTAGGGTAAAAAAATGAACACAATACTGATGACCACTCGATACGCTGCGTGGTGGCGCCTCTACTGAGGCGGCCAGGTGTGTTCACACCCCTATTTCATGCCGCCGGATCGGGCGGCATGGTGTTTTTTGCGTGGCTCCCGACCGGCCTTCACCCCAACAGGAGCTTACCTCATGCGTTACACCATCCTTACTGGCGATCGTCCTACCGGCCCACTGCATCTGGGGCACTATGTCGGCTCGCTGCGGCAACGGGTTGAACTGCAGCAACAACATAACCAGACGGTGCTGGTGGCGGATCTGCAGGGGCTGACGGACAACGGCCATAACCCAGGCAAAATCAGCGATAACATTCTCAACGTCGTCGCCGACTACCTGGCGGTGGGGATCGATCCCGTCCAGACCACGATTTGTCTGCAGTCGGCGTTGCCGGCGCTCTCCGAGCTGACCATGTACTATCTGAATCTGGTGACAGTGTCGCGGCTGGAACGCAATCCGACCGTGAAGAGCGAAATCGAGCAGAAGGGATTTGAACGCTCGCTGCCGGCCGGTTTCCTGGTCTATCCGGTCAGTCAGGCGGCGGATATCACCGCTTTTGCTGCCACCCATGTGCCCGTGGGTGACGACCAGCTGCCGATGATTGAGCAGACCAACGAGATTGTGCGCAGCTTTAACCGGATTGCCGGAGCTCCCGTGTTGACAGAATGCCAGGCGCTGTTGGGTAAGGTGAGCCGGCTGCCGGGGATCGATGGCAAGGCGAAGATGTCGAAGTCACTGGGTAACACCATTACTCTGGGTGCCAGCGAGCAGGAGATCCAGGCCGCGGTGATGCAGATGTATACCGATCCTCATCACCTGCGCGTCAGCGATCCGGGGCAGGTTGAGGGGAATGTGGTGTTCAGTTATCTGGATGCGTTCAGTACCGATCCGGAACACATAGCGGCGCTGAAGGTGCACTACCGGCGCGGTGGTCTGGGGGACATGGTGCTAAAACGTCTGCTGAATGATGAACTCCAAACGCTGCTGGCACCGATTCGTGCGCGGCGCGCTGAGTTTCTCGCGGATAAGGGAGAGCTGACCCGGATCCTCGCCGAGGGCACGCGCCGTGCGCAGGCGGTGACCGGCGAGGTGCTGGCTCAGGTTCGGCAGGCGTTGGGGCTGGCGATGTTTGTCTGATCTGTGCGGGTATGGCTCAGGCGGCGAGTAGCGAAGCCAGACCATGCCCTTCCAGTTGGAAGCGTAACCAGATATCGGCGACATCGGGCCACTCCAGGCTGACCTGGTGCGCCGTATGCAGTGGCCAGTCGGCTGGCGGGGTCTGTTGCACATCGGCGATCTTGGTTGGCTGGGTGGCCAGCCAAAGTGCCAGGTGGACAATACAGGCATCCCGGTTAATCACGGTGGCCTGCAGCGGTTGCAGATGTTCACCGATGGCGCTTACCAGATGGGGTGGCAGTTTCCAGCGTTGTGCCAGTTCGGCACCGACGGTGGCATAGGTGTAGCCCAGTAGCCGATGTTGGGCGTTTAGCTCACCGTCGCGCTCACTGTCCCGCATTAATTTCTGCAATTCGCCGAGTGGTAATCCCAGATGCAAGACCAGGCGGCCGAGGGCGTGCAAAAGGCCGGCCGTGTAGGCCAGATCGCCGCTATCATTGCCCCGTCTGGCCAACCGCTTGGCCAACTCCGCGACGGTGAAGACCTGGTTCCAGTAGTGAGTGAGCTGAATGCCGGGCACCGCGGAGACCGATTGCGTCAGACCACAAGCCAGAACCAGATTGCGAACCGTGGCCAACCCTAGGCGGATACACGCTTCGCGCACCGAGGTGATCACCCGGCCGTTACCAAAGCGTGCCGCATTAGCCAGGCCCAGCAGGCGGGCAGTAATGACAGGATCACAGCTGATTTTGCTGGCAATGACCAGCAGATCGGGATCGGCCTGATTAAAGGTATCGAGCAGCTCGTGCACGACTTCCGGTACGCTGGGCAGATGGCGTGGCTGACTGAACAGGGAGACGAGCGGCGTCATAAAATCCTCAAACACAAACCGGAAAGGAGCACGAGATACTCTATCTCACTCTATATGGCGCGTTTGGCGGGAGGGAGGGAATCTATCGTTGGGCGGGCGGTGGAAAGTGAAAACTGTGAGTGGCTTGGCAAGAGCGGCGGGAGCCTGTTCACAGGCTCCCGCGGCAGAATTTAGACGCCGAGCTTCTTGTGGTAGGTCTTGCGGGTGGTGTTGATCTCCTTGATGGCCGCTTTGGCTTCATCAAGCTTGCCGGCATCGATCAGTGCATTGGCGTCATCCACCTGCTTGATGACGTTGTCCAGCCCTTCGGTATAGGTTTTACGTGCCGGGCTATCCGCGGCTTGATCCTTGAGTCCGCCAGGAACTTCGGTTTTTGCCTTGAGTGTGGCGTTCTTCAAATCGGCAAGACCGGCCTTCATGCCGGCGGCATCACTGGCACTGCTGGCGGCGCGTAGCGCCTTCGACATGGCTTTCATATCGCCTTCAACGGAGGCATGGGCCAGCATGGGAACGGCGACACTGGCAGATAACAACAGGGTGCAGCAAAGGGACGCAAGCTTGTTCATGAGACTCTGACTCCTTGATGAAAAGACGTTTCGAGTGTAGCTCGCTTACCTTAAATCGTGCTTAAGATTCCTGACAAGTCCGTGTTTGGATCAGTTGCGCAGCTGGGCCGTTTCCCAGAACGCACGGATCATCGGTTCATCCAGGCGCCGCTTCTGGACGCACAGGCCGACATCGAAGGGTTTTAACGCCGGCCGGACCTCCAGGATCCGTACCTTGTCACCCATTGGGCTGTGGTCGATGACGGCCTCAGGGACTACGCCCACACCACATCCTAACGCCACCATGCTGACAATGGCCTCATTGCCTGCGACCTCGGCATACAGGTTCGGACTGATGCCCTTGTTGCGAAACCACTGATCACAGCGTTTACGCGCCAGCCCTTGTTCCGACAGTATGACCGGCAGTTGTTCCCAGTTCGGTTCATCGTCATGCAGCCAGCGTCCCAGAGGGCTGGCCGATTTGGGGGCGATGAACACCAGCGGAACCCGTTGTAGTGAAATGAAATGCAACTTGCCGGGCAGGGCGTCCGGACGCGCGGCAATCGCCAGTTCGGCCTCGTCGGAGAGCACCTTGTCGACGGCCAGCGCCGGATCGCCG
This sequence comes from uncultured Aeromonadaceae bacterium, assembly GCA_945957385.1. GTDB lineage: Bacteria > Pseudomonadota > Gammaproteobacteria > Enterobacterales > Aeromonadaceae > Pseudaeromonas. The sequence continues at coordinate 37,991 of CAMFKP010000011.1, forward strand.
GTCTCGAGTTTGATCTCCAATTGCGGATAACGCGCCCGGAAGCGCCCAAGAATATCCGGCAACAGGAAATAGCTGGCCGTGACTGAACAGTACACCCGCAGCCGTCCCTGCAGCGGTTCACCGACATGACGTAATTCGTGACGCAGGGTTTGCCAGTCATCGAGCAGATGGCGACCGAATTCGCGTAGCCGATCGCCGGCCGGGGTCAGCTGGACGGTGCGGTTGTCACGTTCAAACAGCGGACAGCCAACCTCCTGCTCGAGGCGCTGAATGGCGCGGCTGAGGGTGGATGGGCTGACCGCCATCGCATCGGCGGTGCGGGCAAAATGCAGGCTGTCAGCCAAATGCAGAAACAACTCCAGATTGCGCAACTCCATGGCATCCTCCGTGATGATGAACTGGGCAGCGAGGCGAAAATCACATTCCGCTAAATGCAATATTCTGTTCCGAATATATCATTTCCGGCAATGAAATGTGTCGGCTATAGTGCCTCAGTCGTTGTCCCATCCGGGACACAAGGAATTTAACGTCTTAAATGGAGTCACCCATGTCCAACTACTTCAATACCCTGAACCTGCGTCAGCAGCTGGCCCAGCTGGGCAAATGCCGTTTCATGAACCGTGATGAATTCGCCTCTGGCTGCGATTTCCTCAAGGGCAAGAAGGTCGTCATCGTCGGTTGTGGTGCCCAGGGTCTGAACCAGGGTCTGAACATGCGTGATTCCGGTCTGGATGTGGCCTATGCTCTGCGTGCCGAGGCGATTACCGAGCGTCGCAAGTCCTGGCAACAGGCCACCGCCAACGGCTTCAAGGTCGGTACTTATGAAGAGCTGATCCCGAGCGCGGATCTGGTGGTTAACCTGACGCCGGACAAGCAACACACCGGTGTTGTCAAGGCGGTCATGCCGTTGATGAAGGAAGGTGCGGCGCTGGGTTACTCCCACGGTTTCAATATCGTTGAGGAAGGCACTCAAGTGCGCAAGGATCTGACCGTGGTCATGGTGGCTCCGAAGTGCCCGGGTACCGAAGTGCGTGAAGAGTACAAGCGTGGTTTCGGTGTACCGACGTTGATCGCCGTACACCCGGAAAACGATCCGCGTGGTGAAGGCATGGCCATCGCCAAGGCGTGGGCTGCCGCGACCGGTGGTCACCGTGCCGGTGTACTGGAGTCCTCGTTCGTCGCGGAAGTGAAGTCTGACCTGATGGGCGAACAGACCATTCTGTGTGGCATGCTGCAAGCGGGCTCCATCCTGTGCTACGACAAGATGGTTGCCGGTGGCATCGATGCGGGCTATGCCGGCAAGCTGATCCAGTTCGGCTGGGAAACCATCACCGAGGCGCTGAAGCAGGGCGGCATCACCACCATGATGGATCGTCTGACCAATCCGGCCAAGCTGAAGGCTTTCGAGCTGGCAGAAGAGATGAAGGATCTGCTGCGTCCGCTGTTCCAGAAGCACATGGATGACATCATTGGCGGCGCTTTCTCCAGCGGCATGATGGCCGACTGGGCAGCAGATGACGTCAAGCTGCTGACCTGGCGCGAAGAGACCGGCAAGACCGCGTTTGAAAACGCGCCTGTGTTCAACGGCACCATCAGCGAGCAAGAGTATTTCGACCACGGCATCCTGATGGTCGCTATGGTCAAGGCCGGTGTCGAACTGGCGTTCGAAACCATGGTTTCTTCCGGCATCATTGAAGAGTCTGCCTATTACGAATCACTGCACGAACTGCCGCTGATCGCCAACACCATCGCCCGTAAGCGCCTGTACGAGATGAACGTGGTGATTTCCGATACCGCCGAATACGGTAACTACCTGTTCGCCAACGCGGCTGTGCCGTTGCTGCGCGACCACATCATGCCGAAGGTCGGTCTGGATGTGATCGGCAAGGGTCTGCAAGAGGCCTCCAACGGTGTGGATAACGTGGCCCTGGTTCAGGCGAACGATGCCATCCGCAACCACCCGATCGAAGCGATCGGCAAGGTGCTGCGTGGCTACATGAAGGACATGAAGCGCATCGCCGTCGGCGGCTAAGCGCGGGTCACAACCGAGTTTCTTCCCTGTGCGGGCCGGCGGTGGCCGGTCCGTTACACTCCCCACAAGGGTTACTTGACCGCCTTATCCAGGCGGTTTTTTTATGTCTATTGCGCGAGGAGAGGCGGCTGTCTGCTGTTTAAAAAGTAACGAGAAGTGCCGCAATGGAGTCCATTTGGCGTTTTTTCGCTGAGGGCGGGAACTTTTTGTTGAGAATAGTTGTCATCTTTATTGATAGTAATTCCTATTTGTAAATATACTGCGCCATTCCGTTACAACCCCACTTCAAGACAAAGGAATGGTTATGCCTGTTGTTGCCTCCCACGCCCTTCATCCATTGGCTCGCCTTGTCCGCGCAGCGTTATTGCTGCCGGTCGTGCTGACCTGCGCGACGGCGCGGGCTGAACCCACCACGCTGCCAACGGTGAATGTTTCTGCCCAGCAAGAGCAGGAAACGACGGAGGGGAGCGGCTCCTACACCGCTGAGACGTCGCGTACCGCAACCAAACTCGCGCTGACACCGCGTGAAACGCCACAGTCGGTGACGGTGGTGACGCGGCAGAAGATGGATGACTTCAACCAGACCTCGATCAACGACGTGTTGAACGGCACTGTGGGTGTCCAGGTTGAGCGGATCGAAACCGACCGCAGCTACTACACGGCACGTGGTTTCGACATCACCAACTTCCAGGTTGATGGCCTCGGGCTACCGATGGCCAATGGCAACATCAACGGCGATCTGGATACCGCCTTGTATGACCGCGTAGAAGTGCTTAAAGGGGCCAGTGGCCTGATGACCGGCACCGGCAATCCGTCCGCCACGGTCAACATGGTTCGCAAACGGCCGACTCAGGCATTTCAAGCCAACATCAAGGGGGGCGCGGGCTCCTGGGATAACTACCGGACGGAAGGCGATGTCTCCGGGTCGCTGGTGGAGTCCGGACGGGTGCGGGGGCGCATGGTGCTGGTGCAGCAGGACAAGCACTCCTATCTGGACCGTTATGCCAGTGAGCGCAGCGTGGCCTACGGTGTGGTCGAGGGGGATCTGACTGACAGCACCCTGCTGACGGTGGGTTATTCGCTGCAGAAAAACGACAGCGACAGTCCGATGTGGGGCGCGCTGCCGCTCTACTATACCGATGGCACCCAGACCGATTATGACGTCTCTACCAGCACCGCCAGTGACTGGTCTTACTGGAATGTCGACAACCAGCATCTGTTTGTCGAGCTGAGCCAGAAGCTGGCGAACGACTGGCAAGCCAAGGCGGTTTACACCTTTGTTGATACCAAACAGGATTCCCGGTTGTTCTATATGTACCAGAATCCGGATCCGGTGACCGGGCTCGGACTGTTGAGCTATCCGGGGCTGTATCAGATGCAGCGCAAGCAGCACATCGTCGATCTGAACGCCAGTGGCCCGTTCCAGCTGGCTGGCCGTACGCATCAACTGGTGCTAGGCAGCACGTTCGCCCGCTCCAAGGTCAATGAACTGTCACTCTACAGCAACGACATCGGTACGTCGCTGCCGCCGCTGGAGCAGTGGACCGGCGCTTATCCGCAACCCGATTTCACTCTCTACCCGAATGGCAGTGAGTGGCGCGATACCGAGAATGCGCTCTATCTGGCGGCCCGGTTCAGCGTCAGCGACGCCTTGTCGTGGATTGCGGGTACCCGCTATGCCAGCTGGCAGAGCGAAGGCAGCAGCTATGGCACCACCAAGAATGCCGCGGCGAATGGTCAGCTGGTGCCCTATACCGGCCTGGTCTACGACCTGACGAACACGCTGTCCGCCTACGCCAGCTACACCACCATCTTTGTGCCACAAGCCAAGTTCAATATGCAGCGCGAGCGTCTGGGGCCCATCGATGGGATCAGTTACGAAACCGGGCTGAAGGGCGAGTTCTATGACGGCCAGTTGAACACCAGTCTGGCGTTGTTCGAGAGCAAGCAGAACAATGTTGCCGAAGCGGCGGGCATGATTCCCGGTACCACCGAGACCTACTATGTCGAGCGTGATGGCATCCGCAGCCGCGGTTATGAGCTCGAAGCGTCGGGACAGCTGCTGGAAAACTGGCAACTGGCCGGTGGTTACACCCGCCTGCGCATCGAGGATGCGGATGGCAAGACCACCAATACCTACACGCCCAAGCAGGTGTTCAAGCTGGCGACCACCTATCAGCTGCAGCAGTGGAAACTGGGGGCGATGTTGAACTGGCAGGATGATATCTATCGTCTGAACGGCGCTGGCACCTATACCCGGCAGAAGAGCTATGCGCTGCTGGATCTGATGGCGCGTTATGAGATCAACCCGCAGTGGTATGCCGCGTTGAATGCCAACAACGTGACCGATGAGAAGTACCTGACCAGCCTGTATTGGGATCAGGGTTACTACGGCGCCCCACGCTCCGTCACGCTGACCACAGGTTGGAAGTTCTAAGACGTGCTGGCGGCGGACGAGGTTGGCAGCCATGCCCTGTTGCAGCGGCTCTGGTCGCTGCCGGGTCTGGAGGTCTACCACGAGGGCTGGACACTCGAGCATCGCGGCGTGCCGCTGGCTAACCTGCGGCACTACGCCGGTGACTGGCTGGCTCACTATGGCCGGCTGAGTCAGCCGCAGCTCGGTGAGCTGGCCACATGGGGAGCGGCGCAGCAGGAGGCGCTGCTCTCCGAGTGGTCGCGGCCGCTGTTTTTCCGCCTTCTGATGCCGTGGTTGAGCCTCTATATCCTGTACGATCGGGTCTTGCCGCTGACGGCCCTGCAGCTGGTTCAGGATCCGCAGGGACGGCCTGTGCTCGGCATGGCGGATCTTCCCTGTGTGGCGGGCGCGGCGTCAGCGGCGAATACGGTGCCGCCGCGCGCTCTGGTCGAACAGCTGCTGCAGCCCTGTGTGCAGACACTGAGCCAGGTGCTCTCCTGCCGTGCTCGGGTGCTGTGGGGCAATGCCGGCAGCTACTGGCAGTGGTGGGTGCACGCCGATCATCTCGCCGCGTTGATCGCGGCGCTACCGCCCGCGGAGCAGGCGAGCGCCCGACTTCGCCTGCAGCAGGCGCAAGCCTGTTGTGATGAGGCGGCCTGGCCGTCGCTGCCTGGCGGGCGCAATCCGCTGTATCAGGCGATGCGCTTTCGTGGTACGCCGCCGCAGGCCGTGCGTCGGGTCTGTTGTCAGCGCTATCAGCTGCCGGGGCTGGCGATGTGCGACTACTGCCCGTCGTTGCTGGCGCCTGCTCGCCGTCCCGCGCGCTCCTCCACCCCGTGACTCCAACCCGATGTCCGATTGCATTGAAACTGTGATTGGCGTCTAATCTTCGCGCGATTCCGCCTGTTCCTGCCGATTCGAGGTACCGTTTTCATGTCTCATACCCCTGGCCAACCCAGATCGCTGTTTCAGCTGACCTGGCCGCTGTTTATCGACATCGCGTTCCACTTCCTGACCGGGGCGTTGAATACCTTCATGGTCGGGCGTGTCTCGTACCAGTCGGTGGCCGCGCTGGCGGTCGGTAACCAGATCCTGGACTTGTGCATCACGCTGTTTAACTTCATCGGCATTGGCTCCAGTGTGGTGATTGCCCAGTATCTGGGGGCGGGGGACAAGAAGATGGCGCGCCGGGTGGTGCATACCGCGATCGGTTTCAATCTGCTCGTCGGGGTCATCACCATGCTGGTGGTGTTGTTCGGCGCGGATGGTCTGCTGCACCTGATGAATATGCCGGAAAACCTGATGCGCGATGGTCACACCTATCTGACCGTGATCGGGTTTTGCCTGGTCCCGGAAGCGGCGGTGCTGTGTATGGCGGCGGCGTTGCGTGCTCACGGTCATACCCGTGAGGCCATGTATGTCACGCTGATCGCCAACATCGTCACGTTTACCGGTAATGCCCTGCTGCTGTTTGGCTACTTTGGCCTGCCGAAGCTGGGCGTGGCGGGGGTAGCCTGGAGCACGGTATTCGGCCGGTTTGTCGCCCTGGCGCTGCTGGTCTGGCTGTTGCAAAAGCGCACCGGCATTCGCCTGGTGCCGGCCCAGTTGTTCCAGTGGCCGCGTGAAGTGCTGGGCAAGATCATGCACATCGGTCTGCCGGCAGCCGGCGAGAACCTTTCGTGGATGCTGCAGTTCATGGTCATCACGTCGTTTGTCGCCCTGATGGGGGACAAGGCGCTGGCCACCCAATCCTTCTTCTTCCAGATCTGCCTGTTCATCCTGCTGTTTGGCCTGTCCATCGGCCTGGGAACCGAGATCCTGATTGGCCACCTGGTCGGCGCCGGTAAATTCGAGACTGCCTATCGCCAGTTGCTGCACAGTCTGAAGCTGGGGCTGCTGGTGACGGCCGTTGTCGTGGTGCCGATGGCCTTCGGCGGGGGCCACCTGGTGATGAGCTGGTTCAGTGATGATCCGGATATTGTCGCCATGGCGACCCAGCTGTTCTTCATCAGCCTGATCCTGGAGCCGGGACGGACGTTCAACATCGTGGTCATCAACTCGCTGCGCGCCACCGGGGATGCCCGTTTCCCGCTGATGATGGCGCTGATCTCGATGTGGGGGCTGGCGATTCCGCTGGGTTGGTATCTGGGGCTGCATCTGGGCTGGGGCTTGATTGGCATCTGGCTGGCGTTGGCGGCCGATGAGTGGACCCGGGGCCTGGCGATGTACTGGCGCTGGAAGAGTCGGCGCTGGGAGAAGAAGGTATTGATCCAGCCATCGGCGGTGAATTCGGATGCCGGTCTGTTGGGTTAATTATTTCCCACGCGGGCAATCAGCGCGGTAAGAATTAATTACGCTGCACAAAATAAATAAAAAGGCCATGTTAATCATGGCCTTATGTTTTTCTATCTACTGGCTGGAAATATTATAAGCCGACAGTAACGAGCTATTTAACTCGCCCTGTCATCGTTGACAGGGAATATTATGCCGGCTGGGCATAGAAGTCGCGATACCAGGCTACAAACCGGGCCAGGCCGTGGGCCAGCTCGGTGCTGGGTTTGAAGCCGATGGCCGCCTCCAGTGCCGAGGTATCGGCGCTGGTCTCCAGCACATCGCCCGGCTGCAACGGCAGCAGGTTCATCTGCGCCTTGACGCCGAGTGCCGTCTCCAGCTCACCGATGAAGGTGGTGAGTTTCACCGGCTGACTGTTGCCGATGTTGTAGACGCGGTACGGTGCGCTGCTGTCGGCCGGGGTGCCGGTCTCCACGGTCCAGGCCGGGTTGGGCTGCGGGATGACATCGCTCAGACGGACCACCGCTTCGGCAATGTCATCGATGTAGGTGAAGTCGCGCAGCATGTCGCCAAAGTTATAAACGTCGATCGGTTGGCCTTCGAGGATCGCCTTGGTGAACTTGAACAGCGCCATGTCCGGGCGTCCCCAGGGGCCATAGACGGTAAAAAAGCGCAGGCCGGTGACCGGTAAGCCGTACAGGTGGGCATAGCTGTGGCTCATCAGCTCATTGGCTTTCTTGGTGGCGGCATACAGCGATACTGGATGGTCGACGCTGTCGTCGGTGGAGAACGGCGTCTTGCGGTTCAGGCCATAGACCGAGCTGGATGAGGCGTACAACAGGTGGCCGACCTGGTGATGGCGGCACCCTTCGAGAATGTTCAGGTGGCCGACCAGGTTGGCGTCGGCATAGGCGTGGGGGTTATCCAGCGAGTAGCGCACACCGGCCTGGGCGCCGAGGTGGATCACCCGCTCAAAGCCTTCGCGGGCAAACAGGGCGGCGATGGCGGCGCGGTCGGCCAAGTCCATCTTTTCGAAGCGGAACTGCGGATGCGGGGTCAGCCGATCGAGGCGGGCCTGCTTCAGTCGTACGTCATAGTAGTCGTTGAGGTTGTCGATCCCGACCACCTGATGGCCGGCGGCGAGCAGGCGCTCGCTGACATGAAATCCGATAAAACCGGCTGCACCGGTGACCAGCATCTTCATTGATGACTCCTTGAGGGAGGGGGTGACCCGAAAAAGAAACGGGCCGCCATGGCGGCCCGGATGCCTACAGTCTAGCGCGCAGGCGGGGTGTAATGGAACGGTGTCGGGAACGTACCGGTCTGGCGGCAGGTTGCCAGCAGGGCGCGCTGCGGATAGAGAGTCCACTGCTCGCCGTGGCGCAGTCCCAGCGCGATGCTCTGCGCCGGGTCAAAACAGCGCTGCATCACCTTGGCTGGTGCCAGCAGCCAGCGATGGCCATCACCGTGCTCCACCCAGGCCAGGCTGGCTTGATATTCGTCCCCGTCTGGCATCAGATAGGGCCAGTGTTCAATCGGCCGCTGGCTGAACAGCAGGAACTGTTCGCGGAAGTTGACGATCAGCAGGGATTCGCTGTCCGGGATCGTACTGCGCACCTGCTCCATGATGCCCTGCGGGGTCCGTACCGGATTCATCAGCGGATAGCCCCACAGCCCCCAGTGGAGCCACAAGGAGCTCAGTACGGCACACACGGCGGCAAACGGGGCACGACGCAACAGATAGGCTAGCACCAGGCCACTGACGCCGGCACTCAGCAGCAGGGGCCAGGGATCGCCGCCCAGCTCGGCCATCACCGCCGCCAGCTTGGGGTGGCCATGCAGTGCGGCGACGACGCCCAGTACCGTCAGCAGGCCGGCCAGCAGCCAGGCGAGGCCGAGCCACAGCCGCGCCGGCCAGCGCCGTTGCAGCAACATCGGCAACCAGGGGGCCGCCAGCAGGGCCAGCGCCGGGGTCGCCGGCGTGATATAGACCCCACGCTTGCCGGGTGACAGCGAGAAGAACAGCAGGACCAGTACTATGTAGCCCATCAGCAGGATCGCGGCGCGGTTGCCCTGGCGCAGCGCATCACGGCAACACCAGATCAACCACGGCAGCAGCAGCGACAACGGAAGCCAGAAGGCCGGAACGACCTCGGTCAGGTAGTACCAGAACGGCTTGAGGTGGTGCCAGGATTTGGCGTAGCGGGTCACCGTCTGCCGGAACAGTATGTTGTCCCGGTAGGCAAGATAGGTGGCATCGCCATGCTGGGCGACCGCCAGCACCATGGGCACCAGCCACAAGCCGATCGCCAGCAACAGGAACAACGGACCGGCCAGCGCCTTGAGCCAGGCTTGCCGGCTGGCGGCACGGATTTCCTGTCGGTGGGTCCACAGCGCAGGGAGCAGTACCAGCACGGCCAGGATGCCCACGCCCTTGGTGATGATGCCGAGTCCGGCGGCAAACCAGCCCAGGTAGTACCAGCGCCAACCAGCGTCGGTCAGCAGGAAACGCAGGAAGCCGTAGACCCCCAAGGTGATAAAAAAGGTCACCAGCGCATCGATCTGGGCCCCCTTGGCCTGCACGGTGAACTGTACGGTAAACAGCAGCAACAGGCCGGCGCGAAATGCCGTGGCGCGATCCCAGACGCGGCGGGCGATATCGAACACCAGTGCCAGGGTGCCGAGGCCTGCCAACAGGCTGGGCATCAAAAACGCAACGCGCAAGGAGCCGGTCAGGCTATAGAACAGCGCTATGGCCCACATGAACATCGGTGGCTTGTCGGGGTAGATCTCGCCGCCGCGGAACGGGAACAGCCACTGGCCGGATTCCACCATCTGTTTGGCGATCAGCGCGAAGCGCGGTTCGTCGGCGGGCCAGGGATCGCGCAGGCCAAGGCCGGCGCCGAGTATTACCAGACCGCACAGCATCAGCAGCCAGAAAGCCTGCTGATCACGGCGTGGGCCGTTCAGAAGAGCGTGGTCAGTCAGCATTAAAGGTCCTCATCAGGAAAAAGGGCCTTGCGGCCCTTGGTCAGTGGCTGGCGCGATCGCGTTTCCAGCCGCGGTGTTTGATGTCGAGGTAGAGGCTGTACAAGGCGGTGAACGCCGGAAACAGGTTCTGCAGCACACCGACGGAGTCCTGCTTGGCCGAGAACAGGAAATAGGCCAGCGTCATCAGGCTGCCCAGTACGCTCATGTACCAGAACAGGCGCGGAATAACGGGCTTGCCGGCGCGCTTCGAGGCGACAAACTGCACCAGCCAGCGTCCGCCAAACATCAGGGCGCCGGTATAGCCAATCAGTTTCCAGCCGGTGATATGGATGCCGGTCCAGAATAGCCAGGCGATGGGTTGATCCAATCCGCTCACAGATGGCTCTCCCGCACCTGAATGACCTTGGCGCGGCGCTTAAGCCACCAGACCCCGAGGACATCGACCAGACCGACCCAGAGCCGGTTCCAGACGCCGTAATTCGAGCGGCCCGCCATCCGGGGTCTGTGGTTGACCGGGTGCACCAGCATCAAGCCGCCTTGGGCCTGAATCAGGGTCGGGATATAGCGGTGCATGTGATTGAACGACGGCAGACGCAGGTAGCGCTCGAGGCGAACCGCCTTCAGGCCGCAGCCGGTATCGGGGATGCCATCGTTCAGCATGAAGTCGCGGAAACCATTGGCCACCTTGGATGACAGGCGCTTGACCCAGTCATCACGGCGATTGACGCGGTGACCGATCACCCCCCAGACCCGGGGATCGAGCGCATGGCGTTGCTGCACGCTCTGCAGCATGCCGGGAATGTCGGCCGGGTCGTTCTGGCCATCGGCATCCAGTACGACCAGCCATTCGCCACGGGCTTCCCAGGCGCCACTCAGGATGGCCATACTCTGGCCGACGCTTTGCTGGTGGCTGATCAGGCGCAGGCGGTCGAAGCCATCGGCCTGTAATTGCAGCAATGTGGCCCAGGTCGCATCTGTGCTGCCGTCATCCACATAAATCAGTTCATAGTTGACGTGCTCATCCATGGCAGCGCGGATTTCAGTAATCAGAGGAATGATGTTTTCAGCTTCATTCTTGGCGGGAATAACGATGGAGACGTCCGGCTGACGGCAAGATTCCGATTGAGTCATTGTTGTGCCTCGGGCTGATGCGACGGAACGCATGGATTTAAAACAGCGGCCATGATGCACCAGCCAATCTTAAGCTGCAATTAACACACCCAATTGTCGCCATCGGCTGTGGCGTGGCACTCATAAGTGGATTTGCGGGATCTCCATGACATAGTTATCTCGCACGGCATAGCCTTGCAGGTAATCGACCCGGCGTTGTGTCAGTGCGTAAACCATGTCCTCTTCTTCGACATGAAAGGCCAGCAGGGGAACACCGCGGGTGCGAGCCGCTTCTATCCAGCGGTACCATTCGGTTTTGTGCTCCGGCAGTGCGGTCATGCGTAGCAGATCAAATGGCAGGAACTGGCTATAGGGGTGTTCCAGGTGTTCGATGTCGAGGGCAAACTGAATGCCGCTGTCGTGCAGCGCCACCATCGCCTTGCGCAGATGGGGCATATCCTGAACCAGTTCCAGCTCCAGAATGTGTAGCATCAGCTTGCACGGCGCCAGCTGGTCGGCCAGATCGTGCAGCGCCAGCTGGGTATTGCTGTGACTCAGTGATTCGGCATACAGATTAATCAACCACAGTCCCTGATCCGCCTTGCTGGGTATCAGGTTTTTGGCCATTTCGCAGACCTGCAGATCAAGCTGGTGACGCAAACCGAGATGGCGCACGATTTTCAGCAATTCGAGCGGATTGTCGTATGCCTTGAAACGCAGCAGCAGTTCATGACCGAACAGCTCGCCATCGTGATGCAGGATCGGCTGGGCGATGAAGTACATGGCACTGTGATTGAGGATCGGGGGCAAACCCTGCAGCATGATGTTGTCCCTCATGCCAATGACCTGCTTCAAGTGTAATTCATAACCCGCCGAAGCGGGCTCTGGCGACGCCGATTTGGGTTCAAGGTTGGGCTTGCTATAATCGCCGCCCGCAACGCCATCAGATGAGGTTTATGTGAGTCCTGAATATTTGCAACGCTTTGGCGGCATCGCCCGCCTGTATGGTCAGACGGCATTAACCGCGTTTGCGCAAGCCCATGTCTGTGTGGTCGGCATCGGCGGGGTGGGTTCGTGGGCGGCGGAAGCGTTGGCGCGTTCCGGGATTGGCCGCTTAACGCTGATCGATCTGGATGACATCTGTATCACCAACACCAACCGCCAAATTCATGCGCTGCAACCACAGATTGGTGAATTGAAAGTCGATGCCATGGCGGCGCGCATTCGGCAGATTAATCCCGAGTGTGAACTGACGTTGGTGGATGATTTTGTCACCGCCGACAACCTGGAGCAGTACATTCATGACGGTTTCGATTATGTCGTCGATGCCATCGACAGCATTCAGGCCAAGGTGGCGCTGATCGCCTTCTGTAAACGACGCAAGATTCCGATCATCGTCGCCGGCGGTGCGGGTGGCCAGTTGGACCCAACCCAGATCACGGTCGCGGATCTGGCGCGCACCACCATGGATCCGCTGGCGGCGCGGGTCCGTGCAGACTTGCGGCGGCGGCACGGCTTTACCCGCGAGCCGAATCGCAAGTTTGGTGTGGAGTGTGTCTACTCGACCGAACAGTTGCGTTACCCCGATGGTCACGGTGGCGTCTGTCAGGCCAAGGCGCAGAGTGATGGCAACATGAAGATGGATTGCGCCTCCGGTTTTGGTGCGACCACAGTGGTGACGGCGACCTTTGGCCTGGTGGCGGTGTCGCGTGTGCTGCTCAAGATTGCCGAGCGCGGTGCGCGCGCCCGGCCGGCGTGATGTTACAACCCGGGTGAGGCGATTAGCAGCGTGTGGCCACGGCCAATCTGGTCGAACTCCTGCTCGATGACAAACCCGGCTTGCTGCAGCAGGCCGATGAAAACCGCAGAATGGTAAAAACGGCTGTTGCCGTTGGCGAGGCAGGTAAAGTAGAGCGAGGTGGCATTCAGGCTGAATTCGGCGGCGGCATAGGGCTGGCGATCGTGAAACAGCTCCAGAATGGCCAGTCTGGCCCCCGGTTTCATGCTGTGGCGTACGCGTCGCAGCAGGCTGAGGATCTGCTCCTCGCTAAAGCAGTCGAGGAACTGACTCATCCACCACAGATCGGCTTCGCCAGGCAGGCTGGCATCGGTCAGCAGGTCAATGGCATGTCCATCGACCCGGTTTGTCAGCCCGGCGGCCTGTATCGCTGTCATCGCCAGCGCCAGCTGTGGCGGTAAATCCAGAATCGTGACTCTGAGTGCCGGGTCGGCAGTAGCACAGGTCATCGCCCATTTACCGGTATTGCCACCGACATCGTAGAGATGGCGGGGATGCAAATCCAGAATGTGTGGCAGAGCCGCCGCAAACGCGCGATCCGAATAGAAATGGTCAAATGCGAACCAGCTGCGCCGGGCCTCTTCCGGGAGCTGGCTCAGTCCCGGATAGAGCGTCGGCCAGTCACCGAAGACGCGCAGACCCAAGGGTTTGCCCTGTTGCAGCGATGGCAACAGAGCGCCCATGGCCTGATAGCAGACATGCTGTGTGAAATCCATGTTGATTCGGGTCATGGCATCGTGCAGCAGATAGTGGCCCACGGCGGTGAGGACGACGCGATCTTCTTCGCGGGCCAGAATCTGGCCACTGACGGCCATATCAAACAGCACCGACACGGCATAGTGCGACATGCTGGTCTGGACGGCCGCCTCGGCAACGCTCAAGCCGTGCGGTGCGCGGTCGAGCGCTGCCAGCAGCCCAGATTCCCGTAATGACCAGACCGCCTGGAACAGGATGGGGCCAAACGCGATCTGTTGCGCCAGGGAAATGGCTTCCAGCGCGGAGTGTGAGTTTTTTTTAGCAGGGGACATGGCCGGCTCCGCGCTCATTGGTGACCAGTGGGTTGCCGCATCAGCTCGACCTGGATGGCTTGGTCGAGCAGGGTAATCCACTTGTTGTAGTTCCGGTGAATGGTGCCTGCCGCATCGGCATCCAGTCCCTGACTGTCGAGGTAATGAATGCGGTACCCGCTGGCATCGTAACGGATCTCGATATGCGCTCGGTGCCGGTTGCGCACACTGATCTTGCCGTCGATCCGGCCTGGCTCGGCGGATGTCATGGTCCAGCCTTTCTGTACGCCGGCGATAAGAATGGCCGTTTTGACTTCTTCACTGGTTTTTTGTGGTGAAACCTTATTCTCGACGTTCAAAATTGTCTGTGACGTGCTGCATCCCAGCACGGTCAGCAGTATGCAGAGCAGATAACAGCCTTTTTTCATGCGCGCAATCCAGAACAATATGTTGTTATAAAACAATGAGTTTAAGATGGTGTTGGGTCATGATAACAGGCGAACAGCTGACGAAAAGCGTTGTTTGGTGGCAAACGGTCATCTGCGAGCGGCAATCAGGATTTATGTGATTCTCCTGCCGGTTTGCGGTTGGCATCCTGTTGTTGGCGTCTGAATCATGAGATTCTGGGATTATTACTCTATCCGCGCTCTGCTGGTCGTTATGCGTCAAAAATGGCACCGGAACGCCGGAGCTGGCGTTGTTCAGGAACACTGTTGATATGCGGGAGCCCGCCTTTTCATTACTGGATATCATGGCGTTGGCGCCAGGGCTGGTCGAGGCGTCGGACTGGGCGAACTGGGCCGCGAGGGGTGTCTGGCCGCCGGAAAATTCGCTGCCAGCAACGCCCCTTATTCTGCCGATGCAGGCCCGGCGCATGAGCCAGGCAGCACGATTGGCGGTACAGCTGGCGCTGACGCTGATCACTCGCTGGCGACCGGGATATCTGATCTGTGTCAGTCGGCATGGTGAACTGCAACGTACCCAGGGGTTGTTGCAGCAGCTGGTCTGTGCCCAGCCACTGTCACCGACCGATTTTTCATTGTCGGTGCATAACACGGTTGCGGGGTTGACGACGATTACGGCCAGTTTGCCGCTCCCGGCCACCTCGATTGCCGCAGGGGAGGAGGGGTTGCACGCCGGTTTTATCGAGGCCTGTGCCCGTCTCGCCGTGCATGACACGCCGGTGTTACTGCTCTGTTTTGATGGTCCGGTCCCCGATTTTTATCAGCCGTGGGTGCCGGCGCAGTTGCCTGTGCATGCGGTCGCCATGGTGCTGACCCGTGGCCAGCAATGGCGTTATCAGGGTAGCGAAGCCGCAGATCCGGTTGCCCCTGCGCTTTCGCAACCCTTGCAATTTTGGCGCAGCTGGTTGCGTGGTGAGCCGGAGTGTCGGCTGGATGGCGGCGCACAGCAACGGGTCTGGCGATGCTAAGCCGTGTTGCGCAGGTATGGCGGCTGTGTGCGACCGCACTGAGTTATCTGCTGTTTGGACTCGGCGCCTTGTTATTGACGGCGAGCTGGTTTCCCCTGGCGGCGTGTTGCCGGCGCCCGGTACAACGCCAACGTCTGGCGCAGACGATGATTCGCGGCGCTTTTCGCACGTATTTAACCGTGTTGTCTGCTGCCGGTGTCCTCAGTTACCGCATTCATGGCGCGGAACGTTTGCGTCAGGATGGTGGTTGCCTGCTGGTCGCCAACCATCCCAGCTTGTTGGACTATGTATTGCTGGCGTCGGTCATGCCGCAGTGTGACTGCATCGTCAAGCAGGCCTTATGGCACAATCCGTTTGTCGGTGGCATAGTGCGCGCCGCTGGCTATCTCCCCAATGCCGATCCGGAGTCGCTGTTTTCGCGTTGTCAGCAACGGCTGCAGCAGGGGGGGATCTTGCTGATCTTCCCCGAGGGAACGCGTTCTGTGCCTGGCGCGGCGTTGCATTTGCAACGTGGGGCCGCGCATCTGGCGTTACGCTGTCGAGCCGATGTGCGTTTGGCGCACATTCGTTGCGAGCCCGCCACGCTGACAAAAGGGGCGCCGTGGTACCAGATCCCGCGCCGGAAACCCCACTTTGAGGTCACCATTGGTCGCAAGGTGGCGATAGCACCATTTTTGGCAGCGGCACAGCCTGAGTCGTTGACGGCCAGAGCCCTGACCACGTTTTTGACGCAGGCCTTGACCTTCGTCGAGCCGGGAACATCCTACGATGGATAATAATGAAATGACCGAATTACATAATGAAATCAAAGAACTAATTATCGAAAGCCTCAACCTGGAAGGGGTGGGTGCCGACGATATCGACACGACCGCGCCGCTGTTCGGTAGCGGGCTGGGCCTCGACAGCATTGATGCGCTGGAACTGGGTTTGGCCATCAAGGGGCGCTATGGCCTGGTGCTGTCGGCAGATGACCAGGATGCCCGTCGCCACTTTGCCTCGGTGGCGGCGCTGGCCGAGTTCGTGGCTTCTCAACGGACGGCGGGGTGAGCGCGATGCAACGTGAAGTGGTATTGGAACAAGTCCGGCTGGCACTCATCGAGCTGTTTGAGCTGGATGGCGACGCCGTGACTGAAACGGCCCATCTGTATCAGGATCTGGAGCTGGACAGCATTGATGCCGTCGATCTGGTGGTGCGCTTGCAGAAGTTGACCGGCAAGAAGATGCGTCCGGAAGAGTTCAAGTCGGTGCGGACCGTCGGCGATGTGGTCGATGCCGTCTTGCCCCTGCTCGCGGATGCCTGATGCGTCGGCTTGTGCTGTTGTTGGCCGGTTTGCTGTGCGGCGCCTACCCGCTGCTGCTGTGGTGGGGGGTGACACACGATCAGCTGTTGCCGGCGTTGTCAGTGCTGGGGCTGGGATGTGCATTGCGCCTGTTGCTGACGTCCGGAAGCGGAGGGGCGGGAGGTAGTCGCCTGCAGGCAGGCATCGGCCTGCTGCTCTGCCTGCTGGTCGGGTGGCATCAGCAGACGCGCTGGCTGCTTTGGTATCCCGTCATCGTCAATGCGTTCGGCTTTGTGCTGTTCTGCTCCAGCCTGTGGCAGCCGATGACGCTGGTGGAGCGCATTGCCCGCTGGCGGGAGCCGCAGTTGCCTGCTGCAGCCGTGGCCTATACGCGACGCGTGACCCAGGTCTGGTGTCTGTTCTTCGTCGCCAATGGGGCAGGCGCCGGATGGACCATCTGGCATGGCGATATGGCGATATGGAGCCTGTATAACGGCGTGATCAGCTATCTGTTGATGGCAAGCTTGATGACGGCCGAATATCTGTTGCGTCGCAGGATGCGCGCCCGAATTGCGCTTGGCGGAGGGGATGTCGTTGAGGCTAATTGAGTGGCTGTACGACCGGCCGGCCGAGAGCACCGTCGCGTGGCGAGGCAGCGAGCGGCTGACGATCGCCCAGCTGCGTCTCGAGGTTGCGGCCCTGTCCGCCTGGATGGCATCGCAGACGGCCCGCCGTTGGGCGCTGTGCCTGGATGACGCTTATTCCTTCACCGTGGCGCTGCTGGCCTGTGCCCAGACCGGTGTGCAGGCCGTGCTACCTGGCCACCGGCGTCCGGCGGCCCTGGCGGAATTGGCGTCGAATCTGGATGCGATGCTGGTTGACGGCGACTGGCCTGGCAGCGCGGAGCTACCGTTCCCGGTATGGTCGTGGTCATCAGTGATGCCGGAGGCGCTTGGCCGGTCGTCCACCTTACCGTTGGCGAGGTCCGAACTGCCTCTGTCGCTGTTGATGTTTACTTCAGGCTCCACCGGCTTGCCGCAGCCTGTTCTCAAGCAAGAGCGTGAACTGCTGGCCGAGGTGGCGGTACAGGCGCAGTTGTGGGCACCGTTGATGCAGCAGACGCTGTTGCTGGCGACGGTGAGTCAGCAGCATATCTATGGCCTGCTGTTTCGTATTCTGCTGCCGTTGCACCTCGGTGTGCCGTTTTGGGCCGCTACGCTGACAACACCGGAGCAGTTATGCCAGGTGGCGCAGATGTGGCGGCAGCCCTGGGGGCTGGTCAGTTCGCCGGCGTTTCTCGAACATCTGGATCCGGCCCTTCCCGTGGCGAACGGCCGTTGGTTGGTGACCTCCGGCGGGCCTTTGTCGACCGCAGGGGCGACACTGAGCCGCGGGTGTCTCGATTTGGCTGCGGTGGAGCTATACGGCAGCAGCGAGACCGGGGGCATCGCCTGGCGGCAGGAGCGTGACCATGATTGGTCTCTGTTGCCAGGGGTGGCGCTGAGTGTCGATGCACAGGGTGACTGGTGGCTGGATTCCCCCTTCTTGCCAGCCGGAGAGCGTTGGCGCCTGGCGGATCGCATTGCCTGGCAGGATAACGGTTTTCGTCTGCTCGGTCGGGCCGATCGCATCATCAAGTTGGCCGAGAAACGCATCTCGCTGGATGAAGTTGAACGGCGGCTGCAGGCGCTCGACTGGGTGCAGGAGGCGGTGGTGGTGCCGTTATTGCTGGGCCGTCGCACCGGCCTGGGGGCCGTGGTGGTGCCAACGCCACAGGGATGGCAATGGCATGCCGACCTGGGTAACGGCCGTCTGTTATGGCGCCTGCGGCAGGAGCTTGGTGTCTGGCTGGAGCCCGTGGCGCTGCCGCGGCGGCTGCGGTGCCTGAACGCCCTGCCATGTAACGCCCAGGGCAAGCGGCAATATGCCGAGCTCAAGGAGCTGTTTGATGAGGCCTGAGATGCGACGCTGGCCCCAGGTCATTGGCCGTCAACGGCTCGCCGAGGGCGGAGTCCGTCTGATGTTGCAGCTGGATCCGGATCTGGTCTGGTTTGCCGGTCACTTCCCTGCCACTCCGATCTTGCCGGGCGTGGCTCAACTGCATATCGCTTTGCATCTGGCGAGCCAGGAGCTGGGGATCGGCGGTGAGTTTAGCGGTATGCAGATGATCAAATTCCAGCTGCCGCTGCGGCCGGGACAACAACCGGAGCTGGAGCTGGTCTGGTCGGCGCAACGGCACAGCCTGATCTTCACCTATCGACTCGCCGGCGACGTCGCCAGCTCAGGGAGGGTGGGGTTGTGTTGAGCTCGGGTAACGCTGTTTCGGTTTGTCTGGTGATCCCCTGTTATAACCATGGTCCGGCGCTGTTGCGAACCTTGCAGGCGTTGACGGCCGGCCAGTTTCTGTCGCCCTTTGCGTGCATCCTGGTGGATGATGGTAGCGATGCCCAGACGGCTGCGCTGCTGGATGCACTGCCGGCGCGCTACCCCGGACTCAGCCTGCTGCGCCACAGTGCCAATCAGGGCAAAGGGGGGGCGGTGATCAGCGGCTTGCGGCAAGCGGCTGCACTGGGTTTCAGCCATGCGTTACAGCTGGATGCCGATGGGCAGCACGATGTGAACGATCTGCCAGTGCTGCTGGCCCTGGCGCAGGAGATGCCCGCGGCGTTGATCTCCGGCGCCCCGATCTATGACGCCTCGGCACCGGCCGGCCGGCGTTATGGCCGCTACCTGACCCATGTCTGGGTCTGGCTGGAGACCGCCAGCCTGGCCATCAAGGACAGCATGTGTGGATTGCGAATCTACCCGCTGGCGCCTGTCATGCGCTTGTTGCAGCAGAAGCCATTGGGGCGGCGCATGGACTTTGATATTGAAATCATGGTGCGCCTCTACTGGGCCGGGGTACCGGTGCGCTTTTTGCCAACCCGGGTGCACTACCCGCCAGACGGGGTGTCGCACTTCGATCTTTGGCGCGACAATGTGCGCATCTCCTGGCTGCATACCCGACTGGTCACCGAGCGGCTGCTGGGTTGGCCGCAACGCTGGTGGCGGCGGCGTCACTGGTCGCGGACGCCGGAGCGAGGGGCCGAGTGGGGCTTGCGCCTGATGCGCTGGAGCTATGACCGTTTTGGGCGCCGCGGCTTTCAGCTCCTGTTATACCCTGTGATTACCTATTTTTGGCTGACGGGCATACGCCAACGTCGAGCCAGTCAATCCTATCTGGCGCGTATCCGCGCCGTGGCGCAGCGGCGTGGCCTCCGGTTACCGGAGGCCGACAAGGGCAGCTGGCACCACTTTGTGCGTTTTGGCGAGGCGATGCTCGACAAGCTGGCGGGGTGGCGTGGTGAGATTGGCCGCGACCAGATCCAGTTCCACGGCGAGGAGCACTATCGCGCCTGTGTGCAGCAGGGGGGAGGGCAGCTGATTCTGGGCTCCCATCTCGGTGATCTGGAGTTGTGCCGGGCTCTGGGGACGGCGTTTGGCGAGGTGACCATCAATGCGCTGGTGTTTACCCGCCACGCCGAACGCTTCAACCGGGTGTTGGCCAGTGCCAATCCGGCGGTGAAGATGAATCTTATCTGTGTGCAGAGCCTCGGCCCCGAGACCGCAATCTGGTTGAAACAGAAACTCGATGCGGGGGAATGGGTGGTGATGGTTGGTGACCGTACCTCGGTGACGCGGGAAAAACGGGTGATTGAAGCGCAGTTCCTCGATGCGCCGGCGCCGTTTCCGCAAGGGCCGTTTGCGCTGGCGGCGGTATTGGGTGTGCCGGTCTCTCTGTTGTTTGGTTTGCGTATCGCCGGGCAGTTCACTGTGTACTTTGAGCCCTTCTCGGCGCCGATCCAGCTGTCGCGGCAGACCCGGCAGGCCATGTTGGCGGAGTGGGTACAGCGCTACGCTAACCGACTGGAGCATTACTGCCTGCAAGCACCGCTGGAGTGGTTCAATTTTTACGATTTCTGGCAATTATCCGATGACGAATGAAGCTGGTTTGCACACGACAGTAACGTTGGGTGCCGGTCGCCTGACGATAGAGGATGTCTGGGCTCTGGCCCACCGCCGGGCGGCAGTCCGGCTCAATGACGACGTCGATTTCCAGGCCCGCATCGCTCGGGGGGCGGCGTTTCTTGACCGCCTGCTGGCCGAAGAGGGCCACATCTATGGCGTGACCACCGGTTATGGCGACTCGGTGACGCGTCGGGTACCTGCGGCACTGGTGGCTGAGTTGCCGCTGCATCTGACCCGGTTCCACGGCTGTGGCTTGGGTGCGGACCTGTCGCTGGAGGCGAGTCGGGCCGTACTGGTGGCGCGCTTGTGTTCGTTAGCACAAGGGGTTTCCGGTGTCAGTCTGGGACTGTTACAACGCCTGTGCTGGTTGTTGCAACAAGATCTGATTCCGCGCATTCCCGAGGAGGGCTCGGTGGGGGCCAGCGGCGATCTGACCCCGCTCTCCTATGTGGCTGCCGTGCTGGTCGGCGAGCGTGATCTGTTTCGTGACGGCCGCTTGCAGCCGGCGGCCGACGTCTACCGTGCGCTCGGCATAGCGCCGCTGGTGTTGCGGCCCAAGGAGGGACTGGCGCTGATGAACGGCACTGCGGTGATGACGGCGCTCTCCTGTCTGGCCTATCAGCGCTGTGCTTATCTGATGCAGTTGACGACCCGCATTACGGCATTGATGTGTGAGGCGCTGGCCGGTAACGCCTTCCATTTTGATGCCCGGCTGTTCGCTGCCAAACCCCATCCCGGCCTGCAGCAGGTGGCCGCCTGGCTGCGTGCTGACCTGCAGGCCGGTGCCTTGCCGCGCCACAGCGACCGATTACAGGATCGGTATTCGTTGCGCTGCGCTCCCCATGTCATCGGTGTGGTGGCGGATGGTTTGCCGTGGTGGCGGCAACTGATCGAAAACGAACTCAACAGTGCCAATGACAACCCACTGATCGACGGTGATGAGGAACATGTGATGCACGGCGGCCATTTCTATGGTGGCCATATCGCCATGGCCATGGACAGCATGAAGACCGCGATTGCCAATCTGGCCGATCTGCTGGATCGTCAGCTGGCCCTGCTGGTGGATAGCAAGTTCAACAAGGGGCTGCCGGGCAACCTCAGTGGTGCGACCGGGGAGCGCAGCGCTATCAATCATGGCTTCAAGGCGCTGCAGATTGCGGTTTCGGCCTGGACGGCCGAGGCGCTGAAACAGACGTTGCCGGCCAGCATCTTTTCCCGATCCACCGAGTGTCACAACCAGGACAAGGTCAGCATGGGCACCATAGCGGCGCGCGATTGCCTGCGGGTGCTGCAGTTGAGCGAACAGGTGGCGGCGGCCTGCCTGTTGGCGGCGGTGCAGGGCGTCGAGTTACGACGAGCCATCACGACGCCGGCTGCGCCGTTAGCGCCCGGATTGCAGGCGCACTGTGCGGCCGTTCGCCGCATCAGCGCCCCGCTGATCGAAGATCGGCCGCTGGAAGCCGAGTTACGCCAGTTGGTGACGGCCATCCAGCAGCAGGTGTGGCCACTGTATACGGAGTGCGAACATGGGTGATATCCGCTTGCCGAGCGCCGAACTGGAGTTGCGGGTGCCGTTTCACGATGTCGATGCCATGGGCGTGGTGTGGCATGGCAACTATTTCCGTTATCTGGAACAGGCGCGCTGCGAGCTGTTGCGGCAGATCGACTATGACTACCTCCAGATGGAGGCCTCCGGCTATCTCTGGCCTGTGGTCGACACCCGGTTGAAGTTCATTGCGCCGTTGCGGTTTGATCAACTGATCCGGGTCTGTGTCAGCGTCAGCGAGTACGAAAACCGGCTGCGCCTGGAGTATCAAATTCTGGATGCCGAGAGCGGTGTCCGCGCCTGTAAGGGCTACACCATTCAGGTGGCGGTGGCGAAGGTGAGCGGCGAGATGCAATGGCTCTCTCCGCCGATTCTGCTGCAGCGATTGGGGGTGAGCGCATGAGCGGTGGCTGGGTTCTGCTGCTCGGCATCCTGGCGGGCGTGGTCTCGGGCGAGCTGGGTGCGGCGCCGCTGTCGATGGCGGCGCTACAGGCCAAACTGGCGGCCGTGCCGGTACAACGTTGCCAATTTGCACAGCGCCGCATGCTGCCTGGTCTGGAGACACCTCTGCTCTCTTCCGGGCAGATGATCTTCGATCGTCAGTTGGGGCTCTGGTGGCGGCAACAGCAGCCGTTTGTGATGACGCTGCGCCTGAATGCACAGCGCTTCGAACAGCAGTTGGAGGGGCAGGCGCCCGAGGTGCTGACGCCACAGCAGCAACCGCAGCTGTTTGATTTTTCCCGGCTGATGCTCAGCCTGTTCGTGGCCGATCGTACTGTGCTGGAGCAGGCGTTTAACCTGTCACTGCACAGTCAGGGGCCGGCATGGCAACTGCAACTTCACCCCAGACAACCGCCGCTGGATCAGGTCTTCCGCCAGTTGATCCTGCAGGGGGAACAAGGGCTGGAACAGCTGCAGATTGCCGATCAACAAGGTGGTACGACGCAGATCGAGTTTCATGATTGTCACCCTTCACTGGCGGAGCTGAGCGATGCAGAGCGACGACTGTTCAGTCGATAACGCCGTCTGGCGACGGCGTTGGCAACGCTGGGGCTGGGGCTGGCTGTTGATGGTGGTGGGGATGACACTGCTGCTGGCATGGCAACTGCCGCAGGCCAGGATCAACAGCAGCGTGCTGGCGCTGCTGCCACAGGAGGAGGCCGACACACCGTTGGCGAAGTGGCAATCGCCGCTGGCGGAGCGTCTCGATCGCCAATTGGTGTGGCTGATACATGCCCCCGCCGGTGCCGAGGCTGCGCGCTGGTGGCAACAGCAGCTGGGACAGTTACAGGGTATCACCCAGGTGGTGGGGGACGAGCCGTCGCTGGCGCGGCAATGGGCGGATTTTTATGCCCGCTACCGGTATCAATTGAGCAATCCGCTGATCGATGCCCGGATGCAACAGGGGGCGACGGCGTGGCTGCAGTGGGTGCGCGGACAGCTCTATTCGCCGTTTGCCGGCGTCTCGCTCAGTGAATGGCGCCAGGATCCGCTCTTGCTGACCCGACAGATGCTGATGACTCAGACCCATGGTCCCCTGCGATTGCAGCAGGGGTGGTTGCTCAGCCAGGACGCAGCGGGGCGCGACTGGTATCTGATCCGTGCCGAACTGGCCGGATCGGCATTTGACCTGACGCGCAGCCATCGCCTGGTGGCCGAGCTGGATCAGTTGCAACGCCAACTGGGCGAGCGCTTTCCGGGGGCCCGTTTACTGCAGCGTGGCACCCTGTTCTACAGCGAACACGCGGCCGAACTGGCGAAGGCCGACATCTCGACGATCGGCCTCGGCTCGCTGCTCGGTGTCGTACTGGTGATCTGGTGGGCGTTTCGCGGCCTGCGGCCATTGTGGCTCTGCATGCTGCCGCTGGGGGTGGGCCTGGTGGCCGGTTTGCTGGCGGTGCTGCTCTGTTTCGGCCAGATCCACCTGTTCACGCTGGTGATCTGTACCAGTTTGATCGGCATCTCCGATGATTACTCGTTGCATTACCTCAGTGAGCGGCGCCTGCATCCAGATGAAACGCCCTGGGCCACGGCACTCCGCCTGTGGCGGCCGCTGTTGATGGCCTTGCTGACCACCCTGCTCGGTTACCTGTTGCTCTGGCTGGCGCCGTTCCCCGGTTTGCAGCAGATGGCAGTCTTTTCGCTGGTTGGCTTGCTGGCGTCATTTATCACGGTGTTTTGCTGGATGCCGCCGCTGGTGGGCAAGATGACCTGCCAGCCGTTGCCTGCCCGGCACTGGATGGAAGCCTGGTTGCAGCTGTGGCAGACCCGACGCTGGTTGCGTCAGGGGGTGCCCTGGTTGTTGTTGCTGCCTGCGGCCTATGGGTTGAGCCTGTTGGTGGTAGATGATGATGTCCGTCGTCTGCAACCCTTGCCGGTTGAGCTGCAGCACCAGGAGCAGCAGATCGCCACCTTGACTGGACAGGGGAGCGATCTGACGGGGTTTCTGGTCACGGGGGATTCAGAGCAGCAGGTACTGCAGCGTGCCGAACGGTTGGATACTGTGCTGGCCTCCCTCAAGGCGCAGCGGGTGCTCACAGAGTATCGCAACCTGACCGGCATGTTGCCCTCCCTGGCGCGCCAGCAGGCGCGATACCAGGCGCTGACACCGCTGGCCGCCAAGGTGGCTGGCGCACTGCCGGCGATGGGCGCCGCCGCGCTGCCGGCCTTTGAGCCGTTGACGCCGCAAGCGTGGCTGACCAGTCCGGTCAGTCAGGGCTGGCGTCTTTTGTGGCTGCAGCACGGGGATGACGTCGCGTTGCTGGTCCCCGTCTATGGCGTGCACGATCTTGCCACCCTGCAGCAGGCGACGTCCGGCTTGCCTGGTATCTACTGGCAGGACAAGCGCCAGAGCTGGAGCGATCTGTTCGCGCGCTACCGGATCCTGCTGGCGGGATTGCTGGCGACCGGCGTCCTGCTTGCGGTCGGTTATATGGTGTGGCGCTTGGGGTGGCGCCCCACGGCGCGCATCATGGTCGCCAATGGTGTGGCGTTGCTGCTGGCGACTGCCGCATTGGGGGTGGCAGGCCTGCCATTTACCCTGTTTAGCCTGCTGGCACTGAGCCTGGTGTTCGGTATTGGTGTCGACTATGGGCTCTTCTTTGCACACTGCGCCGCCGAAACCGGGCAGGACGCCGCAGCCGATGAACGGCGTCTGGCGACCCTGTTGGCGATCCTGCTGGCGAATCTGACCACCCAGTTGGGATTTGGCCTGCTGGCGCTGAGTCATACCCAGGCCATTGCCAGCTTCGGGCTGGTATTGAGTGTCGGTGTGCTGGTCTCATTTTTGCTGGCACCGCTGGCTCTGCCGCGGCGGCCTGACTCATTGGAGCCTCCGACATGACGCACCTGATGATGCCCCTGCGGCGTTATTTGCCTCTACTGTTGCTGGGTGTGCTGGCCTGTTCGGCACGACCGGTACCGGAAGCGGCGCTGGATCGGCAGACCCGGGTGGCTTTGCCGGCCCCCTGGCCGGCGCCGCTGCACTACCGGCAACAGTTGTTGACGGTGGCGTTACCTGGCTCCAGCCACGACGGGCAGAGTCTGATGACAGTCCTGACCGTGCAGCCTCAAGGGCTGCGTCTGCAGGGGCTGACGCCGTTGGGCGTGCCGCTGTTCCGTATCGATTATGATGCGGCGGGGATCCACAGTTCAACCTTGCCCGGGCTGGCGCCCGGCGTCGGGGCTATGCCGCCGGCGGCACAGGTGCTGGCGGATGTCATGTTGGCTTACTGGCCGCTGGCGAGCTGGCAGGCCCGGCTTCCTGCCGGCTGGAGCCTGACGGAGACCCCGGATTCGCGGTTATTACGCAATCCGGCTGGTGAACGCGTAACTGAAATCAACTATGTTGTCAGCCCGCAAGGGCGCGAGCCGAGCCGGCTGACGCAACATGTATTTGGCTACCAGCTGATCTTGCGCACGCTCGCCAGCCGCCCCACAGCGTCAGGAGGTGAGGAATGAAGGTGCCACCTTGCTATATCCATGGCATGGGGATGATCAATGCGCTGGGAGCGAACGCCACCGAGGTGGCCTCCGGCCTGGCTGGCGCATCACCGCTGGCAGGTCATGCGCTGACGCTGCACGATGGTCGCCGGGTCTGCGTCGGAGCGGTAACCGACGCGCTTCCTGCGCTGCCGGCAGCCCTGATGCGGCACTCGACCCGCAATAACCGCCTGTTGCTGGCGGCGTTGCGGCAGATCGAGGGGGAGATAGCGGCGGCGATAGCCCGCTTTGGCGCCGAGCGGGTGGCCGTCGTGATGGGTACCAGTACCTCGGGCATTGATGAAGGGACTATGGCGTTGGCGGCTGTCCAAGGCGGGGAGCCACTACCGGCGGGCTATGCCTATCCACAGCAGGAGCTGGGGGCGCCAGCCCACTTTGTCTCGGCGCTGACCGGCTGCCTGGGGCCCGCCTATACGGTGTCGACGGCCTGCTCTTCCAGCGCCCGGGCCTTCATCTCCGCACAGCATCTGCTGCTGTCGGGACTGGCGGATGCGGTGATTGTGGGCGGCGCGGACACGCTGTGCGGGTTGACCCTGAATGGCTTCTACAGCCTGGAGTCGTTGGCGGCGGGCATCTGTACCCCGTTTGCGGCGCAACGCGATGGCATCAACATCGGTGAGGCGGCGGCAGTCTGCCTGCTGACCCGCGAGCCGGCGGCAGTGGCCCTGATCGGGGTCGGCGAATCCTCCGATGCCTACCATATCTCGGCTCCCGATCCGACGGGTAACGGCGCCGCCGCGGCAATGCAGATGGCGCTACAGCAGGCGCAGATGGCCGCTGCTGACGTGGGGTACATCAACCTGCACGGCACCGGGACCCGTCTCAATGATGCGATGGAGGCCAAGGCCGTCTATCGCCTGTTTGGGGATCGGGTGCCTTGCAGTTCGACCAAGCCGCTGACGGGCCACACGCTGGGGGCGGCTGGGATCACGGAGGCCGCCATCGCCTGGCTATTGCTAACCGGGCAGGCGCTGTTGCCAGCCCAGTGGCCGCCGGCAATGCAGCGCGATCCGCAGCTGGAGCCGGTGAATCTGCTGGCGCAGGGGCAGCCGCTACTGCGGCCGGCCGTGTTATCCAACTCGTTTGCGTTTGGCGGTAATAACGTCAGCCTGTTGTTTGCTCGGGAGCCAGTGGCATGATACCGCCGATTAGCCGCCTGTTACCCCATGCCAGCCCGATGCTGCTGCTGGACGAATTGCTCTGGGTGGACGGTGAACGGGCCTGTTGCCAGGTGCGTGATCCAGCCCGGCTGGCCCTGTTTCTGACCACAGAGGGCCGGCTCCCAGGCTGGGTCGGCGTCGAATTGATGGCGCAGAGCATAGCGGCCTGGGCGGGTTATCAGAGCTGGCAACGGCAGCAGCCGCCGCGCATCGGGCTATTACTCGGTTGCCGCCATTACCTGAGTCACCAACCGTGGCTGACGGTGGCGGCGGGACTGCGGATTGAGGTCGAACGCCTGATGCAGGATGGCGGCCTCAGCAGTTTCGAGTGCCGTCTCTATCAGGGGGATGAGCTGGTGGCCGAGGCACGGCTGAGCACGCTCGAGCCAACCGCACAGCAACTGGAACAATTATTGGGGTGAGTGACACCATGCAACGACAAGTACTGGTCACAGGTGCCAGCAAGGGAATTGGCCGGGCGATCGCCTGTCGTTTGGCCGCCGATGGCTTTGATATCGTGGTGCATTACCACTCGGATGCCGCCGGAGCAGAGCAGACATTGCAGCAGGTCCAGGCGGCAGGCGGTCATGGCCGTCTGCTCGGCTTTGATATCGCCGACCGCGAACAGTGCCGCCAGGTGCTGGAGGCCGATATCGAGGTTCACGGCGCTTATTATGGCGTGGTCAGCAATGCCGGTATCATTCGTGATGCGGCGTTCCCTGCCCTGAGTGCGGGGGATTGGGATGGCGTGATTCACACCAACCTCGACAGCTTCTACAACGTGTTGCATCCCTGCGTGATGCCGATGATAGCCGCGCGTCGTGGCGGCCGTATTGTGACGCTCTCTTCGGTTTCCGGTGTCATGGGTAACCGGGGCCAGGTCAACTACAGCGCCGCCAAAGCCGGCATCATAGGCGCGACCAAGGCGTTGGCGCTGGAGTTGGCCAAGCGCAAGATCACGGTCAACTGTGTCGCGCCAGGTCTGATCGACACCGGCATGGTTGACGAGACGATCCTGCAGCAGGCGCTGCCGCTGATCCCGTTGCAACGCATGGGGCAGGCCGACGAGGTGGCTGGATTAGTCAGTTATCTGATGTCGGATATCGCCGCCTATGTGACGCGGCAGGTCATCTCGATCAACGGTGGTATGGTCTGATGACCACAGCAAAAGGATAAATGTGATGAACAGACGCGTCGTAGTGACCGGCATGGCCGGTGTGACAGCGTTCGGCCAGCAGTGGCCCGAGATCCGTGCCCACATGCAACAGCGGCGCAACGCGGTGCGCCAGATGGCGGAATGGGACGTCTATCAAGGGTTGAATACCCGTTTGGCGGCGCCAATCGACGACTTTGTACTGCCGACCCATTACAGCCGCAAGCAGACCCGCAGCATGGGGCGGGTCTCCCAGCTGGCTACCGTGGCGACGGAGCTGGCGTTGCAACAATCCGGGTTACTGGGTTGCAGCGTGCTCACCGATGGCCGCACAGGGATTGCCTATGGCTCGTCGATCGGCAGTACGGCGCCGATTGCGGCATTTGGCCATCTGTTGAGCCAAAAGACCACCGAGCAGATCACTGCGACCACCTATGTACAGATGATGGCGCATACCACGGCAGTCAATGCCGGCCTGTTTTTTGGCCTCCGGGGGCGGGTGATCCCGACCTCCAGCGCCTGCACCTCGGGGAGTCAGGCGATCGGTTACGCCGCCGAGGCGATCCGCCACGGCTATCAGACCGTGATGGTGGCTGGTGGGGCCGAAGAGCTGTGCCCCTCCGAGGCGGCGGTGTTTGATACCCTGTTTGCTACCAGCCAGATGAACGATCAGCCACAGGCGTCGCCACGGCCGTTTGATGTTGCCCGCGATGGGCTAGTGATCGGGGAGGGGGCGGGTACTCTGGTGCTGGAAGAGCTGGAGCATGCGCGGCAACGCGGCGCGACCATTCTGGCGGAGCTGGTGGGCTATGCCAGCAACTGCGATGCGGCCCATGTGACACAACCACAGCAAGAGACGATGCAGCTCTGCATGCAGATGGCGCTGGAACAGGCGGGGCTGCAACCGCAGCAGATTGGCTATATCAGCGCCCACGGCACCGCCACCGAGCGCGGGGATATCGCCGAGAGCCATGCCACCCATGCGCTGTTTGGAACACAGACGCCGATCTCGTCGCTGAAGAGCTATTTTGGCCATACATTGGGCGCCTGCGGGGCCATTGAGGCGTGGCTGGGTATCGAGATGATGCGTGACGGCTGGTTTGCGCCGACGCTGAACCTGCAGCAGCCTGATCCGGCTTGCGGCGCCCTGGACCATGTGCTGGGCGCAGGACGCCGGCTCGCGATCGACTACCTGATGTCGAACAACTTTGCGTTTGGTGGCATCAATACGTCGCTGATCTTCCGCCGCTGGGATGGGGCGTCCAGTCGCGACCAGGCCTGAGCCAGGCTGTGCGGCCGTCAGCTGACCCGCTGGCGGATCGCCTCGACCATGGCGCGCAAGCCGTTGCCCCGGGACGGGCTCAGGTGTTTGGCCAGTTGTAGCGCGTCGAAGTAGGCCTCGATATCGAATTGCTGAATCGCGGCGGCGCTGTGATGATTCAGGGCTGCCAGCACTACCGCCAGCAGGCCGCGGACGATACGTGCCTCGCTGTCGGCGGCAAAGTGCCAGATACCCGCGTCATCCTGTTCGCCGAGCAGCCACACCTGGCTCTCGCAGCCGGCCAGCGTCTGCTCCTCGCCACGCCATTCCGCGGGGATGGCGGGTAGCTGTTTGCCAAGCAGGATCAGCTCGCGGTAGCGCGCCTCCCAGGCTCCGGCCTGACGGAACCGCGCCAGTACTGTCTCGGCGTTCAAGTCTGTCTGTCCCAGCGGGTGCTGACGTAAAAAGGCGGTGAGATCGGTCATCAGGCAGGCTCCTCGGTTCAGAAGAAATCGGGCAAGCGGGCCAACGCCGCCAGCACGGCGTCAACCTCCGGTTCGGTGTTGTATACCGCCAGCGACAGCCGCAAGGTGCCTTCGACACCGAGCGCCTGCATCAGCGGCATGGCACAGTGGTGACCGACCCGGCTGGCAATCCCCATCTGGTCCAGCAGCTCACCGGCATCCTGCGGGTGAATGTCGCCCAGCCGCAGTGATACCACACCAACGCGCTCGGCGCCGGGCGCCACCACCTCGATAAATGGCAAGCGCGCGAGGCCGGCCAGCAGGCGATCGCGCAGGTTGGCCTCATGTTCGCGCCAGCCGGCGGGCAAGGTCGCGACAAACTCCAGCGCCGCGGCCAGGCCGATGGCCTCGGCGATCGGCGGGGTGCCGGCCTCAAAGCGCAGCGGGATGCGATTCCAGCTGCTGCCGGCGAAACTGACATGGCGAATCATCTCGCCGCCACCTTGCCATGGCGGCAGGGTTTCCAGCACGTCACGGCGGCCATACAGCACGCCGATGCCGGTCGGGCCATACACCTTGTGGCCGGAGAACGCATAAAAATCGCAACCGAGGGCCTGCACATCCACCGGCAGGTGACCGACCGCCTGCGCGCCGTCCACCAGTGTCAGCGCCCCGACGGCTTTTGCCGCAGCCAACAATGGCGCAAGGGGCGTGATGAGACCCAGGGCGTTGGAGACCTGAGTGATGGCCAGCAGTCGGGTTCGGGGCCCGATCAGTGCCAGACCGGCGGCGATATCGAGCGTCCCGGCCGCCGTCAGCGGTATCACGTGGATCACCGCGCCGGTGCGGGCGGCGAGCAGTTGCCAGGGCACTATGTTGGCGTGATGCTCCAGCGTCGACAGCAGGATTTCGTCGCCCGCGCGCAGCTGGCTGCCGCCCCAGCTGGCGGCCACCAGGTTGATCGCTTCCGTCGTGCCGCGGGTCCAGACGATTTCATCGCTGCTGGCGGCATTGAGAAAGTGGCGCACCCGTTCGCGGGCGGCCTCGAACGCCGTGGTGGCGCGGGCACTCAGCGTGTGGGCTGCGCGATGGACGTTGGCGTTGTCGCTGCGATAGAAACGATCCATAGCGTCGAGCACCGCCAGCGGTTTTTGCGTCGTGGCGGCGTTATCGAGGTAGATCAGCGGTTGGTCGTTGATCGACTGGGCCAGCGCCGGAAACTGGGCGCGTAGCGCTGCAGGTGAAAACTGGGATGCCATCGGGACTCGCTCTGCCGGAAAAACGGCATCATGATCGGCAAAAGTCGCGTCGAAGGCAAACCGCATCTGCGCCAGGCGCCGTTTTTGCTACAATCCGCGACCAGAGTGCGAGCAGGAGGATAGGCGATGAAAATGAATACGCGACAGCAACAGGCGGTGGAGTTTGTCTCCGGGCCCTGTCTGGTGCTGGCCGGTGCGGGTTCGGGCAAGACGCGGGTCATCACCACCAAGATCGCCTACCTGATCCAGCGTTGTGGCTATGCGGCGCGCAACATTTGCGCCGTCACGTTCACCAACAAGGCGGCGCGCGAGATGAAGGAGCGGGTGGCACAGACCCTGGATCGCAAGCTGCTCAAGGGGCTAATCGTCTCGACATTCCACTCGCTGGGGCTCGACATCATCCGCAAGGAACATAAGGCGCTGCGGCTGAAAGCCAACTTCTCATTGTTTGATGACCAGGACCAGATGGCGCTGCTCAAGGAACTGACCGAGACCGAACTGCAGGGCGACAAGGAGCAGCTCGGCCGGCTGCTGAACGCCATCTCCAACTGGAAGAATGATCTGGTACTGCCCGGCGTCGCGTTGAAACGCGCCCGGGATGCCGAAGAGCAGCAGCTGGCGTTGCTCTATGAGCGCTACCAGCGCCAGATGACGGCGTACAATGCGCTGGATTTTGATGACCTGATCCTGATGCCGACGCTGTTGCTGAAGACCAACGCCGAAGTGCGTGAGCGCTGGCAGCAGAAGATCCAGTACCTGCTGGTCGACGAATACCAGGACACCAACACCAGCCAGTACGAGCTGGTGAAGCTGCTGGTTGGGCAGCGCGCCCGCTTCACCGTGGTGGGGGACGACGACCAGTCGATCTATTCGTGGCGCGGCGCGCGGCCGCAGAACCTGGTGCTGTTGCAGCAGGATTTCCCGAGCCTGAATGTGATCAAGCTGGAGCAGAACTACCGCTCCAAGGGGCGCATCCTCAAGTGTGCCAACATCCTGATCGCCAACAACCCGCATGTCTTCGACAAGCAGCTGTTCTCCGAGCTCGACTATGGCCAGCCGGTGCGGGTGCTGGCGGCGCGCAACGAAGAGCACGAGGCCGAACGTGTCGCCGCGGAAATCATGGGCCACCGCTTCATGAACCGCAGCCGCTGGGCCGATTATGCGGTGTTGTACCGGGGTAACCACCAGTCACGGCTGCTGGAGAAGGTGCTGATGCAGAACCGCATCCCCTATCGCCTGAGCGGTGGCACCTCGTTTTTCGCCCGCAGCGAAATCAAGGACATCATGGCCTACCTGCGCCTGCTGGTGAATCCGGATGACGACAACGCCTTCCTGCGGGTGGTCAACCTGCCGCGCCGCGAGATCGGCCCGACCACGCTGGAAAAACTCGGCCACTACGCAAACGAGCGTGGCAAGAGCCTGTTTGCCGCCAGTTTCGAACTCGGGCTGGAGCAGGTGCTGCATGGCCGCGGCCTGGCCGCGCTGCGCCACTTCTGCGACTGGCTGGTGCGTCTCGGCGATCAGGCGGTACGTGGCAATGCCATCGAGACGGTGCGCGATCTGATCCGCGACATTCATTACGAGGAGTGGCTGTACGAAACCTCGCCCAGCCCGAAGGCCGCCGAGATGCGGATGCAGAACGTTTCGACCCTCTACCGCTGGGTGACCACCATGCTGGAGGGGGATCCGGCCGAAGGCACTGAGCCGATGACGCTGAATGAAGTGGTCAGCCGGTTGACGTTGCGCGACATGCTGGAGCGCAATGAAGAGGAGGCCGAGCTCGATCAGGTGCAGCTGATGACGCTGCACGCCTCCAAGGGGCTGGAGTTTCCGTACGTGTTTCTGATCGGCATGGAAGAGGGGTTGCTGCCCCACCAGAGCAGTATCGACGAGGACAACGTCGACGAGGAGCGGCGACTGGCCTATGTCGGCATCACCCGCGCCCAGAGCGAACTGACGTTTATTCTGTGCAAGGAGCGGCGACAGTTCGGTGAATCGGTGCGGCCGGAGCCGAGCCGTTTCCTGCTGGAGTTGCCGCAGCACGATCTGGAGTGGGAAGGGGATAAACGCGAGGTGACCGCCGAGCAGCGGCAGCAGAAAGCCCAGGTTGGCATCGCCAATCTGCGGGCCTTGTTTCGCGATAAAGAGGGTGCGGATAAATAAATCATCCTTTACATATTTAAATATATTACGCCGCACCTTGATGCGGCGTAATTTTATATTAAATAACAGTTAAGAATAAATTATCAATAATAATCATATGGTTGGGTTTTCTATTTGCACTGTGGTGATTATTATTTATTTCACGGTTTGTTTATGAAAAATAATAATTT
Organism: uncultured Aeromonadaceae bacterium; assembly: GCA_945957385.1. Lineage (GTDB taxonomy): Bacteria > Pseudomonadota > Gammaproteobacteria > Enterobacterales > Aeromonadaceae > Pseudaeromonas. The sequence continues at coordinate 71,535 of CAMFKP010000011.1, forward strand.
AACGGCTGATTAAAGTTATTTTTACCGCCCTGTCATCGTTGACAGGTATTTATTTGGCCGGGGGGCGCGGATCGCCGCGTGACGGCAACAGACTGAGCAGCGCATCCGCTGGCAGCGGCGCCGAGAAGAAGTTGCCCTGCGCCAGATCGCAGCCCATCTCCACCAGCTTCAGGTACTGGGAGCGCTCTTCGACACCTTCGATGATCACCTGCATCCCCAGGTCATGACTGATATCGCGGATCGCGCGCACCAGCGCCCGGTCACGGTTCGACTTCAACAGCCGGTGGGTGAAGCTGTCGTCAACCTTGATGAAATCCACCGGGTAGTGAAACAGCGAATTGAGCGAGCCAAAGCCGGTGCCGAAGTCATCGACGGCGATACCAATGCCTTTGGCCCTGAGCTCGTGCAGCAGGGTCAGCGTCTGGCTGTCGCGTCGCATCAGATCGCGCTCCTTGAACTCGAAGATAAACAGCTTGGGTGAAATGGCGGCCTGTTGAATGATCTCCATCAGCTCCTGAATATGCTGGCGATCGACCAGGTGACGCCCGGACAGATTCAGGCTCAGCCGCAGGTTGTTGTCATGCATCAACGGCTGATAGAGGCCGGTCAGCAAACCGCAGGCATGGCGCAGCATGGTACGATCGATGTCCAGGATCAGCTCACTCTGCTCCGCCAGTGGAATGAATGCCATCGCATCCTGCACCTCGCCATTACTCTCCAGCAGGCGCGCCACCAGCTCCAGGTGCGTGATGCGTCTGTCCTTGAGGCGCATCACCGGCTGCACATACGGCAGGATGCGCTTCTCCTGCAGTGCCTGTTGCAGTGCCTGCTCCGGTGACAGGTGATCCGGTACATCGCACAACTCCGAATAGAACACCGCCTGATTCAAGCCTCGGCGCTTGGCCTGAAAGGTGGCGATATCGGCCTGACGTAGCAATTGGGCACTCTCGTCCGTGGAGGGCGAGACGGTGGCCACCCCGAGATTGGCATGGATGGTGACTTCGTTGCCCTCCAGCAGTAGCGGTTGCTGCAGCTGGTTCAGAATGCGGCTGATGATGGGGGTGACATGTTCGGCGTGGCTGCTGGCATCGAGCAGCACGATGAATTCGTCGCCGCTGAGGCGGGCGACCAGGTCATTCTGTCGTATACAGAGTCGTAGCATGTGGGCAACGTGCTTGAGCAGCAGATCGCCGAGCTCATCGCCATACTGCTCATTGACCTGGCGCAGCGACACCAGATCGATCAACAACACCGCAAAACCATCTTCCGGATAGCGCTTGTAGTGCTTCAGGGCATGGTCGAGGCGGTGCAGGAACAGGGTACGATTGGCCAGCTGGGTCAACGGATCGCGCTGCGCATCGAGTTGCATCTCCCGCTCGAGCTCATCGCGTTGTTTGAGCTGGCGCTGCAGCCGCAGGTTCAGCCGTTGCAGCTGCTGTAAGCGCTGTTGGTCTGGTACGTGTTGGCTGGGGTTTGCCTCCTTATGTTGGTGCTGGAACTCGCGCAGCTGGTATAGCTCAGCCAGCAAGCCAGCCAGTTCGCTCATGAACAGCAGCAACTGGCGATCCTCCGGCACCATCGGCTTGTCCAGCGCCAGACACAGGCTGCAGTAGTACTGGCGGTTCATCTGGATTGGCAGGCTGTACCAGAACAGGCAATCCTCTTCTTTATGCACGGCCTTGGGTTGGGCCAACTCCTGCATCAGCGCCTCGGTCATGCGTTGTCCCACGGGGTAGAGCGAGACGATCTGGCTTTCACGGCGCTGTAACAGCAGCACCTCTTTGGCTCCCATCCAGAAGCGCAGCGTGGAGTCAAATTGGGCAAACAGCTGGCGTGCCGGCAACGAGCCACCGAGGCGCAGCAGCCGGGTAAAGCTATCAAGCTTCTCTTGCCAGAACGGGATGCGATTCAACAACGGAGAGCTGGAGAGTTCCAGGAGATGGTCGGCCTGCAGTAGCGAAAAGTGGTTGGCGCAGACCTCTAACAGGTGCTGGATCAGCCCTCGGTATTTGCTTGGCGTGCAGGCGACGATACCGCGCCAGTCGCCATGGTGAATGCGGGCCGTACACCAGCCCTGCTGCGCCGGAAGGCGTTCGAATTGACACGCATGGCCGGCTATCTCCTCCGGCAACGCGCCCGTCAGGCCGGGCATGGCGATGAAGGCCGGCGCGTCGTCGACGCACTGCACCAGCGCCAGATAGCTCAGCGGGGCACAGTCTTGCAGCCGTTTGCCCAACGCGGTCGCGGCATCCGGTCCGGCTTCTGGCAGCGGCAGGGCCAGCAGGTGGCGCAGGGTCGCCAGTGCGGCACGCTCGAACGGGGGATCGTTGGCAACGGAAGGGACGGGGGACATGGTGCGCTCCGCAACGGACGTCTGCTTAAAGTGTAGACGCCGATTGGGGGGGCACCAGAATGACAAAGGGCAGCCAATGGCTGCCCTGTCGCGGGGGGATCTATGTATCAGGCGCTGACTTGCAAGAAGCCGCTGTAGGTCAGGGCCAGGATCACGAGACCAGCAATGATGCGGTAGACGGCAAATCCACGGAAGCTGTTCTTGCTGACGTAGCGCAGCAGCCAGCCGATGGCCAGCAGGCTGACAATGAAAGAGGTGACGAGGCCGACCGTGATGTTCAACAGGCCATGATCACCCACACCGTTCAGGTCTTTCATCAGTGAGTAGAGGCTGGCGGCGCCCAGGGTTGGAATTGACAAGAAGAAGCTGAAGCCGGTCGCGGTCGGACGGTTCAGCCCTACCAGCATGCCACCCATAATCGTGGAGGCACTACGGCTGACCCCAGGAATCAGGGAACAGAGTTGTGCGAAACCGATGGCCAGTGCTTGCCGTGGCGTCACATGGGCCAATTCTGTGGTTTGCTGGGCCGGTTGCGGGCGCCCTTCAATCCACCACATGATAATACCGCCCACGATCAGGCTGATGGCGACAGTGACACCATTAAACAAGAA